>JAUHXA010000021.1 GCA_030427245.1 Bacteroidia bacterium | reverse complement strand
ATTAATTAATAAGGAAGAATTAATAATGAATAATTCACACTTGATGTTGGATTTGGAGGATTGGGTGAGTGGGGTTTATTTGTATCAGTTGGAGATTGAAGGGGAAAGTATTAAGAGTGGAAAGTTGATTGTGGAATGATTGAACCCGAAGAAGATAGACGCTATTTTGTCCAACAGGTTCAATACAAGTTAGCCAATCAAGATTATACAGGAGTAATTCAAGATTTGGAGCAAAGACAAGAAGTTTGGTCAGATAAAATATTGGTAGCCAATTATATTCAACAAGCTGATTATACCAAAACATTGCAGACTCTGAACCGTATTCCTTCTAATACTGCTGACGAAATTGCTTTCAAAAACTTACTTACTACCATTGTTGACAATGAATTAATAGCAAATGAAAGTCTCATTCGCTATTATGCAGAGGATTTGTCTTTAAATCCCCGTACCAATATTCTTGCACAGTCTATTTTGAGTGGATATTTCAATGAAAAATACATCCGAAATGCCGCTCCAGTTATGAGTCATTCTTCTAAAACCTCCTCTAAAATACCACAAAAACCAGCCCTTCAATTGCTTCCCAATCCTGCTAAAAATCAACTTAGTCTTCAATGGATAGACTCACCTGCGGAAGAAGATATAGAGTTGATAATTTTCAATAATGTGGGGCAAGAGGTGAAAAGTTTGAAATTGAATGTAGATAGACAAAAAATAATCATCCCAATAGAAGATTTAAAAGGAGGCATCTATTATGTACAAGTGAAAAACGACAAAACCATTTATAGCTTTGATAAAATCATAATTATCAAATAAATCCATTTTAATTCAGACCAGTAAACACTTTTGTGCTTACTGGTCTTTTATTTCACTATCAATTGAATGAATATGTTTAAAACGAAAAAAAATATTTACCTCCTATTTTTTGTCTTATGCTATCCTTTGATTGTGTTTTGTCAACCTTTCACTCACTTCAATAAGCAAGTTTTACTAGACGAATCCAACCAACTATCAGTTGCTACGATACCTCATGAAAATGGCTATTATACGGTAGGGGTCTTTGGTTTTACACATACAATAATTTATTTTGCAAATACTGATATTGAAGGAAACATTCTTAACCATCATATTTTAGACGATTCTCCAGATGTCACCACAGTCGTTTCGGGAAGGCAATTTATTCAAACCTCTGATGGACAATTTTTATTATTATATGGCAAATGGATAGATAATAGTGATGTAGATATTTTCTTGCGAAAATTTACCACCGAGGGCAACATTCTTTGGACACAACAGTTTGGTTGGGAGGGAATAGATGGACAGGGAGAAGTAATTGAAACAAAAGATGGAGGATTTTTAATCACTGGTTTTGTAGAAACCATCAATCACATCGAAATGTACGCAGTCAAGACCGATTCAAGAGGCTCTATGGAATGGGAAAATAGTTATTGTTTTAATCAATCTTGTAAGGCTTTATCGGTGGTTGAAACAATGAATGGAGACTATATTTTGGCAGGCTATGGGAAAACCGAAGAGGACGATTTTGATATGTATGTGGTGAAAATTGATAGTTTGGGAAATCAGTTGTGGGATAAAACTTATGGTACATCAGAAGACGACCCTGCATGTCAAGTTTATGCTTTGAATGATGGGAACTTTTTGTTGGAAGGAGGCATTCGAGAAAACGGCATTCGAAAAAACTACAATGCCAAACTAGACCCAAATGGAGAAATAATATGGGAAAAGGTATATTCAATTCCAACTATCAGAACCATACAATCCCCTGTTGTGGTTAGAGAAGACGATAGTTTCATTGGTGTTGCTTACACTATCAACGAACAAGACAACACTCATCCCCTTATCATGAACTTCAATTCAGAAGGAGATACTCTTTGGACAAAACCCATCACTGCTGACCCAAATGCAGATTGTTACATCAAAGACATAGACAAAATTGAAGGAGGTTATGTTTTGACGGGGTATAAGTTTTCTCCTACTCCACAATATGGCTGGATAGTCACTATAGATGAAGAAGGTAATTTTTGCGAGGAATTGGGTTGTGTGGAGACAGTGGTGGATATTGAGGATATTGCAGTAGAGGAGGAGATTTTTATGCGAATTAGCCCGAATCCTGTTAGGGAAAAAGCTACGATTCAGTATCAGATTCCGAATAATCAAGAGGGCGTATTGAAGGTGTATGATTATCAAGGGAGATTAATTAATAAGGAAGAATTAAAAATTAATAATTCTCACTTGGTTTTGGATGTTGGGGATTGGAATAGCGGGGTTTATTTGTATCAATTGGAGATTGGAGGGGAAAGTATTAAGAGTGGAAAGTTGGTAGTTAAGTGAACAAACAAAAATAGACAGAATCCAGTCATAATATACATTTTTAGCAAAAATTAACAAGTCTGATTCATTGTTGAAGCCTATTATTCCTTCAAAAAATAGTAATTTTGAGGTATCTTTTGCCCACAAAATCAACAGGGTAAATGAAAAATCATACTTTTAATACCAAATTTATCCCCTTATGAATCGTAAACTTGTTTTATGTTATTCGCTATTGCTCACAATTGTTTTATACAGTTGTGGTGGCGGAGCAAGTATGCAAACCACTGACAAAGAAGCCGTTGTTAAAGCCAAAGAAACAGCAGAAAAAGTTATGGAAAAGGTTGATGAACCAAAGACCAAAACTGCAATGGACGGAGACTATAAATATGAGTATGTAGTGGGGGATCCCATGAAAACCCGTATTTATACCCTTGAAAATGGCTTGAAGGTTTATCTTTCTGTAAACAAAGAAGACCCTCGTATTCAAACGGCAATACCTGTGCGTGTCGGCTCTAAACAGGATCCAAGGGATGCTACGGGTTTGGCGCATTACCTCGAACACATGGTGTTCAAAGGAACGAGCAAGATGGCAACAACGAATTGGGAGGAGGAACAAAAATTATTGACCCAAATTTCGGATTTATACGAAAAACACCGAAACGAAACCGACCAAGATAAGAGAACAGAGATTTACAAAGAGATTGACAAAATCTCTTATGAAGCCTCAAAATTGGCTGTCCCGAATGAGTACGATAAAATGATTTCGAGCTTGGGCGCAAAATACACCAACGCTTATACTTCAACTGACCAAACGGTGTATATCAACAACATTCCTTCGAGTGAATTGGAGAAATGGTTGATGGTTGAATCTGAGCGTTTTCAGGAGTTGGTTTTGCGTTTGTTCCACACAGAGTTGGAAGCGGTGTACGAAGAATTCAACCGAGCGCAGGACAACGATGGTCGCAAAATCTATTCGGCTATTTTTGAAAACCTATTCCCCAATCACCACTACAATATCTCTACCATTGGCTTGGGTGAGCATTTGAAGAATCCTTCAATGGTGAAAATCCACGAGTTTTTTGATACCTACTATGTCCCGAATAATGTGGCTATCTGCATGTCGGGTGATTTTGAAATGTCGGAAACCATTCGATTGATTGACCAATATTTTGGAGATTGGAAGCCAAAAGAAGTTCCTGAATGGACATTCGAAAAAGAAAAACCCATCACTGCACCCATTGAAGTAGATGTGTTTGGAAGTGAAGCAGAGCAAGTGGCGATAGCGTATCGTTTTGACGGTGCAGGTTCTTATGATGCTTTAATGCTCAATTTGATGGACAATATTTTGCAGAATGGACAGGCGGGTTTGATGGATTTGAACTTGATTCAAAAACAAAAAATCCTCGAAGGCGGTGCTTTTCAGTATGCGATGAACGACTATTCGATTCACCAAATTCGTGGGAAAGCTCGGGAAGGTCAATCATTGGAGGAAGTGAAAAATATGCTTTTGGAGCAGATTGAGTTGATTAAAAAAGGTGAGTTTCCCGATTGGTTGATTGATGCGGTTATCAAAGACTTCAAATTGAGCCAATTGAAGGGGTTGGAAAGCAACTGGCCTCGTGTGAGTGCGATGATAAGTGCTTTTATTGAAGACCAACCGTGGGCAAAGTCGGTTTCATTTTTGGACGATGTGAGTAAAATCACGCGTGAAGATGTAATCAAATTCGCAAACGAACACTACAATGACAACTATGTGGTGGTGTACAAACGAAACGGAGAAGCGAATAAAGGAATGAAAGTTCCTAAGCCACCGATTACTCAGATTGAGTTGAATCGTGACAGTCAATCCAACTTCTACAAAAACTTTGAGAAAAAAGAGTCGGGACGTATGGAGCCTGTGTTCTTGGACTACGACAAAGAAATCGAACAGTCTGACTTGGTTGCAGGTGTGCCGTTCTATTATATTCACAACGAATTGAATGCGACTTTTAGCCTTTCTTATATCCTCGATATGGGGAATTACCACAATAAAAAGATGGGCTTGGCAGTAGAATATTTGCCCTATTTGGGAACGGATAAATACAGTGCCGAACAACTACAAGAGGAGTTCTACAAACTGGGTTTGAGCTTTGGTGTGAATACTTCTTATGACCGAACCTATGTGACGCTTTCGGGCTTGGAAGAATCTTTGGAAGAAGGGGTGAAATTGTTTGAACACGTTTTGGCAAATGCAAAACCCGATGCAGATGCACTTCAAAACATGGTAGCGGGTATTTTGAAGCAACGTATGGATGATAAGTTGAACAAAAACAAAATATTTTGGAGTGGCTTATATACTTATGCAAAATTTGGGGATCATTCTCCAACCAAACACATTCTTTCGGAAGAAGAATTGAAGGCCTTGACCGCACAAGAACTGGTTGACATCATTCATTCTTTGACCAGCTACGAACACTATGTTTTCTACTACGGTCAAAACAAATCGGACAAAGCCAAAGAGGTTTTGAAAAAGTACCATACCGTTTCGGGGGAGTTGATGGGGTATCCTGAACCTGCCGAATATGCTGAAATGAAGACCGAAAAAGACAAGGTGTTGTTTGTGAATTATGACATGGTTCAGGCACAAATCCTCATGCTTTCGCAGGATGAAAGTGAATACGACAAAAAATTAGTGCCTTACGCAGAGGTGTTTGGAGAGTATTTTGGAGGAGGATTGTCGTCCATCGTTTTCCAAGAAATCAGGGAAGCAAGGGCTTTGGCTTATTCTGCTTGGGGTGGATATACTACTCCTGGGCGTTTGGATAGAGGACATTACGTTCAGGCATTTATGGGTGTTCAAGCAGATAAAATGAAAGATGCTGTTGGTGCAATGCGAGACTTACTGAACGAAATGCCAAAAGCTGAAAAACAATTTGAATCAGCCAAAACTTCGGTTTTGAAGAAGCTGGAAACAGAGCGAATCACCAAAACGGGTAAATTCTTCGACTACTTGGCTGCCAAACGCCTTGATTTGGACTACGATATTCGCAAGGATGTCTATGAGCGCACCAAGTCTATGTCACTCAACGACATGAACGAATTCTTTAAGGAACACATTGCCAACAAACCTTACACTTTCTTGGTGATGGGTAATAAGGAAAACTTGGATATGGACTATTTGAAGTCTTTAGGTGAGTTTAAAGAGGTGACTTTGGAGGATTTGTTTGGGTATTGATTGAGTGATATTGTTATATGGCTGTATTGTCATATTGTTTGATTCAGATATCATTATTATTGAAACGTCATTGTTTCTTCTATTCAATTGAAGGACAATGACGTTTTTGCATTTGGTAGTCTTATTATCATCACCAATCAGATTTTCTCTCCTTTCACCAAAATCACCGACCGAACAGATCGTTCTTTCAAATGTACATATTGCTTGCGTTCTTCATCGAGCATAAATGCCTGCAAATCGGCTTTGCTTGGGAAGCTAATAAAATGAATCTCGTAAGGTTTTTCGAGCGTTCCTTCAATGAGTGAATCGTCAGTAGGGCGAATTCGAGAAAGCAGTTCGCCGTTGTATTTCTTCAAAATAGGAATCGCTACGGCTTCAAATTCGTGGAAAGTGGATTCTTGCCCTTCTTTGATGTAGATGAGTTGAGTAATGTAAATCATTGTTTTATAAAAAATAATTAGAGGAAATTAATCATACAAAAGTTGAATGTTCTTGTACTCTAAATACGGAAGTCTTACTTCCTGCATCTCTCTTCTGACTTCTGAATCAACTAAACAAAAACGCCACATCCCCTCGATCCAACTGCTTCATAAAACTCTTCTCCGTTGAAATCAAATCCTCCGCCAAAGCCCGTTTTTTCTCCTGTAAACTCATGATTTTCTCTTCTATCGTATCCCTGCAAATCATGCGATAAGCAAACACGTTTTTGGTTTGACCAATCCGATGAGTTCGGTCAATCGCTTGCTGTTCAACGGCAGGGTTCCACCACGGGTCAACGAGATAGACATAGTCTGCTTCGGTAAGCGTCAAACCGAGGCTACCCGCTTTAAGGCTGATCAAGAAAATGCGGCATTTGTCGTCATTTTGGAAGTGATTGACCGCATTTTTTCGGGCTTTGGGTGTGAGCGAACCATCCAAATATTCGTATTCGATTCCCTGTTTTTCGAGTTGTTCTTTAATCATGGACAGCATACCCAAAAACTGCGAAAAAACAAGGATTTTGTGGTTGGTGCTGATGTCGTTGATGTGATCCATCAACTCCTTCAATTTGATGGAATCCTTTCCATAATCTTCCGTATCGTTGAGTAAGGCGGGAGAATTGCAGATTTGGCGAAGTTTCATCAATCCCTCCAAAATGTACATGCCTGCTTTAGACATACCTTCTTCGTCTATTTTTTCCAGTATTTTGAGGCGGTAATTGTCTCGAAAAGCCTCATATACCTTGCGCTGTTGACCATTCATTTCACAGTAGAGAACCGTTTCCGTTTTTTCGGGCAGTTCCTTGGCAACCAATTCTTTGGTGCGTCGAAGGATAAAAGGGTAGACAATTTTTCGGAGGGCTTTCGCCTTTATGGTATCGCTGTATTTGTCTATCGGATTTGCAAATTCTTTTTTGAAAAACTCCATGCTGCCCAACATTCCTGGATTTAAGAAATTCATTTGAGCATAGAGGTCAAAGGTGTTGTTTTCGATGGGCGTACCCGTGAGGGCAATGCGATTTTTTGCCTTCAATAGGCGAGAAGCTTTGTAGCGTTTGGTTGAAGGGTTTTTGATGGCTTGGGATTCGTCCAACACGATGTAGTTGAATTCGTATTTGCTGAATAGGTCAATGTCGGAAGTCAATGTGCCATAAGAGGTGATGATGATGTCGAAGTCTTCAAAATGGTTGCTGGTGGATTTTTCTCTGAAAGGCCCATGATGTCGAAAGATGCTGAGGTCGGGACAAAATTTTTCGACCTCTTTTTCCCAGTTGAAGAGTAGGGTAGTAGGAGCAACAACGAGATTGGTGCTGGTGCGATTTTCTTCTTTTTTGTGTTGCAGGAGGGTCAGTACTTGCAGGGTTTTACCCAAACCCATATCATCAGCCAAGCAGCCACCCCACTGAAATTCGTCCAAAAAATTCATCCAGTTGTAGCCTTCTTTTTGATAGTCTCTCAGTGTTGCATTGATGTTGAGAGGCATTTGTACCTTTGCGACATTTTTGAAGTTTTTGAGCTTTTGTTTTTTCATGAAGAGTTCCTTTTGAACTTCTTCATCGTCAATCATTTCGTATAGTTCATCTACAAGCGAAAAGTGTACTTTGGAGATGCGGAGTTCTTTGCCTTTTATACTACTTAGTTTGAACAAATCGGCGTATTTGGCAAGCCATTTTTCGGGAAGCACGCCCAATTTACCGTTGTTGAGGCGCACAAAATTTTCGTTTCGCAGCAAAGCCCGTTGTACTTCTTTGAGCGAAACCAATTGGTCTCCAAAGCTAACATCTGTTCGGATGTCGAACCAATCAATACCCGAAGTGACTTCAAAATCCATTGTTGGACGGTGCAAATCGTAGTGAAACCGACTCAAACTCTTGAAGCCAAATATCTCGACACTGTTTTTCTCCAACTTTTCGAAGGCATCCAAAAACCACTCATTTTCCATCACTTCTTCGTAGTTGAGGAAGTAGTACAATCCATTTGTTATTTCGGTGGCTTGCTGTGTGAAATCGGGATGAAGAGTTTGCATCAAGGTATTGAAGGATTGGTCAAACTCCACATTTCGAGCCATTCGGGTGACTTCGCCTTCTTTTTCTATGACCCATTCTGAAGATCCATCAAGTTCTAATTGTTGTCCATTGTAATTGACGATGGGCTGGAAAAGCAAAAAATCTTCGGTCTCTTTGAGGAATAACTGTGCCTTGGCTTCTGATTCTGTTTCTTTGATTTCCAAGTCCAACTGAATGTCGACAGGGTGTTTGCTCTGCAATGGAATGACTACGTTTTTAATCAAAGCAGGCAACCTTTCTTGACGGACGGAAATGGTCGGATGCTCTAAAAATAGCTGCAGGCTGTCCAATTCCTCCACATTTTCAATCAGAAAAAGTTGGTGATTTTGGTAGATGATTTGTGGACTAACCAATGAAACCTCATTGATGGGAACTATTTGGTCATTGTATTTAATGGCGGAACTCAACTGAATCAAATCGCCTTGATTGTGAAGACTGAAATATATTTGGGCAACGGTAGGTGAGATGTCTACTGTCTCTAAGTCCTTCAAATTGGGTAAGTCTCGAGCCGAAAATAGGCTGATATAAGTGATTTTGTCTTGTAGCAGAGCGAATAGGCTTTGAAGCCTTTGAGAAATATAGGTTTGCGTGACTCGATAGGCGGCATCTTTGAGGTTTTTTTGCTCCAATAAGGATGCAACGCCTCCTGTGGGTTTGGCAACAGTGGTCAGTCGACACATCGAATGACTGAAGGCATAGTAGGCTATTTCTTCTCTCGAAAGTTCGTGAATCAACTGGAGTATTTTTCGGTCTGTATCGTCCAAGATGCTCAAAAAGCGACTGGATACATTGCCCAAATCATCGGTGAGAGGTTTTAGTTTTGTGGCAATTTTGTTGCCTTGAGCGTTGAGTTTTCCACAAACTGCCTGAATGATGAAGCCAGGCATATAGGTTTTGTCGTCAAAGTCGAAGATATAAGCTGTGGTGAGGATTTCTTTTTCGGGGAGTAGTACTTTGCCTTCTTGAAGGGGAATGGGTAAGGTCTTGTCTTTGAGTGAAACGGTTTTGAATTTTTTACCCCATTTTTCCAACTCGTTGATTTTGACGAGAGAACTGTCCAAAACTTTGAGTTCAGGTTTGCTTTTTTCCATCACAAACTCAAACTTGCCTGTCAAATCATCGGCCAGGCTGAATCCATAATCTGCTAAAAGCTGGTTTTTTCTGCTCGTCCAATCACGTATAGATTCAAAGGCTTGGTCGCCACGTTCCATCTTCAATTGAAGAAAAACAACGGCTTTGTGCAGGCATATTTTGTATTTGTTTTCATTGCAGGTGCAGGAGGTGATGATTTTGTCCTGACCGATTTTTTTGATTTCTACTCCGTGATTAGAACCTTTGAATTTAACGCTTGCGGTCACTCTTCTATCACCCGAAAATTGAATTATGGCTCTTCCATTTTTTGCCAATTGACGCGCCCTTGTCCAGTTTTCGTGCGCCATGTTGTGGTGAATGATGTTTTCTTTGATGCTTTTCATATACAGCACCGTATGGGCCTGATCGTAGGATTGGACTTCAACGGTGTTGTGCATTTCCCTGATTTTTCTTTCCAAAGCCAATAGTGCGGCTACTCGGTGTTTGCAGATACCTCCCCAATCGTAGGGACAGCTACATTCAGCTTCAATACTACCGCCTGTTTTGAAGTCAGTAATTAGTACTTTGTATTTTTCAAAAGAATATTCACTGGAAACTCTATAAATGGCAATTTCTCTATCTATGTCTAATCGCTCCAATTCATACGCATTTTTTTTAAATATACTTTGCCCTTTGCTTCTGCTTTTAGTGGTGGAGTTGTTTCCAATATATCGCTGAATGATGATGCTTGTTGCAGACACTATAGTATGTGAATCTTGTTTTGGAATAGACAATTTTGTGAAGATACGATATAATTTATGAATGGACAATCCGTAAATTTGGGTGTAACCTATTTTTTAGCTAGATTCGCAGAAATATGATAGTATTCATATTAATTTCCTATCCTAATTTTTTAACGTTAAATGTTTAAAACCATGTTCAGAATCAATTGTGTAGCTACTTTTTGTTTGCTATTGTGTACAGCTTCAATGTTTGGACAATACTGTGATGCGATTTTTTTAGAGTATTATAAAAATGGAGATGCACCGAGAGCTATTTCCAATTATGGTGCATTTTGTGAAGGGGCTGAAGAAGGAACAACTACAACAAATTTTGCGGTAAAATGGAATGTGAAAGAAAAATATGATATAAAAGCTTGTATTCGTTATGGCTTCGAGATGTACGGAGTAGATATTATAGCCACTGGGGGCACGACTGATCCTAAAGAGTTGGATGCGATTGAAGGATATAACTTTGTGATGAACAAAAGGATAAAAGAAAAACTGGGCGA
The DNA here is from genome assembly GCA_030427245.1 of Bacteroidia bacterium. Classification (GTDB taxonomy): domain Bacteria; phylum Bacteroidota; class Bacteroidia; order Chitinophagales; family UBA2359; genus JAUHXA01. The sequence goes on along the minus strand of JAUHXA010000021.1, from coordinate 88,569 downwards.
CAAGTACAATGACTTAGGGGTGGTTTCTCCAAAATATTTCGGTCCTGAAGACATTTTCACCGAGCAGTTTTATGAAACCTTCAATAATCGCTTAAAAATTGAAAAAGCAGAGAATGGCAACATTAAAATGACCTTGAAGAAAGACGATGTTTTTCACGATTATATGAATGTAATCTTGGTCAAAGATCGGCGTTCAGATGCGGAGTTTCGATTCAGTGATTTGTATAAAGGGGTGATTGTACCGTTGGCAGAAGAAGATAAAAACGGTCAAAACAAATTGTTCAACTTTTCGCTCAAAAACTTCAATCATCCTCATTACTGTGCTGCAAAAGAAACCCCCGATGCTTTTGTGGTTTGGGTAAAGTTGAAGGAGTTTTTTGGAAACTAAATCTTAGAAGCAAGAAGTAGGGTTAAAGAAGCAAGATGTAATTATTTGATTAGTCAGTGAATTGACACCTTACTTCTTACCTCTTATTTCTTGCCTCCTACTTCTACTTTGATTACCTTTACTAAACCATGAATTCACCTTTTCTTATTGACAATACCGACTTCCAAATGTGGGGTACGCAGCACATCGTTGTGTTGCTCATCTCAATTGTTTTGGGAGTAGGGATTATAAGATATGCAGTAAAGAAAATGAATGCCCAACAGCAGTATCGTTTGGGCTTGAATTTGGCTCTTTTTGTGGCATTTTCTGAAATCACTTGGGTCTTATTGCGTTTGTTTTTGGGCGTTTTTAATCCTGCCGAAGATTTGCCCTTTGTAATATGTCATTTTATGGCATTGATGCTGCCTGTTTTTATGTTCAGTCTCAATCGCTTGATGTATGAGATTCTGTATTTTTGGATCTTAGCAGGCACTTTACAGGCGATTCTCACTCCTCACCTTGTCAATGGTTTTCCGAATTATACCTTTTTAGCCTTTTGGATAGTGCATTGTGGATTGGTCATTGTGATTTTATATGCTACGATTGTCTATCAGATGCGTCCAACTCTTCGCAGCCTGGGTAAGTCTTTTTTGGCACTGCAATTCTATGTTGCCTTGTCTTTTGTGGTGAATTACCTCTTAGATGCCAATTACAATTATGTTTGTCACAAACCTCCAACGGCTTCTTTGTTGGATTATTTGGGGCCTTGGCCCGTGTATGTAATTGCAGGGGAAGGAATAGTTTTGTTTTTGTTTTTTGTGATGTATGCCCCGTTTGGGGTGAGGGATTTGTGGAGATTAAGAAATAAGGTGGAGATGGATTGAATTGACATTCTTTTACTGTCATACTGTAAGTATCTCCGAGTTCTCGGAGCAGGCTTTGTGACTTGATATCAGATTGCTAGTGCTTTTGATAAGTAGTGCGAACTTTTACTTTCAAAACATTGTTTTTAATAGCACAAGGTTTTGATAGTTCGTTTAAAATAAAATTTATGGAAGCTACTTCGGAAAACATACAAATGTCTCTAACTTTTGGGCAAGTATTTGATATGATTAAAAATCTACCCAAAAAAAGAAAAATACAACTTTTCAATTATTTGCAAGTAGATTTATCTGCTCCTAAGAAAATAGATATTGATGAATTGTATAGATATGAGGATGGTGAAAATATATCTGAATCTAATCACGAGGATGATAAGATTGTTTCTAAAAAGCCTTTGGTGGATTATGAAATGCTTGAAATGTTGGATGAAATAGAGGTGGAAGAACCAGAAATGACAGATGAAGAATTTTACAGGGCAATCAAGGAAATGGATTGATGTATGAAATATGTTTTAGATACCAATATTTTGATTCATTATGTCCGAGACTCCATTATCTGGCACCATGTTGAGAAAAACTATTTCACAAAAGGAGTGAAAGGATATGCCTTCATTTGTGAGGTAACAGAAGCGGAAATTGCTGCTTTTGCACATGAAAATAAGTGGCAAAAATACAAGAAAGAGAAATTAGCAAGATTCCTAAAAAGAATAGAGTCTATTTCCATTTCTTCAACTTTTGTAAAAAAACTATATGTCGATATTTCAGCATATAGTAGAAACAGACACAAAAGTCTTCAACTACCAAAAAGGTTTTCTTCAAGAAACATGGGGAAAAATGATATTTGGATTGCTGCAATAACAGCTTACAAAGGCTATACACTTCTCAGTACAGACAGGGACTTTGAACATTTGGAAGGAAGAATTATCAACTTCGAGTATATTGACATGGACGAGATCATCAAAAATATTGATTCTTAGACTATACATCCTTTTAGTGAAGAATTCGCCAACGTCCGAAGGACTTGGCGACATTCGGAACGGCGAAAACAATCACCCCTTCAAAACCTCCACCCCAAACCCAACTCCCATCAAAAACAGCGGCAAAAAGAAACACAAAGCACTGACCACCAAACTCCAACGTTTGTTACGCACCATTCGGTGGTGCATCTCTTGAATGGCTTTGGTAGATTCCTTTCGGTGTCGGTATTTGAAGGGAAACAAGACGAAAAAGGCGGCAACCAAAGAAATCAACCACAAGACGACCACTGCAATCGCCAAATAATCGTCCATCAAAGTAGCCGCAGGATTCCCGTTCAACTTCAAAAATATGGTCAGCGAAATCGAAATCATCCCCGACAAAAACTTAGCCGCATCCTCCAATCGCTCTCCTTCTTTGGCTTGATGCTGCTGCAAATAATCCTGCCAATATTGGTCTTCTTCGTTGGGTAGGAGTGCTTGTTGTTTGGCTTGTGTGGTGTTCATGATATTTGATTTTTGGTTTTGGTTTGGTCTGTGTTTTTTGAGGTGTCATTCTGTAAGAATCTTGTTGCTTATTTTCTCAAATTTTGTTTGTTTCGTTTAGCCTTGAACAGGAACACTTAATTTAAAGGAAGCACACTTTACTTGGGTATTGAATGTTTCACGCTATACGAGCTTCTTTTTTATTAACCTTCATGTTCAAAACCAACTATTTGAACACGAACTCCTAGATAAAAAAGAACTTTGCTTGTATAACACAGAAGCAACAATCCTCACTCACCTAACCACCGCGTCAAGTGTGAAAGTTCCTTCCAAATCTAGCAGTTCCTGTTCAAAATGCTCAAGGCTGCTCCATCTCCCCCATCCACTCCTGCACCTTCGCCTCTCCCACTTTCTCAATAATCGCCCCGAGATAACTCTCAGGCACTCCCACATTCGGCGAACCAATCTGCCTAAAAATCTGATACGCCTGCAACAACATCAGAAAAGCTTTTTGATACCGTCCTTGTTCAAATAACATCGCCCCCATATTGGTCAAAGTCACTGCAACGCCATCTATATCTCCAATTTGCTGACTGATGGCTAAGGATTGTTCGAGGTATTGTAAGGCGGTTTCATAATCCCCTCGTGCCGAATGTATTTGACTGATATTATTCAGCGTCGTTCCTTCCCCTTGTTTATCTCCAATTTGCTGACTGATGGCTAAGGATTGTTCGAGGTATTGTAAGGCGGTTTCATAATCCCCTCGTGCCTTGAAAATTTGACTGATATTATTCAGTGTCGTTCCTTCCCCTTGTTTATCTCCAATTTGCTGACTGATGGCTAAGGATTGTTCGAGGTATTGTAAGGCGGTTTCATAATCCCCTCGTGCATGAGCCGTTGTCGCCATATTATTCAGCGTCGTTCCTTCCGCTTGTTTATCTCCAATTTGCTGACTGATGGCTAAGGATTGTTCGAGGTATTGTAAGGCGGTTTCATAATCCCCTCGTGCATCATGTATTTGACTGATATTATTCAGTGTCGTTCCTTCCCCTTGTTTATCTCCAATTTGCTGACTGATGGCTAAGGATTGTTCGAGGTATTGTAAGGCGGTTTCATAATCCCCTCGTGCATCATGTATTTGACTGATATTATTCAATGTCGTTCCTTCCGCTTGTTTATCTCCAATTTGCTGACTGATGGCTAAGGATTGTTCGAGGTATTGTAAGGCGGTTTCATAATCCCCTCGTGCCGAATGTATTTGACTGATATTATTCAGTGTCGTTCCTTCTCCTTGCTTATCTCCAACTTGCTTCCTGATGACTAAGGATTGTTCGAGGTATTGTAAGGCGGTTTCATAATCCCCTTGTGCATGAGCCGTAGTCGCCATATTATTTAGCATCGTTCCTTCCCCTTGTTTATCTCCAATTTGCCTAATTATATTTAAAGACTCTTTAAGATAGTTTAATGCGGTTTTATAATCTCCATTTTTCATAGATACAGTTGAGATTAGACTCAATAATTCAATCTTTAATTTATCATTAAATTTTTCCTTAGATATTTTAAGTATTTTTTCATAGAGATTAGTAGTTTTTTCTATATCATCATTATAGTATGATTTCCCTATGTCAATTAGAGTATTATATTCTTTTTGCAGGCTGCTATCTTGCCCTATTTTTTTTAATTTAGATTGTAAGGTTTCTATATAATTATTCATTGTTCTCATATCTTTCTTGGTGGAAGAAAAAATTCAATAATTTTTATTGCTACTCCGATAAAAATTAATCCATACCCTATTTGATTGCTTAATCCTTCAGACGTGATAAGATTTACTCCAATTCCTATAAGTAAAGGAGGGATTAGGGAAAGAATGTAATACCACAGGAACTTTTGAGATTTGATAGAGTGTAACTCCATTTCTAATTTTTTATTTTTTAATTCTAACTGATGATTTACTTCTTTTAAATCTATTATATCATTTTCGTATTTATGTTTTAGAACTATTGCCGATTGTTTTTCCTCATATAATTTCTTAATTAATGGGGCATTATCAATGTAGTCCTCTATTTTGAATTTACAAATCCAATCTAAATCATCATTTATTACCTTTCTATTTATTTTTGAAATTAAGAAATTATCCATGATTATTAATATTTCATAAAGGGATACTATTTGTTTGATTTTCCATCATGTAAAAGTATTATTTTCTTTTACTTAATACTTAAAAACTCTCTTTTAACCATTCTTTCACCTTCTCCTCGCCTACCTTTTCAGTAATTATTTTTATATAGCTTTTAGGTTTTTTACGTTTAGATGAACCAATATCATTAAAAATTTCAAAAGCTTCAGATAACATCAAAAAAGCCACTTGGTACTCTCTTAGTTCATATTTTAAAACCCCCATATTGGTTAAAGTAATAGCTAAGCCATTTACATCATTTATTTGCTTCATAATAGCTAAAGATTGTTCAAGATATTGTAGGGCATTTACATAATCACCACGTTCTTGAAAAATTCGACTAATATTATTTAATGTACCTCCTATCATAGTTTTGTTTCCTAACTCCTTGCTGATAGTTAATACTTTTTTGAGATATTTTAATGTAGTATCATAATCTCCACGTGCTTTGAATATCAAACTGATATTATTCAAGAGTGTTCCTTCTATTTGTTTATCTCCAATTTGTTGAGAAATGAATAGAGATTTTTCAAAATATTCTAATGTTTTTTTATTGTTTCCTTTGTTAGAATAAAGATTTCCTATATTTCCAAGTGTGACACATATACCTTTTTTATCTCCAATTTTCTTTTGAATGGTTAAGGTCTGTTCAAAATAATTTAAACTTTTTTTATAATCTTCTTTTGCTAAATAAATTTTACCAATATTTCCAAGTACAATACTCTCTCCTTGTTTATCTTCAATTTGCCGACTAAGGTGTAAGGCTTGTTTGAGATATTGTAAAGCAGAGTCATAATCACCACGAATCTTGAAAATTTCGCTTATATTATTTAGATTTTTTGTTTCTACTTTTTTATCTCCAATTTGCTGACTGATGTCTAAAGATTTTCTTAGATAGTTTAAGGCAGTGTCATAATCTCCTTTTGCTGAATATAGCTGTCCAATATTATTCAAAGTTCTTCCTTCACTCTGTTTGTCTCCTATTTTTCGACTTATGGATAGAGATTGTTCAAAATATTTTAAGGAACTTCCATAATCGCCACGTATTTGAAAAATTGAGCTAATATTATTAAGAATTGTTCCTTCTATTTGCTTATCGCCAATTTGTTTATTAACTGCTAAAGATTGTTTAAGGTATTGGAAAGCAACATCATACTCACTCCATGCAGAATATATTGAACTGATATTAGTCAAAATTTTAACTTCAGTATGCTTATCGTCGATTTGTTGACTGATAGTTAGAGCATTTTTAAGATATTCTAAGGAAGATTTATAGTCCCCTTTAGCATGATGTACTTGACTAATATTATTTAAAATAACTCCTTCCCCCTTCTTATCTCCAATTATCTGACTAACTGCTAAAGATTGTTCAAGGTAGTTTAATGCTGTATCATAATCTCCTCTTGTTGAATAGAGTAAACTAATATTGCTAAGTGTTCTTCCTTCTAACTCTTTATATCCAGTTCGCTCACTAATAGCCAAGGATTTTTTGAGATACTCGAGTGTTCTGTTATAATCTCCTTTTGCCGAATGTATCTGACTAATATTATTCAAGGCAGTTGCTTGGTTTTTCAAATTCTTGTCTGAAGTTGCTTTTTGAAGAGATAATTCTGTAAAAAAAAGTGATTTCTCTATTTCTCCTACAATCTGAAGGACTTGCCCTATTCTATTTAAAATATTCCAATTCGTTTTATTTTCATTAATTTGATAAGTTTCTAAACCTACTTTCCATACTAAGCGAAACTGAGCCGTAGCATAGTAAAACTCACAAAGTACTCTTCCAATCTCATTCAATCTTTCTCCATTCTTAGCCTCCACAAAAAAGCTAAATGCTTCCTCTAAATCAGCTACATAATCTTTAATATTATCAAAAACATACTTATGATACCTCCCCGCCATTTCCACCGAAAAATCAATGTCCCCCTCTCGCTCAAAAGCCCCTTTCACCAAATCCTTCACCAGAGGAGTCACATAATAAAATTGCAAAACAGGCTGTTCCACATTTTGATGCTGTTCCAAAAGCGTTAGTTCTTGCAGATTGTCCAAGATAGAAGCATAGTCCAAATTGGAGTTTTGCATTTGCAGGGCAGTCACCAAAACGGGAATTCGGAAGCGACACAAGAGGCGCAAAGCCGTTTTCTCCTTGTCGTCCAAGAGTTTCAGCAATTCCTCAAACAATAGGTTTTTGCTGATGCGCTGACGGGTTTCGAGGGTTTCGGTGGCGTATTGTTGTTTGAAGTCGGCGAGGGTTTGAAGGGCTTGTGGAAGTTTGTGCTTTTTTTGGGCAAACACCTCATCGAAAAACTCCAATGCCCGATAGTTGCCGCCAAAGGTTTCGTGCAGCCAAGTGACGACCTCTCGGAAGGTCAGTTTTTGCTCACCGAGTAGGTGCGCCAAACCCTGTTGTGCAATTTTTCGGGGCAGCGATTGAAGGGAAAGTTGCAGGGATTTTTTTAGAAAATCATTGCGTGCCACTTGGTTCAAATCAAAGGTCGGAATGTTGGGACATTCGGCTATGGAGTAGCGACAAGTCAAAATCAATGGGATTTCTTCGGTATAGCAGAAGTCTATGATTTTGCTTAGGTTGTCGGCATATTCCGCTCGGAAAGCCGCACCAGGCGATGCTTGGAAAGACTCCAAATTGTCGAAAATAAACAGTGGTTGACAGAGTTCTTCGACTTCGGCAAACAGGTTTTCAAAACGCTCGTAGGCATTGTCTTTGTGTTCTTTTCGGAGTTTCAAAACCACTTTCCGCAGCTTTCGGCTTTTCAGAAAACGCTCCAATTCGGCAATGATGTTGCTCAGATTGGCGGTGTATTCATTGAAGATAAAAGCATGAATCCGTGCATCTTGCGCCACCAATCGCTGCAATAGGTATTCTGCCATTGCCGTTTTGCCGACACCGCCCTGTCCTTTCAGCAAAATCGCCTTTTGTTTTGCCCAACTTTGGAAGATGTGCTTTCGGTCTCGCCGCCGCCCGACAAATTGATAGTTGCTTCGTTTTTGGCTTTGTAGTCCTTCCTTGCCGCTGACAAATTTCCAAGCCGAATAGCGCAGATTTTGGTCGGCTTTGGAGAAGTCCACAGGTTGTTCGATGTGTTGGGAGACAAACAATTGAGGAATCATCCATTGAGAAGGTGGAAGATTGGGAATCAACTGTGCTTCCTGTTGTTGAGTCGCTTCAATTGCTCTTTGAAATGCCTGAAACAAAGGCTCTTTCTTCGCCAAGTGCTGGTATAACGCACTTGCAAAATAGGTGGCGAAATAGTCCGTCACGCTCACACTCATGGAAATCACCGCCGGCAATCCCTTCAACAGCAATTCGTCTGCCACCGATTTCATGCCTTCTTCTGTGCCGCCCTTTGCCGTTTGGCACGAACTCAAAACCACCAAAGTAGGCATGTTTTGGAGTTCTTGCTGAAACACCTCCGCAAATTTTCCCGCTTCTACCAGTTCTTGATTCATCGTCAGCGAATCCTCTAAGAGCAAATAGCCTTTTTGTTGGTCTTTGTGGTAAATTCCATGCCCCGAAAAATGGACGATGTGGTAGCGGTTGGCAGCGATTTTTTCCTTCAAGTTGTCGAGTGAACCATCGTCGGTGAAGTCTATTTGCACCTGTCCGATGTCAAACAAAGGCGCAAATGCCCGCATGATTTGGTCTTCTTCCTCCTCATAATTCAGTCGCATATCATAGCTCGTATTTTCGGGCGAGGAAATCATCACCAATATCTTCAAAGGTGGATGATCCGCTTCCAAAATCGGCAAATTTGCTGTTGATCTATTTTTGCCTTTGGTCAAGAACAAGAGGGGCAAATGTTGAGTCGCCAATCGCCATGGAAGGTTGAGGATGTTTGGGGCGTTGTGCGTCAAGTGCAAGCGTGTTTGGCGATTGCGGGCTTGGGCAGCAATGTCGGCAAAACCCGCTTGCGATTCCAATGCCTTTTTCATTTCCTCCGTCAAATCCTTCAACATTTCGGGGCGCAAACTGCCGATTTGTTCGAGTTTTTCGCCGAGTTGTTGTTGAAGTTGGAGTAGGTTTTGGGTTTGGGATTCGTTGAGGTTTAGTTGAAGTATTTTATTGGAGGTCATGGACAATGTTTTGGTTTTGGAAGTAGGAGGCAAGATGTAAGTAAGGGTAAAAAAATAACTCCTCGTTTTCTTTTGCTAACATACCCCATCCCCTTTCAAAAGGGGAATATTGGTCGATGAGTTATTTTTTCTTTTTTACTAAGAAGCAAGAAACGAGAAGAGGGAAGCGAGAGTGCTGTATTCTCTCCTCTCTCTTCTTACTCTCTACTCCAACGTGATGCTTTTGATTTTAAATTCCCGCAAAAGGGTGTCGGTAGTGTCCAATTGATGTTCTAAGTGGAGTTTGATTTTTTGTTCACACATAGGACATTCCGTGACTACATTTTCGGGAGGTGTTCTGTCCACGACCTGAAAACATTTGAAGAGGCTGAGTTTACGTTTGCAGGGGCAGTCGAAGGGAACAGTGACTTCTTTGATTTTTTGCGCCATAGTAGAATGAGGTTTGTTAGAATTGCATATTGAAGGAAATGAATGTGTATAAAAACCCCAACACTGTTTTTTAGCTTTTTGTTCCTTTGTCGTTTCGAATGTCGCCAAATCCGTTGGATGTTGGCGACATTCTCCACTGATTCTTTATTTCAACCCTATCTCAACTTCATTTCAATCTATTTCAATTCATCTCCCACCTCCCGAATCACTTCCAATAAACGTTTCAAATGCTTGGGCTGCTGCCGATGATTGATCAAACAAGCCCGAATCACCGATTGCCCTTTCAGCGTTGTTCCTGCAATGAACATTCGCCCATCTCGCTCCAAAGCAGGAATGATTTTGCGGTTGAGTTGGTTGATGTAATCCGCATCTGCTTCACTGCCATCGCCTGTGCCCAAAAACTGAAAACAGACGATTCCCAAAATGACTTTGGAGGACAATCTAAAGTCGGATGCTTCTTCAACTAAATTTGCCAAATAACGGGTATTTTCGATATCTTCTGCAATGGTGTTTCGGAGTCGGTCGGCGCCGAAGGCTTTGAAGGTCATGTAAATTTTGAGAGACTTGGCGTTTCGGGATAGTTGAAAACCGTATTCATTGAAGTCTAAACGTCCATCGTTTTGTTTGTCGCTTGAAAGATAGGAGGCTTCTGTGTAAAAACTTTTGTGCAAGGTGTTCCAATCTTTTATCAAAGCACAGCCTCCTTCAAAAGGTTGGTAGAGCCATTTGTGAAAATCCAAAGCGAGTGAATCTGCTTTTTCCATTCCTTTGAAGAATGGTTTTCGGTCTTCAACGGCTGCTGCCAATCCGCCATAGGCTCCATCTACATGAAACCACATTTTGTACTTTTGGGCAATTTCTGCCAACTTTTCCAAATCGTCTATTGCTCCCGTATTGACGGTTCCTGCGTTTCCTACGATGCAAAAAGGGCAATGACCTGCCGATAGATCTGCTTCAATACGTTCAACAAGTTCTGTCAAATTGATGGCGAAATCGTCGTTAGTGCTGATTTTTTGGAGGTTGTCGCTGCCAATGCCTAAAAATTCTACGGATTTGTCGACACAGCCATGTACTTCTGTTGAAGCATAGACACGCAAAGAAGGGAGATCAAATAAGCCTTTTCGGCGAACATCTGCTTGTTCCAAAAACAGGTTTCGGGCAACGGTTAAGGAGGTCAAATTTGCAGCCGAACCGCCACTGACCAACACACCGCCTGCTGTTGAAGGATAACCCACAAATTCTGCTCCCCAATTGACGACTCTTTTTTCCAGCTCACTGATACTGGGGGCTAAGTGCCATTTTCCGACATTTTGGTTGATGGTGGTTGCCAAGAGTTCTGCAATGATGGAGATTTGATTGCCGCCTGTCATGACGTAGGCATACATGTAGGGACCGATGTTTAGGGTGGCAGTGTCGACCACTTTTTCTTTGATGAATGTAAGTAATTCGTCAAAGTCCATGCCTGTGTGGGGCAAACTTTCATCAAACCAAGCTTCAACAGTGTCAGGAGAGAAACCAGAATAGGCTTTGGCATCGTCTAAGTTTTTGAAGCGGTCTAAAACGACCTCACAAGCTTTGGACAGTTGTTGGCTAAATTCTGAAAGTGACGAATCAAGGCCTTTTCGATTTTTGGAGGTGTGGAGAGAATTTTCGTTTGCCATCTTTTACCGTGTTCTAATAGAAAATTGAAGGTGGCAAAGATGCATTTTTTTATTTAGTAAGAGTAAAAAAATGCTTCTCCGTTTTCTAAGCTGCTTCTAACTTCTGCAAAACAAAAGGAATCTCTGAGAGGATTTTTTGACATTCAGGGAGCAGTGAATTGCATTGTTGTTCTATTTCGTGCCATTGAGGTTCGTTCTTTTGGGTTTCTTTTTCCATTTGGTTGCAGAGTTGATAGAGTTTTTTGTTACCAACATTGTTTGCAGAAGATTTGTATTTGTGAACCAAGGCATTCAATCCTTTGGCTTGATGATTGGTATGCAATAAGGGCAATTGTTGGATTACCTCACTAGTGTGTTCTTCAAAAAGGTGGATGATGTCCCGAACAAAGGAAAGGTCGTTGTTGGCTATTTTTTTGATAAAATCAATATCAATACATGAAATCTTTTGTTTATTGTTGGATTGTTTGGTAAATAAGGCCTCTATTTGGAGGGTGTGAAGCAACTGAAAAAGTGATGAAGTATAAATCGGTTGGGATAAATGCCCATTGAACCCTGCTTTTGTTAAGGTCTCGCTATCTATTTGCTGAATGATATTGGTGAGGGCAATGAGTGGCATTTGTAGATTTAAGCGTTGTCGAATGAATTTGGCGGTTGCCCATCCATCCATTATATCCATTTCCAAATTCATGAATATTAAGTCGTATTGGTTGAAATAGATTTTTTCGAGAGCCATCAAACCATCAGATGCTATTTCTACTTTTGCGTTCCAAGATTGGAGTAAAAAGGACAGGGTATGTTGGTTGATAGCTGTTCCGATTAAGAGAATCTTTGCTTGTTTTAAATCTATGCTTCCTATTTCTCCTAAAGGAAATAAAAAACTAAGAAAACTTACCTCAGCATAGAAATCATTGTTTTCTATGCTGGGCATCAAATGGAGGCTTTTATAGGTTAAACTTGTTTGGGCAATCATCTGTGTGCTTCTTGTGTGAAAAACGATTCTATTAATTTGGAAAATAAATTAGTTGTTTTGTTTTTTTACGAAAAAATGACATTTTGGTTAACTTTTTTTTTGATAAAAATGAAATTCTCTTAAAGAGGTGTGAATGAATGATTATTTTATAAATTTGCTCATCTACTTCCTCAATTGTGCAGGTGTAGCGATTATGTATATCAAAAAAATGGACTTTTCTGGTATTGGAAGAAAGTGGGCTAATGTGTTTTAGTATTGATGGACTATGTAGCAGAATTTTTTTTTACCGTTACTTATATGATGCTACACTAAATGATGAATGATTTTTGAAGAAAATTTTAGGTTTTTTAGACCAGCGTTATGTGGGAATTTTTGCCTGTGTGTTGATTATGTTGGGTTTGGTTTCTTACCGAGCATTGATGAGTATTGGTATGATTACCTTAGGAGGAAGGGCTGTGTTAAGTCTTCACCCTAAAAAAAACATCCAAAACCTCCTCCAAAACAAGGCGCTTTTAGCACTGTTAGGTATTTTTTTCCTCTATCTGATATCGGGCTTATGGTCCGAAAACTTGGTTTACTGGGTGGATAGAGTCCGAATGAAACTTCCTTTTTTGGCTCTTCCGTTTGGTTTTGCAGCTCTGCAAAACTTAAAGTACAAGGATTATCAGCATCTTCTCTACGCATTTTTTTGGTTGATTGCAGCAATATGTATAGGGATTTTGGGTATTTACCTTACCGATTTTCAAAACCTCAACGAAGCTTATCGAGCAGGGAATGTTTTGCCTACTCCTGTTCACCACATCCGATTCAGTTTGATGACGGTCTATTCTTTTGCATTGGGTTTGTATTTTTTAGAAAAGTCGTTTTTCGTGCGTTTTCAACAAGAGAAAGTTGCTGTACTGGTTTTGACTTTGTTTCTATTCGTGTTCCTTCATATTCTGGCGGTTAGGAGTGGTTTGTTGGCCTTGTATGTGGTGTTGATATATCAATTTGTTCGTTATATTATTCGCAGCAAAAAGTATTGGGTTGGAATAGGAATTGCCGTTTTTTTGCTTGCTTTTGCCGCCTCTGCTTTTTATTTTATTCCTACGCTTCAAAACAAGGTTGGCTATACAGTCTATAACCTAAAGCGATTCAAAAAGAATGATCGACTGGCTACGCTTTCGGACTCTAAGCGGATTGCTACGATTGAAGCAGCTATAGTCGAGGGATCTAAACACTGGCTGATTGGTGTAGGAATCGGGGAGGTGCAGGATGTGACGACAGCTTATTTGGAGAAACATTACCCTCCTATTGCCAATTTGGGCATCATTCCACACAATCAGTACTTATTCGTTTGGTTGGGGGTCGGGACAATTGGCTTGCTTGTTTTCATGGTTTTGTTTTTATATCCTCTTTTTTACAAACGGGCTTATCGAAATGCTCAATTTGCGTCTCTCTACCTCATTGTTTTGTCGTCTTTTTTGGTCGAACATACGATTGAAGTGCAAATCGGGAGTGCGTTTTGTACCTTGTTTATTTTTATGGGAATTAATATGATTTCAAAGGAGCAGACAGGCACCGATAATTAATGGACTGTTTGGAATCACTTGAAAACAGTTTTCACAAACCTCTCTTGGGCAGTTGTTTCTCTGAATTGTGTGAAGGAAAAATTAGCTAAATACACCTTTTTGCCTTACTCTGCCACAAACGGATTCCCAACCTCCACAAAACCATCATCCGTCTGCTCATAATAGGTGTAATCACACACATTCAGATAGTAAGTATTGAAGGAATAAGAGGTCAATTCCAATGACAGGTCTCCATATTTGGATTTCTGTTCGTATTTGGTCAGTAGTTGTTGTTTGCTGAATTCGCCAATGCCATTCAGTACCCAGGGCAATTTTGAATCACCTTCAATTTTGGCAAAACCATAGAGCTGATAGGTATTTTTGATAGGAATTTGGGTGGTTAAATAAAGGCTGCCAGGTTCGGCGGATTCACGGTCTTTTATTTGGTAACCATCGGATAGGACGGACTTCAGGACACCGATTTCGTCTTTAAAATCCCACTGTTCGTTGGTAGGTGTGTAGGTAATATAGCGATTCGAGCTGGGGTATTCGGCATCGACTTCATAGAGTCGTTCGTCTGCTACTTCATCAATGTACTGTTTACTCGCCGTTTTTTTTCCGTGTCCATCGTCTCCAAAAATCCAATAAGAACCGTCCGTATGGCTCACTATGGCACTGACCATTTCGTCTTGTGGAGTATAGAGGAGGTATTGTGTTTTGGGATTGAAGTAAATCCAATGTTCTGAGGTTCCGTTCTTTTCGGTGAATTTATAAATTAACACTTCGTCAAAAAACAACTCACATTCGCTTGGTTTGAAGTCGTTTGGGTCGGCATCAATAGGCTGAATAGAATCTTGAAGGGCTACTTGTTTGGCAGAAGGAGTAGGAGCCTCGTTGTTGATAGTATTGGAGTTTGAATCGGGAGCATTGCAGCGAGTGAATAAGTTTGTAGAAGCAATGAATAGTAGGAATAAGAATGTCTTTTTCATGTTGGGTTTTTTGGATTAAAACGACTCAAAAATAACAAAGATTCTTAAAATAAGTTTGTATTATGATTTTGAAGTGGAATTTCCTAAACCGTTTTCCCTTCTTTTGCATACTCCCGCCGAATCCCTGTCAAAATATCCTCCATCAAAATCACATTACTGCCCCGTCGAAGAGCTGCCAAAGAACAGTGTCTCAACACATTGATAATTGCCCCGCCTGTAATTTTATAAGTGCGGGCAATCTCATACAAATCAATATCTTCCGAGAGGACACTTTTTTCAGAAAAAGCATTTTTCCACAAACGGAATCGCTGGTCGACATTGGGTGCTGCAAAATAAATCATGCTCTGAAAACGGCGTGAAAACGCATCATCTAAGTTCGCCTTCAAGTTGGTTGCCAAAATCACCACTCCTGGAAAATCTTCAATCCGTTGGAGCAAATACGCCACTTGTTGATTGGCATGACGGTCTTTAGAATCACGCGTTTGAGTTCGCTTGCCAAATAGTGCATCCGCTTCGTCAAAAAACAAAATCCAGTCCTTGTTTGCTGCTTGGTCAAAAATCTTGGCGAGGTTTTTTTCTGTTTCCCCGATGTATTTAGAAATCATTTTGGAGAGGTCAATCCGATACACATCCAAGCCCGTTGCTTTTCCTAACAGTGTAGCTGTCAGCGTTTTTCCTGTCCCCGGAGGTCCATAAAACAAAGTTCGATAACCCGCCTTGATTTTGTTTCCCAATCCCCAATCCTCCATAATCGTCTGTCGGTGATCAATCCATGCCTGAATTTCCATCACATCGTGAATCACAAAATCGTCTAAAATCAAATCTTTCCACTCCAATTTTGTGGTGAGGTGTTTGGCGGGAAACTCACTGCTGAATTTGGGAATGTATTTTTTGCCTGTAGTGAAATAGCTCAAATATTCGGTCGCAATCTTCAAAGCACCACTCAATTGAGGCTCGTCTTTTTGAGGTAAGTCAAGCGTGACCATGTTGTGTTGTGCAAAAAAGTGATTGTCGTCAAACAATTCCATCACCTGAAATCGTGCAGTCAAATTGTTGCCGCCGAGCACAAAAGCCACCGTTTCACCTGTCGGCAAAAAACCAATGTGGTTTTGTCCCCGAATTCCTCCAAACTCTGTTGCAGGGCGGTTGTAAGTTGGATTTGCCGTAAAAAACACATCCAATATTTCGGGCGAAATATGCGGAGCCAAAGCCAACAACAAAACCAACCGTTCGGGTTTACTCATGTTGTAGAAGGTCACAATACCCTCATAAGGAGAGCGGTCTGCTTGAATATCAATACAAGGTACTTGATAAATGCTTTCATATTCTGACTCCTGACCTGTATAAACCTCAAAGCGGTGCTTCAATACATTTGCCAGCCACTTCAATTCATAGCTCAATACTTCTGCATTTCTCATCAAGGGGTCTATGCCTGCCATTCCACGTTGATTATTTTCTCCATCCACGGAAGCCTGACCATTGTGTAGCCCCAAGGTAGAGTTTTTAGTAATACGTCCCATGCCTTTTTTTCTACTTTTAGTTGCCAAAATTTTTCTGATTCCTCCAGTTTTCCATCTCTCAAAATAAACGAACCTCTGAAATTGTCGACCGTCATATTGTTGAGTCGTTTCCAGTTTTGAATAATCGCTTGCAGCATCTGCCCCGAAATTTCTTTCTCTTTGTCGGTCATTTCTATCTCCGATGGAACGGGCGTATCCAAAGGCAAACCACACAACAACTTATTCAAAATCAATTCATGCTCAGGTGATTTACTGAACCCCGTTGCCAAATATTGCAGCAGTAATACGGCTCGATTTGCCGTAGCTTCATCCTTGAATTTGTTTTCTTCCAACATTCCCAAAAAATTGAAGTAGCGAGACAGAAAGGGGTAAATCAATACCAAACCTGCATTTTGTACATAAATCGTTTCCTCCAAAAGCGTCTTTTTTGTTTTCGCTTTTTCGTCCAAACTCGTTTGCCGTTTTTGTCCTTTGGGCTTGATGTTTCCAACCCTCACATCGTATTTGACTTTGAGTTCTGACAAAGCTTCCCGAAGGTCGTTTTTGGAAGTCAATTCGGTTATTTTTAAATATTGAATCGTCGTAATCAACATTCGCCCATATTCCTCTTTGTCTCCGTCAATTACCTCATTCAAAACTTGGTGAATAAAATCCGCCAAAGAAAACGAAAATTCATCTATATCTTTCAGATACCACAACAATTCTCGCCGCATCACCTCTGCCTTGAACATCACCGTCAAATCCTTCAAATATTGCTCAATCCGCTTCGCCCAGCTCGGCTGCAACAACGCCACAATCGCTTGGTAAGTCTTATCCGAAAACTCCTTCAATATCTTTTGCAGTACATCTTCGTCTCTCAACAAGGTCTGCAAAGTCGCCTTTGAAGTATCGGGATAAGTCTCTATCAACTCTCTAAACAAACGCTCAAATTTAGCCTTAGAATACTTTGCCGTTTGTGTTTTTGCACCATATAAATAATTCACCACCTCTCGCATATCAAAGATATCATCCTCATTCAACTGCAAGCCAATACGTTCCAATTCTCTCGCCATTGGTGTTGAAATTGAGTGTTGTTCAATTACTTCCTTGTCGCTCTCCTCTCTCCCCACCGCAAAAACCACCTCAGCTATTTTTGCCAAAGATTGCAGCGAAACTTTCAATACTTTCACTCCATCTGCCTCTTCCATTTGCGAAACCACTGCCTGAATTTGCGCCAACAATTCTACTGCCGACCTGCTCGACATCTTCGCCAAATACCGAATCGCAAACGCCAAAAAACCCAAACGGTCAAAGCCCGCATCTCCTTCAACCAAATAAGCAATCACCGACCGCCACTGCAACATCCGACTGTTTTCCACCTTAAAAGTCGTCGAATCCGCAGCATACAAGTCCTTCAATACCATCATGAATTTCTCTACAAAAACCACATTCGTACCCAAAACTACCTTCAATAACTGACTCAACGTTTTATCCGACAACTGTTTAATCAATCGCTCTTGCGCTTCGTTCGCTTTCACTTCTTTTCGCAATAGAGGCAAAGTTTTCTTAGACGACCTCTCCAACAATTCTACAAACAATCCCTCAAATGTACTATTTCTCCACTTGCGAGGCATCCGCTTTGGCAATAGCCCGTACTCCAAAAAATACACCAACAAATCTTCCAATGCCCATTCACGTCTGCTTTCTTCTGTCTCCTCCTCTTTGCCCCTTTTTGTTTTTGGGTCTTGTGTTTGGGTTGGTAATTGAATTTGGGTGTTTAAGTCTTGTTCTTCATCTGTTGATTCTTCCAAATTTCCAAATTCCTGTTCCTGTTCCTTGTCAACCGTCAGTCGTTGACCCCCGAGGTCTTGGGGCAAACTGTCAGTTGTTTCCTCACCAGTCACCCATCTCAAATCACCAATCACAAGTTTCGCCAAAATCTCTCCCAAAGGATAAAACCGATATTCCTTCGCATCAATTTCTTCTTGCACCACTTCTTTCAAAGACTTCAAAAATTCCTCTTTCTGTAATCCGCTTTTTGGCGCAATCACCTGCAATGCACGAACCGTAAAATCTTTCGTATCAAAACGCCCCGTTGAAGTCTCCAATAAATACTTCAAAATCCCTTCCCACTGCAAAACCTTTCCTTCCTTGCGACCCTTCAATGCGCCCCTTTTTCGCTGCTGCAATTTTTTAACCGCCAAGCGAAACGTCTCCACAAAACCTGCAAAATCAGGCTGCCATTTTATCACCATTTCCTTCAATGTCAACTCCGACAAAGCCCGAATCAATCGCTCTCGTTTGATACCCGTCTGCGCCTTAGCCTTCAAAAACGGTATTACCTTTCGAGGTTCTTCCGCCAAAAATCGGTTAAACAATTCCTCAAACGATTTCCCTTCAATAGACTCTTCCATCCGTTCAGGCAATCGTCCATGCTCCAAAAAATATTCCATTGTTTGTAGAGACGTTTTACTAAAAAGTCTCTGCGCGTCATGTTCTTCATCCTCCACCAATTCCTCCGAAATCTCAAAGTCTTGTTCCTGTCCATCCACAGTCCCCCCTCCGTTGTCCACTGATTCCTCCGAAACCCCAAATTCCTGTTCCTCTTCCAATCCGTCAGTCGTCAGTCGTCCACCGTCCACCGTCAATCGTCCACCGTCAATCGTCCCCAAAACCTCTCCCAAAGGATAAAACCGATATTCCTTCGCATCAATCCCTTCTTGCACTACTTCTTTCAAAGACTTCAAAAATTCCTCTTTCTGCAACCCACCTTTAGGCGCAATCACTTGCAAAGCACGAACCGTAAAATCTTTCGTATCAAAACGCCCCGTTGAAACCTCCAATATATACTTGAAAATCCCTTTCCACTGCAAAATTTTCCCTTCCTTGCTGCCCTTCCATATACCCACTTTTCGTTGCTGTAATTTTTGAATCGCTAAGCGAAACGTCTCCACAAAACCTGCAAAATCAGGCTGCCATCTCACCACTATTTCCTTCAATATTGCCTCAGATAAAGCACGAATTAATCGCTTTTGTTTGATACTCGTCTGCGCCTTAGCCTTCAAAAACGGCACTACTTTTCGAGGTTCTTCCCTCAAAAACTGGTCGAACAATTCACCAAACGATTTCCCTTCAATCGACTCTTCCACTCGTTCGGGCAATCGCCCATGTTCCAAAAAATATTCCATTGTTTGTAGAGACGTTTTACTAAAACGTCTGTACGTGTCATGTTCTTCATCCGTCATTTGCAGCGAATCACCAATCAATTCCTCCGAACCCTCAAATTCTTGTTTCAATACATCCGATGTCAGTCGTCGACCCCCGAGGTCTCGGGGTAAGCTGTTAGTTGTTTCCTCACCAGACACCAATCTCAAATCACTAATTACCGTTTCATCCAAAACCTCTCCTAAGGGATAAAACCGCATTTCCCTTTTGCCAATCGCCACTTTCACAACCTCTTGTAAGGATTCTAAGAAAATCTCTCTACTCACTTTCACTTGCCCTAAAATGACACGAAGCGAATAGACTACAAACTTTTTAGAATCAAACTCACCTGTTGAAGCCTCCAATAAATATGTCAAAATCCCTTCCCATTCCAATTCTTTTCCATCTGCATCTTCTTGAAAAATACTCTTGCTTTCTTGCTGTAATTTTTGAATTGCCAAGCGAAAAGTCTCTATAAAACCTGCAAAGTTGGGTTGAAGCGTTTGTACCAGTTCCCTCAAGGTATCTTCGGGTAATTGATGAATCAACCTCGTTTGTTGTTCTCTTTCCTTCAATACTTGCTGCAAAAAAGGGGCAACTTGTCGGGGCTGTTTTTGAAGGAATTGGGTGAATAAGGCTTCAAAATTTTTTTCTTCAATGCTTACCTCCATTTTTTGAGGCAAACGTTCATATCGCAAGAAAAAACCAATGGATTGAGGGAGATTAAAGTTTTCGGAGTCAGCAGTTTTTTGCAGTACTTTTTGAAGGGATTGAAGGATGAGTTCTTTTTCTTGAAGGGTGTTTTCGACGGTCAGTTCTTCCATTTTTTGGGCGAGAAAAGAGTCAAAATCAATTTTCGTTTTTTGCAGCACAAAAGCGATTAACAATTGCCATTGAAGAAATCTTGGAGATTTATAGGCTGCAAAAAAGTGGGGCATTTGCCCTTGCAGTTTGTTCAAAACTCGTCTCAATTTTTCGACCCAACGAATAACCTTCGTATCTACTTTTTCAAGCATTTTGACCAACGTCCCATCTGACAAATGCTGAATCAAAACTAATTGTTGGGTATTGTCCTCCTTCATTCTCTGCAAAAAGAAGGATACTTTTTCGGGATGTTCTTGTATCCATTTTTGTATCAATCCTTCAAAAGACAAACCTTTAATTTTAATGGAGTCTTGTACATGGTCGGTCAGCCTTTCGTTAAGTAAGAAATAGGCAATGGCTTGTACGATATTCAGGGGCTTTTTCGGTTGTCTCTTGGCAACGGGTGGGGCTTCTGATTGAAGTGCAATCGCAGAACTCAGATGCTTTGAAAGGACTTGGTAAAAGATGGTTTTTTCTTGTTGAAGTAGGAAGTTTTGGAGGGTTTCTGCAAATTGTTGTTGTGCTTCTTTTCCCTTTAGAGAAAGTCGTTGGATGATTTTTGTAATAAAAGTAGTCGGATAAAACTCGTCTGTTTGGGGAGCTAACAAATACTCCAAAATGGCTTGCCATTGAAGCACTTGCAGGTCATTTATCGGCTGAAATAGAGTTCCGTTTTTCTCATAAAATCGAGTCATCAACGCCCGAAATTCTTCTATAAAAGTCGCAAATTGGGGCTGCAATATTTCTACCAATTGTACAAGCGTTTCTTCTGACAACTGAAATACCAATCGTTCTTGTGCTTCGGTTGTCCTTGCTGCAATCCGCAAGAAGGGCAATACTTTTAGGGCTTGTGTTTCTAACAATTTCACAAACAGTTGTTCAAAGGTCAAACCCTGCCATTCGCTTTCTATGTTTTGTGGCAAACGGGCGTGCTGGAGGAAATAGGCAATAGATTCGGTAAGCGTTTTCGGTTGTGTTTGAGTTGATAATTGTGTTTGGGTGTTTGGGTTTTGCTCTGTGTTTGGGGGTTTAGGTTGATAATTGTGTTTAGGTGTTTGCGTGTTTGGTAGAGAAGTTTTACTAAAACGTCTGTACGTGTTTGGTTTTTCGTCTTTTTTCTCGCCTTCACCAGTCACCAAATCTTCCAAAATCTCCCCCAAAGGATAAAACCGATATTGCCTTGCCTCGATTTCTTGTTGCACAGTACGTTGCAGCTCGGTCATGAAGGCGATTTGCTGTTCTTTTGAGCTTGGAGCAATATTTTGAAGGGCTTGAATGGTAAAGGTTTTTGTGTCAAAACTGCTTGAACTTGTGGTTGTGGAAGGGTTCAACAAATAGGCGACAATGCCCTGCCATTGCAGCATTTTTGGAGAAGGGTTTCTACTGAAAATTTGCGGTTTGGATTGCTGCAATTTTTGAAGGGATAAACGGTAGGTCGCTATGAATCCTTCAAAATTGGGGTGTAGGGTTCGCACCCATTCTTCTAATGTTTTTTCGGATAGGTGTTGGATTAGGCGTTTTTGGCTTGTTTTTTCTTTGGCCGTTTGTTGGAGTAGGGCCAAGATTTGGCGGCTTTGTTTTTGGAGGAGTTGGGTGAATAACTGCTCAAATGAAAGGCCTTGAATGTCTTTTTTGACCTGCTTGGGTAGGCGGTCATATCGAAGAAAGTAGCCGATAGCTTGTGGTAAATCGTAGGTTCTGACGGTTTTTTGTTGGGTGATTTTTTGGATGATTTCGATTGTAGGTGCTTGTTCTTTACGGTCTTTGATGTTTTGGGTGGTGAGTTGGGTGATTTTTTGGGTGCTGAACTCTTTGAAGTTGGGTTTGGGTGTTTGGAGGGCATAATCTAGGAGGATTTGCCATTGCAGTTTTTTAGGGCTGCTTTCTTGTGTGAAAATTTGGGGTGAAAGGGTTTGAAGTTTGTTGAGATTTTGGCGCAGTGTTTCGGCAAAATAGAGGGTTTTGGAGCTTAGCTTTTCTAAGAGTTTGGTGAGGGTGGCATCGGATAGGTATTGTATGAGCGTGTTTTGTTCATTTTTGTTTTCGGCTGTGGTTTGCAGCAATTTTGGGATTTGGCGGGGTTCTTCTTTTAGTAATTGCAGCATCAATTCCTCGAAAGATAAACCTGCTATGTTTGGGGAGGTTTTGGAAGGGCGTTTTTGGTTGAGTAGAAAATAGGCAACGGACTGGGTGAGGTTGGGGTGTTTTGGAGGTGTTTGGGTAGCGGTGGGGGTTTGTTGTCGTTGCTTTTGCAGTTCGATGGCAGATGCTAAGGCTTCGGTGATGTTTTGAAGGTTTTTGTTTTTTTGAGTGCTTGTTTTTTCTTGTTGTTGAATGAGTTTTTGCAGGGCGATTTCAAAGTTTTTTCGGCTTTTATTTCCTTCTACCGCAAGGTATTGTATGGCTTTGGCAATGAAAGTTGTGGGGTGAAAGGCGATGGATTGGATGGTGAATAAATGGGCTAAAATGTATTGCCATTGTAGGATTTTGGGGTCGTTTGTGGTTTTGAAGAGTTGGGGTTCTTTGGAGTATAGGTCTTGGAGGATGCTCCGAAAGTTTTGCAGAAAAGTGGCGTATTTGGGTTGTAGGATTTGGAGTAATTGGGTAAGCGTTTTTTCGGACAATTGCAGTATCAATCGTTCTTGGGCTTCGGCTGTTTTTGCGGCATTTTGAAGTAGGGGCAATACTTTTTGAGCTTGTTTTTCGAGTAGTTTTACAAACAATTCTTCAAAACTCAATCCTTGCCATTGACTTTCTATTTGCTCGGGTAATCGGGCGTATTGGAGGAAGTAGGCAATCGTTTCTACGAGGGTGTTTTCTTTTGTGTTTGAGTGTTTTCTTTTGTGTTTAGGTGTTTCGGTTGATAATTGTGTTTGAGGGTTTGGTGGAGACGTTTTAGTAAAACGTCTGTACGTATTCTGATTCTTACTTACTGCCTGTTTTTCTTCATTTGACAATTCCTCCGAATCTCCAAATTCTTGTTGCAATCGTTTTGTCATCTCTTTTTCAAAATCCGCAAGGTCAAAAACGGCATTGGTGGTAGTTAGTAAATATCGTAGAATGGCAGAACGTTGGTGATATTGGTATTGGGTTTGGGAGGTGGATTGTTCGGGTTTTTTTTGGGCGTATTGAAGTATTTTTTCTTTGAAGTCTTGGATTTGCAGCGCAAAATCGGGCTGCAAAACCTGGATAATTTGTCTCAATAATTTTTCTGACAATTGCTGAATTAAGCGTTTTTGACGGTTTTCGTGGGTGAAGGTTTGGTGGAGTAAGGAGGGGAGGTTGATGGATTGTTCTTGGAGAAATTTGGTGAACAATTGATTGAAGGACAAGTCTTTTAGGTTTTTTTGAAGGTTGGAAGGGATTCGACCGTTTTCAAGAAAAAATTCGATGGTTTCGATTAAAGTGCTTGTGTGTTTAGGTGTTTGAGTTGATACTTGTGTTTGAGTGTTTGGGTTGGTAGTTGTGTTTGGGTGTTTGGGGGCTTGGGTATTTGTGGAAACGTTTTGGTAAAACGTCTCTACCTGTTGTTTATCGTTAGTCGTTCTGGCTGTCACCAAATCAAATATCTCCGTTACTTCTTTTTCGGCAATGATTCGTTTTTGAAGCAGTTGGGAGCTGACGTGTTTATTGAAGGAAGTAGGCGTAAAAGAGGCGTTTTTTTGAAGGAAAAAACTGAAAATGCTGATTTTTAGGTTTTCTTCCATTCTGGGTTTTTGACCGCTTCTGAACCCATAGATTTTGTTGAGGTTGTGTAGATAGTCGTGGACAAAACTGGCTTGTTGATGGGTGAGCAGGTCGAATAATCGGGCAACGGTTTCTTTGGAGAATTGATAGACAATTCGCTGGCTGATTTGATGGGGATTGTTGATGAGTCGAAAAAATCGAAGCAATCGTTGGGGTTCTCTGTCCAAAAGATGGGACAATACGTCTTCTAAGGAGTCTTTGCTGTGGATGTAGCTCCAATCGGGGAGGCGACCTTCTTTGAGGAAATATCGCAGGATTTCGAGCTGACTTTGAAGGTTTTGGGTGGCGTTGGGGGTTTTGGTGTCTTCTGTCAATCCTTCAAATAGGGCATCACTTTCTTCTGATTTGAATTCAAAGTGGGCGGTGAGGTTTTCTTTTAGTGCAGTTTTGAAGGGGGTGAGGGTGAAAAGGGTGTCGCTTTCAAAAATGTATTGGAGAGTGAATGTATAGATTTGGTGTTTGAGGGCGGTTTGGGTGATGTTGTTTTGCAGTTTTTGCCTTTGGATTTGTTGTTGAATTTTGTTGATGTAGGTATTGACCGACAGGGCGTATTTGGGAATCAGCAAACGAATGACTTTTTCGAGTAGTTCATTGGAGAACTGAAACATCAACCTTTTTTGCACCGTTTTTTGCTTGCCTATTTTTTGCAGCAATGTGGCGGTGGCTCTTGGCTTTTGGGTTAAGAGTTGTTGGAAAATGGTTTCTATGCTTTCTGATTGGGAGTCGCTTTTGTGCCACCAAGGAAGTGCGCCGTTTTGGAGGTAAAATTGAAGGAGTTCGAGATTGGAGTGGGTGGTGCTGGTGATTTCTACGCCTTCTTTGTGGGAGGTGAGTTCGGCTTTGGCAATGATTTCGGAGAGGGCGAAGGGGAGTTGGTAGCTGATTTTGCGAATGAGTTCGTCTTCTAAATAGAGTTCGCCGATTTTGCCCAAATCCAATTCTAATTTGTCTATGCGGATGAGTTGATTGGGATTGGAAAAGCGATTGAAGATTTCTTCAATGACCGTTGTTAATTTTTGGCGAAACACTTCACTTATCCTATCTTGAATAGCAGGGGCTTTGCGTTCATTGCCCATACGGATGTCAAAGATGTGTTTTTTGATAAGATGCTTCATCAGAATTTTGAGTGTCGAGTGTTGATTTTTGAAGTAGAAAGATAGTTTTTTTTAATGGAACGTGCAAGACAAAAAATGGGTTTGAAAAAGTATGACTGAAAAAGAAACCAAAAATCTACTGCAATTGCTGTGTAGTAAAGACGCTGGCAACATTCTACTTGCCCTACAAATTATGGAGGGGCTTGAAAAAATCCCTAATTCGATACAGTTTGTGCTAGGGTTGTATTGTTTTTCAAAAGATAGAGACATTGCACTTTCCACTAAGATTCTACTGGAAAAATTTATTGATTCTGAAAAGTATAGGGTTTTAATGGATAGCTTAGTGGCTTTTGTAAAGGCAAATCGCTTAGTCGACGATTCGACGATGGGATACGATGTGACCTATCACAAACTATCTAATAGACAGTGTTTGCAGAAATACAAGGATTGTCATGCACTTTATGTTTCCTTGATTCCTGCCCATTCTTACTTGCTGGAATGGTATCTAAAAGCAGGCGTTTTTTGGACGTATGAATCTAAAGTAACTTCTTCAGAAACCCGACTGTTTTTTGAAGGTATATTGCAGTTTTACCCTACACATCCTTATGCCCTATTTGGTTTGGGCTTTCACTATCGCTGCAATCAATGTGAACCAGAAAAGGCTATTGAATATTATCAATTATTCTTGAAACATCATTCTAATCTCATACCAGATGATGAAATGGAAACCCTTTACAGAGCTGCTGTTTTTTTGGAGGTGGACTTTCCTACGACCTTCAATGCTTATCAACACTTGGCTTACCTTTATCATCATCAGCTTGAAGACCATCCCAAAGCTATTGACTATTATTGGAAAGCGAAAAAACAATCGCCTGGTAATCTGACCTTTGCCTATCATTCTTTTGCAAAACTGCTTTGGAAATATCAACGGAATGTTCGACAGGCATTGGAAATAGCAGAAGAGGGCTTGACTGTTTTGACTGAAAAATCGTATCCTAGCGATCGTCTATTTAATGGACTGGTATTAAATGAATTGAATCATAAAAAAGACCTTCAAAACTTGATAGAGGAAATGAAGAAATCAAGTGGTAGTTGAAGGGTGTTTACTATTGTTAATCCTTTGAATGAGTAAAAATTCTAAGCTTCATCCTTCTCGAATCCTCTTATAAAGTCAATCAATTCATACGCTAAGTCGTCCAAATCGGGCTGTTGGGGAGGGAATCCCTGTTTTTCTTTGAGCCAACGGTGATACACGTCTTCAAAAGCTCGCATGTCTTTCATATCCAACCAATGATAATTGATGGCAATGTGTGCAGGAGCATTGAGTGCAAAGATGCGTTTGAGGAAGGTTCTAAATTCGGTATTCTGGAATCGAGCAGGCCAGGAAGGAAGTATGACACTGATACAGAAGGAATAAAAATCACTGCTGAGGTCGAGACCTTTTTTAGGTTCGGCAAAAAACTCAATGCGGGTGCCTATCGGAATCGTTTCTCGTTTGAGGTATTGAATGTATTCTATCACCTCATAAATCTTTTTTTCGGCAGATTCATAAAGGATGAATTTTTTGTCGATGCGGGCAACAGATTTGCCAAAACTGTCATTCAAAATCACTCGCAATCGCCCTCTTTCATCTTCTACAATGTGATAGTTTTCCAAGTCGTCGCCAATGACAGATAGTTCTTCGCTCAAAAACTGCTGTGTCGACATATCTGCAAAATCATAGCTACTCAGTAGAATATCGTTTTTGTCGTCAATCAGATTGAAGGCAAAGCGGTCGGGTGCGGTTGGGCGGAGTAGAATGTGTTCGAGGATATAGAAGTTTTCACTTTGTTCATTGATTTTCTTGAGGTAAGCGACCATTTTGAGGATGGCCTCTTGACATATATCTTCATTTTCTCCTCTAAAAACAACTGCTTGATGCTTGCTTTGAGGATTGGTATAAATCACAAAGGCAGATTCCTCTTCGCTGTCTCGGTGAACATCGTAGTTTTTTTCAAAAATGCCATATCGCAGCACTTCTTTGAAGATTTCTTTGTTATCGGAAGGAAAAGAAAAGCGGATTTTGGGCTTTTTATTTTCGTCCTCTTCTTCCATATTTTCTTCTTGTTCTCCATCCTCTATTTCATCCTCCAAATCAATCTCTTCTGCATCGTCTTTGTGAACGACTTGTGAAGTTTTTTTGAATTCCGTTGTGATATCCCCTGTTTTTTCTTCGGTAGTTTCTTCGTCCTTTGTCTCCTGTTCATCGGTGTTATCACTCACCCCTTCATCATCCGATATGTCCACATTCTTGTCTTTCTCAATATTTTCGCTGTCCTCCGCCTCCATCATTTGAGGTTCTGCTCCCCTTCCTCTCCGTATCTTGACGGTTTCATTGTCAATAATTTGTCCGATATTTCTATCACGGTATTCATGAATTCCCAAGAGCAAGCTCACTCGTTTTTTTAAGCCCGAAACATTGAAAGTATCAATGGATTTTTCGGTAAAGTTGAAGCCTTGACCGCGATTTTTTCCCAAATCACCATAGTCTTTCAAGAACTTAATCTTTGCTTTGATGATGTCTTGTTGGATTTTGTCTTGGTCGTCGTAAATATTTCGATTGATAATTGCCAAGAAATCGCTCAAAAAAGTTTCGCTGAACCGTGCCAAAAGGTGATTGAGAAAACGGTTGCGGCGGTCTAAATAAGGATCGAGTTCCTGGATGATTTGGGCAATGTGTGAGGCAAAGTTTTCGGGTTGAATTCCTCGTAGGAGAGGCCCAATATTGGGAACGCTTAGAGGAGCTTGTGAGTAGTAGCTTTTGTGTACTTCTTCTTTTAAGGAAAAGAGCTTTTGGACATTTGCCAATTGAGACAAATAGTTGGCAATGATTTGTTCAAAAAGCATCAGATACCCCTTCAATTGTTTGACCTGCGCTTTTCTCTCTCGGTGATTGGAAAACGGAATGCCGACTTCGCTGATGCCATACACCTGCGGAAAGTCGTTTTGAAGGGATTCGTATTTTTCGAGGTCTTCAATTTTTTGATTTGCTATACTGTGAATTGTATCCAAGCGCAAATCCAACTTATAGGTTTCTTCAACATCGTGAATGAGTGCGCTGTACAACTGCTCGGTAGCTTCAAAGTCTATGTTGTATTCCAAGCCACTTTTGAAGATTTTGATGGGATATTGACCATCCATAGTGACGGTTGTATCCATTTTTAATACAGGAAATTTATCGGGATCTATGAGTAACAAACTACCGTAAATCTGTGTGCCGCCTTGATAAACTACTACATCCCTGATGCTTCGCACTCCTTCAATGTTGGTGATGATTTTGATGAGTTTGGAGATGTGAATTTCGGAGGTTTTGGGTTTTAAGTCTTCCGACTTAATGAATCCATGAACAGGCATGGGGCCTGTAAATATCTCGCTCAACTCATAGCCCTGTTCCTGCAATTCTCCCAAATCGTATTTTTTGATCGGAGAAGTCAGTGCCATTTCCAACTCAAATAGGATTTTCGCCAATACTGTTTCACCCAATACATCGGGGCTGATGTCGACCCGAGCCGATATGGTAATGGCTTCATTGGCTAAGGTTTCGATGCTTGCAAAGTCTTCACAAAGGTTTCGGTTTTGGTGTAGAATGGTGCGGACTTTGGCTTTGATGTCTCGAATTTTCTCGTTTTTGTAGGTGTCAATGTCTGGGTCGAGGTCTATTTGAAGCATGACTTGATACAATCCCTTAATACCCAAAAGGCTGTCTTTGATAGGTCTGAACCAAGCATTTTTGACTTCTGGTATTCGGTCTATAATCAGTCTGCGATAGTCGTTGAGTGTCAATGGATGGCAAGGTAATATTTCGGCAGCGGTGTAGAAAGTGTGGTCTTTGTCGTCGTGTGGGATTTGTGTGTGTAGAATGTCTTCTATTTCAAATTCGGTTCGGAATCCCAAATCTGTAAGGGTATAACACAACTGCTCCAAAATAGTCACTCCAGGGTCGTGTAGGTTAAAATCCGTCCATACTTTGCCCGATAGCTTTTGAATTTTGTCAATGGCTTCTAAACGCAAAAAGTCATAGTCCAAACTTTTTTGGCTTATGTCTTCTTTCGATATGGTGATTGGTTTCTGCACAGAGTGTAGTTTGGTGATTGTTGATATTGTTGAATTGCTTTATTGTCGAATCGCCTTGCTATAATTATTTACTCTCAATGATTATTATTCTTCCGAAAGCTGTGCATTGGTTTGTTCGTTTAGTTTTCCAATCAATTCATAGACATCTCTAAAGGGTTCGTTGCCCAATGCTTTGAATATCAAATTGAGTTCGTCCAATGTTAGGGTGATTTTGACTTCTTTCATTTGTGCTTAATCAATTGTAAATCAATACAAGTTTGAACTTGAAGTTGTAGTTTGAATTTGAACTTTCGCTATGGCATATTCTCCACAGCAGTTGCAGCAGGAAGCTTCTCCACTGTATTATCGCTTAAATTTAGGGCTTCTTTCTCAAAATACATTCGTTTCATCGCTTCAATTTCAGGATCCAATTCTCTGTCCTCATCTCTTTCATCCCACAGTTTGGTGAGGCGATAGGTAATCATTCGCTGCAAACCGTCCTCTCTAAATCCGTAATTAGTGGCCGTTCTTACTTGAAGGCAGTAATTGTGAATGTCGCCCGACCAACGTATGCTGAGTTTGTTCCAAAAAAATCGGTAATACGCCGAAGTTTTGGTAATCGCTGAACGAGAAGGCCCTCCAAAAGTACTCACTGCAATCGCATGAAGCAAGGCATATTTCCCTCGTCCTTGTTTGGACTGCACATAGGACATCACTTCAAAGGCTTGCATATAATCCAAGTTGTCAATAATCGTGTGCCACTTGCCATCGGCAGGAACTTTCCCTTTTTTGTAAGTTCCTATCCGTCCATGCATTGCCACCATTCCATTTACATCCAATTTGGTGTGTGGATTCACCGTACCGATGCCAATATTGCCGCCATTTTGGATGAACAATCTGGGTTGATTGTTTCCCTCCGAAATCATTAGACCATCGGTTCTGCCTTCATTCAAACCAATGTTCCATGCAGGATTTTTGTCCTTGATGTTGTTGTAAAAACTCATCAATTTGTTGGAAGTGCCTGTTGGCGAAATCATCAAACCTGCTTCGATGTTTTTCGAAATACCATCGTCGACCTTGTTCAAGGTAGAGTCAATCAAATCGGCAAAGTTAACCTCCGTTGGCAAACTTCCTCTTTTGAAGAAGTTTTTCAGAGTTCGTCTGTTCATTAAAGCCATAGGAAATGAAAATTAAAAATTAGTCAATCTCAATGTCCAAAATATATTGTTCTTCTTCCGCCTCCAATAATCCTCTAAAGCCCACTTCATCGGGGTAAAAAATTTCTGGCTCTGGTTCTTCGTTTTCTTTCTCCTCCGATTCTCCTTCACTTCGTATCACAAAATCTACATCGAGCATCATCGTATCCATTGCCGACATTTCGGGTGCTTGGTAGTTGTAGTTTTCTATCACCGAAATTTGGTGCTTATCAATCGGAACAATCACTGCCCACGGTTTGCTTGTATAAATCACAGGAGCGATTTGTTTGCTGATTGCAGTATCTTCAGTATTGTACAACTCTATTTGCTTGGTTACTTGAACTACCGAAAATTTGGTGACAAATACCACGTAAGAGCGTTTTTCGATGAAATCTAATAAGTTATCTTTCGTAATACTGCCTCCAAGTTCCAATTCGGCTTCTTCTCCAAAGAGCCACGGACATACAAACTTTTTGATATCTCGATTCAATCGCTTCAATGTTTGCCCATTGTTGTTGCCTTCGGTAAAAGCGACACTACAAGTGATTTTGATTTTTTCGTACTCTGGATTTCTCACTTCAATGTTTACAAAAGGACTCGTATTTTTCTGCAAATATTCTTTGATGTCCTGCAATAGACTCGTGTTGACGGTTGGAAGTGAGACTGTGGAATGGTGTTTCATTCGAGGAACAACTACAAAGAGTAGGTTGCCATGTGCCACAAAATCAGGATTGGTCAAATGGCTTAGGCATTTGACTTGGTAAATGCTCGGAAAAGCATTCAGTACTAAGTGTTCATAATCCCAATGAGTAACTGCTCGGTTTTTGTGTCGCAGTCTTTCACTGATGCGAGCGTAGTATTCATTGTCCTGTTCACTAGTTTTACCTTTGAAGGAGCCTAAAGGTTGTGAAGTCTCTGCTATTTCTGCCAAAATATTCTCCAACTCAATGGGTTCAAAAGGCCTTAATGGATTTGCCAAATGTAATTCGGGGTCAGTTTCTGAATCGGGTATCCAAGTAGCTGTTACTGCTTGCGTTTCGATGTCCAATATATTTCCCAATATATCCACATCTCCTCTTACTGATATACGCAACCAATGCAAGTTGTTGGGTAATAAGGTGTTTCGTTTGTTTATTTCTCTGGGGATTTCTATGGTGACTATTCCAATAGTTGTAAACCTATCAGTGGTGTCAATGACAATTTGTTCGGGGGTAAATTTTTTCCACTCATTACTGCTCAGAAAATGCCAATCAATGTCTAGTAAATCGTAAAAACGACTTCCTTTTGCGCTTTCTGACATCGGGAAAAGGAGGGTCAATAATTGAGGCGGCTTCAATCCTTCTAAACCAATATACAAATAACCGTCTTCATTGTATTGTGGCACAATCGAGCGACTGTGTGTGCGCCCACCAGAATAGGTGTTAACAATACCAAAGGGTTCTATATGAAAAATGTTTTCGGGTGTTTTGAAACGGTCTCGACTGTATTTGAGAGGTGAAATGACAATCTCGGTAGTGGCAGAGTAACTGAGTGACATAGACTTTACCATTGGCGTGTAAGGCTCTTTGGGCAAAGGCTTTAGTTTTTTCTTCTTTTGGGTTTTGGTCGAAAACAAACCTGCATTGACTTCTGGAATGTTCTCATTGACAGTTTCTGCAAATTTGACGGGGTAAATCGCATGTCCAAAGGCTTCTTCTGGTTCGGAAAGTTCAAATTTGATGAATCCGTCTTTGGAAGTATGGTCAAAATTGTCTGGAATTCGAAAGGTATAGTTGGGCTTGAATTGCAGTTTGTTGAGGTCTATCTCATCTATGACTCTGATAGGATTGACTTGATCGGTATTGCCTGTTGGATATTCTTTGAACAAACGAATGGTGTCCCTGTTTTCGGGAATTTCTGGCACAAAGCGACCGTTTTTGAGTGCCGATACTTGGACTTTGAAGGATTCGTTGGTGATACCTGTTTCATAGGCAGCGTAGTGAGCATCAAAATTGTAAGGAAGACCTTGCCATTCTATCTGCAATTGAAGGTCTGTCAATTCTTTTTTTACCAGCTCTTCGTGTCCTACTACAAAATAATTGCCTATTTCTGGCACTCCTCCAAAGGGCACAAAGGGGATGGCAAGGCTGATTTTTCCATCGTTGTTGTACACTTCTAATTCTCGTATGTTTTCTACGTCGACGTTGATGACGATGCTGTCCAAAAGCATATCTCTCAAAAACGAATAAGCATACACAAAGTCATCGGTGTTTAACACGACTTTTAGTAGAGGCCATTTGCTGCGGTAGTTTTCAGGAATCACCTCTGGGTTGTTGGCTACGATGGATGGTTCGGCAGAGGACAGAATGAAATTGAGGGTGAGTTCATTGCCTGTCCAAGTGGTAGGAGGGAGGATTTCATATTTTTGGACATCGTACCAACCTTCTTCGGTGGTCATATAGAGGTCAAAAGAATTGGCGAACATTTTGAAGAAAGCATCTTCCATACTCATGCTTTCGTTTTTGCTGATGTCGTCTATGAGTTTGCGAAAGGTACTCATACTTTCGTCTTCAAACTGGAAAACAACTTGTACGCTGCGTGTTCCTTCTGAAAGGAACAATATGGGAGAGGCAATCACAAAACCTATGTCTCCATCTACCATTGTCCGTTCGTACTCTACCTTGTTGAGTTGTTCTTCACCAAAAGGTGCCCACCACCGATTGTTGGGGTCTTCGAAAGGTGTGCCGATGCCATCTTTTGAATTGGCGATGGAAGCAGCATAGATACTGGAAATCAATCGAAAAGAACTTCCCATCCCCACCAACAAACTTTTGCTTATAAACATGGTTCGTAGAGAGGCAATCGAAGCTCGGCTGATGTGCAAATCGGCATCAGTTATGTAAATGGGATTGTAGCCCAATTCGTCTCGACTGACTTGTAAGCGAGTGCCAGCCTTCAATATGTAATTGTCTACATGGTCTGCCATGATAAACTTGGCGATGGTTTGGTCGGGTTGCCATGTTTTCCGTTTTTGATGGAGGATTTTGGTATAGTAGAGGTCTAAATGGCGCTCTGTAATGGTGTTGAGGTGGTCTTGGTTGTGTTTGAATATCTGTAAAAAGGCAATGAGGAGGGCGGTATGGGGTTCATGGTTTTGTTCTTGATAGAGAGATTCGTGTAGGTATTTTTCAGTTGATTTTACGATACTTGTCAAGGCGTTGAAGAAAGACCGGTAAATAAGTTGGATTTTTTTGAGGGCTTTGTCTATCCTTGCATTGAAGTCTATTGTCTCATTAGAATCGTAGATATTGCGAGGTTCAATGATTGGGGAATAAATATTCCATATTTTATCAAATTCTTCATAAGACAAGCCAATACTCACGCCAATGCTCTCTGACTCGGCTGCCCCTAAATCATAGGCTCGTAGCTTGTACAGTTCTGTTCGAAGTTTGAAGCGAATGAGGTTTTGTATTTCCAATTCGATGCCTTCTACTTCATTGAGCAGTGTAGTGTTTATTTTGGATAGATGTGTATGCCAATCATTGAAGAGCATGGCTATGGACAAAACGGAGTGGAAAAAAATCCGAAGATGAGCAATTTTATCACCTCTTCTTGAATTGCTGCGAATAATGTCATTGACATGCTGAGCATTTTTTTTGCGAATGTCTTCTAAATCCACACTAAGAATGGTCGCCAAAAATATACTGATGTCCCTGATTAGGAAGGGATACCAATCACCATGGATTTCGTTTTTTAGGTTGTAATAGTTGAGTAGTTTGCTGTATTTGGCGGAGAAGGTAAGTAAGTGGCTTAAATCACGTTCATCTACTTTAACATACTCAGGGAGCAGTGCTTTGAGTAGTCGCTCTCCTTGTGAGGCTCCGTTATCGTAGTATGGTGTTCTGGCAGTCATTTACTTTATAATAAGTGTTGTGTTGTGTTTAGGGATTGATGTTGGTATTTGTGTTTATGTTGATAATTGTGTTTTAAAAGTCTATTTTACTACCATTTCTTTCATCATACAGTTGTGCTATTCTACCATTTACATATCCGTTACTCCTGTTCCTTCAATGATATAGAATGGATAAACAATGTTTGTTCTAACGTTTACGGTGATGATGTTGTAATAGATGTGAATATAAACGACTCCATCTAATACTTCGGAAGTGTCAATTTTTATGTTTTCTAGAATCACTCTTGGCTCGAATGCAGAAATCGCCACAGAAATCAAGTCTTTTACATCGTGCTTGAAGGAATCGTTGACTCTTGCAAATACTTTACTATGTAAATCGCAGCCATATTCGGGACGCATAATACGTTCGCCGGGAATGGTGGAGAGCAAAATAAACAAACTTTCTGCAATATCTCTTTCTGCTGATACCATTACGATGCTATTGGCGGACTCATTGAAGGTGGGGGGAAAGCTCCAACCCGTTCCCAAAAATGATTTGTCTATACTCTTCATTGCTGTAAGGTTAAAATGTTTTGTTGATTTTTTGTTAAAAGTGCTATTACCCTCCAATCATAACGGTCGGAAAGCCCAACACAATGACTCCTCCATGTGCGGTGTTGTCTCCCATTCTAGCTGCGGGTCTATTCATAATCAATACTGTGGCTGAACCTTTTATGATGGCATCTGGAGGACCTACGCAGACACAGGTATCTCCCAAAACAGCTGCGGGCAAATTTCCAATCAAAACTGTTGGCACACCTGGCCCTGCAATTGGACCTCCTACATGTGGAATGGGGGGAACTCCGGGGGTGACCATCGGACAAGTGTGCATATCGGTTAATCTTGCTGCTGGAGGCATATATTTATTTTTTTTAATGGATTATTTAATTGATTTTTACGAGTGCTCCTTGTATCGTAAGGATTCCTGATGCTTTGATAGTGGTAGATGCTCCGCCTTTTCCTGTAAAAGCCAATGCACCATCGCAGGTTAGATTCATTCCTGCTTTTACATCTGCATTCATTCCTGCTTCAAACTTGGCGTTCATTGTGCCTTTGGCGTTCAAATTCATGGCTGCCTTGATATTTACATTTTTCTTGGAGTCAATGGTGATATCTCCCTTTGCAGTGATTTTGATGTCTTTCGGCGAATCCATCACAATTCCACTGCTACTCATTTCTATTTTGTTGTTGTTTTGGTCTTGAATGAGTATCTTTTTGCCTTTATCATCCAAAATCATTTTGTTTTTATTGGTCGTCGTAATAGAGATTTGTTTGTCTTTATCGCTGATGATGACCTCATGTTTTCCAGGCGTTTTGAGGGTGATAATTTTGTCTTCATCATTGAATTCCAAGACCAATTTGTTTTTAGTGACAATGGCTTTGTATGTATTTTTTTGATCGGGTGTATAAGGGGGTTTGTGGTTGGCATTGCTGCTATATAGTTTTCCTAAAATGACAGGAAATCGTGGATCGTTGTTGAAAAAACCTAAAATGACTTCATCGCCCACTTCGGGCATAAAATAAGTACCTGCATCTTTGGTGGCATACAAATTGGATAGTCTCGCCCAAACCCCTTCTCCTGATTCTTCAATAATTGGGATGTCGACTTGCACTCTTGTTTCGCCATCTGGATCTTCGTGCATTTTTTTGACTTTCCCGTGTTGAAGTCCTTCAATTCCTGGCAATAAACCCGATGTTGAAGGACTTGTAACGTTGGTGTTATCTTCTACAAACCATTTGGGAGATAAACCAAAAGTGGCTTCTGTAAGCCATTCTGCCCTTTCATAGCGGTGAACTACTTCTGACACATAGGCTTTTCCGTTGAGCCGTGCGCTTAGGTTTTTCAGTTCGATTACAGTATTTGGTTTGACCGCATCGTTGCCAATAAACATAACAGTTCCTCTGATTCTTGCCAATCGAGCTTTAAGCATTTGAGCATCTGCCCAGATTTTCAACATTCCTTTTGTAATTGGAGCAGTTGATTGCAGACCTCCTTTGCCTTTTGCCACAAAACCCGATAGTTTTTTACCTGTAATATTGCCTTGTGCATTAACCGAAGGTTCTGACGAATTGGATTTGACGATTTTTTGGGTTTTCATATCCCAAGCGGTGCTTTCAATCGAATCCAACTGATAGCGTGCATCTACTTCCCCGTCAAATCGCCTGATATCTATTCCGTAAGCTAAGGTAACTACTGGGCCTTTAGATATTTCGGGTGGTTTTACTGTGACTTTTCCATCATCTACTGCAACAATACAGCCATTTACTTCTGCTCGACTCAGTATAAAATCCCAATCGGTGCAGAAATATCGAACCACTTTTTTGTGTTTTTCTGTGGTTGCTTTTACATCTGCGCTCAAGCCTACTTCACTAATAATGCTGGAAATAATGTCGCTGTCTTTTTTATCCTTGAAGTATTTGTTTTTTCGGTTGAGGGTCATTTTGATGGCTTCGTCGCTGCACCTAACCACCAATTCTGAGCGTCCTCCTGATTTTATCTTTAAGGCGTGTCCTGTAATAATGCCTTTAAAAACTGTTTTTTCTTTGTTGTCGTAGCCGAGTTTTAGTTCTACCATCTTTCCTGGCTCAAAGTCTGCTTTTTCGCTGATTTGGAATTTCTCTGTTTCTGCAATTCCTGGCAGACCATCCTGCAAAACTATTTTTGCCGTAGGTATCTTATTGAGTGCCTTGTGCACCTCGACAGAAACGACTCTATATTCGTCTTTTATCTCAGAACCTTCTACTAAAAAAGCCAAGGAAGGCAGATGTGATTTAGGGTTTGTTGCGTTTGACACTCTTTATTGTTTAAAATTTATATCTACCAATGGTGGAAAAAAGATTTGCTGTCCGGGTTGAATTCTTCTAAAATTGGTGATGTTGTTCACCCGAGCTACCTGCAAATATAGAGAACTGTCATTGTATATTTCATAGCACATCAAAGGCAATCTATCCCCTTGTCGAACCAATCGAATATGGGTCATGTCAGGTGAATTAATCCCTGCTGCTTGAACAATGGTTTTCGCATCTCGAAACTCTGTCAAACTTAACTTTGCCTCTGCTCTCAAAGGTGTTCCGTCGGGGGCAAAAAGTTTGTAAGAAATGTTCAACGATTTGAGTTGACAGGTAAAATATTTTTCTCCTGTTTTGGTGCGTTTGAAATTGTCTCCCCACTTCAATTTGAGATAGTTGGGTCTGTGGATATCGCCATTGTAATAATAACAAACGTCTTTGAGTTGGTCTATACTGTCAAATACCGAATCCTTCGTTGTTCCAGGTATGGCACCTGTTGCATCGAATATCAGTGTAAAGTCAACGGTTTCGGGATCTGTACTATCATAAGATTCGTTGACCGGCGTTTTTTCGTCTTCCCGCCTTGTCACTTTGATAGAGTGAGAATGAGAATATTCCGCAGGATTGATCATAGCAGTGAATTTGCCTACCGAAGCCGAACATTTTTCATCTGAAAACCCCTCAATTACAAGTTTGGTTAGCGACATTTGTACGTAGTGTTTTGTTCATTTACCAATTTTTGTGAAAAAAAATTATCGTTCCTCTTTTCTTTCAATAAGTTCCATTGTTCGTTCGATACATTCTTCGATAATTCGCTCCTTAAAAGCTGCAAAGTTTAGCGGTTCTTCTGTTTTGTTGTTTTGAGTACCATCTTCAATCGTTGTTTTGATGATCAACTCTCGTATTTCTATTGGCATAACGGTTGTTTTTAATTATCTTATTTTAAGACACTGAAAATGAATTGTAAGCAAACTCAATACTTTCGATTACGATTTCACTTTTTTGAGAATCAAAGCTCGAAACTTCCCACTTGACGGGCCAGGCATTGGTGAAACTCCATTTCATCACAGGTTTTGCATCATAAGTGTCTTGCAGTTCTACATTGATGGTTTTAGGTTTGATTACCTGCGAAAGAACAGATTGAAGGTTTTCTAAGCACCATTTGGCAAAAGCTGAATCAGCAGAGACCAAACCTCTTTTTAGCACCAAGTTATTGTATTTGGTTGCTCCTTTGGGTACTTTATGCACAAAATCGTTGTTGCCTCCTTCTACTATCAGTTCAATTTCTCTTTCGGCGGTTAATCCTGACACCTCTTTGAAGTTTGCTTCAGAATGAAAGCCATCTATTTCTACTTTGAAGAAAAAGCCAGCAACAGGATATTTCTGTTCTGATGTTCCCTTCATATTAGTTTGAGTACTGCTGTCTAATTTAGGTTTTTTTATTTTATTTTTTCTATCCTTAATGACCATAGAATTCATAGGCCTTTTAGTCTTGGAATTCAACTGTGGCTTCCCTTTAGGTGGTCCGCCTTTGATTCCTCCCGCTGGATTGTTTAGCTTGGGTTTTTTCAGATGGTTTTTCCGATTCTTAATTACATCCGTACTCATTGGAGCCTTTGTCTTGTCCTCTAAGTCAGGTTTTTTCAGATGGTTTTTCCGATTCTTAATTACGTCCGTACTCATTGGAGCCTTTGTCTTACTCTCTAAGTCAGGCTTTTTTAGCTTATTCCTTCTGTCTCTAATGACCAAAGGATTCATCGGTCGTTTGGTCTGTGGCTTGAGTTGAGGTGTTCTAGGAGGCGGACCTCCCTTGATTCCTCCTGCGGGATTTTTCAATTTCGGGCTTTTGGGAGCTTTTTTTC
The DNA here is from genome assembly GCA_030427245.1 of Bacteroidia bacterium. Taxonomy (GTDB): domain Bacteria; phylum Bacteroidota; class Bacteroidia; order Chitinophagales; family UBA2359; genus JAUHXA01. The sequence continues at coordinate 49,718 of JAUHXA010000021.1, read as the reverse complement.
GCTGCATATTGCGAATCGTTTCCTGTTGAAGCCTAATATCGTCAAATTTTTTGGGTTGAAGTGCCATAGATTAAATGAAACAATTGAAATAAAATTTTTATTTGACTTATGTCAAAGAAATAGAATAAAATAGCATCGAATCACTCGATGCTATTTCATCTGTTTATTTTGATTTTTTGAAGGTTAGATGGAACTTACCATGAATTAAATAATCATTTAATCATGGACGTTTCATTCTATTGAAGAAAGTAGAAGTTGATGTGTTGATTCAGTCATCAATAAATCTATTCATCAAGCTGCTATTTCATATTTGATTAAGCATATTCTGCCTCCAAACCTTCAATTGCAAATTCGATGGTTTCGATAGACACCTCACTTGCATCTGACTTCAAATCAGTTCCTTGCATTTTTACAGGGAAACAATTTCTTGCTGTCCAAGTGATTACTGGAGCTGCCAATTCATCGAGCAATTGGATTTTGATTTCCATACGTGCTTGATTATGATAGCGAGCTTTGTCTTTGATCAATGCTTGGAAAAGGTCGGTCAGACGTGCGTCGCCTTGATAAATACCTTTCTTACACACGATGTTGGTGAATTTGACCAAACCTGGTTGTTTGATGGTAGAGAATACAGGGCTGTCTCCATCTCTGTATTCCATGATGTCTGTTTCTTGGTCTAAGCCTGAAACTTCTTGAAAGGAGATTTCAGTGCCATCTACGTTTACAACAAAATGAAACTTTGGAACTGGCCACATTTCGGCTACTTGAGTATCTGCCATTGTATTATGTTTTTATGTTTTTAAAAATTAAATTTCCTATTGGTTGGCGGTTTTCTCTTAGTTATCTTCTTGTTTTATGGCTGTATTGTTAAATTGTTCTATTGCTTTATGGTTTTATTGTTGAATATAACTATGAAGCAATTCAACTATTTATCCATAAGTTGCTTCAATATCTTCGTAGGTGATTTCGAGTGTTTCGATAGCCACCTCACTTGCATCCGACTTCAAATCACTTCCCTGATACTTAATCGGAAAGCCCTTGCCGATTTGCCAAGTAATCACAGGAGCACCTAATTCGTCGAGTAGTTGGACGGTCATATCTATTCGTTGTTGGTTTTGGTAGCGGGTTTTGTCCTTCACCAAACCTTGAAAAATGTCTGCCAACCTGCTGTCGCTTTGGTAAGTTCCTTTCTTGCAGACCATATTGACGGGATTGGTCAATCCTGGCTGTTTTTTATTGGAAAGCAATTTACTATCGCCACTGCCTCGGCTTTCGATGATGTCAATGTCCATACCTAAGCCCGTTACTTCTTGAAAAGCAATTTCCGTTCCTTCTATGTTCAATACATAGTAGTGTCGGGCAACGGGCCATAATTCTGCAACTTGAGTATCAGCCATATTTTTTTAGATATTTATGTATTCAGATATTAGATAAGTTACCCGATTACTCTGGGTTGGATATTTTGAAATTGAAGTAAAAGAATAATACCTCAAAAAATATCTATTATCACAATCCCGAGTGGTCGGGACAAGTTATCAATTATTCATTACGCTTCCTGCATTTTTTGTTGGAAAGTAATGACGATGAACTCAGCAGGTCGAACTACTGCTACTTTCACTGTCACTCGCATGAAGCCATCCAGAATATCATTTGGAGTCATCGTAACGCCCAAGCCAATATATACTTCAAATGCTTGATTTGGCGATGCTCCTACCAATGCTCCTTCTTTCCACTTGTTGAGTAAGAAATTGGAGATAGAAGCTTTCACATTGGCCCAAGTTGAAGAATTGTTGGGAGCGAAAACATACGTTTCAGACGCAATTTTGATAGATTGTTCCAGCATAATCATGGTACGACGTACAGAAATGTAGCGCCAATCTTGGCTATTGCCGTCCAAAGTTCTTGCGCCCCAAACCAATACACCTTTGCCCATAAAGCCTCGAATAGCGTTGAGAGCTTTACCATTCAAAGGAAGGTTCAAGTCTTCTTGTTCTTCATTATTGATGTTCACACTTGGAGAAACAACAGAAGAAAGACTGATATTTGCAGGAGACTGGTGAACGCCCACAGTGCTATCTACCAAAGAATAAATTCCTGCCATACAAGCACTTGGAGGGAGGAGGTTCATTTCAAGACGTAAGTCTTTCATGATGTCTTTGAAGGTAGGACTTACTGCGAATAAGGTATTGGAGACAGTATCTATATCGGCTTCCTCATCAGAGAGTTGTTCGATAACAGCTTTGATTTCATCGTGTCTTTTTTGAGGAATCAAACCCGCTTCCAACTGACTGTCTGCTTCTTTCAATAGGAGAGCTGAAAGTCCGTCAATATTGCTGATGTTGGTGTAGTTGATTTCATCCGCTTGAACGATTGTGGTGTTCAACCAAGGATAATAAGCCGCAGCATAGTTGAGGAAGTTGTTGCCGACTCCTTCTCTAAATTGATTTACCACGTCTTCTTCGTCCAGTGTGCGGTCTTTGTAACCATCATAAACGTCTAAGATAGCCACTCTATCCATTAATTTGGCAGCTTGGCTGATCATAGCTTGTTGCAGACTGTTGCAATCTTCTTTTTCTAACAAGACTGCATCAGGAATAACCGTCATAGTCGGTTCGTGTTCTTTCAGTAAAGACTGTAAACCACCGCCCGTTTCGACATTGTTCAAGTCCGACGCTTTCACTCCATCTGAGTAGTTGCCTACTGATACGATGTAGCATGGTCCGCCGCCATTGGCATAGAACAAGCGCATCGAATTGAAGAGGTAAAATTCTTTGCCTTCATCTGCACTCAATTTATAACGAGTTGCTTCATCTTCTTCAATGGTGTAGGTCGTTTTAGGACCTCTGCCAAAGAATTCTACAAACTCAGCGAGCGAGCCAATACGAGTAGGTTTGTTGAGCAAAGACTTGGTTCCTCGCATTGCTTTAGCGGTGTAGCCGACGAAAGCAGGAATAGCGGTTGGTACTGAGACTACGGAACTGGAGAAAGCATTCTGTTCTTGAATGTAAACGCCCGGTGTAGCGATAACTTTTGACATAATTTTTAAATTTTATTAAATGGAAACATATACTTCTGAAAAAATCTTTTGTTTGTCGTTTGTAGATTGAGGCTTGATGCTGTGAATCGAAGGTGTCGGTAAATTAATCGTAACTGTGATGCCCTTGCCATTTTTTTTCATCTGCAATTGAAACTTATCAATTGGATGTTCCTTCAATGGAATAACCTCTTTGGATACAATCATTTTGGCTGCTAGGCCATTTACCAAATTCACTTCTTCTGCCTCCAAAAATGAAATCTCTTTTTTGAGAGAAGTTACTTTGTACTTTTCATGTTGTCTATTTTTGTCCTTTGATAGGAAGAAATACTTCCATCGGGTAGCTCTGCTATTGAAGTGAATCACATAGTCTTGAGCTACAACTTCTTCGTTTTGAAGCGGCTGATAATCGGCTGCTGCATGGTCGGTCAAGCAAATGTCAATAAAACCCAGATACAATTCGGGGTTTATCAAAGTGGTATAAAAATCGAAGGCATATCCACCTTCTCCCTTCAATGTGTACTTGCCCAAAGGCTCATATCTCAAATCAATGGGGTAATTCTTTAATTCCCCTGCTTCAATGTCTTGTGTCCATATTTCGTTTCCTTCCACATCTTCAATCCACAATTTTTTGGTCGTGATGGCTTCCTTGAAGTGGTGATTGAAGTAAGGCTGCCGAGCTGCTATTTCGTCTTTGTCGTAGACAAACTCCTCTTTATGCAGCAATTTTTGGTTTTCTTCGTTCACGTTTGCCTCTACATTATTGAAGTAGTAAAGGTTCTGTGTGCTCGTCAGGGGCAGATTTGTGTAATTGATGAAAAAAGGGTCTGTTGATTGAACCGCAAAACTCAATTTTAATCCAGAGTTGGATTTGAAAAGTATCTTGCCCAACTCATCACTCCTTGTCAAAACCAAACACCCTGCTTCTTGTGGCTTGAAAACCAGCTTATAATTTCGCATAGTCTGTCTGCACTCCTCTGTCGGAATGATTTGAATCTGACGAGGTTTTTTATCTCCATAAAACTCGTGTAGCATATTGATGCTAAATAGTTTTTGGAAACTCGCAGAAGTATGTGGACTGACTACTATCATTTTTTTCTTTTAGGAGCGAGGAGTCAGAGATGGGGTGTCAGATTTATTGATTACCAACCACGGACTACTCTATTTTTATTAATTTATTTTTACCTTAATTTTCTTCTGCATCTAAACCACCGACTCGCAAGCCTGCAATTTCGGAGGTGATGTTTTGGATTTTTCCTTCTTGCATACTGATTGTTCGCACCCGATACAATACAGAAGGCAGATATTTTGCGCCAATTGCCATCCAAACTCGCCCCAATTCCTCCAGATTCATACTGATCAATTCGACAATTACTTTGTCGGCATGACGTGGTAACATGGGTGTATTGCGGTGGTCGAAGGTCATTTTCCCTTGAAAAAAGCCAATGACTCCCGATATGAATTTGAGGGCTTCATTGTAGTTTTTGGTATTGAAGTAAGCCGAAAACAACACGTACAAATTGATGTTTATTGGCGCACTCATTCCCACAACTGACGATGGTAAACCTCCGCTTCGAGCAGGATCTTTTTCAATGTTTACTAAGGTCACAATCACCTTGTTTTCTTCTGGCACTGCAATCGTTCCATCCTGATTTACCACACTTGACAATATTACCTTGTCCTCATTGAGGTCAAATTTGAGCTTGAAAAACTCATTGAGTTCGTCTGCAATGACAGGTAATATCTCGTGAATCATATTTTTTTGTGATTATGTTTGTAATTCTGTTTACTTAGGTGTTTAAATATTTTTTTGAATTTGCATTTGAGGCTAACCTTGAGATTGAATTTAGATTATTATTCTTCTATTGCTAAATCATCTTCTCCTGTTAATACCAATTTGATAGATGCATAAACTATCCTTGTCACGTAAATGCCAATGAAACTCAAAATGTAGCCCAAAAAGAACAATTTGGTCGCAAACACTTCTTCGTCTCGTGTATAAATCGTTGTCTCGGTAGTCAGTCCCAGCATCCACAGAAAAAGAAATGCCAAGGGAATGGATAAAACCAATGCTCCAATAAACCACAAAAATTCTCGTGCAAGGACTTTTTTCATTGATTATCAAATTAATACTTAGAATAGTCTTAAATCCAGACTATGTTACATTTATATTTTTAATTTCACTTCGCCATCAAGGTATATACCGGCCTCTATAAAAGAGTATTTTCTTCAAAATAGAGGTGATGATCCATCCAATCAACAGCCCTAAAACGAAAATCATTATACGATTATCTATTACGTCCAATAACCACAACAACAAGGCTGCTAACAATATCAACAATACGGTATAAAATATCTGAAAGGTGGGGCTGTAAAATAATACCTCTCGAACTCGCCAATCAAACAAAGACAACAGAAAACCTATCAAAGCAAAGAGAAGCAAAAAGGAAATACAGGCAATGAGTAGGTTTCGATACTTGAGTAGAAAGTCCGAAAAAGTCCAAGGTTGACTCGCAATATGTCTCTCGGTGTATTTCCAGCCAATTCCTCTCCACAGTTCGATATAACCGTTGTCGTAACCCAATGCCCAAATTCCGATTCCTCGAAGGTTTTGGTTTTTGATCCAGTCGTATTTTTTACCTAAACTCACGTCATTGTCAAACCAGCAACGTTTGAACTGTCCATCTTCTACTACATCATAATAAAAACTTGTGCTAGTCTCATCGTATTTCGCTGTGTAATCATTACTGAATTTGGCTTGTACATCTCGATACGCCAAATACCCATCAAAAGTGGCCTCTTTTGCCAAGCGATTTTTATTGGGGTAGCTCCAAACTGCGCCATAATGCGGCAAACCCATGATTATTTTGGAAGGATCCGCACCCTTGTTTTTATAATTCTTCAAGGTTTTAGGTAGGTTAAACTCCTTCTCGCCTTTGGGAATTTTACGATCGAGAGGTAAGGGCGAAATAGGTCCAGAAGGGCCTGTTGCACCGTGATAATCATAACCCATTATGACAAATAAGTCCACATAGTCGTCTAAAGCTGCAATGTCAAAACTTTCAAAATGATCCACAGCAGGCAAATCGACACTGATGATATTGCTTGCATTTTTGGCTTTCAACGTTGAAGATAACCGCTGTATAAACTTGGTGAGTTTGTCTTTGTAACCCTTCGGAATCACTTCAAAGTCTACATCCACACCATCACCCCCTCTCAAACTTACCAAAGAAACAAGACTGTCAATCAATACATTTTGTGCTTGTTCATTGTCGAGCAGTTGTTTATTATTGAAGTAGCCATGATTGGTGACAGTCAGCAATATTTTTGAACCCGATGCTCTTGCGGAATCTACCAAAGCAGTTGTTTTCCAATCATTGATGGCCTCATCAGTTCGGTAGCTACCTGTTTCGGGATCAACATCATAAGAGAAATAGGCTATTGTACTCAACAAATTATAGCTGTAACTTTTGTAAGCATCACCCATCCAATAAGGATGCCACCCAAATACCTCTATTCCTTCGGCCAAAGTGTCGGTAGTAATGAATTGTCGTCTTTCTAGTCGTAGTGTATCGTCTTCAAATGCTTCTTGTTGTTCTTGATGTAGGATGCGATATAAGTGATGGTATTTGGTAATGAGACTTTCACTTGTATCAGGTAAAGTGGGAGTAGGAGGATTGGGAACTTTTTCCAGTTCTGCAATCTTATCTTTCAAATTGACTCGTTTTCCATTCACTTTCAATATCAACTCTACCCTTCTTTCAAATTCATCTTTGGACATGATGCTTTTATAGGCATCGTCTGTTACGTTTGAAGGTTGTTGTTTGCCATGGGCAACAACTTGAATTCGTCCTTGTGGAAGACCTTTGGCAATTAGATAATTAATTGCCGTTTCTGCTCTTTTTTTAGACAATGCCAAATTGTAGGCATCTGAGCCTTTTTGATCCGCATAGCCATCTGCTTCTAAGGTATAAGTGTCGTCTTGATGAATAAGTCTGTAAAGCCGATCCAACTTCAATTGGTTTTCTGTTGTGAGATTGGATTTATTGAAATCAAAAAAGAGGAATTGAGGATATATATTGTAAGAAGAATTGGTGTTGGTGGCTGAAATTTGGGTTGTAGGTGGGGGAGTAATAGAAGAAGTGGTGGTGGTGGTTGAATTAGTGATAGTGGTGGAAGTGATGATTTGGTTAGCTGAGTTGGAAGAATTGGTACTGCCTATCTGCTCTTCGCCAGCCACATAGTTGCTGACATCTGCTATGCCATTGTTTCGTATGAGCCAAAGCCATAATGCGAAACCAATGGCCAACATAACCAATAAGGTCAAGAGTAGTGATAACCAATTTTTCATAGTTCTGAGTGTAGTCCGTTTAGTATTTTATCTAAGTGCAAACAAAGCTATTCCATCTTCATTATTTTTGATAATAAACAATTGTGAGTGTAGCTAAAAATGCTACGGGTATTTCAAAGGAAAAGTGTACTAAATCGTGGGTGTATTCTTGGGAATTTCTAAAATTGCCTCATAAAAATAGAAAATTTGTGAACAAAAACAATAATTTTTCTTAAATTTTTTATTAAATAGCAGAACAAAATTGATATTGCTTTAATTTTTTATTTGAATATCAATTCATTAGCCTCTCTTTTTCACTACAAAAAAAATAACTATGGCTTTTAATGATTTTACAGCAGAGTCTCCCGAAAATTTTGAACAAAAATGTCTCTGTGTCTTGACATTAGACGTTTCAGGCTCAATGGCAGGTAATCCTATCTCGCAATTAAATGCAGGGTTGTTGAGTTTTCATACAGAAATCAAAGATGGGGATGATGAAGTCTTACGAGACAGATTGGAATTGAGCATTATTGAATTTGGCAGCAAAGTTCAGTGCATCCAAGAACCTGCTTTGGTGGATAATTTCGACATGCCAAAACTCTCTGTCAAAGGGACTACCAAGATGGTGGATGGTGTTAGAGCAGCGATCGAAAAAGTGGAAGCGAGAAAGGAATGGTACAAAAGTACCGAACAACCTTACTACCGTCCGTGGATCATTTTGATTACTGATGGTGCACCTGATGACGATCAGGATGTAGCAGCTTTGGCAGAAGAAATTAAAAACGGGGCTACGGAAAAGAAGTTTGTCTTTTTGGCAGTCGGGGTAAAAGGAGCAGATATGAAGACGTTGAGCAAGATTGCTCAACCAGGGATGCCACCTACCAAATTGCAGGGCTTCAAATTCAGTCATTTCTTCAGATGGTTGAGTAATAGTATGGGAACAATCACCAATAAACAAAAAGGTGAAAAAGTAGCTTTTGAAAAACCCGATTGGATGGAGGAATTTACAATAGATTAATTTGCTTTTTCACTAAAACCTAGGTGAGCCTCAATATCTTTCTATGAATGAAACAGTAAATAGCAGTAAATGGCTGGTAATAGGTGCGTCTGTCATTGGCAAATCTCACATTGCAGATGATGTTCCTTGTCAAGATAGTCATTTGTACAAGTCATTGGAAAATGGGTGGGGTATTGCCGTAGTAGCTGACGGGGCTGGTTCGGCTGCAAATTCGGACAAAGGTTCGGCTTTTGTAGTAGAGGCAGCGGTAATGGCATTTTCACAACTCCTCGATAAAGAGCAGTGGCATCTACACCAAACTTTACCCGATGAAACAACTTGGGTGCTTGCGGCAAGGCAAACATTGAAGGAAGTAAGGGCAGGTTTGGATTTTTTTGCAGAAGAAAACGAGTGGGAGGTTTCGAGCTTGGCATGTACGGTTATTGCCATGATTTACAGCCCTTTGGGGATTTTGATTACCCATATTGGTGATGGAAGGGCGGCTTTTCAGCAAAAAGAGGACAAGAAATGGCTCGCCGCAATGACTCCACACAAAGGCACAGAAGCAAACGAAACCGTTTTTATCACTTCTGCAATATGGCAAGTGGAAGAACTGGAATTGTCGGGTGTGAAAGTCCCTGAAAGTCGGGTAATCACTTCTCCTCCAATTGCTTTCGCTCTGCTTTCGGATGGCTGCGAAAAACATTCTTTTGAATGTAGCCGATTTGACGAAGACCTTCAAAAATGGTCGGATCCCAATCAACCTTTTTCCAAATTTTTTACCCCTCTTACTGCTAATCTGTCTTCTGCTATGGAGCAGGATATTGCAGTTGAAGAAATTGAAGCGAAATGGGAAGATTTCCTAAAGGGCGGAACGAAGGGATTGAAGCAAGAAGGAGACGACAAGACAATGGTTTTAGGCAAACTAAAATATTAACTAATTTAATAGCTTAACTCCACCCAATACCCTGTATGCTTCCGAATATTGATTACCCGATTATCCGAAAAAATCAAATACTGCCCTTTGATGCCCTTCAATTTTCCTTCAATTTCGGGAATCTTGTCAAACCCTACGCTTTTGACCTTCAATGGGTACGCCGTTACTGGGTAATTCAAGGTCCAAACTTCGTTGTTCTCAGAAATGTACTGCTGCAAATTGGAGTCTAACAGAAACTTGGCCTTCTCTTTTTCCTTCAATAAATCCACTCCTTCTGCCACTTGATTTTTCAACATTCGTTGCCAATTTGTTTTGTCAGATAGATGCTCCTTCAATGCCACTTCTATCGCTCCTGCCAACTGACGATGAGGTGTTTCGGCAAGTTTGATGGCTTGACTTGCGCCTTGGTCAATCCAACGAGTCGGCACTTGTTCTCCACGAGTCACACCAACTTTCACCCCGCTCGACAACGCTAAATAAACGACATGCGGCTGAACATGGTGTTTTTGTTCCCATTCCACATCTCGCCCCTCACCTAAATGGCCTTCACACAATTCTGGTCGAATGATACAAGGTGAGTTTTCGGGTGCATTCTGAAAGCATGGAAAACAAAAACCCTGAGCAAACGACTTTTTGGTCTTACGTCCACAAACTTTGCAGTTGATTTGCCCATTGTAGGTGAGTTTGATGTTTTCCCCTATCAATGCGTTCATATCCACCAAATCATCCCCTATCACCATTTGATACTGTATGGGGTCAGCCCATTGTGTTTTCATTTTGCGAAGATTGCCAGCGTATTCCATTTTGTTTACCGTATTATTTAAGATTGTATATTTTGATATACAACAAACACTTATTTATGAATTGCAGTAATTGTTTTGCAGTAAACAATAAGTGGCTGTAAATCGTTAGAGTTGGAGAAATAAATGTTACCATTTTTTAAAACAGTGTCTATATTTTCAGATGCAAGATAGGCATTTTATACCCATTTTTTGATTGACCAGTTTAATAAATACTATTATAACATGAGTAGATTTTCTTTGATAATCACCCTTCTATTCTTACTTCATTCCTCTATTGGCATCTTCGCTCAAGAGGGTTATCCTGATGGCTCACCCAAAGCTGTATCCACAGACAAAAATATTACAAATGGAATAGAGTTTCCGAGTATAACCGAGTATGCCGCACAGCAAAACTATGTCAAACCTACTTTTGAAGTAGTTGGTGTAGAAACTTCATTGGGACATGAAACACGACCTGCTTTTATGGTCGTTTTACCGAATGTAGAGCCAGATGATGCAGCAAAAGCATGGGGTAAATATATGAAAAAACAAGGGGCAGATGTGGAGGAAACCGAAGCTGTAATCGTAGCAAAAGGTGCGAGAGTCAGTGATATACACAGCAAATCTATCAACGTGTATGCAAAAGTTCAACAAAAAGTAGAAGGCACTGGACTTGTCGCAATGTTTGAAACAGATAAAGAAGAATTTTTGGGGGATGATGTGCAGATGCACGAAGGAGTGGAAATGTTAATGGCTAATTTCGCTTTGAATTTTGCGAGGGAAGATGCAGAAGAACGTTTGAAGAGTGTGGAAAAGGCATTGAAGAATTTGGAGAATATGCTCGACAAATTGAAGCGACAAAACGAAGGGTATCACCGAGACATCGTGAAGGCAAAGGGAGATATTGCAGAAGCGAAAGGTACGATTGAAATGACTAAACAACAAAAGGAATTGACGGAAAATGTCATTGAAGCCCACGAAGAAACCGAAGCTTATTTGGAAGACGAATTGGCTGCAAAGGAATTGAAGAAAAAAAATAAAGAGCTGAAAAAACTCGACCGAACCAAAGACCGCAGTTACAAAAACATTGACAAAGACAAACAAGACATTATTGAAGCGCAAGAAAACATAGAAGAAAACGAAAGACAACAAAAGATGGTGCAAGAAGCTATTCTGAACCAACATCAAGAGGTACGAAATGCACAGCAATATTTGAGAGTTTTTGAATAGTATGGATGTGTGAGGAGTCAGGTGATAGATGTCAAATTTGATTTTAAAGTGACACTTCTATTTGAAAAATCTCGTTCTTGTCAGTAAGCAAGCAAATATTTGAACCTTCAAATAAGTTATGTTTGTGTGACGAGAACGAGATTTTTTGTATTTGCTCACTAGCAGTGGGTTTCGCCCCCCGTTAGTGAGCAAATACTATTTTAGCAAAACACTTATCAAAATATGACCAACTTCAAATCCCTTATGTATTTTATGAAATCCCATGCAAAAACCGCTGTTTTTTATCGCAGGGTAGGGTTTAAACCCTACCCTGCGATAAAAAATCGACCTTTTCAATACAAGGTATTCACTTCAATTCTCTGCCTTTTTTTACTTCAATACACTGCCTACGCTCAAAATGATTTAGAGTATAACTACCTAAAAATTACGACTCAATCCATAGAACGTGAAGGCATTTTACGGTACATGAACTTTCATGACCACAACAGCGTTCTTGCGCCCAATGCCCCTTATCACGAACACTACTATCGTGACCCATTGACTAACTCTGTCGAAACCTACAACCTCACTACCTTGTCTGCTCAATGGTACTTAAACAGCCGAACATTGGCGTATTTATATGTGCCTTATCATTCCAATGAGCGACAAATTGAGAACTCGCTGAATGATGTGGTCAAAAAAAGTGGTATTGGCGATGTTGTCATGGGTGGCAAATACTACCTCTACAACTCTGCCCTCTATCGCCAAGAGTCTTCGTTCAAACAATACCTACTTTTTGGAGTAGGCATCAAACTGCCTTCGGGTAGCTACAAAGATTTTGACGACCAAACAAGCGAAATTGAACCTACTTTTCAGCCTGGTTCGGGAACTATGGATTTTTTATTGACAGGTGACTATCAACTTCAATACCATCACCTTGTCCTACAAGCTGCTGCCAACTATCACATCAACCGAAAAAATGAATACACCTATCGTTTTGGGAATCAAATGGGTTTGAGCATTGAAGCGATGTATGAATGGGCATTGAATTCTGCGATTGGAATGGTTCCAAATGTTGCGCTTCAATATATAGATTCTCAAAGCAATGAACTCAACGGTAAAATACTCGATGGTAATCCCATAGCTTCAAGGCCTCTGGGTACGGGTGGACAAGTCTTGTGGGGCAGTGTGGGTATGGCGGTAAAAGTGAATCGCACTCAACTGCAATTTGATTACTTTTTACCACTTTCTGAGAATTTCATTGGGGAGCAACTGCCGCATAATTACCGATGGGAAATGGGTCTGCGTTGGGATTTTGGAAAGGGGAATAAGTTGGAGACAAGTCACGAAGCTGGTGCCAGTATTCGTTAGGAATCGGGTTTGAAGAGGTATTTACAATGAGTTGAACTAAGTACAGTTCAAAAGTTCATGTGTAAAGCTGCAAATCCCTATAAACAGTTCCTTTCCATCTAGCGGTTCATGTTCAAAACTCCATCATCTCCGCTTCCTCCGTCAACAAAGTTCGTTCATAACCCAAACTCCTCGTTTCAAATACATTCTTGGGCAAACTGCTTGCCTTCAAGGTAATACGCCCCGCTCTATCCGCCTCACAATACAAACAAGAAAAGGCAAAGGTCAAGGATTTTTCCCCTTTGAAGCGGATGGCGGTTTCGCTCGTTTTTTGGACCGAAACATCTGCACTCGCTTCTCCTACTAATTTGGAAATGGCGGGAACGTCCAATTTGAAATCTGTGTCGTTTTCTTTGTTGACATGAATCGAAAAGTCGCTGCTCGTAATAATGGAGTCAATGACATACAGACGGGCTTCTCCTGCAATGATTTGACGGGTCGCTCCCAATTCGGAATTTAAGGGTAAGCCCACCAATAGGCTGTCCAAATCAGAAGGTTCAATGTATTTTCTTTGGACATTGTTGAAGCTGAAAGAGGCGGTGGTTGCACCTGAAAATTCAGCGCATATCGTGGCGGAAGGCAGTTGAAAGCCTCTCAAAAAACCGCCCAAAATGTCCAATCCCACGTCTATCTCGGCACTTCGAGAGATTTTGCCCGACACATCTGCCATGCGGTTGTGTGTGACAAAATCTTCGGTGTCCAACAAATCTCCTTCTATCATCTTGGACAAACTTCCCCAATAACGGTTATTTCCACCACTTCGCAAAATAGCGGATAAGGGCTGAAATCGCTCTTCGGGTACTCGAAGGATATTGGCTTGAAAAATTTGACGTAGTTTGGTGATTACTGGGTCGGGGCAAAGTTGTAGGGGCATGATTGTTTGTGTTTTATGTTTTATAATTGATTTAATTATCGTTGGATTTGTTTTAATTGTTGTAGGGCTTCTGGGTTGTTTTGGAAGGTGGATTTGGCTTGGTTGAGTAGGGGTTGGTACTGACGATTTCGATACTGTCTATTTGAAAGTCAGCTATTTGAAGAGTTGCTTTTGCTTCTCCTTGAAAGAGTTGAAGAAAAAGATTTTTCTTGTATTTGAATGGTGACTTGGTTCATAGGTCGTTCTTTTACTGCAATTTACAGTAAATTCTCAATTCCATCACCATTTTCAAAAAAAATCTCTCCACCTCTGTCTCTCCGTTGAAAATCAAATCCAGTGGAGAAAAAGATTTCCAAGCCTCCATGGTCAAAACCCAAACTCCACCCAATCCACTTTCGTTACGTCCTTTTGACTCGCTTCATTCCGAAACACAAAAAACAAATCTCCCATTGCAGTACTCGCCTCAATCGGCATCACCAAAGTCTCCAATTCATTTCCCTCTTTCACACTCACCACCATATTCCCAATCATTTTTCCATCAGGACTGTCCAAGTGCAACTCAATACGCCCACCAGCCACTTCGTTTTTGTCGACCATCAAGCGAAGCTTCAAGTCCTTCACATCTGTCAGGTCAATATCTTGGAAAGAGATAAACGCCCCATCTCGCAAACGTTGCGCTGCTTGGTAAGACAACCACGGATAGCGCATCTGTAGAGCCATATTGGTACTGTCAAAATCCTCCGCCTCCACTCTCGGATGTCGCATCAACAAAGTTTTCATCACCGTATTCGACGAAACGCCTTCCGTTGTCGCATCCGTATAAGACGCATTGAAGTAGTAGGTTCCCTTTTTGCCTTTTTTCAGATGTTCACTTGCCGTATAAATACCTTGCAGGGGAGTTGCCTCTTTTTCACCCTCTTGATTTGCCAAGCCCAAAATGTAATCCGCAATCGTCACCGCCTCTTCGATACTCAAGGAAGGATTGGCAGACATCACCTGTTCACCCCAAACACCATTGCCGCCCTTGATGATTTTTTCGGCAAGATACATTTGTCGCCCATTCATGTCTTTGTAAGTTTCTCCAACCAATTTATAGCTAGGCCCAACAGATTTTTTATTGATTTGATGGCAAGACAAACAGTTATTTGCCTCAATCAATTGCTGCGCCAAAATCGCCCCCGAAGCCTTTTGATGTCCTTTTGCAATCTCCGTTTTGTCCTTCCCTTCCTTCAAAAAATCAAAACTGAGTGCCAAACGTTTACCGTCAACCACCTTGTCTTCTTCATCTTCAATTTTGAGTTGGTATTGAATAGCTCGGTTGTCCCAATAAAAGGTACGGTTTCCTGCAATCTCCCATTCGATGCTCGGCGCAGCATTACCCACTTTGATTTCCGTCCTCGCAAGAGTTGTATTGCCTTTAGAGTCGGTTACTTTGAGTAGAGGCGTATAAACACCCGCTTTTTGGAAGGTAAATTCAGGGTTTGCTTCAAAGGCTTGAAACTGTACTTTTGAGTCAAATTTCCATGCAAAGGTCAATTCGTCCCCATCTGCATCCTTGCTTTTTGCAGCCGAAAACCGAACCGTCAAAGGCACACCACCCGTTTTTTTGTCGACCTCAATGACCGCCTTAGGAGGAATATTGCCTCTATGATAGTCAATGCGAACCAAACGAGCATCTTCATTTTTGGAGAACCAAAGCGATCCATATTCCAAAAGATAAATCCGTCCATCTTCGGCAATCAACATGTCCATAATGTTGTTAAATTCTGTGTTTGGCATGAAGGTTTCCATTCCTTGGTAATCCCCTTTTTCGTTCATCGTCACAGGATTGATCCAACCTCGCATCCAATCATAAGCAAACAATTTACCATCATAGTATTCAGGAATCCTATATGCCCCTTTGTAGTCTTCCGCATGATATACAGGTCCAGCCATTGCATTTCTGCCTCCTTTGCCGACCAGCGGAAACTCTTCGGATTCGGCATACGGATACCAGATAAAAGCTTTTTGAGCAGGCGGTAAGTTTTGGATACCTGTATTGTGTGGCGAATCGTTGAGGGGATTTTCGGGGTCGTTTTTTTCGCCCGATACCTTGGTCGCAAAATCGTAACGATGGTAGGCTTTGTTGTCGCCCACAAATAAAGGCCAACCAAAAAAGCCCGCCTCTCGTGCTTGATTCACCTCATCGTGTCCTCTCGGCCCTCGCACCATTCCATCTTCCCCTGCATCAGGACCGACTTCGCCCCAATATAAAAAGCCAGTACGGTTGTCAATCGAAATACGGAAGGGATTGCGACAACCCATTACATAGATTTCGGGACGACCTTTAGAGCCATCTTTCGGAAACAAATTGCCCTCAGGAATCGTGTAAGTGCCATCGGCTTGTGGGGTAATCCGTAAGATTTTACCCCGCAAATCTTGGGTGTTGGCACTCGAACCCCTTGCGTCAAAAGGCGCACGACCTGCTCGACCATCCGAAGGGCTATAACCATCTGATTCGAAAGGGTTCGTATTGTCTCCTGTCGATAAAAACAAGTTGCCCTTATTGTCAAACTCCACCGAACCGCCCACATGACAACATTCATCCCTTTGCACCTTAACCTCCAACAACTGAATTTCGGACTGCATATCTATCCTACCATCCACAAACTCAAATCGAGATAAAACATTGACGGGCTTTTCTCCTTTTGGTGAATAATAGACATACAGCCAATGATTCTCCTTGAAATTGGGGTCAAGCGCTATTCCCTGCAAACCATCTTCTTCCTCAGTATGGACTTCAAAACGATTGATGATTTTACTATCCTGCAATTGAGGGTCATAAAGTTTGACCGCACCTTTTCGCTCTGTAAAGATGATTTTGCCATCGGGCATCATCTCCAATTCCATCGGCTCTTCCAAAAAATCGTCCAACACTACCTTTGCGAAACGGTCTTCATCAGGAAGGCGGTGAGATTTGACTTTGGTATAATCCAGTTTCCGATCCATACCCATTGCATATTGAATACCCTTCAGCAGATGCTGCAAATAATTTTCTTCACTGAAACTTTCCTCCGTATGCCCCAAACCTGTATAAAAAGCCCTTCCGCCATCGTAGTCATGATACCAAGCCATCGGGTGATTTTCGCCATTCGTTCCACCCTCATAAGATGTCTCATCAATTTGCAGTAAAATATTTACATCTTCGTTCAAGTTTTTGAAGTTGTACCATTCATCCGTGCGTTCCCACGGATTGGGTAAGTGTTTACAGCTCGCATGATTGGAATCCACTACCTTTAGTTTTGCCTCTTGAATCTGCGGATGTCCATTGAAGTAAGCCCCCACCATTTTGCCATACCAGTCCCAATTGTATTCGGTATCACTTGCAGAATGAATACCCACATATCCGCCCCCCGCTTGAATATATCTCTCAAAATCAGATTGTTGCTTGGGATTTAATACATCACCTGTTGTATTGAGAAACACTACGGCTGAAAATTCCTTCAAACTGTCTTCTTCAAAGTAATCTGCATCTTCGGTCGAAAACACTTCAAAACCATTTTCTGTACCCAGTTTTTGAATCGCCGCAATTCCTACTTCAATGGAAGAATGGCGAAAACCTGCAGTTTTGGAGAACACAAGGATTTGGTTTTTTGGGGTAAAAATGTTGGGATTTTGGTTTTCGCTGCAATTAGAAAAAAATAGGCAGCAAATCATAAGAGAAAAAATTGGTAGTAGTAGTTTAGTCATATTGCTTTTTTTTAGAACGACCAAAAATAGTAAAAAAAAAGCCTTTCTATTTTTTCATAGAACATCTTTTGTATTTCACCTCAAAACTCTCTCTAATTACAGTTTGCCAAACAGTAGTCAAACCTATTTGTAGAAACAAAACAAATCATTTATCTTACTACTTTAATTTTTCCCAAGCCATCGAACCCCTTACAATATGGACATAAAAAATATTTTGATTGTTACGCTCATTGCAGCCCTTGGTATTGGCGGATATTTTGCTTACCAAGAATTTATTGTGGACAACTCTATTTCTATTTTAGAAGGTGTGCAGCACGAATTGGCTGCTACCGAAGAGTTTGTGTTTTCTCGTGACAAACTTAGTTTCACCAAAACCGAACACCGAAAGAAAGTATTGGCGCATATCGATTATCTCTATACTTGGGACGCAAGTGTTCCATTTGGCTTTGCATCCAAAGATATGCAATTGAGTTACGACAAAAGCGAAAAACGTCTCTCCATCTTGGTCAATGACCTCCAACTATACCCCCTGTCTATCAGCAATAAAAAGAGTGAAATCACCAGCAGATTTGCATGGTTGGACAAAAGCCTTCCTGCCAAAGAATTTTGGGAAAAAGTAGAATCCTACACCAAAAAGGAGGTGAATAGTCAGTTTAAAAAAGATGCTGCTTTGCGGAAAGACATGGCGAACATCACCAAAAACTCGGTGATTGTTTCGGTTCGTTCGATTCTCGACAAGTTAGATTTGAGTAATGTCCAAGTAGCTGTTGAAATCAAAAACATTAAATTGTATGATGGGAAAAGGGTAAGCATCTAAGTAAGAGGAAATAAAAATTGAAGTTTGAGAGATGGAATTAAATTTTTAGGATTGAGCTTGTAATCTGCAACCTATCATGAGTGTAGGTAAATTCATTTTGTCGTAATTTGGCATTTTTTCCTAAAGCATCGACAATGACTATTATTCATAAAATATTTACCTTTTTTTATTTCTTCCTATCCCTTCAATTTGCTCTTGCCCAAACCGTCACCCTGCAAAATCTCCAAACCAGCCAAGCCGTACACAATGCAACTGTTGTTGTTGAAGGAGAGAACACACAAATCATCACCGATACAAACGGCAACTTCACATTCAATTGCAGCCGAGATAAAATTCAAATCCGCATTTCACACGTTTCCTACGAAACCTTGCAGGCAGAAATCAACTGCAATGATTTGCCCAAAATCCTTTATCTCACCCCAAATGATATCCTCCTCAATCAAGTCACAGTTCAAGCTTTTGAAAGTAAAAAAATCCTACTGAAAACGGCTGGCGCAATTGCGACTATTTCTCCCAAAACATTGAAGCAAAGCGACCAAAGCTCTTTGGTACAAGCCTTCAATACGCTTTCTGGAGTGCGTATGGAAGAACGAGCCAATGGCAGTTACCGCATTTCGATTCGGGGCAGTTCCTTGCGCTCGCCCTTCAATATTCGCAATGTCAAAATGTACTGGAACAATGTACCTCTGACCAAATCAGATGGCGAAACGTTGATAAATTTGATTGACCCTGAAATGGTCGGCAATGTGGAGGTTATCAAAGGCCCAGCAAGTAGTTTGTATGGGGCAGGGAATGGTGGAGCAGTTTTATTTCAGACTTCCCCCCTTCAATATCAACAAAATCATATAGAAGTGAACAACACTTTGGGCAGTTATGGTTTGTGGAAATCTTCGGTGGGGGCGACCCAAAGTTGGGGCAAAAATGGAGTACAGTTTCGATACAATCACCATGAATCGGATGGTTATCGTGACCACAATTCGCTGAGTCGAGAGATGTTCAACTTCAATGGCTTTTTCGATTTGGAGAAAGCGGGAACGGTACGAGTCGCCACCTTTTTCACGCTCTTGGACTATCAAATTCCTGGCGGACTCAATGCCGACCAAAGAGCCGAAAACCCTCGTCAAGCACGTCCAGGTAGTGCTGCTCAAAATGCTTCTATCGAAAACCAAATGTCCATGACAGGCATTGATTATGCTTTGCCGCTCAGCGAAAAATGGGAAATGAAAGCTGCCATGTCCATCACAACTATCAACTTTGTCAATCCCTTCAATACCAACTTCAAAACCGAAAACCAAACAGGTTTCAGCATTCGTCCACAGTTGATTTACACTACTTCAATAGGCAAAAACTCCAATCGAAAACTCCAATGGGTTTCGGGTATGGAATCGCAGTTTACAGGCGTTGATGCAAAGGTATTTGGCAACAATGAAGGTGAAAAAGACACCTTGCAGTTTGCCGATTATATCGAACCTCGTTATGCCTTGGTTTTCACACAAGCGAGCATAGATTTACCGAAAAACATCACTGCAACGGTTGGCGCAAGCTACAATACGGTACAATATGATATAGAACGGGTGAATCACTTGGGCGATTTCAGCGAGAACAATATTCATTTTGAAGGAGCATTTACGCCACGTATTGCAGTTGTCAAAACATGGAAAGACAAATTTGCAGCGCATGGAAGTGTCAGTTGGGGATTTTCACCACCGAGTTTGAGCGAAATTAGGACGAGTGAAGGCAGCATTAATTCAGCTTTACAAGCCGAGGAGGGGACGAACTACGAGGTGGGTTTTCGATTGAATGGTCAACCTTTTCAGGCAGATGTTGTTCTATTCTCACTTCAACTGAAGGATGCGTTTGTCAGCAAAACAGCGGAAAACGGAACCATTTTGTTTGAAAATGCAGGGGTAACATCGAACAAAGGCATAGAAATGATGTTAAATTATAAATTATTGCGAAATAAAAATGCGATTCAGTTCTTGCAGCAATTTGATGTAAATTTGGCCTACACTTACAATCATTTCCGCTTCAAAGATTATTTGAAAGAAGGAGTGGATTTTTCGGGCAATATTTATACAGGTGTTGCTCCTCACATTTTGAATCTTGGTATTAATTTAACCACCAAACCAGGTGTGTTTACCCACCTTAATTACAATTTTACAGATGCTATTCCTCTAAATGATGCCAATACTGTTTTTGCCAATACCTACAGTTTGGTAAATGTAAAAATCGGTTATAGTCAATATTTTAATCGCTTTGAAGCGGTTGTTTTTGGAGGAGTCAACAACCTGTTGAATGAATCCTATAGTTTGGGAAATGACTTGAATCCTTTTGGAGGACGTTACTTTCAGCCCGCAGCAGAACGAAACTTTTATGGTGGCGCACAGTTGAAGTTTTTATTTTAACCCCCTTTTATTTTCATTCTTTACATCCTTCCTCATTCAAATCACAACGCTTTATTAGTCAGTTTTTTAAATTGAAAAATTGGGAAAAGAAAGCTGTGTAATCCATTCATTTATCTCAACATTCAAAATTATTTTTTAGATAAAAACACCCATTTCTATGTTACCGATTTGGGATTTGAGGTCTGTAACCTACAAAACACTTTTGTATTAAAATAAAGATTTAAACATGAAGAAACAATATTTAAAAGGAATTTGGTTGATACTGTTGTGCATGGGTTCACAATTGAACTTTGCACAGGTATCAGGAATCAGCTATACACTATCGCCTACTGTTGAAAATGTTTGGTGGGACGACCAAGCAGGTATTGAAGACGGACTTTTATTTGGAGGTAAGTTTGGATTGGGCTTTGGAGAATATTTGGAGCTACGAGCCAGCTATATGCAGTCTGGAAACCTAATGACTGATTTTAGCAATTATGGATTGGCAAATTTTCCCGATTCTTTGTTTACTCCTCGTGATGTAAAAATCACTCGTTGGGGGGGAGATTTGAAGGCGAACCTCAGTAAGGGCGCGCTTTTACCTTTTGTCTCTTTCGGAACAGGTATTCAGTCTATTGAACTGGACACAATGGAAGCAACCAAACAAATCTATGTGCAAGTTGGTGGTGGTGTCAAATTCAGTTTAGGAGATCGTTCAACTTTGATGATTGAAGCAAAAAATACTCGCTACAACTACAATTCGGGTAAGAATTTATTGACCGATGAAGACAAAGCAGACTTGGGTGTTACAGACAATGATTTTGAAGTGAAGGAGTTGAGAAACTGGTCTTTGGCGGCTTCTATTCAGTTTTACTTAGGGGGACGGCGACCTGGCACTTTATCAGAATTAGATAAAGCCTATTTCCGCACTTTCACCGATGGGTTGCAAGGAGTACGCACTCCTCTTGAACCGACTGTCGCACGGGTGAATTTCCATGAAGATTTGGGTTTTAGAAATACTTGGATGTTGGGAGGTTCTTTGGGCTTCAACTTCAACCCTTATGTGGGGCTTCGTGGATTCTATTTGCAGGGAGTCAATGATGGACCTGTTAGCACCGATTTTGACAAATTGTCTATGTATGGTGGTGAATTGCGATTGAATCTGAATGCACCTGGTAGCGGCTTGACACCTTATTTGATTGCAGGAGGTGGAAATATTCGTGCAGGTGACGACTATGTTGGGAGAGACAGTATGACGATTGAAAATCAGGCATTTGCAATGGCTGGTGCGGGTGTGACATTGCCTTTCTCCAACCGATTGAAAGTCTTTGGGAATGTACGTGCTTTGATTACTTCAAATACGGCAATTGAAGACCTTCAACAAACCGATGATTTGCAAGAAAGCTGGATGACGACCTTTGGTGTAAATCTTACTTTGGGTAAAAAAGCCAAAACAGGCGGTGCGTTTCAATTGGAAATGCAAGAAGCTATGACGACCGAACAGAAGGTTGCTAATGAGTTGGAGAAACAAGCTCTCAAGCAAAAATACGAGCAACAAGTTCTGGAATTGGAATCCAGACTAAATGACGCTTATGCTCAAAAAGACATTGATGAAGCGGCAGCATTGTTGAAAGAAAAAGAATTTGCAGAGCAAGTGGTACATGAATTGGAGAAACAAGAAGCAGAAAAACTTCAAAGAGAACAGCAAAAACAACAAAATTCTATGTATTCGCCTAATGTAGGTGGTGGTTCTGGCGGAAGCACTATCCAAATGACTCCTGCTGAATTTGAGAATATCATTGATGAAATTTTAGACGGAATGGGTGCAGGCGGTACAAGAATTGCTCCTGCTGCGGGTACACTCAATCAAGGTGATGTTCAAGCAATGATGCAACAACAAGAATTGAATCGCAAACTTGATGAAATGGAAAAAACTTTGATTCAGATGATGGAACGTCAACAACAAAATGACCTAACCAAAATCGCCAGGATTGAAGACATCAATACGCTTCAAAAAGATTTGACTGAGTTTTCTTCAAGATTGTTGATGGAGCTTCAAAAGGTGAGCCAACAAGTTGAGGAAAATCAGAAGGCTATCCAAAACATGCAGAATGGTGGAGGCAATATGAACAATGGAAATGGAAACAATAACAACAACAATAATGGAGGAAACGATGGAAGTATGAATAACAACAACAACCAAACTCCTTCTGACAATGGTGATACAGGATACAACAATCCTACAAGGACACTGGACGAGATAGATGTAAAAACAACAGGCAGCTTTGTTTCACAAGATACAACGGGGTTTTCCTCTCGTGTGTCTTATGAAGGAATGTCTTCCTTTGCAGGATTCAATGTGGGTGGACAAACGACTTTTAATGTTGGTTTTCGATGGCACTATGCCATCGAAAACAGCCCATTTGAGTTGATGCCCGAAACCTTTTTTGGATTTGGCTCACCTGCTTCTTTTGGCATCGGATTAAATGGAGTCTTGCCCATCAATGTCAAAAATTCATTGGTAAAACCTTATGTGAGTGTAGGTGCTGGTTTTATGCAGATTGCAGATGATGGTGACGACCAATTGAAATTGAATTATAATTTTATCTTGGGGAGCTACTTGAATTTTGCAGGTGGCCGCCTTTATGCCGACTTTACAGCTCGTAATGCTTTCAAATACAACCAAATTGTAGTCGGGTATCGGTTGCCTTTCTAGTCTAGTATAGTAAATTGTCAATGAATTTTATCAAGTCAGAGAAATCTAAATCTTCTTTTGAAAACCTTTCGGATAGCGAATTGGTTGTGGGAATTCTTGCAAATGAAAATCGCAGCAAACAGCGTTCTTTGCAAATCGAACTTTACAATCGCTATGTGGACAAGGTCTATTCAAAATGTCTCAGCTTGGTGAAAGAAAAAGAAACCGCCAAAGACTTGACCCACGATATTTGGGTAAAGATTTTTTTGAAGTTGGAATCCTTTAGAAATGAATCACAATTGGGCTCGTGGATTTATTCGATTGCATACAATCATTGCATCACTTTTTTGAAACAAAGAAAGCGCATCAATATAGATGACTTCAAAAACGAAAGAGTTGAGCAAATCCCCAACGATGATACGGGCTTGGAAAATAAAGTTTTGAAGGAACTTCAATTCACACAGTTGGAAGCGGTTTTTGGACAATTGAATGAAGGAGAAAAGCTAATTTTGTTGATGCGTTATCAAGATGGATTTTCGGTAAAAGAAATTGCAAAAACCTTGAACCTCAAAGAAGGCGCAGTAAAAATGCGGTTAAAAAGAAGTCGTGACCATTTAGCGGAACTTTTAGAATCCTTACAACAAAACGATACAAAAGCATTTCAATATGAATGAGGAACCACAAGGAAAGGACGAAAACTCCGCCGAGAAAAACCTAACACGACATTTCAAACAGTTGGAGGCAAAGAATGTATCTCCTCCTGATGAGTTAAAAGATGAAGTCTTTAATAGTTTAGATACTTTAAATCTCGTTGGAGACTTCTTAGATTTGTTCACCGCCAAATTTGCGGCCTCCAATATCAGTATTTTGGATGCTATGACTACAAAACAAGACGATACGCCTACTGACGAAAATTAAGTACATTGTTTCAAAAGTTTCTTTAGATAGTGAGGTGTAATCTTCGGAAGAATGAAGAAGAGCCTGTGCCGAGACTTCGGCATGACATCTCGCTGTCGGTCTTGAGATTACACCTTTTCGTTTCACTCCAAGATGTCACCTCAAAACCTTAAATTATTTCCGAAACAGTGTATTAAGCTTGGCTTACTAAGTAAAAAGGAAAAAATAACTCCCCGACCATTATTCCCACTTTGAAGGGGGTATGGGGGATGTTGTTAAAGAAAACGGGGAATTATTTTTTTACCCTTACTAAGTTTATTTTTTTTTAAAAATGAATCAATCAATCGATTACAATGCAACAACTAACCACATGGACAGAAATTTTTTTTAGTTCACTACAATCATTTGGACACAAATTTATGAGCGTTTTGCCCAGTATTCTTGGTGCAATACTGATTTTATTCTTTGGTTGGCTGATAGCCAAATTGTTTTCTAAAGGCATCGTCAAACTATTAAAATTAGTGAAGTTTGACAGTTTGGCAAACAAAATGGACGCAGAGGAATTCTTAAAAAGAGCAAACATTCAGCTTGCACCCAGCCAATTGATTGGAAAATTTATTTACTGGATATTGTTGCTTTTGGTTCTCATTTCGGCATCTGATACAATGGGATGGAATGCTTTTTCGAATGAAATATCAAAGCTCTTGAGTTATATGCCCAAACTGTTGGTGGCAGTTGTCTTTTTCATTGTCGGAACATACATCGCGACCTTTGTTAGAGACTTGATTCGAGGCGCAACAAGTTCGTTGGGCATCAGCACAGGAAAACTCATCAGTAATTTTATCTTCTATGTGTTGGTGGTCATCGTCACCCTTACCGCTCTCGAACAAGGCGGTGTAGATACCTCTATCATCACCTCCAATCTTCTGCTCGTATTAGGAGCTATATTGCTTGCAGCAGCCATCTCTTATGGCTTTGCTTCGAGAGATATTTTGGCCAATATCTTGGCAAGTTTCTTTGGCAGACAAACCTTTACTTTAGGAAAAACGATTGAAATAGATGGAGTTAGAGGTACAATTGTAGCCGCAAACACGATTTCGGTAACGATTCAACAGGAGAACAATGAGAAGGTGATTATCCCTGCTCACGAATTGATTACCAATCGAGTGAAGATTATTGGATAGTTAGCAACCTATAGAATGGGTGACTGCTTATCAGATTATGAAGATAAATGTTTGTGGGTTAGTTTCATTGGGCTTTTGAAGGTTGTAATAAACGTTTTACAACTTTCAAAAGCTTTTGTTTTTTTTAGGCAAATGAGAAAACTCTTGTTAAAATACGTCAAAAATTGTACTTTGTAAATAAATTGTACAAAGAAAAGTGAAAACATGAACATCTCCGAAGCCTACAATCATTGGGCAAACACATACGACTCCAACCAAAACAAAACCCGTGACTTAGACCAAAGAGTAACTCAACATACACTGCAAAAACTGGATTTTGAAGCAGTAGTAGAACTGGGATGCGGAACAGGTAAAAACACAGAATGGTTGGCAGAAAAAGCCAAATCCATCCTTGCGTTGGATTTTTCGGAAGGAATGTTGGCAAAAGCAAGGGCTAAAATCAATTCTTCAAAGGTGACTTTTCGACAAGCAGACATCACCCAAAACTGGAATATTCCAAAAGATTCAGTTGATTTGATTTGCTGCAATTTGATTTTGGAACATATTGAAGATTTAAAAATCGTATTTGGACAGGCTTTTCAGACATTGAGAAAAGGAGGGTATTTTTTTATTTGTGAACTGCACCCCTTCAAACAGTACATCGGTAGCAAAGCCCGATTCGAAACAGAAAATGGAGTCGAAGTTTTGGAAGTTTACATGCACCATATTTCGGAGTTTACCGATACAGCCGCAAAATGTGGCTTTCGATTGGTAGAACTGAAGGAATGGTTTGATGAAAAGGAAGAGAGAAATCAAGAAATTCCAAGATTGCTATCTTTGGTCTTTGAAAAATAAATTCCCAATACGAATATGGCAACCGAACAACACATTGAAGTAAGGCGCACAGCCCGTTTTTATACCTACGGCAACCTCACCGAAAACACCCAACACATTCTTTTTGCAATTCATGGTTATGGCGAATTGGCAGGCAAATTCATACAACCTTTTGAAGAGTTGGATCCAGACCTCTTTTTTGTGATAGCTCCCGAAGGATTGAATCGTTTTTATTGGGACAGTGCTTCCCGTCCGCCTGTGGCAACTTGGATGACCTCGACCGATAGAGAAAACGAAATCAAGGATTATGTAAACTATCTCAATCAGTTGTATCAACAAATCATGGCTGGCGTTCCGTCAAATACTTCTGCAAAAATCCACATTCTTGGATTTTCACAAGGTGTAGCAACGGTGACAAGATGGTTGGCAAGTGGTATCGCCAAAGCAGATTCTTTGACTTTGTGGGCGGGTAAAATAGCACACGATTTGGATTGGGCAAAGACTCAACCAATTTTCGAGAAGGTGGATATATACCTGATTTATGGACACCAAGACAAATATTTGGGATACTTGAATATCCATAATTATTTGGAAGAATTGAAGAAAAGAAACTTGCAGCCAAAGGTGATTACCTTCGAAGGAAAACACGAAATTCATTTGCTTACATTGAAGGAGTTGGCAGCGAGTTGGTAGTCTTCATCAAAAAGCTCGATAGACGCATCCTCCAATATTGTTCACCCTTGCGCCCGTCACGGACTTCAAACAATTTGCCTCCTTTCTCATCCGCAATACGCCCACAAATCCCATAATCAATGCCTCTTTAAACTCTACCACTTTTCGGTCGGGAACAATCACTTCAACGGGTGTGTGATGGGCAATGCGTTTCATCAAAAAAACATTCAATGCGCCTCCACCTGTGGCCAACAGACTATCTGGATTTTTGGAATCCAATTCAATGCCTTCCTGTTTGTATATCTGCTTGATTTCCTGAGCGATTTGTATGGCAATGTGTTCAACAGCCGTCCGCAAAAAATCTTCAATAGGAGCGTCACTTCGATTGAAAAGAGGCATAAAAGATTCGTTTATCCAAGTCCGACCGAGTGATTTAGGATAGGGTTTGTGGTAGTAAGCCGATTGATTTAGGTCTTCAAGGAGATAACCATCTACCTCTCCGCTTGCTGCAATGTGTCCATCTTTGTCATACTCCACGTTCAGTACATTCGCCAACTGATTGAGCACCATATTGGCAGGACAAGTATCATACGCCACAATTTTATCAGAGTTTACCTTGCAGGAAATATTAGCAATACCGCCTATATTCAAGCAAAAACGATGTTCGCTGAAAAGGTGAATGTCTCCAATCGGTACAATTGGCGCCCCCTCGCCCTGCAAAGCCACATCACAAGTTCGGAAATCACAAATCACAGGTAGTCGAGTTTTGGCAGAGATTGCCGCACCATCTCCAATCTGACTTGTCAGCAGCTTGTCGGGTTGGTGAAAAATCGTATGTCCATGAGAAGCCACAAAATCTATCTTTCCCTTCAGTTGATGCCGTTGTATAAAGTCGTTGAGAGTGTCGCCCAAATAATGCCCAAAGTAAGTGTGGGTTTTGATGAAGGTAAGCGCATCTTGCGACAACAATTTCCTGAGTCGTAGCTCCCATTTTGGAGGAAAAGGAATCGTTTCTGCCTGCAAAATCTCAAATATCCACTTACC
Organism: Bacteroidia bacterium; assembly: GCA_030427245.1. GTDB lineage: Bacteria > Bacteroidota > Bacteroidia > Chitinophagales > UBA2359 > JAUHXA01. The sequence goes on along the minus strand of JAUHXA010000021.1, from coordinate 21,910 downwards.
ATCTTCTACTTCAAAACGACAATATGCCAAATCTACTCCATCAAGCGAACTGCCCGACATCACTCCAATCGTATTATATATCCTTCGCATGGCCTTTGTTCTTTGGTGAGGTAACGAATATATCAATCTTTCTACTCATTTCATAATTATTTTTATTTTGAAAATTAAACTGTATTTTAGCTGCAAAAGCAATCCTCAACTATGGCAAGTTTGCATTAAATATTTAAAAGCCATAAAACTCAATATGTATGAATATTTTAAAAAAAATAGAAAGTATATTTGACAAACCCTATAAAGATTTAGAATTTTTATTGACCTGCTTCAAGGAAGTTTTAGAGGAAAATGGTCGTGCTGATTTGGCCGCAAATGTTCCTTGGATCAATGGGAAGGAAGATAGGGTTTTCCAAAAAATAACTCCCGAACTTCTTCAAATTCACTCTATCGCTTTCCAGTTGTTGAATATGGCTGAGGAAAACTGGGCTGTACAAGGAAGGCGAGAAATGGAGAATGAGGCCTTGATAAAAGGCAAAGCTCGCATCAATGGCTTGTGGGCTAAGTGTCTCGAAACCCTGTTGGCAGAAGGAATCACAGCCGAAAAAATTGCAGAGCATCTGCACCAAGTTCGGGTAGAACCTGTTTTTACTGCTCACCCAACAGAGGCAAAACGAGCTACGGTTTTGGAGCATCACCGTGCACTTTATAAGCTGATTGTGAGGCGAGAAAACAAAATGTACTCGCTGATAGAGCAGCAAACCATCAAACAAGATATTAAGTTGGTGATTGACAGGCTATGGCGAACAGGGGAAATTTTTGTGGAAAAACCAGATATAGATTCCGAACTACGCAGTATTCTACATTATGTAATGAATGTCTTGCCAATTGTCGTTCCAATACTCGACCAAAGACTGATGCAAGCATGGAAACGAATGGGTTTGGATCCCAAATTGATTCAAAAACCTTCCAAAATGCCTCGTATTTCTTTTGGCAATTGGGTGGGTGGAGATAGAGACGGCCATCCTTTTGTTTCAGACGAAACGACTCGAAAGACATTGGAAACGCTTAGACTGAACGCCATTGTGATTGTACGCCGAGAATTGACCACACTGATCAAGCGTTTGAGTTTTGCCTGCAAGTTGGACGCTACTGTTCCTGCTATGCACAAGCGTATGGAGGAATTGAAGTTTAATCTTGGACCAGATGGGCAGGCAGCCTTTGACCGAAACAAAGGAGAAGCTTTTCGACAATTTGCAAATCTAATCCGTTCTACCCTGCCCGTTGATGTCCAACGAGAACATATCACCGAATTGAAGGAAACCGACACAAGCTATAATACCTCTGCTGAATTGTTGGCAGATTTGCAGTTGCTTCAAGAAGCTTTGGTTGTTTATGGTGCAGAAAACATTGCCTATACGGATGTAAACGATGCGATTAGGGTGGTTCAAACTTTTGGCTTTCACTTGGTTAAATTAGATGTCCGCCAAAACAGTGCTTTTCACGACAAAGCAATTGAGGAATTGTTGGAGGCAACAAGTTCAAAAGAAAAGAAGAATTTTGGAGATTGGAACGAAAAAAAGCGATTGAAATTTATCAATAAAGAACTTCAATCGGCACGCCCCTTTACCCATCCGAGCCATCCTCTAAAGAGGGAAGCACACAAAGTCAGAAGTTGCTATAGGGTGTTGGCAGAACACATTGACAAATATGGTACTCAAGCCCTCGGCGCATTGATTGTGAGCATGACCCGTTCTTTGTCAGATTTGTTGTCGGTGTATTTGTTGGCAAGAGAAGCGGGTTTGATTCGCCAAACTGACGAAGGTTTGGTTTGTGTATTACCTGTTGTGCCATTGTTTGAAACCATTGAAGATTTGCAGAACAGTCACGAAATATTGAGCGATTTCTTGAACCATCCTTTTACCAAAAGAAGCCTCGCTTACCAACAAAAATTAAACGGTGAGTGGGAATTGATTCAACAGGTCATGATTGGTTACAGCGACAGCAACAAAGATGGCGGTATTCTGGCAAGTCAGTGGAATTTATTTCATGCCGAAAAACGTCTGGCCGAAACGGGTTTGAAGGATGGCGTAAAGGTGCGATTTTTCCACGGCAAAGGAGGAACTATCAGTCGTGGTGCAGGTCCTACGCAGTGGTTTATTAAGACTTTACCCCTCAATTCGGTACAATACGATATGCGTTTGACCGAACAGGGAGAAACGATTTCGCAGAAATACGCCAACAAAATCAATGCGACTTACAACTTAGAATTGCTCTTGGCAAATACGACAAGACAGTCCATGTTGTATGAATTTGGGAATAGAAAATCAGAGGATTTAAACGAGATTTGGCAGTTTTTGGCAGATAACAGCTTCAAAAAATACCGAGAATTGTTGGAACATCCCGATTTTATAGATTTTTATAGTCAAGTGACTCCTATTGACGTGATTGAATCGAGTAAGATTGGCTCTCGTCCTGCTCGTCGAAAAGGACAAAGAAGCTTGGATGCCTTGCGGGCGATTCCTTGGGTGTTCAGTTGGGCACAAGCTCGCTTTAACCTAACAAGCTGGTACGGTGTGGGTTCTACTCTTCAAAAATTGAAGGAAACGCACCCCGAACAATTTGAGCAGGTAAAAGCAGCTTCTAACAAGGATACCTTGATCAAGTACGTTTTGTTGAACATTGACACAAGTTTGGCCGCTACGGATGAGCGAATCATGCGGGTCTATGCAGATTTGGTAGAGGATACGGATGTGAGAGAAAATTTGATGACCATCATCATGCTCGAATTGCAGCAAACTCGCAGCATTTTAAGTGAAATTTTCGAAAAACCACTCGAAGAAAGACGCAAGGCGCATCACTACTCCAACCTTTTGCGAACGGAGGCTTTGAACGATTTGCATTATACACAAATAGACCTCTTGAAGACTTGGCGTTCGATGGAAAAAGATACTCTCGAGTATCAACAGACCCTTCAACAATTGTTGTTGACGGTCAATGCAATTGCAGGCGCATTGAGAAGTACGGGGTGATTTTATGGACCTATAAACACACATCATGCACGAATACAGTAGTTTGAAAGAATACTTTGATGCTGAAATTCAGCCATCTATTCCTGTGCTCCAAAGGGAATATGAAATATTTTTCTTGCAGAAAAAGCGAAAAATATTGGTTTCTATGAATTGGGGACTCGTGTCTTTGATAGGCATTGCAGCGGGTTTAAGATTGCTCTATCCGAGTCTTTTACCCTCCAATATGATAGGATTGAGTTTGATGGTTTTATTTGTGTATTTGATGGTGAAATACTTGTTTTTGCAGGGGTGGATTGAAGGCAGCAAAGAAGCAGAAATTTTCAGATTGAAGTTTAAGCAAAAAATGGTACAGCCGATTTTGCAGATTTTCGATGATTCCCTTCAATTGTTTCCAGATTCACGAATGGATACGGATACGCTCTACAAAAGCGGTTTGTTTTACCCCATGAGGCGTACAAAAATTACAGGCGAAGATTTGGTGAAGGGTACATACAAGGGTATGGATGTTCGGTTTTCAGAGATTTCGGTTGTGAAAAGTAACAGTGGCAAACAAAGTGAAAATGTTACAATCTTTCAAGGGTTGTTTATGGAGGCGACTTTGCCCGAAAGTTTGGGAGGAACGGTGTTTGTAGTGCCTCAAAGTGCTTTTAAGGGAGCTTCTGAGCTGTTCAAAATGAAGATTTTACCAAGCTCAGATATGACCGCTGAAGAACAAAGGGCGCACAATATGAAAGTAGCGATGAATGTCATGAGTGGCTATCGTTGGAGTGCGGATAATATAGAGTGGGAAGTGGATTTGAAGAAAATGGATGTGGCGGATGATGCAATCAATGAACAATTCAAAGTTTTTGCAGATACTCCATCTATTGTGGATAAATTAATGAATGACAATGGCGTGAAGAAATATTTGTTTGCGTATCAAGAAGACGAGTCTGCCATGAAAGTAGCGACCGATACCCAATCTTTTCGGGTGATTGACCACAATGCCATTTCAAGACTTGCAAGAACTAATTTTTGCATCGCAGTGATAAATAATAAGGCGTATTTGGCTGTCCCTTTTCAGGGGAAAAACCTGTTTGACCCCGATTGGTCGGACAATTTTTTGTCGTTTGAGAATGTCGAAACCATGTACGATGAACTAAATAGTGTATTTAACTTTTTGGATGGGTTTGTCCGATAGTTGGTTAAAAGAAAAAGGAATCATTTTATTGCAGTAAATCTAAGCCTATTATTACTGAAAAAATAATTTGGGACAGATTGAGAACCAAAACACTTCTTATCAAGTTGACTTACAGATAAACTTATTCTTGAAATGTCCCTAATGTTTTCACCGCTTCTTTTCTTCCGCTACAATTGCCTCAAACAATAAACGCTCTTTTTCCGACAAAATATTGGGGTCGGATTTGGTATTGAAGTTGGGAATGTACCAATTACATTGCTCAAAAAAGGTTTGTAAATCCTTGCTTTTGAAGATATAACCATGTTTGGCAAATAAGTAATTTCGAATCCATCTAAGTTCCTCTTTGCTGCGTAATGCGAGGTCTTCTTTTGGATGGTAAAAGTCAATTGTGGCAGCGATTTCAAAATCTTCAAAAAGATGTTCGGTAGGGTTCTCTGAATCCATCCAAAACAGAACCTCATTATGGGCGTGCCAATCGGTCAGCCAAAGGTCGTAATCAGGCTGAAAATTTTTGGCTCGAAACTGCAAATATCCTTTGTTGATTTTGACCATCCGAAACTGTAAACCATACCTATCCTGCGCTTTTTCAGACAATTTTCCTACTCCCACAATTTGCCAATCCGCCTTTTGTTTGTTTTTTCCAAAACTGTAAGGCACTGAAAAATAGGCATCATCACCAAAATGCACATTGACTTCAAAATCTTCAATGGCTTGGTTTGCCCAGCCCTTTGCATTCGTCAAACGGTAGTTAAACTCAGCACTTGCTTCGGTAGATTCGCCTCCCCGATAGGTGTATGCCTGTTGAATAACCGTTTTTCCTTTCTGAAAAGGCACTTCAAAATAATACACAAAGTCAAATCCGTGATAGGCTTCTTCGGAGAGTTTGAAGTCTGTTTTTTCGAGGTTTTTGATTTTGAAAGGAATCAGTTTACCATTGACCATCACCTGAAAATCCCTTATTTGTGGATGCTCGTTTTCTTCTGCCGATACATCCCCAAAGGTAGGCGGAGTCACAAAACCTACGGTCAATGTTTTGGGTGCATCTGGATTGTGAAACTCAAATCTAACCTGTACGTCCATTTCCTTGCCTTTTCGGGTCAAGTTCAACACTTCTTTTTTGAGTTCGATACTTGTTTCTTGCAAAGGTATCAAGTTGCTGCCTTCGGCATAAAACGAACTGTCATTGGCGGATAAAGAGACATTTAGCGATAGAAATAATAAAACGAAAAAAATGTTATTGAAGGTCATACAATGTGATTTATAGATTTATAGTGATTTATTTGTCAATATTTAAGCCAATGGACAAAATCAAATTGATTTATAAACTTATTATTGGTCTGATACTAAGTATTTTAAAACTCCATCTATCTTACTTCTTACTTCTTACTTCTTACTTCTTACTTCCCACTTATCAAACCAACCTCTGTACACTCACTCCCGAGTTCAAACTCCAATCAGCTTCCAAACCTGACAACAAATTCAGTCCAGGTGTTTTACCGACTTCAATACTGCCCAAATCGGCTTCAAAACCCAAAGCCTTTGCACCATTCAAAGTAGCCCACTGCAGCAAAGTTTCAAACGAAAGATAGGACTGAAAGCGGGAGATGGTTTTCATTTCCTCCAAAACAGACAGTTGCCAATTGGAGGTAAGGCTGTCCGTTCCGATAGTCATTTGAGCATTTGCATCTATAAAACGCTGGTAAGAAGGCATTCGATTTTCGATGTAAAGGTTGGCATTGGCGCAAGTAGCCCAAAAAACATTTTTCCCACCCCATTTGTGTGCCGCTTTGATGTCTTCTGGTCGACTCATGGTATTGTGGACAAAGAGAGTTCGGTGATTGGGATTCATGTTTTGCAGGGCGTAGTGAATGGCCGTTTCTCCAGACGGTTGGAAGTTGTCAATACCGATTTGAAAGGCTTGGTAAAATTTAATGAAATCACCCGTTTTATCCAGAAAAAACTGGTCTTCGTGTGGCGTTTCTTGGTTGTGAATACTGACCGTACAGCCCTCTTCGTTGATGTCCTTCAATAAGCCAAACAACTTCTGCGAAACCGTATAAGGCGCATGTGGTACACAACTTTTGCGATTGCCATTGCTGCTGCTTTGTCCTTCAAAAACAGCGTAATAGTCGTCAAAAGTTTTTTGCGCCCAATCGTTTTGCAAAAAATCAAACATTTCGACGAAAGTGTAATAGCGAATTGGACTTTTTTCTTTGGTGGCTGCCGTATCGGTTTTATTGGAAATATCACCTACTGCCACAATGCCTTGCTCATACATGTATCGGTCACCCGCTTCAATAGCTGCTTGAATTTCTTCAGGCGGTACATCTCGGTGATTGACCACCGTTTGAAGGAAAGGCAAAAGTCCTGTTCCTGTTTTCGCAACTCCTTTCATGTGAGAGAGTTCGAGGTGGCAATGGGTATTCACAAAGCCTGGCACGATTGCGCCTTTGTGCATTTCCAAACTCGTTGGGTCGTGTTGGCTTCGCTCGTCAATTTGGAGAATTTTTCCATTGTCATCTACTACAATGACCCCTTTTTCGATAGGCGCAGCACTTACAGGAAAAATATAGTCGGCGGTGATTTTACGCATATTGTTGTTATTGGGAGGAGAGAAGCGAGAACAGAGAAGCGAGAATTTAACTTTCAAAATCTTATATCTCGTTTCTCGCCTCTCTACTCCCTCCTCTAAAGTTTGAATTGATTTGAAGGCTTGAAGATAGTAAAAGGCAAAGATTTGAACACTATTTCTACCTTTGTGTTTGTAGTTTTACAGTAGGTTTGTGCGAAAGACACAAAGCCTTTCCTTTTGATTTTCATTTGTATTTTAATTTTCATTCCTAAATGGATTCCATTACCCAATTTGTATTAGGTGCAGGCGTAGGAGAAGCAGTTCTCGGTAAAAAAATCGGCAACAAAGCGCTGTTATGGGGCGGTTTGGCGGGTACGATTCCCGATTTAGATGTGATTTTCTTTCCTTTTTTGGATGCACTTGGACGGCTGACCGTACACAGAGGTATTTCGCACTCCCTCATTTTTGCCATTGTAGGCGGCTTGTTCATGGGTTGGCTGTTCCAAAAATGGTACAACAAATCTGCCGACAATACCACAACCTTCAAAGATTGGGCATTGCTTTTTGGTTTGGGCTTTCTAACCCATTCCCTTTTAGACGCTTTTACAGTCTATGGTACACAGCTTTTCTTACCGTTCAGCGACTATCGAGTGGGCTTCAATAGTATTTTTATTGTAGACCCAATTTACACCGTTCCTTTTTTATTGTCCATCATCGTTTGCTCTTTTTTGAAGCGAAACAACCCCAAAAGAAGGTGGGTGAGCGTGGCGGGACTAGCGTTTAGTAGCTTGTATTTGTGTCTTACCTTATTCAATAAATCCATTGCCAATGATGCTTTTGAAAATGCTTTGACCGAGCAGAAAATTCCCTATTCTCGCTATATGTCTGCCCCTTCGCCTATGCAAAACGTGCTTTGGTATGCCGTTGCAGAAGTGGAAGATGGCTACTACATTGGTTACCATTCTTTCTTTGATGATGCCGACAAAAAGATTGAATTTGAGTTTTTTCCTCGCAATGAAGAACTCTTGGCAGATTTTGAAGGCACGTATGCTTTGAACCGATTGAAGTGGTTTGCCAACGATTATTATATCGTCGAAAAAAAGGGCAATCAAATCGTTTTCAGCGATTTTACTTTCGGGAAAATGGGTTTTGAAGGTCAAAATATGGGGTACGTTTTTTCTTTTCCACTGAGCAAGGACGAAAACGGGAAGGTGCATTTTTATGAAACTCGGGAAGTTCCTGAGGATGTAGGGGAAGTGTTTGGAATGTTGTGGAAGCGGGTAAAGGGGAAGTGATTTAAATAGTTTGTGGCACTCGATTTTGGAAGTTGAACGCAGAGAGATTTTTTCTGATTTGTCATTCCGTAGGAATCTTGTTGGAAGGGAATTCCAAATTTAAAGATAGAAAAGAAAAATGACTATTCAATTCTATCTTTCTAAATATCTGGATTTCAACTTTTAAAATTTTTCCCTTAAATTGTGCATAAAAAATTCCAACAACCTGTATCCCATCCATTATGCAACTGCAAAAACAACTCAAACAACTGATAGCGAAAGGCAAATTGGAGCAGGCAGTGGATATGTTGTTGAGCATTGAGAAAATTGAAAGAAATCTAAGCCGCAACATTGTCATTCAAGCTCAACGCTTTTACCATTGGAAAAAAGAGCGATATTCGGGATTGTTGACGGCTGATGTGGTGGAAGTGAAACGAAATCAAATCGTTTTGTCTTTGCTGCAAATCGTTGAAGAACTCTCCGAAAAAGCCAAAACACCCAAAAAACAACGTTCCTTTTTCTCCTTTCTGCCTTTTTTCGACACTGCTACAACTGCAACAGAAGAGGTAGGTGTTTTTGCACAAGAAAAGGACAATATCCGAGAGCACCTCATCGAAAGATACACCGAACGCCTCCGCCAAAAAACAGACCACCGTCTGCCTGTTTCCCTTCAATTGACCTATTCGCAAGAGGGCATGAGTGCCGATTATCCGCATTACTCCAAAGACATCCAACTATCTGAACCCGTAGAAGGAACACTCACCCAAACCCTTAAAAAACATCAGCATTTACTAATCGTCGGAAATCCAGGGGCAGGAAAAACGACCCAAATCTTGGAATTGGCAAAGGAATGGCTCACCGAAAAGGTGGACGAAAAATTACCTATTGTCTTCAATTTGGCTTCTTGGAAACCCGAAAATGACCGATTCCACGAATGGCTGCAAGCTGCCTTGGTGTCGGGTTATGGCTTCTCCAAAAAACTGGCACAAGAAGCCATTTTGACCAATCAGATTTTGCCGCTTTTGGATGGTTTGGATGAAGTGGGAAGGGATATGGAGGATGCGGAAGAAAGAAACGATGTGCGCTGTCAGTGTTTACATTCGATTGACGAATACCTGTCTTTGTTTGAAGTGGAATATTTGACGATTTGTTCTCGAAGGAAAGAATATGCGGCTATCAATGCAGATGCGCCTGTCAAAGCACAGATATTGGTTAATCCTTTGACTGCTGCGGAAATCAGAACAACACTCAAATATTCGCTGACTCAAAAATTGAGTACTAAAGATGAAAATGCTGCGAACACGTTACTAGCTTTATTGGACAAAAATCCTATATTGGAGGAAGTTTTGTGTACACCTTTTTATTATAATAGTGCTTTGGAGGTATTTGATAGCCGAAGTTCCAATCAAAGTTTGCCTACTACCAAAACAGAATTGGAAGAATATTTGATTAAGTATTTTATTGAAGAAAAGTTGAGGGTTACGTCAAATCGAAAGGGTTTTTTGAAGGAGAAAACTTTAGGTTATTTGGGGTGGATTGGAGGATTATTGAATCAAGAGGGGAAAGTAGTTTTTGAGTTGGTAGATTTCAAACACAGACAGTTGAGAAAAGGGTGGAGAATAGGAGTAATTTATGGGCTAATTGGGGGTTTATTTTTTTGCATATTTGGAAGCCTTGTTCAGAATTTATTTTTTGGTATAGTAGGAGGGGTATTTTTTGGAGGGATATTGGGAATCAAGGCAGATATTAAACAGTATCATTATGTCATAGTCCAAGATTTTAGGAGTATCAAACTATCACGTTTATTACTTGTCCCTACATGGAAAAACATTTTTATCCAAAGTGATAAATTTACTAGGGATGCAGGGAAATTTGGGATGTTACTAGGGAGTATTATTTACCCTATTCTGTCATTAAGTGAACACAGTATTAATCATATTGGAGATTTATTTTTTTTGTTATTGATTTCCATATATATAGGCTATGTAGGTGGATTTTTTACATTTTTGATTTTAAGTCTGCCAATAGGGTTTTTAGTTAGCATCGTTAAAGAATTAACAGAAGTATCGTCTTTCTCTATTACCAAAACACCTTACCATCGTTTTAAACAAGAAGTATTGTTTAATGTTATTCAATGGTTATCAATAATTTTCATATTTTTTTTAATCACAGCCACTGCGTTTGAGTATTTTCTTACTAATACTTTTGTTGGGTATTTTCTCACTACAGCATTTACTGTTAATAATGACTGGATTTCTATTGGGGTTATAATAGGCTTGTATAATACTGCATTAATCAACCACCTCATCCTTCGCCTCTGCCTATTCTTAGAAAAAAAACTCCCCCTCCAACTCGTCCATTTCCTTCAATACGCCACCCAAGCTCGAATATTGGAGCAAGATGGAGGGCAGTGGCGATTTCGGCATCAGATATTGCAGGATTATTTTGCGGAGAGGTATGGAGAGAGAAGCCTTGAACACGAAGGGTAATTGAAAGGAAGCATACTTTGCATATCAATCACTACCCATATCAAGTGAGCTTCATTTTTATTAAATCTTCTTGTTCAAAGCAATACGCCACCCAAGCCCGAATATTGGAGCAAGATGGAGGTCAGTGGCGTTTTCGGCATCAGATATTGCAGGATTATTTTGCGGAGAGGTGGAAGGAGGTGTGAACAAGAACTGCTAGATAGAAAGGAACTTTACTCACTTGGCGTAGTGGTGTTTGTGTTATACGAGCGTTCTTTTTTCACCTAAGAGTTTCTGTTCAAAAAACCAAGCCTACCTACCTCACCAAAGTAACATTCCCCTTCCTATCCACCACCATTTCCTCCCCACAATCATTCACCACCGTTGCCTTCAAGTGCCAAACATACACACCCAAAGCCGCATCCTTAAAAGTATTCGCTGAAACACCATTCCAAGCTGCATCCACATCCCGACTACCAAAAACTTCCTTGCCCCAACGGTTGAAAATCATCAATTCGTAGTCCAAAAAAGCATAGGGGAAAATAGGGCGAAAAGCATCGTTTACCCCATCTTGATTCGGTGAAAAAGCCGTTGGAAAGCTCAAGGTTTGATTCAGCTCTGCAAGGTCTAAACACTTCTCTATAAGCGGAATCGAACAAGTTGTCATTGCAGGCTCACTATTGGCACAGTCTATCGTTCCGATTGCAGTGACTTCAATGCTTACGGCATCTGCTGCGGTCAAATTTTCGATGGTATAAGTCGTGGCAGTTTGGGTGAAATTGTCGGTAATTGCGCCACTCAAAACAACTTGGTACTCAGTCGCATTTGCCGATTCGTTCCAATTGAAGGTGAGGCTATTGTTTGTTATTTCTCCACATTCCACCAAAACTGCTTCCAAAGATTCGATGACTTCGACTGTAGTTTGGACATCGAACATACAGCCGTTTTGCTCCAAAATGTATTCGACTAAGTGACTGCCTTCGCCCAATATTGCAGGTTCAAAAGTGGTCGATTCATTGCCATTGACATAAAAAGTACCTCCTTCAGTATTTGCCTCCAAAGTTACCGCTTCTTCATCGCTACAATACATTGCTGCCAAATTGTCGATGCTCATAAAAACTGGGTCGCAAGCTTGCGCTGTACACATTGAAGTGGTAGAAGGGCTGTTTCCACAAGCGTTTTCGTTCAAAACTATCACCGTCAATTCTACTGCGTCTTCTGGATTCAAATCCGTAACAACAAAAGAATTATCGTTTGTGGTGGTGGTGATTGGGTTTTCACCATTGACGGTGTAAGTCACTTCAAAATCATAGCCGAGGACTTCGTTCCAATTGAAGGAAACCATGTCGGAAGCAATATCTCCGCAAGTGATAGTGACGGCTTCTATTGGCGCAACTACTTCAATTGTAGCATTTTCAGAATACGAACAGCCCGTATTGAAGTCGGTGTATTCGTATTGAATCGAATGAATGCCGACACCAGCAATGGCGGGATTGAAAAAGGTGCTGTTTTCGACACCATTTCCAAAGAAAGTGCCACCCACTGGTGTGGCAGTCAATTCAAAACTTGCTATATCACTGCAATAAATAGGATTCAAATCGTTGATGGTGATGAAGATAGGAGGACAACCTGCGACATCACAAGTGCTACTTCCCAAAGTGCTGCCGCCACAAATACTGTTTCCCACGGCTTCAACGGTGATGCTCACAAAATCGCCTGGCAACAAGCCATTCACTTCAAAATCAGTTCCGTTGGTGTTGGAAAACAGAGGATTGCCGCCATTGATAGAATAAGAAATTTCATAATTTTCTGCTCCTTCAATGGGAGACCAATTGAAGTAAACGGCATCTATCGTACTCGAACAAAATATGTCAATTGAAGGAGAGGAAGCACCTACGGTAATGTCTATATCTTGGCTCGTAGGCTCGGCACAAGGACTGCCGGGCGTGAAAGTAACCGTAAAAATGCCTGAGCCACTTGCATCTACATCAATTGTTCCAGTAGAAGAGTCAATCACTCCGCCGCCACTGATGTCCCATGTTCCGTTTGAAGAACCGCCCTCCAAACTCGGCTGAATCGTATCTCCATTTCCTTCGCAGGTTTCAAAAGATGCTGGCAAAGTGAAGTTGACAATTTCGATGGGCAAAATGTCTATGACGGTGATGGAAAATTCGCCATTGGAACCCGAAAAATAGACTTCATAAGTGCCGGGATTAGATTGGTCAATGAAGATTTCGCCAGTAGAAGGGTCGATTGCCAAGCCATCCGAACCTGAAAACACGTAGCCCACAGCCACACACCCAAAGCTGTCTATGAAAGGGCTGGTGCTGGTTTCGTCTTCACAAAAAACGGTGTTGGGGTAAAACGCAAAGACTTCTCCAAATCCAGGCGGAGTAAAAGACAGCGAAATGGGAGGACAGGATAAATCGAGCGCAGGAATCGCAATGGTAGGAAAGAATCCGCCCGACTGACTACAACCACAATGACAATTCCCGCTTTCACAAATCGGATAGTTGGTAATTAGTGTATCGTTCACATACTCAATCTCATAAACCCACTGAATCCTGTTGTTTAGCTCCAAAGGTTGTGAAAACAATTCCACCAAACCCCCATTCCCATCGTCTTCCCATGCGCTAAAAGTCACCGAATTGGGACCGACATATTCGGCATTGGGTTGGATAATCAAGGTCGCAAAATCATAAGGAGGAGGCAGTTGTGTCGTATCTTGCAAAGCCAACAAACTATCCGCATTGACCACATAATGCCAACGTCCGCCCTTAGAATAAGGAATCTCGACAATCAAAGTATCTGCTCCAAAACTCAAAGTGTCGGGCTGACATACATCCCCCAAGTCTTCAAAAGAACAAGCTCCTCCAATCGGGTCACAAGCTCCTTCACCCAACAGTGGCAAGAAAATATCAAAAAAGTTGGCGGTCACAATCACCGAATCCACATTCACCAAATCCCCTTGATTCCCCGCCCAATTCGCCTCACTAACCGTACAGTCATCAGGCGTAAGAATGTTCACTGCAATGCTTTCTGCCTCACAATCACCCAAAGGATTTTCAACAATGGTTTCGTACAGTACTGGGCAACATTCTTGCATCAAATCCATGCTCCAATCTATGCTCGGTGGTCCTGCTCCTGCAATGGTAATGGTGTTGGAACACTCGGCAGAACCTCCACCAGGACAGTCATAATCCACCTCCAATCCTACATCAAAACTCCCATTTGCCACATTTTCACTTGGGTCTTCAAAGCCAATTTTTACCGTATCTCCCGCCATACATTCTGGCGTATTCATTGCATACACAAAAGTGTAAGTACCACATTCGCTGACCGTCACCTCTGTTTCGGCACTGTTCGCATCTTCAAATTCCACAATTCCCACACTTTCGTCACACACAATCGACCAAGTTCCGCCTTCGGGCGATGCCATCAAAGTCGTGGTGAATCCACACAAAAGGGAATCTGTTCCTGCCATTGGAGGACATTGTGCTTGCATCAAAATAGTCGCTTGTAGGCATAAAATACCCACCCACAAAATTTGTAAAAATTGTCTCATGTTATTTTTGTTTAATGTTTTTCAATCTTCTATGCGCCTGTTTGAGTGTCCACACTCGAACAACTCTAAGCATGGAGTCTCCTGACTCCGTATATCTGGCAAGTCTGGAGACTTGCCACATGGATTTCGCTCAAGTGTGGACACTTGAACGGGCGGTTATAATATTAAGACCTTCACACCTTCTGTCACCCTACCATTATCCTCCAATTGCAGCCAATACAATCCTTCCTGCAAATCCCGAATATCCAAATCCAAACCTCCACCCTCCAAAACAACCGCCCCATTCTTATCAAAAAGCCTCACTTTCACATTCTTAGAAAAACCAATAGAAGGTGTAATGTACAACCAATCACGCACAGGATTAGGGTAAAACTGCAATTGGGGGAGCAAGTTTTCTTCAATAGAAGTCGGTAAATCTTGTTCAACTTCACCCACTTCAAAACGCATTGAAGGTAAACTCACCGCCAAAGATTTTTCATTGACATTCAGCAGTTTCACATTCTTCAATCGGACAATCATCGGAATACCAGAGCCGCTTTTGTCAATGCTACCAACCGAAAAAATGCAGGCAATACTACACAATTCGCCACCCGTCGAAACGCCTTGATGGTCGATTCTCACCATTGCTACATCCCACTCATAGCGGTTGTGCTCCACCAATTGAAGGCTGTCCAAAGTAATCATATTCAAGCCCTTTTTGCCGATGGCAGAATTGTTGTAAAAAATCACAGGGTCTTGAATCAGCACCGTATCGGGTACATTTGCCGCCACCAAAATTTCTACGGTCATCGAAACACCCAAAATATCTTCAAAAGCGGGATTGTTTTCGTCCGTTCCGATGCGAAATAGGTATTCATAACCTTCTTGAATCGTGTCTATCAAGTTGGCAGTCAATTCCAAAGGAATCCCAAAACCTTCAATGGGCGATAAGCCGCTACCCGAAGTATGGAAGGAAACATGACTGTGTTTGTAGTTTTGACGAATCACCTCCCTATCCAACCAATTCACCTCTCCGTCCCCATTTGCATCTGCAAAATGATGGTTAAGACCATTGTTAAACTCATACAACCATTCCTCCGAAGCTTTCGGCAAAAAATCACTATTGGGATTCGTTCGAGCAGAACCTCCAAAGTCATACGCCATACCGACTGCCAACAAATCGTGGTGATTCACCTCGCCATTGTTGTCTGTATCGCCCGCCCAAATACTTTCGCCTTTCCATGTTTCGATGTAAAATTCACCTGCCGCAGAACCTCGTCCGTCAATCATCAAATAGTACACCTGATTGGGTTTTGTTTGCAGCGTCGCCAAAGCCTGATTGCTTGTTGAACTCATATTGTCGTTGCAAATCAACAAATCCAATTCTCCACAAACGCCTTCATAAACAGCAATCTGTGCATCTTTCAAACCATTCTCTACATCCGCCCCCTTGTCGTGAATGTAAAAACTATACACCTCACCGTCTCCTTCAAAAACATGCCACAACAAATTGTCCAAAGAAGCATCTTCAAAGCAAACTGCCAAAGTTTGCGCCTCTACAGGGTTGCCCATACTTTTGTTGTTGAAGGGACCGATAAACTCCGAAACTGCCATTGAAGGAAGCTCAAAAGGTTCTGCCAATCGGCATTTATTGTGGTCGAAATGAACGCTCTTGCTCTGCAAATTCAAATCGCTTGCCGCCTCATTTGTCACACTGCAATGATAATCCCCTGCCCTCGTTACGATGTAAAAATTTTCGGTTGAAGTTTCTTGCCATTGACCATTTCTATACCAATGATAGCGATTGCTCGGTGAATTTCCTGCTGCCATAAACAAAATATCATCCGTCGTTTGTTCCAAATCCACTACATTTTGTGGAGCATATCGAAAAGTTTCAAAAACGGGATTGTCTTGTTGCACTTCAATATTTTCCTCCAAACCCTCGAAGGTAAATTGATTGTTTTGAATCCAACAAGTTTCTAAATTGACCAAATGCGCCAAGTTAGGAACAGTTCCATTGAGTTGATTGTCGTTTATATAAAGGTCAGTCAATTGAGGATTGTGAATAAAGTTTGGAAAAGAACCCTGCAATTGATTGCCGCCCAAATTGAGCCACTCCAAGTTCGGCAATTGGTCAAAATCGGGAATCGTTCCCTCCAATTGATTGTCTGCCAAAGTCAGTAGTTTCAATTTTGGCATTGCCGAAAAATTGGGAATCTCCCCCTCCAATTCGTTTCCACTCAAAGCTAAGTTTTGCAAGTTCGGTAGATTGAAGTTGGGAACGGTTTCTTTAATGTGATTGCCGCTTAGATTCAACCACTTCAAATCTGATAAACTCCAGTTATCGGGTAATGAGCCTGTTAAATTGTTGTTGGTCAGTGAAATACTGACGATTTGAGTTTCTGTGTTATCCAAAACAACGCCTTTCCAATTCCTTACCTCACCTTGCAGCCATTCTGAATTGTTTGTCCAGTTTTCGCCATTTGTAGCTTTGTATAAATCTACCAAAGCCAATGAATCTGCCTCTGCCACTTTCGCCATTGAAGGGAGTGAAAGCAGGAGAAGAAAAAGCGTGATTGTGATGGTTTGGTATTTGTTCATGGTAAATGGTGTTTTTTAATCATTTGATAATGAAAGCCTCTGTGATTATATTCGCTTTAACTTTTGTTAAGGTCTTCGACCGTTGACAAAGTTTTCGCTACGTTCTAAATCCTCTATTCCTCCGAGTTTTGTGTTCAAAAAATCTCTCCACCTCTCTGTCTCAGCGTTCAGTTTCAAATCCAGTGCAGAAATAAAAATCTCTGTACCTCCGAGCCTCTGTGTTCAAATTTATCCCTTTTCACCAACAGCCCCAAAAACATTTTCCTCAAAAATAACTCCCAAAACAACCTTTGAAGCGAAGAAATAAAAGGCTTTGTAAAAATAGAGCCTTGATTTACAAAGTCTTAATCGTTTTCTTGAAAAGCCTTATCTTGCAGCCCATAACTGCAAAACCCAACAAAAAAGAACAAAGATGTATAATGATAAGTTGGTTCAATTCCTCAAAACGCTGCCTGTCAAAGAATTGAAGGAGCTAAAAAAGTACATTGAGTCGCCTTATCACAACAACAGCCGACGTGATAAAGTCTTGCAGTTATTCGATTGTTTGTATGCCCATCACAAAAATGATTTTACCCACTCCAAATTGCAGGAAGACAAGGTTTTCTATACGCTTTTCCCTCACAAAAACTACGACTCCAAAAGGGACAAACAGCAGTTGAGCAATGTCAAAAATCAGTTGATGAATCTGATTAAAGATTTTTTGTTGGAGAAAAAACTGCAAGAAGATACGGCTACCAAAAATCGTTTGTGGTTAAATGTGCTGTTTGAGCGAAAATTATTGGAGCAACTGCAAAGTGAAATAGGGTCGATTAAAAATCAATACGAAAAAAAAACAAGCAAACAAGCGGAAGATTTTCAACACTTTCACCTACTTCAAGAGTTCGATTTTGCCTTCAATATCGTGACCAAAGGCAGAGCAGTTAGCAGTGATTTCCAAGCGGTTTCGGACAGTTTTGATGCGTATTTTATCGTCCAAAAGTTGAAGTATTTTTGTGTGATGTTGAATGAGCAGTTATTGACCGCTGTTTCTTATGAGTTTCGATTTGCAGAAGAATTGTTGAAGTATTTGGAGGAAAGCCCTTATACTGAGATTCCTTTGGTCAAATTGTACCGTTTGTTGATGTTGTTTTTGAAGGAGGGAAAGACAGAATACATTGAAGCATTGAAGGAAGGGCTGCAATCGAATCAAGAAGTGATTGCCAAAGGTGAATTGCGGCAAATATATACTTGTTTGATTAACTATTACAATACCCAATTGACGAGTGGTAAAACGGGTTATTCACAAGCCATTTTTGAAGTTTATCAATTGATGGTCGAACAAGAAATCATTTACACCAACGGTTTTATCACGCCGCCCGTCCATTTCATCAACATCATTCGTGCCGCCATTTATGCCAATCAATTGGAGTGGGCAAAAGGTTTTTTTGAAGCCAATCAAGATAAAATGAGGACTTCGCAAGCCTCCTTGAAGGTCTATGCCAAAGCGGTTTTGGAGTTTCACCAAGACCAGTTTCAAGCCACAATTGACACCCTTCAAGCCTATAAACACGAGCAGGATTTTTGGCGGTACAAAGAACACAAGGTTTTGTTAATCAAAGCTTACTACGAACTCGACGATGACGAACAACTCCTCAAACTCTTAACTGCTTTCAAACAATACCTCCTTCGCCACAAAGATTCAACTTTCACCCCACATTTTCTGCAAGTGTATCAAGCTTTTATCGCTTCTGTTGAAGGATTGTATGAATTGCAAACGATGCCTGTTTATCCTGTTGAAGATAGAATGAAAGTGGCTCGGCGATTGAAGGAAAATATTGAAGAGGCGGAGCGGATTGCGGAGAAAAGATGGTTAGGGGAGAAGGTGAACTCAATTATCGAATAAATCGTCCAAAGTCAAGACCTCGTCTTTCAATCCAATGCTGTGTTCGTTGGGTAGTTTTTTTACCCATAGTAATTGCGATAGTTGGCGGAATCTGGGTAAAAATAGGTAGATTCCGCCAACTATCCAATGTTTTTTATCTTATAAGCGTCAAATTCCCTCTCACCAACACAAAGATTCAACTTTTACATTACATTTTCTTCAAGTATATCAAGCTTTTATTTCCTCTGTTCAAGGGCTGTATGAATTACGGAGGATGCCTGTTTATCCTGTTGAAGAGGCTCGACGATTGAAGGAACGGATTACAGAGAAAAAGTAGTTGGGGAGTTTTTATTTTGATTATTTTTTAATCACTTGCATTCAAGTCACAAATCGTTAGGTGTTATTATTTGAAGGTTGTCAATTCTTTCAAAATGTTTTTGGTTAAGAGTTGCTAATGGCAGGTCATTTTTAATGGAAGTAGCAGCGATTAATATATCATCTGTATCTATTAGTTTACGCTTCAATTTCAATTCTTTGTAAATTTTTGCAGCTATCTCCGCACATTCATCATCAAATGGCAGAATTTCTATTGTATTGAAGATAAGAGTCCATATTACATCGTCTTTTTTATCTCCACGATAAACTTCGTATTTTACAATAGCTGAGATTTTGAATTGATAATGAGCGGCTAAGCGAAATAAAAAACTATTTTCTTTTTTAGTCTTGCGATAATACTCAATTAGCACAGTGCTGTCCAAACAAATTACTTCCATCGGTTAAAATGTGTTTTTTTGTCATTGAAAAATTTTAATTCTTCATCGCTCATGATTGGTCCAGATAACAGTAATTTTTGAAAATCATTTAAATCATTGGCGAGTTCTTTTTTTTGAATAACTTCCTTCTTTTCCTCTTTACTCTTGAAGGGAAGTATAATGACTTCTACTAAACCTGAAAATAAATTTTCAGGTAAATCAATCTGAAGTTGATTGTTTTCTACTTTGATTATTTTTCTTATCGCTTGCATATATCGTTACTTTCTTTTTATTAAGTAATATATCCAATCACTTAACAAATATTTGATTTGTTAAGTTTCTTCTTATCGAATCAAAGTCAAATTCCCCCTCACCAATTCCTCGACTCCATCCTCAAAGCGCACCATTGCATAGTACGCATACGTCCCAATTGGCTGGTTTTCTCCTCCAAAAATTCCGTCCCAACCTGCGTTGACATCTTGTGTGCGGAAAACCTCTTTGCCCCAACGGTTATAAACCACCAATTCTACCGATTCGATGTTCAAGCCCGAAATTTGGAAAATATCGTTCATGCCGTCACCATTTGGTGAAAATGCAGTTGGAACAGCGATTCTGTTTTCGTAAATCACATCGACAAAAACAGAAGTCATTGCCGAACAACCATTTTCATCTATCACCGACAAAGTGTAAGTCGTTGGTTCTAATGGCGCAATAGCAAGCATGGGACAATCTTCACAGGTCAATATTTCATCCGTTGAAGCTGTCCACAAATAGGTCAAATCACCTTGATACACACCTTCTACAAAACTTTCAAGCTCAATAGTTGAAGCATACAAAATTGAAGTATCTGCTGAACTTTCCACATACAAATCGCTCACAAAAACACTATCGCTAATAGCCGCTTCACAGCCGTTTTCGTCCATTGCATCCAAATACAAATACTGCCAACCTCCTTGATTCCAATTGATTGTATAACTATTAGGCGACTCCAATTGTGGAATTGTGCCATTTGGAGAAGCCCAAGTAAGTTGGGTGTTTTCTCCAAAACCGCCCATCAAGTCAAAATGCACCACTTCGTCCAAACAAGCCATAGCAGGCAAATTCCAACTGATTTCGGGGCAAGCCAAAGTGCTGCAACTGTGGATTTCCAAGGAACTCTCTCCACATATACCATCATTCAAAACAATGACCGAAATTTCGACTTCATCCAATGGGTTCAAACCCGTAACTTCAAGTGAATTGTCGCTTGTAGTTGTGACGATTGGATTTTCACCATTGACGGTATAAACGACTTCAAAATCGTAACCAACGACTTCACTCCAATTGAAGGAAACGGAGTTGGGAGTGCTGTTTCCGCAAGTTATATTGACTGCCTCCAATGGTTCAACGACTTCAATTTCCAAACTCGTATTGTAAAAACAATCTCCTTGCTGCAAAGTATATTCAATCAAGTGCATTCCTTCGCCTAAAATTGCAGGGTCGAAAGTCGTAGATTCATTGCCGTTTATGGTAAAAGTACCACCTGCAATATTTGCCATCAAAGTCACCGCATCCGCATCGCTGCAATATTCAGTCTCCAAGCCTTCAATGACCAAATCAATCGCTTCACAATCCTGTGCAATACAGGTTTGAGAACTCACAGGGCTGTTTCCGCAGATTCCATCGTTTAGGACAATGACCGAAATTTCGACTTCATCTTGTGGACTTAAATCGGTGACTTCAAAAGTGTTGTCGCTTGTTGTTGCGGTGATTGGATTTTCACCATTGATGGTATAGGTTACTTCAAAATCGTAGCCCACAACTTCGTTCCAATTGACGGAAACTGAATTTGGAGTACTGCTTTCGCAATTGATAAGAACGGCTTCCAAAGGCTCGACAACTTCAATTTCCAAACTTGTATTGTAGTTGCAATCACCTTGCTGCAAACTGTATTCAATCAAGTGCGTTCCTTCGCCCAAAATTGTAGGGTCAAAAGTTGTAGATTCACTGCCATTTATGGTAAAAATTCCTCCTTCAATATTTGCCATCAAAATCACCGCATCCGCCTCACTGCAATATTCCTCCTCCAAACCTTCAATCACCAAATCCAATGCTTCACAATCTTGTGCAATGCAGGTTTGAGAACTTGAAGGACTGTTTCCACAGATTCCACCGCTTAGGACAATGACCATTATTTCCACTTCATCTTGTGGACTCAAATCGGTGACTTCAAAAGAATTAGCGCTTGTTGTTGTGGTGATTGGATTTTCACCATTGACAGTGTAAGTTACTTCAAAATCATAGCCGACGACTTCACTCCAATTGAAGGAAACGGAGTTCGTTGTGCTGTTTCCGCAAGTTATATTGACTGCCTCTAATGGTTCAACCACTTCAATTTCCAAACTCGTATTGTAAGAACATTCCCCTTGCTGCAAACTGTATTCAATCAAGTGCGTTCCTCCGCCCAAAATTGCAGGGTCGAAAGTTGTGGATTCATTGCCATTTATGGTG
Organism: Bacteroidia bacterium; assembly: GCA_030427245.1. Lineage (GTDB taxonomy): Bacteria > Bacteroidota > Bacteroidia > Chitinophagales > UBA2359 > JAUHXA01. The sequence goes on along the minus strand of JAUHXA010000021.1, from coordinate 145 downwards.
AATGTTCCACCTTCTATGTTTGCCGCCAAAGTCACCGCATCTGCATCAATACAATACTCAGCCTCCAAATCTTCAATGACCAAATCCAACGCTTCACAATCCTGTGCAATACAGGTTTGAGAACTTGCAAGACTGTTTCCACAAA
>JAUHXA010000020.1 GCA_030427245.1 Bacteroidia bacterium | reverse complement strand
AATTCAGTAATTCTTTTTGATTATCTTTGGTCACGGGATATTAATTTGAAGTTGTTTTATGAATTAGGAATCACAAAATACAACTTCTTTTTCTATCCCTTTTTTAGTTTTGTCCTGTACTGAGAAAACTAACCATTAATTATCAACTACTCACATCTACCTTCCCTATTCTTGCTTCTCATCCAAAGCCCAAACTACTTATTTGTGTAGTAGCTATCCCAATGAGTAGGGTGTATCTTTGGCAATTCATGCTATTTTGATGTCGGAAAGTTAAAAAATCTTAATTTCTAAGCCTATACAACCTTTCATGTCAACTGATGCCATTGAAAGTCAATGGCTTTAGGTTAAAAATTGCAAAAAGATTTGCTCAAAATTGCTAAACTGCAAAAAAGTATTAAAATTCATGCAACGAAAATTTGACACTATCCATCTATGAAGTATAGTATGTATTTTTTAAACAAATTTTAAATTAATAATTTCTCTTTTTATCCCATCGGTTGACTATCTATTACCATCAATATTTTAATAGGCTTTCCATCGCCTAATTTTCATCAATATATTAAATGCTAATTTTTTAAATAGTCGAAACAGACTATAAAGGATAGGTATACCTTGTTCAAAACGAGGTTTGACCTCCTATCAGAAAAGAAGTAAATGAACATACAGAATTATCCAATCTGTATATTTTAATATATTTAGTTTATCCAAAAAATAGAAGTATGAAAAATTTTCACGTAATAGCCGTGCTGCTCATGGCTCTGTGGGGGCAATATGCCTTTGCCCAGGACAGAGTCATTACAGGAACTGTTGTGGACGGTAACAACAGTGAGCCTATCATTGGAGCTACTGTTGTCGTACCTGGTTCCACTATTGGTACTGTGACCGATATTGATGGAAAGTATAGTTTGAAGATTCCGGATGGGTACAAAACTGTCACCATCAGCTTTATAGGTTACAAACCTTTCAAGGTTGAGCTGGGGGCGGATGCAGTAATTGATGCTCAACTAGAAGAAGACGTTATTGGCTTGGAGCAAGTCGTGGTAACAGCCATCGGAATTGCCAAGGAGAAAAAAGCACTGGGATATTCGGTGCAGGAAGTGAGTGGCGATGATGTATCTCGAACAGGAGAAGCCAACTTAGTCGGGGCACTTTCGGGAAAAGTCGCTGGGGTGCAAATTACCCAATCCAGTGGTTTGCCAGGGTCTTCTGCCTATATCCGTATTCGAGGTTCAAACTCCTTTACATGGGGCAGTAACAATCAGCCACTTTTTATTATTGACGGTGTACCGATGAGCAATGACTATCAAGAAGCGGGCAATCCTGGCAATTTACAAAACAATTTCTTGGATGGTGTAGATGTATCGAATCGAGCCATTGACATCAATCCAGATGATATTGCTTCTATGTCGGTATTGAAGGGACCTGCGGCGGCAGCTTTATACGGTTTGCGAGCTTCAAATGGTGCGGTTATTATCACCACCAAAAGCGGTAAAGAATCAGGCAAGCGTTTTAGAATTGACATCAATTCAGGTGTTTCATTTGAAGAAGTAAATGTATTGCCTGATATTCAGCAAAAATTCTCACAAGGTTCGAGCGGAAATTACGGAGCGGGAAGTTCGCTTTCTTGGGGCGCATTGGTGGACACACTTCGATTAGATGCAGAAGGGGCCATAGTGGGGCAGAGTAATCCTGCTGCAACAACGATTCCTGTGCCTATTTTTGACAACGTAAGCCCTTATTTCAAAACGGGCAACACCATCAAAAATTCGGTGAGTATTTCGGGAAACAGTGACATTGCAGATTATTACCTCTCTTTCTCCAATTTGAATCAAGATGGCATTTTGCCCAATTCTGCCTTTGAACGAAATACCATTAAAATGTCAGGAAAGCTCAAGGTCAATGAAAAATTGAGTTTTGGAAGCAGTGTCAACTATGTTAGTTCGGGAGGTGATAGGATTCAAAAAGGGAGTAATCTCAGTAATCCTTTGTTTACCGTATATCCTGCCCCTATTACTTATGATTTGCATGGATTGCCTTTTGCAAAATCAGACGATCCTTATGCACAATTGCACTACCGTTCTGCATTTGACAATCCGCTTTGGTCGGCAGCCAACAACTCTTTTACTGATAGAGTGGATAGAATTTTTGGAAACATGAACATTGACTTTTTACCATTAGACTGGTTGACGATTTCCTATAAATTGGGTACAGATGTTTATACCGATAGACGAAAGAGTGTTTTAGAATTGGGCTCTGGTGAAACAGGTGGACGAGGTACGAATCCTCCAAGTGGTGGACAAATTTATGAAGACACTCACATCAATCGAGAAGTAAACTCTGATTTGTTGATAAAAGCCAATAGAACTTTTGGCGAAAAATTGGATGTCAGTGTGGTCATTGGAAACAACATCAACGACCAGTATTACAATCGAGTTTATACAGAAGGAAATGGTTTCAGTATTGGAGGTTTTCACAACATCTCCAACACAAGTACCGTAGCAACTACTGAAAAAACAAACCGTAAGAGAATCATCGGTTTGTTTGGGGATGTACAATTGGCCTACAATCGCACCTTGTACTTGGGCTTGACAGGCAGAAACGACTGGTCTTCAACTTTGCCTGCCTCCAATCCTTCGTTTTTCTATCCAGCCGTTAATTTGGGTTGGGTATTTACCGAATCTTTGGGTTTGACCGACAATCCAGTATTTCCTTATGGAAAATTGAGAGCGAGTTGGGCGCAAGTAGGACAAGATGCACCAATTTATGCGACACAAACAACTTATGTGAGTGCAACTCCAGGAAGTGGTTTTACATCAGATGATATAGTTTTTCCACAAAATGGAATCAATGCTTTTGAGTTTGGAAATGTAATTGGCAATCCAGAAATCAAACCACAGAACGAAACTTCTTACGAAATAGGGGCAGACCTTCGATTCTTTAGAAATCGCTTGGGCTTGGATCTAACCTACTACGATGCAGTCGCCAAAGACCAAATATTTTCAGTGCCTGTTTCGGCTGCTTCAGGTGCCCGTAGTTTGATTCTCAACGCAGGGGAAATCACCAACAAGGGAATCGAAATGGTGCTGACTGCTACGCCCATCGAAACAAAGGATTTTTCGTGGGACATCACAGTGAACTACTCCAAAAACGAAAGCGAAGTGGTGAGATTGGCAGATGGTGTAGATGCGATTACGATTGGAGGATTTACTGCTCCACAGGTTCGATTGGTACAAGGACAACCCTATGCAACACTTTGGGGTTCAAGATACTTGCGTGATGATGACGGAAACATTGTTTACGATGATTCTAATCCTGCAAGTGCGAGCTATGGAATGCCATTGCAGGATCCAAACACTGGCATTATCGGCAATACACAGCCCGATTGGATTGGAGGTTTGATCAACACTTTTATTTATAAAAATTTCAGTTTGACTGTTCAATTTGATACCCGACAAGGTGGGCAGATTTATGCAGGAAATACCCGCTTGCTCCGATTGTATGGAATGACCAAAGAAACCGAAAACCGTGCGGCAACGGCTGTATTACCGGGTGTGAAAGGTCACTTAGACGCAAGTGGAAATTTGGTTGTTGGAGGAGTAAATGATATTGAAATAACGACTGGTGAAGCCTATTGGAGAGTTTATCAAGATGCAATAGACGAGTCGAATGTATTTGATGGCAGTTTTGTGCGATTGAGAGAAGTGACTTTGTCGTATCGCTTGGGAGCAGACCTCATCAAAAAGACTCCTTTCAATGGATTGGAAATCTATTTCAGTGGTCGCAACTTAGCACTGTTCACCGATTACCCAAACTTTGATCCTGAAACAAGTTTGGGTGGTGCATCCAACTTGCAGGGCTTTGAATACTTGAGTATGCCCAATGCAAGAAGCTTGGGTGGTGGACTGAAAATATCATTTTAAGTTGTGTTCAAGTGTTTGGGTTGATAGAAGTTGATAGAAGTTAATAATTGTGTTTAAGTATTCGAGTAATTAAAAAATTAACTTAAATACCATACTACTGTACATTTTTAATTCAACCACAAAAGGCACAAAGAAAACAAAAGTAAAGGACTGAAATTCAACCATCTCTTTTGTGCCCTTTTGAGACTGTTGTGGTTCAAAAATCGTTTTGTATAGCAGTATGCTTAAATACCTAAATACAGTTATCAACGCAAAATCAACCCAAACACCTAAACACAATTATCAACTCAAACACATAAAAAACAATCAAATGAAACATATAAATAAATTCTTTATTCTCTTTTTCTCCCTACTGATTTTCAGTACCTATTCCTGTGAAGAGACCTTCGAGGAAATCAATACAGACCCTGATAATCCCGTAGAAGTGCCCAACAAACTATTATTGCCCAGTGCCCAGACATTTACGGCTTATGGTATGGCGGGTTCAGATTTGGCTTGGTATGCTTCCGTTTGGATACAACATACGGCAGGTGTTTGGAATCAGATGGAAAATGCCGACAAATTGACCGACATCAATAGTCAATTGGCCAACAATATCTGGCGTTTTCAATTGTACAGTGGTTCGATGATGGACTTGAAGCAATTGATGGATCAGGCAAGCGAACAGGGCGCAAATTCTTATGTTGGAATTGCCAAAATATTGATGGCGTACAATTTAGGAATCGCTACGGATACATGGGGACGCATTCCTTATTCGGAAGCATTGCAGGGAACGGCAAATATCAAACCTGTTTTTGACTCACAAGAAAGTATTTACCAAAACATTCAAACGCTATTGGATGAAGGCATCAGCAGTCTGCAATCTGCAACAGATGCTCCTTCGGCCGATGACATTATTTATGGAGGCAACTTGAATGCTTGGATAAAAGCAGCTTATGCATTAAAGGCAAGATATCACAATCACCTAAGCAATATTGATGCGAACGGCTCTGCTCAAAGTGCTTTGGCGGCTCTTCAAAATGCTTTTGACAGCAGCGATGATGATTTTTTGTACAGAGGCTTCAATAACAATGCAACAGGCGAAAATCCTTGGTATCAGTTTGAAAACGATAGAGACCAACATTGTGTGAGTGCATCTTTTGTGGCAATGCTGGAAGGATTGAACGACCCTCGACTACCGATTTACGCACTACCTGTGCCTGGATTGGGAACGATTGTCGGTGGACCAAATGCTCAATCAACCGATCAAGCTGGGGCATTGTATTCTAAGTGGGGCAGTACTTTGGTGACAGCGTCTTCTCCCCTACCGATGATGACCTATGTAGAACAGAAATTCATTGAAGCAGAAGCAGAATTGCGTTTGGGAAATACAGCAAATGCAACCGCAGCGTATGAAATTGCAATTGGTGAGGCGATGCGAAAAGTAGGAGTCAGCGAAGAGGACATTGCTACTTATGTAGCACAAGAAAGTGTGTCTCCTGCGACTTTGACATTGCAGCACATTATCACTCAAAAGTACATTTCACAGTTTGTGATGGAATCATTGGAGGCTTACAATGATTGGCGAAGAACGGACGTGATTACTTTAACGAATCCTGCCGGGCCGATTCCCGTTCGATTTCCTTATCCGACTACTGAATACGACTACAATTTGGAGAATGTACCGAATGCTACCGTCAATGATGGTGTATGGTGGGATGATGGATCGGAGGATTGAAAAGAGGAGGCAGAAAGCAGGAGCGATATACGGTAAATTTATTTCATAATGATTCGCTCATCCAAATTCTGAACTTATAATACAATGCGAATTGGCAAATTCGTAAGCATAAATGAATATTGATGGAACGTTTATATTGATGGTATAAACACTGGGAGGCTGTCGGGAGATAGCCTCCTTTTTTATTTTATGTCAATGTTTCGGGTATTTCTTCGCTCTCTAATCATTTCCTTGCCTCTCGTAAAAGCCCAATGTACACCATAAGCTGCAATGCACAACAAACCGATGTAAAACATATAATCAATAAATTTGAAAATACCTGCAATTACTACAATGACTATACCGACGTACAATAAGATTTTAGAGCTCATTTTTGTTTGTTGAAGTTTGAAAATTATTTTAAGAATGTCCCTAAATTAATGCCTATTTTAGAAATAAAGTTCCGTTTTTTGCTTAAAAACCCTTATCTTTTGAAACTGCACGTTTGAATCACTCAATAAGGCTATGAAAACACGTACGGAACAAATTCAACTCGCCCACCAATACCTGTCCGAATCTTCAAAACTACAATTCCAAGCAAAATATGTAGAAGGAATGGAATTATCGCAGAAAGCCACTGCCATCTTTCTGCAATACCAACAATGGAAAGACTATGTTTTGACCATAGTAGATATTGGAGGAATAGAAATCAAACTTACCCATACCAAAGAGGCGTTGAAAAGCTATCAAAAAGCTTTGGAAACTGCAAAAAACCAATTGCCCCCCAAACATGAGGCATTTCGGGATGTTTACAATGGTTTCGGAAATTACTACTGCTATCTGAACAATTACCAAAAAGGTTTGGAGTATTATGAAAAAGCATTGGAGGTAAGCGAATACTGTCAAAAAAAAGACTTTGACCACCTCCGAATCTATGCCAATATTGGGACGTGTTGGGGTTTTGCAGGGCAATACTCAAAACAATTGGAGAACCTTTACAATGCCCTTCAATTCATCGAAGATTATCTTTCGACTGAAGAACGAAAAACACTGAAAGTACAACAAGCCATTGCCCAACTATACAACAACATCGCTTGGGTTCATGGAGAATTGGGTGATTTTCAACAAAACTTGGCATACCACAAAAAAGCACTGGCACTGCGAAAATCCCTTTTCAAAGAAAACCACCCCGACATTGCAGCAAGCTACTCCAATATTGGGGGCAGTTATACACTCATCAATGATTTTGAAAAACAAGTGTTGTACTTTCAACGAGCATTGCACATTTACCAAAAGATATTTGGCGACAAACACTATGATGTCGGTAGGATGTACAACAATTTGGGAGGTGCTTATGAATCCATTGAGGATTACGATCAACAACTTTTTTACTACCTCAAATCCTTAGAGATTCACCTGCATTTGTATGGCGAAGAACATCCTTTTGTGGCAAGATGTTACAGCAATATTGGCTACAATTACATCTACAAAAAAGACTACCCAACAGCCCTTCAAAACCTCCTAAAAGCCAAAGAGATTCGTTCCAAACTATTGGGCGCAGAACACTTCGAGATGGCAAATATCTATGAGAAACTCGGTAAATGCTACGATGGGCTGCAAAATAGGAGGAAAGGCAAGGAATGTTATGAACAAGCGATTCAGATCAAACAAAAAGCAGTCGGTAGTCAACATCCTATCTTAGCCGAATCCTATACACTCCTTGGAAATCACTACCTCTACCAAGATAAGTTTTCAAAAGCAATTCTTTTTTTTCAAAAGGCTATTGACAATTCAACTACGTACAGCAAAAATAAAAACTCGAGCCTCAACACTTTTCAACAACATCGGTTCAGTCGCTTGTTTTTGAAGACCATTTCGCAAAAAGGAAAAGCCCATTACCTTCGTCATATTTACATGAATACAGGCATTGAAGATTTGAAGGAAGCCATTGAAACCTTCAAAACAGCTATTCAACTGTTGGACTATATTCGCACCAATTTTCAGATAGAATTTTCCAAATTGGTATTGTCCAAAAGTGCAACAGAAATTTGTGAATATGCGCTGAAAGCAGCTTTGAAGTTGTGGGAACAAACTCATGACAAGCACTATATTGAAGTGTGTTTTTACTTCTCCGAAAAAAACAGAGCAATGGTTTTATTGGAGGCATTGAAGGATACGGAAGCAAAACTGACTGCCAACATTCCTACGGATTTATTGGAGGAAGAAAAAGAGATTCGCACCGCATTGACTTTCGTTGAAAAAAAACTACAACAACTGCAATCGAGAACAAAACCCAATCCAACGGCAATCCTTCAATTGCAGGAACAGCGATTCAAACACCATCAAAAATATGAGGCCCTCCTCGAAAAATACGAAACTACCTATCCTGCTTATTTCCAATTGAAGTACAGTGCCAAAACAAGCAGCATTGAAGTGATTCAACAACATCTTTCTCCTCAAAATACGCTGATTGAATACTTTATCGGAGAGGAACAAATCTATATTTTTTATCTTCAAAAAGAAGATTTTGGCTTGCAAATGATGGATAAGCCCAACAACTTCAAAGACCTAATCGAGCAGCTTCACCATTCTATTGCATGGACAGACGAAGAACTGCTGATAGAATCCGCCACCAATTTGTATCAACTCTTACTACAACCGATTGAAAAACAACTGCGTAATCAAACGCAGTTGATCATCATTCGGGACGAAAACCTTCACTTGTTGCCCTTCGACCTCTTGATTCCTTCTTCAAAAACACCACAAGCCTATTCCGACTTCAATCAACTCCCCTACCTCATTCACCAATACGAAATCCTCTACCATTATTCGGCAACAACTTGGCTCTACTGCCTACAAAAACAAATGGAGTCCCCCACTCAATCGGATAGTTTTTTAGGTATAGCACCTGTGAATTTTCACAAAAACAGTGGTATAGAATTGGCAATGACAACGCATCGGGGCAATAGTGAGGTCGTAAGAAGCAATGAGGAGGGTGTTGTAGCTTTGCAGCAATTGCCCAATACGGCCATTGAGGTGAAGGAAGTTTACAACCTATTTCACGACAAAAAACTGGATGCTAAGGCGTTCTTATACGGAACAGCTTCCAAACAAACCTTGATAGAGGAAGCTCCCAAATTCAAATACTTGTTGATTTCGACACATGGTTTTGCCCACAATGAACACAACAATCTATCGGGTATTTACCTATCAAACCTGCCCTCTATCGAACCTTCCGACTCTTCTCACCATGAAGAAAATATACTCACGATTTCGGAGGCCTACAACTTGGAATTGTCGGCGGATTTGGTGGTCTTGAGTAGTTGTGGCAGTGGAGTAGGTACTTTGCAGCAAGGGGAAGGAATCATGGCCATCAATCGAGGTTTTTTGTATGCAGGGGCAAACAACATCATTTTTACCCAATTTGACATTCCCGACGAAGCGAGCAGTCAGCTGGTCAAACGATTGTTTGAAGGAGTATTGGCGGGAAAATCCTATGCGGCTGCTTTGCGAGAAGCTAAGTTATCGCTTTTGAAGGAAGAACATAGCAGTCCGCAGGATTGGGCGGGATTTTCGTTGATTGGACAGTGAGTGAGGGGCGAGGCAAGAGGAGCGAGGAGTCAGGCTATTCACGGTTATGGAAGCATCGAATTATTATGAAGTGAATGTTTAGATAAGACGTATTTTTAGTTAAATTTGAAAATGACCAACCTTCCTCACTTCACAGAATCAATATTTTACTTCTCTAATCGCAAAAATATTCCATCATGAAAAATCTTATTTTTACTTGTGTTTTCTGCATTATTTGTACTTCTGTTTCGATGTTTGCTCAAAAACCTATTGATGTGATTGAGTTTAAAAACTTATTAGGTGGAAAAAACTTTGTATATGCACAGGATAGTAAAGGACTGAGAACAAAGGATTTATTGAAAATTATGGAAAGCAACCAAGAAGCGTATCAACAGATGAGGACTGCTAAAAGAAACTACACGCTCTCGACATTGACTTATCTCGGTGGTTTAGGAATAACGCTCTATACGTCATTAAGTGATACTTATACTGAGAGTGGAAAACTTAGAGACCATAGAGCACTCCAAATAACTGCTATGGGATTATTGATTAGTTGTTACCCTCTTTTCATATCAAGTAAGAAGCAAAAAAGAAACGCAGTTCGTATCTACAATGAAGGTTTGAAGTCCACCGAAACAGGTATGAACAAATTTCGCCCTCAATTGGGTTTTGCAGATAGGGGCTTGGGATTGAAGGTATCGTTTTGAAATAAAATGATCTTCTTCAAAATATACGGCGCTTAATTATTTGCTACTATTGAAGAGAAAATCTTTTTCTTCTTCAGTCAAACTATTATAACCAGACTTTTGGATTTTGTCCAGTATAATATCGAGAAGGTATTGATGGGATGATTTGCTTGGAGGAGTAATAGAAGAGGTTGTTGTGAAAGTCTTTTTTTCAGAAAATCGCCCCATATAAGTTGAATAGACTATTTTAAATGGAATGATAATTAACAATCCCAAAATAAAGACGACTGTAAATAGCCAAAAGGTAACGCCATATAAACTAAAGTAATGACTAAGGTTCTGAACTTTATGCTCGTTAGGTGGGATTCTATCAAAAACATAACCTACTCCTTTGGCTACAATAACTATAAAAACTCCAATTATAATGTGATAGAAAAATAGTGTGATATGGCTATAATGATTTATCATTACACCACTATTAAGCATACTATTGAAGGAAAGAAATGTGGTTATCATTAAGTTACTACTGAGAGATAGTGTTATGATTAACCAAACTGAAAACCCTAAAAAACCAGGTTTCTCTCTATGTATAGGTTCTTCAATATCTTTTTCAAAAAATGGCAAATTAAGTTTTTCCAAAAATGATAAGTTAAGCATGGAATTAGAGTGATTTTTAAGTGAAAAAGTACGGGTGGGATTAAAGTAGGTCTACTTATAAAAAAGGGGGGCTTACTTTTTTTAGACAAAAATCATTCCGAATGCAGGGTACCAATAGCTTTCTTACTTACAAAGGAATCTTTTCCCCATTTTTGCAGTTGAATAAAATACTATGATTATTCCAACAATTGCAGTATTTTACTAAAAATTCAACAACATGAGAAAAAATGTACTTTTTACTTTCCTATTCGTTTCTCTCCATTTTTCTTTAGTCGCACAAAATTTATTCAGTCCTCCAAAAGCGATTTCAGCAGAATTGACCGAGCCAACAGCACTCTATGCTGCAAGATTGGACGGAGATAAGTTTGTGGATGTTTTGTCTTTTGGCTATCATGACCAACAAATCGTGTGGTATCGGAATGAAGAAGGAAATTCATTTGGAGAGGCTCAGGTCATTGATGCGGATATTGAAACGGTATTGAAAATCAAAGCCGCAGATTTGGATGGAGATGGAGATAAGGATGTTTTTGCGGTATCCGAAACCTTAGATCAGGTGTTTTGGTATCGGAATGAGGGCAATGGGCAGTTTGGAGAGTTGAGGGTGATTACCAACGAAACGGATAGTCCGAGAGACATACATGCGGAGGATTTGGATGGGGATGGTGATTTGGATGTGTTGTCGGCTTCACATTGGGATGGCAAAGTTGCTTGGTATGAAAACGATGGTATGGGAAATTTTGGAGAGCAGCAAATTATCCATACTGATGTAGAGAGTTCTTCCTCAGTGTCTGCGGCAGATGTGGACGGAGACGGGGATATGGATGTTCTGTCGACTTCCTACAACAGCAGTTTGTTGAATTGGCATGAGAACTTAGGCGAGGCGAATTCTTGGAAAACCCATCAACTCTCGAATGTAAATGGGGGCTTCAATTCGGTATCTGCGGTAGATTTGGACGGTGATGGGGATTTGGAGGTTTTGGCGACTACTTATTGGACGGGAATTTTGATTTGGTTTGAAAATGAGGGGAATGGCGTTTTTCAAAATTCTACTGTTTTATTGGAGGAACAGGGAGATTATATCAAAAATGCCGAGACAGCAGACTTGGACAGGGATGGAGATTTGGATATAGCGGTTTCGGTATATGGAGGGCATCGGGTTGTTTGGCTCGAAAATGATGGACAGGGAAATTTTAGTACAGAGAAAGTTATCAATGACCATGCCCGTTACACCGATACCGTTCTTACGGCTGATATAGACCGAGATGGCGACCCCGATGTGTTGGCATCATCTTCGACCCATGGAGAAGAAATTATTTGGCATGAAAACTTATTGAAACCCAATCAAATTGTCACCTTGCTCTTTCACGACCGCAATGAGAACGACCTCTACGACAATGGGGAAGAACAACCACTTTTCAACTTCAAATTGTTGCTCGACCCATCCAATCAAGAAAATTTTACCAGTTCAGAGGGCTACAACTATCTTTTTGCAGACTATGGCAACTACAATTTGACTTTTGAACCCAACCCACTTTGGGAATTGACGACTCCCAATAGCAGCTATGCTATTACTTACGAAGATGATGTCATACTTCCCATTTATCAATTTGGTTTTCGTCCTACTAAATTGGTTTCAGAAGCGATTCCTTACCTAAGCAGTACCCCAACTCGCTGCAATGGTATAACGACTTATTGGCTCAACTACTCCAATACGGGAACGGTGACAGCGAATGGGAAAATCAGTTTGGAGGTGCATGAAGGAATGGAATTTGTATCGGCGATTCCTCCATTCGATTATGTAGAGGGTCAAAAGTTGGTTTGGAATATTGAAGATTTGTATCCTACGTATGAGGGTAGAATTCGGGTGCGGTTTCAGATGCCTGACTTCAATTCTATTGGGGTGATTTTGGAGAGTCGGGCAGAACTTCAATTGTTTGAAGAAAACGAAATTCCAGTTTATACTTACGCTACGGACTACGATTCTGAACTCTTGTGTTCCTACGACCCGAATGATAAATTGGCTCACTCAAACCTTTTGGGGCAATCCGAATTCGCCTATACCGAAGACACCATTTTTTACACGGTTCGTTTTCAAAATACAGGAAACGATACTGCCTTCAATATTCGTATTGAAGATGTGTTGGACAAAAAACTGAATTGGACGACTTTTCATCCGATTACGGCAAGCCATGATTATCGCACCGACTTCAATCGAGAAACGGGTTTGGTGACTTTCTACTTCGATGATATTTTGCTGCCCGACAGTACGACAAATGAAGTGGAAAGCCATGGTTTTGTGACTTTTGGTATTGCTTCTTTGGCAAATGCGGAGGACAAAACGGAGGTTGAAAATACAGCGAATATCTTTTTTGACTTCAATCCTGCAATTGTGACCAATACTTCGGTTTTGACTTTGATTCAGCAAGTGCAGACCGATATTGAAATATTGGATAATAGTTATTCAGTTCGTGTGTTTCCAAATCCTTTTTCAGATTTTACGACCATTGAAGTAGAGGGATTGGAGGAAGGGAATTACCAGTTGGAGTTGGTGGATATTTGGGGACAAAAAGTTCGAGAACTGAAAATGGAGGATGGAAAACTGATATTGAAGCGAGGTAAATTGGAGAACTCGCCCCGAAGCCTCAGGAGTGGAGTGTATTTGTTTCGGATTTTGGCGGCAGAAAACAAAAGGTTGGTGGGAAGGGGGAAAGTTTTGGTGGAGTAAACCTCCCTAAAACATTTCCAACTGCCCCGATTCTTGATTCGCTCTATCCTCCAAAAACAGATTCATCACCCTCGGAAAAGCATAACTATCAAAATCAGCAGCCTTCACTTCAATGCAATCCAATAAAGTAGAAGGCTTTTCCTTCAATTGCAGTTCAAAAAATTGGAGAAAAATGGTTTGATGGGTTAGTTGGTGTTTGTAAGTTTTGGAGGATTTTTTCAAAACAACTTCTTGATTGGCAAACAACTGCTGCCATTCTTCGGTTTGCGTCAATGCTTCAAAATCCAGCAATTGAGCTGCTTCAATCAATGGAAACTGATACAAATTTCTCCAAATTCCTTTTCCGATTCGTTTTTGCAGCAAAAAAGTATCATTCGGCAATTGCAGCATGAAATAATGAAAATAACGAGTCGTGCGCTTCAATTTTTTGCTCTTCAAAGGCAGTTTTGAAATCAAACCTTTGTGATGCGCCACACAGTTTTCCTGCAAAGGGCAATCAGTACAACTTGGATTGGCAGGCGTACAGTGCGTTGAGCCAAAGTCCATAATCGCTTGATTGTAAACACTTGGCTTTTCTCTGTCCAACAATTCTTCCGCCAACAATGCAAATTCTTTTTTCCCTTCGGTGCTGTCAATCGGTGTTTCTATGCCAAACCTTCTCGCCAAAACCCGATACACATTTCCGTCTACTACTGCATGAGGCAGCTCAAACGCAAAAGAAGCAATTGCAGCAGCTGTATAAGGTCCGACTCCTTTCAATTGTAAAATTTCTTTGTGCGTATTCGGAAACTTCCCCTTCAATTCTCCCGCAATATATTTCGCCGCAGCGTGCATGTTTCTCGCTCTTGAATAGTAGCCCAAACCTTCCCACATTCGCATCACCTCATCTTCGGGCGCATTCGCCAAATTTTCTACTGTCGGGTAAGTCGCTGCAAATTTTTCGTAATAAGGTCTGCCCTGTGCCACCCTCGTTTGTTGAAGGATGATTTCGGAGAGCCAAATTTTGTAGGGGTCATTGGTGTCTTTCCAAGGAAGGTGACGAGGATTTTCTTTTGCCCATTGAAGGAGGTTTTCGGTGAAAGGGTGTTTTATTTTGTGTTTAGGTGTTTGGGTGTTCATGTGTTTGTGTCTATATTTTCAAATTCAAATCCAGTGAGCCAAAAAACCTCTCCATCTCCTCCTCTCTCCGTTCTAACTTCCAAATCAAGTGAGCCAAAATCTTATGACAAATATTTCCCCACAATTGGCATTCTCCTACCCATTCCAAAAGCCTTAGAAGAAACTCGCAGCATAGGAGGAGTTTGATAGCGTTTATACTCATTTGTATTGACGAGCTTCAAAATGCGACGCACCAATTTTTCATCAAAACCCATCGCAATCAACTCATTTGGGCCTTGACGTTCTTCAATGTATTGATACAGAATTTCGTCCAAAATATCGTAATCAGGCAACGAATCAGAGTCTTTTTGATTGGGGCGAAGTTCAGCAGAAGGCGGTTTAGTGATGATGTTCTCAGGAATGAGTTCACCATTTCGGTTGAGATAACGACAAAGTGCAAAAACATCCGTTTTATACACATCACCAATCACAGACAAGCCGCCCGCCATATCGCCATACAGCGTACCATAGCCCACAGCAGCCTCGCTCTTATTTGAGGTATTCAGTAGAATATAGCCAAACTTATTTGACAAAGCCATCAAAATAACACCTCTCACACGCGCCTGAATATTCTCTTCGGTGACATTGAATTCTGTGCCTTCAAACTGAGGTTGAAGCGTTTGCAGAAAAGAATCGAAAGTATTTTGAATTGAAATAAGGTCAGAAGGACAGCCCAAGTTTTTGACCAATTGAAGGGAATCGTCCACCGAATGGTCAGATGAAAATTTGGAAGGCATCATCACCGCATACACATTTTCACTGCCCAAAGCCTCTGCCGCCAAAGCTAAGGTCAAGGCCGAGTCAATACCACCCGACAAACCTAAAATTGCTTTTTTGAAGCCCAATTTGCCAAAATAATCTCGAATACCTAAAAGCAAAGCTCGATGAATCAAATCCATTTTTTCTTTGGCTCGCAAGTTGTCCTTTGCAGGATCACGCTCGGCATTGAAGAGAGGTTCAAGTTCATAAACCCGAATTGCCTCTTCAAAATATGGCATTTCATCAATCGTATTGCCGGCATCGTCAATCACCAACGAACCTCCATCAAAAACCACTTCCGTTTGTGCGCCCACTGCATTGACATAAATCATCGGAATTTTGTAGCGTGCCACATTTGCAGCAACCACTAATCTGCGTTCTTCCGAATGATTGTAGGCAAAAGGGGAGGCAGAAATATTGAGCATAAAATCGGGCTTTTGCTCAATGAGAATATCCATTGGACAGACTTTGTAAAGTGGATTCTCATTCCCAATATTCCATATATCCTCACAAATCGTCAAGGCAATTTTTTTTCCCTTGTATTCCACCACCGAAAATTCTGTGGCAGGTTCAAAATAGCGATACTCGTCAAATATATCGTAAGTTGGCAACAATGCCTTGTTTGCAATGTGCTTCACCTCGCCATCTGCAATAAAGTAAGCCGAATTGAAAAGATCTTTTCCTTCAATGACAGGATTGACACTTGGCGAACCCACCACAATCGCAATACCTTCGCTGTCTTGCTTCAAGCGTTCGATAACTTGCTGACACTTATTGGTAAAATCTCGAAATTCCAAAAAATCACGAGGAGGATAACCACAAACTGCCAATTCTGGAAAGGCGACAATATCTGCCTCCTGAGATTTTGCAGATTGGACAGCAGCACTGATTTTCTGGTAGTTGGCTTCAAAGTTGCCTATGTGGTAATTTTGTTGGGCAATCGCTATTCGCATACCTGTATTCTTTAAGAGTTTGCTTGGAAAATAAACTTATTGTTGTTTATACACTAAGATTGAAGAAAAAGTTCTACTTCTCTAAAAAAATATCCCGACTCGCAAACTCAAGCTACCAAAAGACATACTATCTCCATCATTGTCTTCAATGACATTCAGCAATCCATTTTGGAAGAAAACTCCTGCAAACAAAGAAGTTGTTTCCGAAATGGAATATTCCAAACCACCACCAATCATTGCGGATAAGTTGATGTTGTTCACAAACTCTTTGGCCTTTTCGTTCACAATGTCTTCTCCGCCTGAAATTTCTTGATCGTAGCGACTGCTCATTGCCAAACCTGGTGTCAAACCTACTTGTGCGAAGTAAGTCATGTATCCGAACTCATTGGTTTTTAGCTTCAAGGTAAGCGGAATCTCAACGTATTGCACCTTAAGGGTGATTTCTGAAGTGTCTCCAATTGTTGGAGGCTCGGGAGTAAATTTTGCGGTAGCTTTATTGAAGTGAAAACCCGTGGAAACCGCATATCGGTCATCAAACTCATAGTCTGCAATTAATCCATACCCAAAACTAAGTTTAGAACTTGTTTCAATATCTTTGTTTTCATTACTAAACCAATTGGTCGTAGGGGCGAGAGATAGACCAAAACGCCAGTCTTGTGCGTTAAGAACATTGCAGAAAAACAAAGAAATACCTAAAATAAAGAAATTAATTTTTTTCATGATTTTTATTTAGAGTTAATAGTATCTTCAATCAACTATTGAAGTAAAATATTGGTTTCGTTTAGACTCAGAAAAATATTGAAGTAACAGATAAAAATTAGACAATTACATGAATTCAACTGTTTTAAATTCTTCTCCAAAAAATCGCACAGTTTTTTTATTGTTAGCCATTTTAAGCGTGGGCATCTTCTTCAATGCTTGCCAAACAACCATAGAAAAACCCGATATCTCCAATATTGAGGTAAACCTAACCTTTAAACGCTTTGAAAAAGATTTGTTTGCATTAGACACCACAAATTATGAAAAATCTTTGGATGAATTGGCTCAAAATGACCCCGATTACTTCAATTTTTACATGACTCGCCTCATGAACTTTGGTGCAATGGACAGCGCCAAAACTTATCAGAAAAAACTCATTCCCTTTCTACAAAACAAAGACATTCAGAGCCTTTACGATACTGCAATGGTAAAATACCCAAACTTAGATGGATTGAAGGAAGAACTAACCACTGCCTTTAGATATGCCAAATTTTACTTGCCTAATATTGAAGTGCCTAAAGTTTATACACACGTTGCAGAGTTTGGACCAGCAGCCGCAACCTACGGTGACGAAATTTTAGCCATCAATTTGGACATGTATTTCGGCAAAAACTATCCTTACTATCAGTCTATTGGTATTCCAAATTATTTATCCAATCGCTTTGAGCCAGAATACATCGTGCCGAATACGATGAAAGCCTATTTTCAAGAATTGTATCCATTGGGAGACGACAATAATCGCTTGATTGACTTCATGATTCAGGAAGGTAAGATGCTGTTTTTGTTGGACTTGACACTGCCCGATACGCCAGATAGCTTAAAAATCGGATATTCTCACAAACAACTGCAATGGTGTTATGGAAGTGAGCCAATGATGTGGAATTTTTATGTCGAAAACGAATGGCTGTACAGCCCCAAATACCGAGAATTTCAGAAATTTCTCAATGAAGCTCCAACTACAAGCGGAATGCCCCCTGAGTCACCAGGCAAAACCGCCATTTGGGTAGGCTGGCAAATAGTTCGTAAGTTTATGGAAAAAAATCCCGATACGCCTATTGAAGAGCTGATGAAAATGCAAAATGGGCAAGAGTTTTTGCAGAAAGCGGGCTACAAGCCGAGATTGTAAAAAATTCAAGTTTACACAACACAATTATCACCAGTAAATACAATAGAAAAATGCAAGTAAACGTATTATTTTGGGGCGTGCTTACCGATGTCGCTCAAACAAAATCCATTGCCGTTCAGAATATTCAAGAAGTGGGAGCATTGAAGCAGCAACTACTTCAACAATACCCCAAATTGGCTGCTTATACACACCACATTGCAGTGAATCAAGAAATTGTCCACGACGATGATTTTGTATTGAAGGATGGAGACGAAGTTGCTTTATTGCCTCCTTATGCGGGTGGATAAAGCATACATAGAGCCTCTACCTACCCAATACCACACGATGTGATGCAATTCCAAAGTCGGTTGTCATTCGACAAAAATAAACGCCTGAAGCCAACTTTGCAGAAGGTTGCCAATCAATTGTATGACTGCCAGCAGTTTGTTCGTTTTCGGTCAATTGATGCACCAAACGACCCGTCATATCGTAAATCTCCAATAAAACTGATGAAGCTTTGGGCAAAGAATAGTGAATTTGAGTTATTGTTTGAAAAGGGTTTGGCGTGCTGTGCAATTGCAGTAAATCAGCCGTCTGTTCTTCAATGGCTGTCATTTCTCCTTCTTTGATAGAAACCAGTTGGTTAGCGGCAATATTTGTAAATATTTGTTCTTCACCACCCAACCAACGCACTTTCAATTCGTCAATCATTTCGTAATCGCCCAAACCAAAGTGAGCTACGGTACTGTGATGAGATAAGTGACTGCTGCCTCCATCTATTTCTCGAATAAACGTTCGACCATCTACCGACACTTCAATGCGGCTTCCGATACCTTGTTTGTTGTTGGTCACACCTTCCAGTTCCACTTTTAGCCAATTGGCGGGAGGAGAATCGTTTCGATAGAGCATTACGTGATATTCAGATGTATACTCTCGAGTAATGTCGAGAATCCCCACTACCAACATATCCATATCTCCATCATTGTCGTAATCTCCTACTGCCACTCCTCTGCAAATATCTGTATTTGCTACACCCATTTCTTCCGATACATCCGTAAATGTTCCATCTGCTTGATTGTTTCGATACAATTTGTTTGGATCTTCCACTGCATTTTTGATAATTTCAACAGCGGGTATATGTCCATTGTTTACATATAAATCCAAGTAGGTGTCATTGTCATAATCAAAAAAAGCGGTCCCCCAACTTGTAGCGAAAAGACTGTTTCCCGTTTCGGGATCTACTCCGCTATAAGTGTTGTCCACGCCTGCTTGAAATGCCTGATCAGAAAATTGAAAATCACCTTCACCCCGAATCAGTCTATTTCGTCCCAAATTCGTGATGTAATAGTCAAAACGCCCATCTTCATTGTAGTCACCAATGGCGATTCCCATTGCATATAATCCAACATCCAAAGTGGTCAAAGTACTTAAATCACTAAAAAAATCAGTTGGATACATGTTTACATACATCGCATTGGGTTCTATCCATTCCCCAAAATCATTGGCAACATAAATATCCACATCTGCATCGTTGTCGTAGTCGGTGAAGGCGACAGAAAGCGCACAACCATTGTCGTTTATTTTGTAAAAATCACTTACCTCCTCAAAAGTTCCATCGCCATTATTCACATAAAAAAAATTGGGATAACAATTGTGTTGATAGCCATTTTCTTCATCATATCCTCCATTTTCTTCCACATAGTTGCCTACATACAAATCTAAATATCCATCTACATTGTAATCTCCAAAAGAGGAGGCCATTGAAAGTGCTATATCTGCCACACCTGCCTGTTCTGCTATTTCGGTGAAAGTGCCATCGCCATTGTTATGCAGCAATAAGTTACGCTGGCTATGCCAAGTAGTGATGAAAACATCTCGGAATCCGTCATTGTCTATATCTCCCGAAATGACACCCGTTGTCTGAAAATCGGCAATAGATTCCAAACCTGCCGCTTCTGCAACATTGGTAAAACTTCCATCCCCATTGTTGTGAAAAAGGCCATCTTTCCCTCCGCCTCCTGCTACATAAATGTCTTGCCAACCATCGTTGTTGTAATCAAAAAACATTCCGCCACCGCCTTGAAGGTGTACGCTTTCATGCTGAAAAAGAACCCCCGACTCCAAGCTGACTTCCGTAAATTGTGCGAATGTTGTTGGGGATGAATAAACAAATAAAAGAATTGTTATGAAAAAAGTGTAAAAAGTCTTTTGCATGATATCTTTTTGAAATTAGTATAAAAGTCGAGATGTTGCATTAGAACATCTTAATGAGGTGAATGAAAATGAATTAAAGTATATTCAACATCTTTTTGTACAGGCGTTCTATCTTTCGAGCACCAACCTATGGGATGCTGTTCCAAAATCCGTTGTCAGTCGGCAAAAATAGACCCCTGAAGCAATAGTTGAAGAAGAAGTCCATTCAAGTATCTGTTTTCCTTCTCTTTGTTGGATTGCAGCTTCTTGGTAAACCAAACGTCCTGTCATATCGTAAATTGATAGGGAAATAATTGAAGGTTTTGGCAAAAAATAGTGAATTTGAGTTTTTTCTTCAAAAGGATTTGGAACGCTGTACAACTGCAATATATGAGCCGTATGTTCTTCAAGAGCATTGGGTTCATGTTCTACAATCGTGATAAGTTGATTGGCTGCAATGTTGGTAAACACCTGTTCTTCACCGCCCAACCAACGTACTTTTAGTTCGTCCACCATTTCGTAATCTCCCAGGCCAAAATGAGCAATCGTACTGTTGTGAGACGCATGACTGCTGCCACCATCTATTTCTCTGATAAAAGTACGTCCGTCTACTGAAACTTCTACACGACTCCCCATTCCCTGTTTGTTGTTCGTCACTCCCTCCAACTCTACCTTCAACCAGTTGGCAGGTGGATTATCATTACGAAACAAAAGGATGTGATCTTCGACAGTCGAAGGCCTTGAAGGATCGGTAATAGCCACTACAAGTATGTCCATATCTCCATCATTGTCATAGTCTCCTACTGCCATTCCTCTACAAATGTCCGTGTTGTCTATGCCCATGATGCTCGACACATCTGTAAATGTGCCGTTTGCCTGATTGTTTTGAAACAGTTTATTGGGGTCGTTCTCGGCATTTTTGATAACCTGAACAGCGGGAATATGGCCATTGCTCACAAACAAATCGAGGTAAGTATCGTTGTTGTAATCCAAGAAAGCTGCTCCCCAACTTGTAGCAAAAAGAGGATTCCCTGTTTGGGGATTTGTATCGCTATGTGTATTGTCCACACCCGCTACTTGCGCTACTTCTTCAAATTCATAGTTGCCCTTATTCTTCAACAAAGGGTTGTGACCGATATTGGTCATATAATGATCCAACAAGCCATCTTCATTGTAGTCGCCAACCGCAATTCCCATGGCATATATTTCGAGATTTAAGCCTGTCTGTCTGCTTACATTTGCAAAAAAATCAACCGGATACAAATTTTCAAACAAAGCATTGGGTTCGACCCATTCCCCAAAATCATTCGCCAACAATAAGTCTATGTCACTGTCATTGTCAAAGTCTGTAAAAGCCACCGAAAGCGCACAACCATTGTTGTTCATTCCATACTGTTCACTCACTTCTTCAAAAGTGCCATCTCCCTGATTGACATAAAAAAAATTGGCTGCACACCTATGCCCAAAACCGTTTTCTGCCGTATAACCTCCATTTTCTTCAATATAGTTGCCGACATATAAATCTAAATATCCATCCAAATTGTAGTCTCCAAAAGAGGCTGCCATCGAGAAAGATACGCCTCCCATACCTATCTCCTCTCCTACTTCAGTAAATGTGCCATCACCATTGTTATGTAGCATTAAATTCGGTTGTGTATCCCAAGTCGTCACGAAAATATCTCTGTAACCGTCCTTATCTACATCTCCTGTAATTACTCCAGTTGTTTGATAACCAGAGGTACTTTCCAGGCCTGCCATTTCTGCAACATTGGTGAATGTGCCGTCTCCATTGTTGTGAAACAAACCATCATCATCATTGCCGCCCACCAAATAAATGTCTAACCAACCATCGTTGTTGTAATCAAAAAAAGCTCCGCCACCCCCAATCAACATCGCACTTGTATGCTGCAATGCAATACCTGATTCTAAACTAACTTCGGTGAATTGAGCAGAGATAGGAGACAAAGAAAAAGTTAGTAAGCTCGTCATTAGAACGAATGTGTAAAAGTACCTTTGCATAAAATCGCCTTTTAATGGCCATTAATTAAATACAAAAATACATAGAATATCGCTGACCTCCGAAAATTGAAGGTCAACAGCCGACATAACCATTATTTCCATCTAATGACAGTGCTTCCTCCAATCCAACAATTTTCTAAGGAAAACACTTTGCCTACTCTGATAGGAACGTCAACAAGGAAGTGCTTCTTCCACCACATTCTGCTTGTAAAGCTCACGATAAAGAGAATAATTTTGGAGTACTTCAAGACTATCTGCACTCCATGAATCTGAATAATTGAAGTATGGCGTATTTTCTTTTTTTCCAAGAATATTCGTTTCCTGAGCCAAAACATCGAATGAAAAAACAAACACACCAATCACACACAAAACTTCGCAAAGCATGAATGTTTTGGAATTTTTCATAGATATAAGTGTGTTTGTTATCGTTTCTATTGGACGAAAGAAGTAAGAAATAGCATATAAAAATTTGACAATCAGACATTTTCTCACATTACCTCAGCCTTGCAGTAGTACTTCCACCAATCCAACAGTCATTCAAAGTCACCCTATCTCCATTCTTCACACCTCCTCTCATAAAACCCTCCGAAACAGTTGGGTAAAAAGCACTGTATTTATTGATACTTTGATTGGCTTCACTCGCTACATCGGGGTCAATGTCTTTCGCTCTCAACCACATATCCGTAGCAGCCCATGCCACACGCTGACTTTCCCAGCCCGTACCAGAACCACACAATTTACCACTTGAAGCGTACAAATCACCGATAAACATATAAGGCTTTCCCCAGCCTGCTTGCAGTTCCGCCGCCTTCAATGCGTATTTACGGGCTTGAACCGCTACACTTGTCGTGAGGCTTTTCACTTTGCGACGTTCAATTGAAGCCAAATTCATATACACTTTTGCTTTGATAGAGTTGTTGGTTTCCAATTCAATGGATTGGAGAAAGTATTTGATAGCTTGATCTGTGTTCCCATCTTTGTAAAAACGTCCAGCCAATTTTCTCGCTCCTGCTGCTGTTGGTTGCAGTTCAAACATTTTGTTGTTCAATTCTGCATATAAAGACTGACTTGTACATCTTCCTTTCACCAATTTAGACAGCACCTTTTTGATGGTCTTCACATCATTGGTATTGCTTCGGTATTCAGGCTCATATTTGGCAATAATACCAGGACAATCTTTAGGCTCGTTTAGGATGTCAATATATTTCTCCATTTCCTCCGCTATCACATCCAATTTGGTCTGAGTTTTTTCGTAATTCTCCGCATACTTACTCTCTTCCTCAATGTTGTGTTCTACTATCTCGGTCAATTTGGCATATTCTTCCATCACCTTTGCAGCCCCTTCCTTATCAATTTTTCCGTCTTTTATTTGCTCAGAACGTTTGATTTTCAAATAGTCCAGCAGCATATAATAGGGCGCATCCTCTTGCGAAATATCTACCGAAGCCAATACCAATTCATTGTATAATTCTTCATTGTCAGGCAAGTGTTTTTTAACCTTCAATGCCTTATATGCCGATAACTCACCTTCTTCTCCAAAATGCTCCATCCGCTTATCATACATCATCAACATCGAATCTATGTAGGCTTTTTTGATGGTTTCGTCTGTAGCCTGTTCTGCTAAGGTTTCGTACATATTTCCCCCGTCTATATAAGGTGTTTTTCGTGCTTCCGGAGCATTTTCTATTACATAATGCCAATAAGGGAGTGCATCCAGAATTTGGTCTTGTTTGTAAAACTCTCGATACAGTGAATAATTTTTGATGGTTTCCAAACTATCTGGACCCCAACGACCAGAATAGTTAGGCGGATTTCCGGTAGGAGTTGTCTCCACCGTTTCCGTTTGTTGAGTTTTTTCTGCGCCGCTACCACAAGCATATATAAAAATAGAGATAGCGAAAAGAAATAATGCAATGGTTAAATACTGTCGGTTTTTCATGGATATAAATATTTTTTAATGGTTCAAAACTAAAAAATTAACGATTCAACCAAAGATAAGTTTATTTACTGAAAACACTTAATCAACCATTTCCAACACTTACACCCACAGCCTTTACACTTGCTTATTTGTCCTTTCTTCTGCTGTAAGCATGGGTTATCTTTGAAGTAATGAAGCTGATAATCATTGTATTATTTGAAGTACAATAACATTTTCTGCTAAAACTATCAAATATTTTTTCATCATAAAATTTTACCATCATGATGTATTTCGCACTTTTAGCTGCAAGTCCATTTCTTGCAGCCCTTTTTTATAAACTGCTTTTCAGCACCCGTTCTCCCGAAAAAATTCAGGAGCAATACAAGGGCAAAGAGGTCAGCAGTTTTGTGAAAAAATATCCCGAAGCCGACACCAATTCCTTCAATGGCGTATTCTTGAAAACTGGTTTGGCTTTGTCGCTTGCCTTTGTCTTGTATGCGTTTAGTTATGCCCCAGACCAAGGAGATTCTTTAGAATTAGGGGATATTTTTGTGCCAGACGAGATGGAAGTATTACCTCCTCCTTCTACCCACCGTCCGCCGCCACCGCCACCTCCTCCCCCACCACCACAATTAGAAATCGTAGAGGATGAAGAGATACTAGAAGATGAGCCTGAAATTTTGGAGCAGGAAGTAGAAGAAGATACAGAAGTAGAGAACATTCCAGACGAAATTCCGATGCCAACAGAAGATGTGGAGGAAGATCCCATCATAGAACAAAAGGTAGAAATAGTAGAAGAACCCGAAATCTTCACCATCGTGGAAGACATGCCCGAATTCCCTGGTGGTCAAGCTGAACTCTTTAAGTTTATCGGCAAAAACATCAATTATCCTCCAATGGCGCGTGAGAACGGCATTGACGGAACTGTTTATGTGGGCTTTGTAGTCATGGAAAATGGTAGTATCGAAAATGTATCTATCAAAAGAGGTTTGTCTGGTGGTGGCGCAGGTTGTGATGCAGAAGCTATCAGAGTTGTGAAAGAAATGCCTAAATGGAATCCAGGCAAACAACGTGGTAAGCCTGTTAGAGTAGCATTTACCTTACCTATTCGCTTCAAATTGGAGTAATCCACTGGATGTAGGATGTAGGATGTAGGAAAAACTAAATCTTGCCTCATACTGCTGTACAAAATGATTTTTGAACCACAAAAGTCTCAAAAGGGCACAAAAGAGAGGGTTGGATTTCAGTCCTTTACTTTTGTTTTCTTTGTGCCTTTTGTGGTTGAATTAAAAATGTACAGTAGTATGATCTTGCCTCTTACTTCCTACATCTTACTTCTGATATCTTCAAAAACACTCTCATAGTAAACACATAAAAACCTGAATCCCTTACTCTCCTGAATCGAATTTTGGGATTCACAAAGACCGTTGGCGCATCTTGGTGAGTTGACGGTTTTTCATTTTAGAAGTGAGGAGTTATGACTTAGGCAAATTCAAATTAAAAACTCAAATGCAAATTCAAACAATACTTTGTAAGCGAGCAAAGTAAATTGCAGAAATGCCTAATTTAATATTTTAGTTTGCCTTAGAGTAGAGGTTCGATATCTAACTCTTCTTACTTATCACCTGACACTCGCTATTTTTTTCACTACAGGTGAGGCTGCAATTCAAACCTTGACTCCTCGCACCTATCACCTGACATCTCAAAATTTCATGCAACGAACAAATAGAAAACCTTCTGAAATCAATGCCAGTTCGATGGCAGACATTGCGTTTTTATTGCTCATTTTTTTCTTGGTTACCACTACGATGGACATGGACAAAGGCTTACTGACCCTTTTGCCGCCTTATGATGGAGAACACATAGATGCACCCATTAACCAACGAAATGCCTTAGAAATACTTGTCAATGCCAACGACCAATTGTTGGTAGATGGCGAATTGATGCACATTCGAGATTTGAAGGAAATTAGCAAAGTCCATGTCAACAATTACGGCAATAATCCAAAATTTTCGGACTCGCCACAAGTAGCCGTTGTTTCCCTCAAAAACGATAGAGGTACTTCCTACGAAAGATACGTCCAAGTCCACAACGAAATCCGAGCCGCCTACAATGAACTCCGCAATGAATTCAGTGAGCGAAAATTTGGCTTGAAGTACAAAGAATTGAGTGATGAACTGCAAAAAGAGGTCAGAGAGGAATACCCTTTGCGGCTGTCGGAAGCGGAACCAGAAGATTTTGGAGAGTTGGGCATGGATTGAAGTTTTAGGAATATTCAAAAAAAATCACAAAAAAATGGGCATCTTGTAAAACGCTGATAAAAAGGCGCATATCTTTTGATATGTGCCTTTTTTTATTGAAGTAAAAAGTTTTTTTCCAGAAAAAAGAAAAAAGAAAAAACATACTAACCTTTTTTGGGTACTGCATTTAATCATCGAAAGCACAATCAACACAACTCTTTCAAAACCATTTTCTAACTTTTAACAATTCAAACATGAAAAATTTAATGTTAAGCATCCTCGCTCTTTTGATGATTATTGGAGTTCAATTATCGGCTCAACCCACCCAAAACGATAACATCAATGCTATTTGTAAAAAATGTCCTAAAGGAACTAAAAAAGGTACGAACTTGATTAAAAACAGTGATTTCCAATCAGGAAATGTAGATTTCACCTCCAATCTAACCTACCAAGCAACGGGCACTCTCAGTGATGGCAAATATTCTATACGCCATAGTGCCAACCTTGGAAATGGTCAGTGGGCGGCAATAGACCATACAACCAACACTTCCAAAGGGCTGTTTTTGGTAAGTGATGGTCAAGCAAACCGAGTTACTTGGAAACAAACGGTGGCAGTCTCTCCTAAAACCAAATACATTTTCTGTGCCTTTGTGAATAACCTGGTCGTAAAAAATAAAAATTATACCGACCCTCGAATTGAAGTACGTATCAACGGTACTGCTGTTGTCAGTCAGACCATTGCAGAAAATCCTGACCAATGGATAAATCTATC
Organism: Bacteroidia bacterium; assembly: GCA_030427245.1. Taxonomy (GTDB): domain Bacteria; phylum Bacteroidota; class Bacteroidia; order Chitinophagales; family UBA2359; genus JAUHXA01. The sequence continues at coordinate 72,840 of JAUHXA010000020.1, read as the reverse complement.
AACAGGATGGGGTTCAGGCAGCAGCACCTCTGCCACAATCGAAATTTTGTGCACCACTTCAGGAGCAGTTGGAAATGATTGGGCTTTAGACGATGTTAGTTTTCACTCCTGTACGCCTATTGAAGAAGCCTGTCACAACTGTCCAAGAGGAAGCGTACCTGGTCCTAATATGGTGAAAAATGGTGATTTTGAAGCCCACAATGTAGACTTTTCTTCTACCTTGACCTACAAAGCAAGTGGTTTGCTTAAAGATGGCGACTATGGTGTGCGAAACAGTACCAACTTGGTGAATGGACAATGGAAGGCATTAGACCATACCAATGGATTCACGGATGGCTTGTTTTTGGCTTGTGACGGTAAAGCGGGTAGAGAAAGTTGGAAACAAAAAATTGCAGTTAAACCTGAAACCAATTATTCTTTTTGCGCTTTTTTCAATAACTTAGTGAAAGCCAATAAAAACTATACAGACCCATTGATTGAGGTCTATATCAACGGAACGAAAGTTATTGGGCCTACTGCCTTATCAGAAACCCCTGATACATGGGTAAATATGACGGCTTTGTGGAATTCGGGAAGTGCTACAAGTGCAGTCATTGTCATCAAAACCGCCGCAAACGCCTCTGTTGGGAATGACTATGCGATTGATGACATCAGCTTTAGAGCTTGCAAAATGAATAGTCGCCACATAAAAGGCAGAAGATAATTTTGTTTGATTGCCTAAAATAGAAAACCAATTCCTTTCAATAATTCCCTCCGAGTTTCCACTTGGAGGGAATTTTCTACGATGTTTACCTTTCCTAAAAAATACTTTCTTATGCATCAATCAACCATCATTAACCGATTACTTTTCTTTTTTCTTATTGTGTTCCTAAGTTTTTTTAGTCAAAAGGCCGTAGCAGGAATAATATCTGGCGGAACAATAATCGCCGCACCTGATGCCAAAAACAAAAACAAAATCACCTTTTCAGTTACGGGTCTGCCACCTCTTACTCAAAGTGGTTATGCGACACCTTTCAGAAGTTATTTTTGGCTGTTTGATGATGGCCATTACAGTTTTGAAGCCAATCCTACCCATGTTTTTGAAGGATTAAATACAGGAAGTGGTTCTCATGAATACAATATTACTTTACGAACCACCCGTATCAAAAGTGATGATGATATTGAAGAATCCAAAATGAAACTAATCATTGACTGCAATGGTGGTGACTGTGACGCTTCGCTACAAAACAAACTGCCCCATATCCAAAATGACAGTATTAGGATAGATATCAATCGTTCACCTAAGGCAGGCGATCCAATTACTTATATCATCAGTTATGAAAACACCTGTATGGAAGGAGGTGGAGGGATTTTGAAATTCAACTATGACGAAAGCTATTTTTCAAATTATACTATTCATTCTTATTACGATGAAGACACTAGCGCCTCGAAAGATGGGTTTCTACAATTAGACTTCAATGCCAACCCTCTTCAATTTGGAGAGCAGCGAAATGCTTTTATCACCTTGACACTTAAACCCAATATTGCCATCAATACACCGATTGTATGTACTGCCCAACTCGATTTGAACAACCCATGCGAAGATAAAACAGGGGAATTGAGACGGGGAACGGTCAGGTCTCACGACCCCAACCACAAAGACGTTAATCAGACATTGATTTGTCCAGACAGTATGCTGTCACGAGACCTTTGTACAGGAGAGGAATTGGGAAGAACACTAACATATACCATTCGCTTTCAGAATATAGGTGATGGCCCTGCCCAAAAAGTCATAGTATCAGACATTTTACATCCCTATTTGAAATGGAATCCCATCCTTTCTTCCAATATCAATACAAGTCACCCTTCTGCCTTTATGGTAAGCAGCAGTACATTAACACCTACTTCAAGAGGAGAAATTGAATTTGTATTTACCGATATGGATTTGAAGGGAACGCATCAAGCAGGTTATGGAACTGACTTTAGAGAAGCCGATACTTGGGGCGAAATCACTTACACCATTGAAGCAAATGAAAACCTACCTCCTTGCGGAAGCGTTGTCAATCAGGCCATTATTACATTTGACTGCAATGCACCCATTCCTACCGATACTGCAGCGACATTCATTCAAAATGTAGATTGTTGTGCTTGTCAAAACCTCTGTGACAATTTTCCCCTCGTACAAGATACGATAAATTCCTTTCCTTTACCAGACGGTACTGTGGGAGTAGTTTTACCCGTTTCGGAAGGCGTACTGTGTTTTGCCGCTTCTACTCTCATGCCCGAATACTATTGGTATCCAGCCACCGATTTGGACGACCCAACATTACAAAAACCAACTGCGACACCCGATGATACGACTACCTACACTTTGACTGTTTTTGATCCAACCAATCAACTGGGTAGAATCATTTCACAAGTCACTGTTTTTCCGCCCAACAATTGCAGTCTTGCTGCACCCAACATTCCTTCACCACCTATCATTGCGACCAATGACCCGACAACCGTTGTTTTAGAAGTAAACAATCCGATGTCAGCCTGTTATCAGTGGTACAAAGACGGAATTTTGATGGAGCATAGAACCAAAGACAGTTTGCATGTAGCAGAATACGGCAGTTATTTTGTGGAATACACCGAGGAAGGTTGCAGCGTTCTCTCGAATACGATTCTGGTGGTCGAACCGGTAAACATTGAAGTGCCTCCAACTTTCCATTTTACACTTCAACCCAATTTCACTCAAAACGATGTCGAACTTCAAATAAATGCTCCTCAACCTTTGAAAGCCTCTCTTGCTCTTTTCAACCTTCAAGGGCAATTACTCACAAAAAACACATTAGAAATTTCACAATCTGCTTCAAAAACCCTACATTTAGGAGCATATCCGAGTGGAATGTATATTGTTGTGGTTGGTGATGGAACTTATTCTACCTACCAAAAGGTTTTCAAATACTGATGTATGTATGAAGGAATAATTAGCTTCTCTGCAAATAATTATATCTCAAAAAAATCTCCCTTTGAAGAGTTTCTCCCGACACCTTGGAAGAGCAAAGGGGATAAGGGTCAAAATCAGGGAAAGAAAAACTACTATTTGAACCTGATTGCGTTTTTGTTGTTTTTCTTTCCCTTCAATGTACTTATAGCAGACAATTCCTTTAAATCAGATTCCATCAAAGCCCATCTTTTAGAGGAAAAAGGGCGGGCTTTCTACGCCGATTTCCAATACGACAGCAGTTATATTCACCTTGAAGCGGCTGCAAATCTATACCACAAAAATCAACAATGGGAAGATTGGTACGCAGTAGTTTCAAAAAATGCAACAGGTCTTATCCGCCAATTGGAGTTTGAAAATTCGGCTCGTTATCTACAAGAAAACCTGGATATTTACCTATCCGAAATGGATGAAAACGATGAAATTGCAGCCAAAATATATGGGCGGATGGGCATTGCCTTCAATAAATCAGGGCAAACCCAAGAAGCATTGCAGGCTTACGAAACGGCATTGCAGATATTCTACCAACTTCAATTGCAAACTTCTTTCGTGGCAAGCATTTACAAAAACACCGCCAATATTTACACCCGTTTGGGAGACTACGACAAAGCCATCCGTTATTTTCAGAAAGCCATTGATATTCAAGTTCAACTCGGAAATCAATCTCAATTGTATGTTTTGTATTGTGATTTGAGCACAGCCTACTACTACACCCATCAATCAGAAAAAGAATTGGAGTGCTATCAAAAAGCGGCTATCCTGTCCGATATTTCGGCCGAAGACCGAGGGATTTTAGACCAGTTGTTGAGCAGCTATTACCAGACACAGAGCGATACAAAAGAGGCCATGAAATACGCTCAATTTGCCCTTCAAAAATTACTGCCAACCAAAAATCTGAATTACATTGCCAATACCTACAAACAAATTGGCGACCTATATAGGGAACAAAAAAAATGGGCGGAGGCGCAAACTTATTTAGAGAAAGCCAAACAAACTGCCTATCAAATTCATGGGCAATTCCACAGAGAAACGGTCAAATTTCACACAGGTTTGGGGGACTATTATCTTGCTCAAAACAAACTATCCGCAGCATTGAAGGAATATCACAACGCATTGATTTGTTTGTTTCCCAAAATGAAAGAAAGTGAAAATGGGTACTTAAATCCCTCTATTCAAGGCTTCTATATTGAGCCTTGGATTATGACCGTACTGCAATATAAAGGAGATGTCTTTCGGGAAATGTACAAACAGACGGTAGAAACAACAGATTTGGAAAAGGCTTTGGAATGTTACGAATTGTCGCTGCTCGAACTCAAAATGTTGCAATACGACTACGATACCGAAGCCTCAAAGCTCTATCTCACCGCCAATTGGCACTCTCACTATGAAAAGGCTTTACAGGTTTCCGTCCAACTTTGGGAGGCAACACAAGACAGTAGCTACTTGGAAAATGCTTTTTTGTGGGCTGAAAAAAGCAAAGCCAACTTGCTGATAGAACAACTCAAGGAGTCTTCTGCCCGATATTTGAATACAATGACCATCCCGAAAAACTACTTAGAGCGAGAACAAAACCTCAAAAAACAAGAGTATATTTTTGAAGAGTTGAAGTGGGCATCGAAAAATGCTCAATTGACAGCAGCTTATGAAGATTCGATAGATGCCGTTCAGCAAGAACACGCATTTTTGTTGGACACACTTCAATATCTCTTTCCAAATTATCAATCTTCCTCCTACAATTTGGCTGAAATCAAATTGGAAACGCTGCAAAATCAGTTGGAAAAAGAAACGATGATGGTAGAGTATTTTGTTGGGGACAGCAGCATTTACACTTTTGGAATGACCAATGAAAAGCTGTTTTTTGAACAGATTCCCAAAACGGATTCTTTACTCCAACCTTTGAAGAGCTTCGTCTCTTTATTGCAGTTACAGTACTTCAATGAAAGTGATTATCAGAAATATACGAACACTGCTTTTGGCATTTACGAAACACTTTTGAAGCCTATTTTGGAACAGCATAAATTCCATTCTACTCTCGTGATTGTTCCTGACGGAATTTTGCACTACATTCCTTTTGAAGCATTGCTAACCCAATCAAGCAATAGCGAGCAGATCAATTTTTATCCCAATCATCTGCAATATTTGATTGAAGATTTTGAAATTTCTTACGTTTCGTCTGCAACCTTGTGGCTACACAGCCTTCAAAAAAAGGCAACTGAGAAAGACACAAATTTGAAGCCTTTATTGGCGTATGCACCCATTTTTGACCAACCTGAAACGAACAATCAACAGATTGTCAATAGACGTTCTTGCACTGAAAATTCGCTCAACCAGCTGAAAAAAAGCGAAATGGAAGTTCAAAATATTCACCAAATCATGGGCGGCGATTTGTATCTTCGGCAAGAAGCGACCAAAGAACGATTCCTTCAATTGGCGAGTCAATACCGCATTTTGCATTTGGCAACACACGCTTGCCTGAGTGAAAAAGGCAATCACTTCAACCGCATTTATTTTGCGAATCAAGAAGCACTTTCGACCTATGACTTTTATGGTTTGGACTTGCAACAAACTGATTTGGTGACTTTGAGTGCCTGCAATACAGGAACAGGCAATCTGGTGAATGGCGAAGGGTTTATGAGTTTGTCAAGAGGTTTCTTTTCGGCAGGCTGTACAAGTGTCTTGATAAGCTTGTGGTCTGTTCCTGATAATGCAACGGCTGAAATCATGACCTCTTTTTATGGCTACTTGCATGAAGGACAAAGCAAAAGTGAAGCCTTGCGAAATGCGAAACTTCAATACTTGAAGGAACATGAAGACGAAGAATTGTACCCACTTCATTGGAGTGCTTTTGTGTTGATGGGAAATGAAAGGGCTGTTTTTGAAGACGGTGTTGTGTGGCAATATTTGGGATGGATTGCGCTATTTTTAGGTGTATTTGCAGTATTGGGACTTGGCTTTTTGGGGATTCGCAAATTTTGGAAATGAACTAAGGCATCATACTACTGTACATTTTTAATTCAACCACAAAAGGCACAAAGAAAACAAAAGTAAAGAACGGAAATTCAACCATCTCTCTTGTGCCCTTTTGATACTTTTGTGGTTCAAAAATCATTTTGTACAGTAGTATCCTAAGGCATATTAACCAAAAACTTATTGAATGAAAGCAAGATTTGAGGAGCAGCTAAATTTTTGTTTGGATTGTTTGTATTTTTGAAGCAAATAGTACAAAATTGAGTAATAACAATGATTGAAAATAAAAGCAATATCAAATCTTTTTCCATCTATGGTTTATTTGGCAATCAAGATGTTCACATTCCTTTTGATAAAGGGGCAATGATTTTGATTGGGGAAAATGGTATGGGGAAGACGACTATTTTGAATATGTTGTATTATGTCTTATCAAGACAATATGTAAAACTTGCAAGATATTCATTCAAAGAAATTATTTTGAGTTATTGTGAGAATAAACAAGTTAAGTTAAACAGAAATGAAGTTCATTTATATGCAAATCCTCCAGGTAGCTCACAAGGACAACAAATGTTATGGGCTAAGTTGAGAATGGATTATGGAGAAGAAAAAGGCAGTAAATTGTATCATGACATTGTAAATAAGACTTTTTTCCAATCAACTGCAATTAAAAAAATTATTCATTTTCCAACCTTTCGTAGGGTAGAAGAGGAACTCCATAATTTAGGTTTAGATGAAAAAAAAGTCGCACAAAATAGCGACACTCGCCTTATACAATTTGGAATGAAAGATATTCGTAAACGTTTTGAAGAAATCACGGAAGAAATCGCCAAACTCTCCAATGAAGGCTACGAAAAAATATCAAGCGAAATATTGAGTCAATTGGTCAAAGGTTTGCCAACCATTGATACTTCTTTTCTACGAGACATTACCGTTGAAGAAGTAGAAATTCTTTTGAATCGTTTGGGAAACAAAATTTCTAAAGAAGACAAAACGGCAATAAAGGAAGCCGTTAAAAATCAAGAAATTAAAGAAGAAAAAAAGCCTTTGATTTTCTTTCTACACAAATTGATTCAACTTTATCACCAACAAAAGAAATTTGAATATCCCATTAAACAATACAGAGATGTCTGCAATAAATATTTGAGAAACAAGCGGATTGTTTACAATGAAAGTAAAATTGAGATTTACCTTCAATCGGATATTGATGGAGAAAAAGTAGAATTGAAGGATTTGTCATCGGGTGAAAAGCAAATAATTGCCATTTTTGCACGAATATATTTGAATCCCAATGATGATTTGATAGTGCTTTTTGACGAACCAGAATTATCGCTTTCTATTATATGGCAAGAAATGTTGATTCCCGATATTTTGGCTTCGGGCAAATGTGCATTGTTGGTGGCGTTTACCCATTCCCCCTTTATATTCGAGCATTTGGAAGACTATGCAGATAATTTGGGGCAGTTCATTACTTACCCTAAAAAGCCCGTTTCTGCATGAGTAAGAAGAACTTATTGACGGGAAAGAAAGAGAACAGTGTTGCCGTAGCGTTTACCCGTTTTTCGATGTTGTATTTTCGGAATCCCGATGCCTTGTTTTGTTTTTTTGAAGGGAAAGACGACAGCAAATATTACTATTCTCGCATTAAAAACCTCTTTCAAGGAACAATTCAACCCATTATTTGCGGCAACAAAGAATCCGTTTTGGAACTGTTTGAACGAATCAAAAAACGTGATGCTTACGATGCTGCAAAAAAAGCTTTTTTTATCGACCGAGATTTCGACCCTTCAATTGAAGAAAAATACGACGGGGCGATTTACGAAACACCCACCTATTCCATCGAAAATTTTTACACCTCCATTGAAGCGTTTAGTGAGATATTGAAGCACGAGTTTATGTTGCTCGAAATAGACAGCGATTTTGATAAATGTTTGAATCTCTTTAGAGAACGGCAAAAAGAATTTCACGATTCTGTATTGTTGCTAAATGCTTGGATTTCTTGCCAAAGGGATTTGAAGCACGAGAAAGGCATCAAAAGTCATTTGAATTTACCCGATGATGTTCCCCGAGGTTTTGTGAGCATTAGTTTGCAGCAAGTGAAATCCAACTATAATTTGGAAGACATTAAGCGTAAGTTTGCACAGGCAGAACAAATTGAAGAAACGGTTTTGAACGAAAAAATCAATACTTTTCAAACCCTCAATCCACAACAACATTTTAGAGGAAAATATGAACTTCAATTTTTGAGAAAAATATTGAGGTCATTGATTGAAGATGCGAATGTAAAAGACAAACAAGTTTACCTTTCTCAAAAAACGCACTTCAATTTTGATGAAAAACAGTTGATTTCCCAATTGCAGCAATATGCCGACACACCCGAAGATTTGATAATCTATTTGAAGAAAATTATCCAATGAAAAACCTCCTCTACATATTCCTCCTACTTTTTCCTTCAATCTGGCTCAATGCCCAAGCACCAACCTTTGCACAGCCATTGAGTCCACGCATTGCCAACTACGACATTGATGTGACCCTCGATGCCGAAACCAAAAAACTACATGGCATCGAAAAAATCGAGTGGAAAAATACTTCTAAAGACACCATTCGAGAGCTGCAAATGCACACCTACCTCAATGCCTTCAAAAACACCGCTTCCACATTCATGGTTGAAGCAGGCGGCAATGTATTGGGGCGCAGTGTCAAGGGAGTGAAAGAAGAATACTGGGGTTGGGTGGATATTCCATCTTTTTTGATGGGGGATAGCATCGAACTCGCTCCAAAAATGCAATATATCCAAAATGACGATGGCAACGAAAACGACCAAACCGTTTTGAGTATTCCCCTCCCCTATCCAGTTTTACCCGACAGTACGATTCATGCGACTTTGAAGTTTGAAGCCAAACTGCCGAAGATTATGGCGAGAGTTGGGTATTGCAAAGGCGGTTATCTATTGGCAGTTCAGTGGTTTCCCAAATTTGGAGTTTATGAACCTGCGGGAATGAGGTATCAAGAAGAGGAAGGAAAATGGAATTGTCACCAATTTCATTCACGTTCTGAGTTCTACGCCGATTTTGGGGTCTATGATGTCAAGATTACCACACCACAAGATTTGGTGATTGGTGCATCGGGCGTATTGCAGGACGAGCGGTTGAATGAGGATGGCACTCGAACGGTCTATTACCGAGCCGAAGATGTGATAGATTTTGCATGGACAGCATCGCCCTGTTTTACAGACGAGACTGAAACATGGGAGGGGGTCGATATTCGTTTGTTGATTCAACCTGAACATGCAATGCACAAAGACCGATTTTTGAAGGCGGCAAAAGCTGCAATTTCGTATATGAATGAGCATGTGGGACACTATCCATATCCCAACCTGACGATTGTTGGTCCTCCCGTTGAAGGAATACGTTCTTCGGCGATGGAATACCCAACGCTCATTACGGTTCCCTCTGTTTATGGATTGCCTGAGGGCATCCGAACTCCTGAAATATTGACGGTTCATGAGTATGTCCATCAATACTTTATGCAAATGGTAGCTTCGCATGAAGCAGAAGAGGCGTGGTTGGACGAAGGTTTGGTGTCTTACTATGAAAGTCGAATTATGGATGCAACTTATGGTGACAAAACTTCTGTGGTCAATTTATTTGGTTATCGAAGTGGTGACCTGGAAATGAGCCGAGCGAGGTATCTGAACATGGACAATCCGAAAATCTCCGAAACGGCTGTCATTCCGTGGCAGTTGCCGCCTGTTCAGGAAGTCAAAGAGTTGAGTTATTCCAAACCTGTTACTTGGCTGCAAACTTTGGAAGGAATGACCGGCGAACAAACAATGACCGAAATCATGAAAACCTACTTCAATCGGTGGAAATTCAAACATCCTTCGGGTAGGGATTTTATTGGAGTAGTGAATGAAATCGTGTGTAAAAATCATCCCAACAAATTTCCAAATGGAATGGATTGGTTTTTCGACCAAGTTTTGTACGGTTCTGATATGTGCGACTACAAAGTAGCGGCAATCAGCAATGACTTGGTGAGACCTCCAATTGGCTTATTTGATACAGACAAAGGGGGCAAAAGTCATTTTGGAGAAGAAGAACAAGCAAAAGAAATAGAGAGTCAACCGAAAAAATATTACAGTACCGTCAATCTCTATCGTTTGGGTGGTATGTATGTTCCTACCGAAATCTTGGTGCGATTTGACGATGGCAGCGAAACACTGGAACAATGGGATGGTAAAGACCGTTTTCATCAACTCTCTTACACAGGTTCAAAGCAAATTGTCTCTGCACATATTGATCCCAAATACAAAACGGCGATAGATGCCAATTATCTCAACAATAGTCTAGTTCTCGATTCTGACACCTCTCCTTTGCTGAAATGGTCGACTAAGGCACTGTTTTGGATGCAAAACATTATGCAATTGCTAGTGAGTTTCGTTTAAATGTTTTTATGTATTTTTATTTTCCCCCCTCTCCATATACCAAATTTCCATTTTGCTGAATTCAGTGTATCTTTGCGGCTTCAAATGGTCAAAGGGTAGCTGATACCCACTAAAACCAGTCTCTAAAGTTATATATCCTACATGAAAAAGAACGAGAACATTCATCCTATTTTTGACCAACTGCTTCAACGAAGTGATAAAGAACAATTGCTGAAACAGAAAGCGGTTGTGATTTGGATGACGGGACTTTCGGGTTCGGGCAAAAGCACTGTTGCAAAAGGTTTGGAACAGCTTTTGCATCAAAAGGGCTTTTTAACCAAAGTATTGGACGGAGACAATATCCGTTCGGGTATCAACAATAACTTGGGCTTTTCGGAAGAAGATAGAGCCGAAAATATTCGTCGTATTGGTGAGGTAGCCAATTTGTTTTTGCAGTGTGGTGTGGTGACGATTTGCAGTTTTGTCAGCCCAACCAAAGCGATTCGACAAGTAGCGAAAGACATTGTAGGCGAAGCTGATTTTTTGGAGATTTATATTAATGCGCCTATTGAAGTCTGTGAACAGCGAGATGTAAAAGGGCTTTACAAAAAAGCAAGGGCAGGCTTGATTAAGAATTTCACAGGTATTGATGCACCCTTTGAAGCTCCCGAAAATGGCCTTGAAATTAGAACTGATAAAACTACAATTGAAGAAGCGGTAGAGCAAGTCTTCAATTATATCCAAGATAAAATATCTATTAATGGTTGAATTGTCTCATTGTTGAACGGTTAGATGGTTTTATGGCTGAATTGCTTTATGGTTTTATACCTAAAAACGATGCAACAATACGACAATTTAACAATGCAGCAATACAACAATTTAACAATACAGCAATAAAAAATGATTTCCTATAATTTAAGTCACCTCAAAGAATTAGAGGCAGAGGGCATTTATGTCATTCGAGAAGTAGCAGCACAATTTGAGAATCCTGTACTGATGTTTTCGGGCGGAAAAGATTCGATTACGATGCTTCATTTGGCTCGAAAAGCTTTCTATCCTGCAAAACTGCCTTTCCCTTTGTTGCATGTTGATACAGGACATAACTTTCCCGAAACTATTGCCTTTCGTGATGAGTTAATGAAAAAATTGGGGCTTCGATTGATTGTCGGACATGTTCAAGATTCCATCAATCAAGGTACGGCAGTAGAAGAAAAAGGAGTCAATGCCAGTCGTATTCGATTGCAAACGACAACTTTATTGGAGGCTCTCGAAAAAAATCAGTTTGACGCTGCTTTGGGTGGTGCAAGGCGTGATGAGGAGAAAGCAAGAGCAAAAGAGCGTTTCTTTTCGCATCGTGATGATTTTGGGCAGTGGGATCCAAAAAATCAACGCCCCGAATTGTGGAATATCTTCAATGGTAGAAAGCGTATGGGGGAACATTTCCGTGTTTTCCCATTGAGTAACTGGACAGAAATGGATATTTGGCAGTACATTCTACACGAAAAAATCGACATTCCTTCTTTGTATTTTTCACATACCCGTTCTTGTGTGGTCAGAAATGGCATTATTCTCTACAAATCTGATGTTTTGCCTGAGATTGAAGGAGAAGAAGTAAAGGATATGGAGGTTCGTTTTAGAACGATTGGGGATATGACAAGTACTGGTGCAAGCCTTTCTGATGCAGATACTTTGGAAAAAATCATTGACGAAGTGGCGGCTACTAGAATGACCGAACGTGGTGGACGGGCGGATGATAAGCGCTCGGAAACTTCAATGGAGGATCGGAAGAAAGAAGGGTATTTTTAGGCTCGATGGATGCTCGATGGATGCTCGGTGGATGCTCGGTGGATGCTTAGGCGATACTATAGTTTTTATAAGAATGTTTCCGTTTTAGAAAAAAAAGTACTTATATCCAGAATCAACAGCATCAACAGCATCAACAGCATCAACAGCATCAACAGCATCAAAATAATAATCAAAAATAACAATAGAAAAAATAATATCAACAATGGATTCCAAAGGATATTTAGATATGGACTTGCTGCGATTCAGCACAGCAGGTAGTGTCGATGATGGAAAAAGCACATTAATTGGACGACTGCTTTATGACAGTAAGTCCATCTTCGAAGACCAAATGGAGGCGGTCACAAAGGCAAGTCAAAGGCGTGGTGAAGAAGGGGTAAACTTAGCTCTTTTGACCGATGGTTTGAAGGCAGAACGAGAACAGGGTATCACAATTGATGTAGCTTACCGCTATTTCTCGACCCCCAAACGTAAATTCATTATTGCAGATACGCCGGGTCACATTCAATACACCCGAAACATGGTGACAGGTGCTTCAACCTCTCAGTTGGCGCTCGTCTTGGTCGATGCTCGAAAGGGAATGATTGAACAAAGTCGTCGTCACTTGTTTATCGCTTCACTCTTGCGTATTCCACATATTGTAGTGTGTATCAACAAAATGGATTTGGTAGACTTCAAAGAAGAACGATTTGAAGAAATCAAAGAACAGTTTGAGGATTTTACTTCAAAGCTACAAACACAAGACATCAGTTATCTGCCTATGAGTGCATTGTTGGGTGACAATGTGGTCTCTCGTTCCAAAAATATGGTTTGGTACGAAGGACCTACATTGATGTATTTGTTGGAGAATATCCATATTTCGAGCGACTGGAATCGCATTGATGTCCGTTTTCCTGTGCAGCATGTCATTCGTCCAAACACAGATGAATTTCACGATTATAGAGGATATGCTGGACGTGTAGGTGGGGGCGTATTAAAACCTGGAGATGAAATCATGGTATTACCTTCAGGATTTACCTCTTCGATTACTTCCATTGATACTTTTGATGGCCCAGTCAAAGAAGCCTATGCGCCGATGTCTGTGACAGTTCGAATTGACGATGATATAGACATCAGCCGTGGTGATATGATTATTCGTCCCAACAATGTCCCAAAAGTGGGACAAGATATTGATTTGATGATTTGTTGGTTGGGACGACAAAAACTGACTCCCCGAGGCAAGTACGCTTTGAAGCACACAACGGCTGATGTTCGTTGTGTCATCAAAGAAATTCGCTACAAACTCAATATCAACACGCTACACAGAATGGAAGAAGCAAAAGATATTGGCATGAACGATATTGCAAGGATTCAGATTCGCACCACAAAACCGCTTTTTTATGATACCTATCGCCGCAATCGCATTACAGGTAGTGTAATTTTGATTGATGAAGGTACGAATGAAACGGTAGCTGCGGGGATGATTATCTAAAAAAACTTCAAACTCAAAGCTCAAATGCAAATTCAAAACTGCAATGAGACTGGGTCTGAAGATTTAAAGCCTTGTTGCTAATTAAAAAATGCAAGTTCAAAATTGAACTTGCATTTTTTTTTGAAGTACTAAGTTTTTGAATTTGAGCTTTGAAATTGAAGTTCTTAAGCAGTCAGCCCTCCATCTACTGGCATAGCATGTCCAGTCATAAAACTTGCCTTGTCCGAACACAGCCACAAAGTAGCATTTGCCATTTCGATAGGGTCGGCAAAACGTCTCATAGGTATATTCGCCTTCAATTTTTTGGGTAAACCTGCCGAAATTTTTTCCATCATTTCGGGGTTGAATAAGGGCGTAACCGTAAAAACAGGGCAAAGCGCATTGATGCGAATATTGTGGGGCGCATATTCCATTGCAGCCGTCTTAGTCATGCCTACTACGGCATGTTTGCTCGCTACATAAGCAATATTATTGGGCAGTCCTCTCAACCCTGCAATTGAAGCCGTATTGACAATGCCCCCCCCGCCTTGCTGCATCATCTGCTTCAATTCCAACTTCATACAGTAAAAAACGCCTGTTGCATTCACTGCCATCGTTTTGTCCCAATCTTCCAAACTTGTGTTGATTGTTTTTGCAGGAAGCGTTCCTATTCCAGCGTTGTTGATTGCTATATCTACCCGTCCGAATTGTGTAACCGCACTTTTGATTAGGTTTTCGACTTCTTCAAATTTGGTGACATTACACTTCACAAAAACGGCTTCTTTACCGCCCATTGTAGCTATTTGCCCAACGGTTTCTTTGCCGCCTTCTTCGTTGATATCCGACACTACTACAACAGCTCCTTCTTTTGCGAAAGCGTGGGCAGTGACTCGCCCAATTCCTGAACCTGCTCCTGTGATTAAAACTACTTTATTTTGAAATTCCATTTTTTTATTCTGTTTCTCTGTAAATGATTGAAACCCCAAAATAGAAAAAGCTCTCTTTCTATTATAGAAACACTGCAAACAAAAAATGTCCAATATACTCTCTAACAAGTATATTGGACATTTAATAAAATTATTCAGAAACGAATAATGAAGCGTAAGTATTTACCCCATCAATTCTTCTAATCGTTCCTTGTCTCTGATAAGCAATCGTTTGTGATTGCAGTAAATCAAATTATCCGCACGAAGTTCGTTTAGGATGCTTGTCACCGTTTGGCGAGAAGTACCTGTGATGTTAGCGATTTCTTGGTGGGTAAAAAACTCTCTAACGGCGGTTTCATAGCCCACTCTTACCCCTCTGTCTTCCGCCAAATCCAACATAAACTGAATCACCCTTGATTTGGTATCTTTAAACAATTGAAGTTCCAAACGTCTTTGGGTTTCGTTCAATCTATCAGCAATGATTTCCATGATTTTGAAGGAAAAATCGAGGTTTCGACGCATCAATTCCCTCATTCTCACCAAAGGAATGACATACACTTCAACATTGTCAATTGCTTGGGCAAATTCGTTGTTTTGGTGTTTATGAATCAAACGCAATTCTCCAAAAATTTCACCATTTCGGAGAATGCCTTTTACCATTTCTTTCCCTCGACCCGAATAAGTTCCGACTTTGACACGCCCTGATTTGACGACGTAAACCTTATTGTTGATATCATTGGGAAGATATACAAAATCGCCCTTGCGGACTTTTCTTGGAGGAGGAGTATAGCCTCCGTCATTGGTAAGTAAGGGAAGCATTGCCTCTATACTTATATCTTGTAACTCTAACCCATCTCCGACTGTAGCTGTTTGTCTGTTCATATTAAGTAAATTTAATTAAGTATAAGAATAGGTGCCACATTGGATTGAGTATTTATAGCTTGTAATATTTCCAATAAGACACAAAAAAAGTGCTTTTTATTATTATTATTGGGGAAGTCTATAAATCAGCTTTGAATAAGGAAGTCTGAGTGATAGGAAGTAAATGATTTTATAAAGATATGAGAATCCTTCTCTATGATTTTACTCTCAAAAACCTTGTTTTGTTTCACAATTATCCCAAATATCGGTCATTTTTTTGACATAAAAAAGAACATTTATGCACGTTTTCCGACAATAGAAGCGACTTATTATTAGGGTGAGCATCACTTTTTCCATGTATTGAGCCCTGATGGTCAATACATTCAGAAAAGTATGTTGTTGCAATAGAAATACATTTTCCCTTTTAAATTAGGAGGTTTGAATGCGCTGCTAATACTATATAGACGATATAGGCATAAAAAACGCTGCATTTACAAAAATAAATTATTGAAAGTAAAATCCTTTTTTGCCTCAAAAAGCTATATTTGCCCTTCGTTCTTCAAATTACGATTTCTAACTTATCAAGAAAGGTAGAGAGAATAGGCTCTATGATACCTTAGCAACCTGTCATTTTGGGATAAGGTGCTAATTCCTACTCTTTTGACAAACTTTGTCGACATAAAAGAGATAGATGAGTAAGTGTAAAAATTATACTTCTTCATGGTTTGACCTCATCTGTATTTACTCCTTTCCTTCTTGTTGTGAATTGGAAATCAAAAACAACATTTTAAAATACATGAAAGTTATAGAGCAGCTCAACCAAACTGATAAAACATTGATTTCCTTTGAAATATTGCCTCCATTGAAGGGAAAAAGCATCCAAAGTATGTATCGAATCTTGGATTTATTGATGGAATTTAAACCTCCTTTTATCAATGTTACTTACCATCGAGCAGAATACAAATTCAAACTATTAGAAAATGGGCTATACGAGAAAGTTTACACCCGTAAACGCCCTGGAACAGTTGGTATTTGTGCGGCTATTCAATACAAATATGGGGTAGATGCTGTTCCGCATTTGGTATGTGGAGGGTTTACAAAAAATGAAACAGAGGATGCACTTGTTGACCTTAATTATTTGGGTGTGAACAACGTATTGCTGCTTCGTGGTGATGCGGTGAAAGGAGAACGCAGCTTTATCCCTGAAATAAAAGGGAATAAAAATGCAGTGGAATTGGTACAGCAAGTGGTCAATATGAACAATGGTGTGTACTTAGAAGAAGATCTTCGCAATCCTGTAGAGACAGAGTTTTGTATAGGGGTTGCAGGTTATCCTGAAAAGCATCAAGAAGCACCCAATGTAACCGCTGATTTGAAGTATTTGAAGCAAAAAGTAGATGCTGGGGCAGATTATATTGTCACCCAAATGTTTTTTGACAATCAAAAGTACTTCGATTTTGTGAAAAATTGCAGAGCTGCAGATATCAATGTTCCGATCATTCCAGGTATCAAACCCATTACCCGTCAATCGCAAGTGAGCAGATTGCCGGGTATCTTCAATATTTCTGTTCCTGAAGACTTGGTCACCGAAATCCAACAATATAATGATAAGGAAAAAATCAAGGAAATAGGCATTGAATGGACAGTGCAACAATGCAAAGAACTCTTGGAGTTTGGTGTTCCTTGTTTACACTTTTATACCATGAGTGAAGCAGGCCCTTTTCAGAAGATTATGAAGGCGTTGGGATAATTAAATGCAAGTCTCCAAACTCATGCCATTGGTAAGCTTCTTCAATGGCTGATTGATAAGTGACTTCAATATGTGACAAACCCGCTAAAGCCTCCAACATCAGCAAATGTGAGGCTTTGGGTTCGTGAAAACCTGTCAACAATCCATTCACTGCAAAAATGCCCCTTTCGGGTGTGATAAATTCATCCGTCCAACCCTCTCCGCTTTGGGTAAATCCATTTCTGGTCGTTACCGTTTCCAATGCTCGAACAACGGTTGTTCCGACTGCAATAATGCGCCTGTTTTGTTGGCGAGCTAAATTGAGGGCAGAAGCGGTAAAGTCCGATACTCGATAGTATTCTTGATAGGGTCGTTCATGGAGTTCCAAACTCGCTACTCCTGTATGCAAAACCACTGGCAAAATCTGCACACCTTTGGAAACCAATTTTGCAATCAACTGTGGGGTAAATGCTCGTCCTGCAGAAGGCATTTCGGCGCTTCCCATTTCTTGAGCGAATACGGTTTGGTAATAGGATTGTGGGTATTGCTCTTTCACATAATTGTAGCGAATCGGCATCCCGTGTCTATCCAAATAACTTTCCACAGTGTCTTCTACTTCAATACTTGCCTGCCAAAGCTGTAAATGTTCTTCTTCAGAAACATGATTGGAATAGTAAGGGGTCTCTAATACAATTTTGCCGCCACTGCTCAATTGAAGTACCTCACCACTTTGACCGCCTTTGAAGCGCTTAGTATGTTGACCAAATACTTGTCGAAGCTCAATAATCCATTGATTTTCTGCTTGTTTAGTGGAAAGATGTATTCTTAGCAAAGTACCATCTGCACGATGTGCTTCCAAAGCTGCTTTTAGTGTGCCACTGGTATTGACCACGAGTACGTCCCCTTCTTGCAAATAGTAGGAAATGTTTCGGAAAAGGGTGTGTTCGATTTCATCTGTAGATTTATTGGAAACCATCAATCGAACTTTGTCTCTTGCTATGCCTCGAGCTTCCGTCGGCTTGGCACATTGAAGAACATCGGGCAGATGAAAATGAAATGGTTTGTTGGAGTATGTTTTACCTTGAATGGGCAAAGAAGTATTTATGTTTGAAGTTAGAGTTGTCATAAGAAATAGTGAAAATGAGAATAAAAATGAAAAACCAATTGTCAATCACGCTTTTGAGAATCACCGAACCATCATCAAATCAGCTATCAATTGCTGACTCACATAACGTCCACTGGGATGATTTCCTTCAATGAGTTCCATAAAACCAGGAACGCTTTTTTCGGGTAAGGGTCGGTCACTGATGTCTTCAGTTGGGAAAGCTGCTTGGTGCATATCTGTACGCATATCGCCAGGATCTACCCAATACACTTTCCACTGCGGGTTTTCCACAGCTAAGATGTGGGAAAGGTGTTCTAGTGCTGCTTTACTTGCACCATAAGCACCCCAACCTGCA
The DNA here is from genome assembly GCA_030427245.1 of Bacteroidia bacterium. Taxonomy (GTDB): domain Bacteria; phylum Bacteroidota; class Bacteroidia; order Chitinophagales; family UBA2359; genus JAUHXA01. The sequence continues at coordinate 54,256 of JAUHXA010000020.1, read as the reverse complement.
TAAGCTTCTACACCCGCATCACTGCTGACACTGATTATCTTAGCATTAGATTTTAAGTAATTTTTCACTTTTTGAAGTAGAGACAAGGGAGCTATTACATTTGTGTGGAAAACTGTGTGGATAACTTCAATTGGATAATCTAATAAGTGAGGCTGGGGAGACATTCCCAAGCTACTCGCATTGTTGACAATCAAATCCAAACCACCCCATTTTGCGATTCTATCGGGGAATTGAAGGAGGTGAATCTCGTCAATGACATCGCCCGAAATCGCTTCAACTTCTGTGTACTTCAATAGTTCTTGTTGTACTTTATACAGTCTTTCTGCATTTCGAGCATTGATGAGCAATTTCCAGCCTTTTTGAGCCAGTGCTGTTGCCAAGGCCAAACCCAACCCTTTTGAAGCTCCTGTGATCAATGCTGTTTTTTGAAGTGTGGTATCCATGTTGATTTAATTTTGAAGTTGTTGAAAGAATGTTTCAATACTGCAAAATTAAGCCAAGCGTGAAGTCTATACATCAGGCATTGGAACGGTTTTGAAGTGGTAAAAAGAACTGGTGAAATACTGTACGAAAGGACAGGTGGGTAAAATTACTATCGACTCATTGATTACTCCACCACCAATTTCCCACTACTCACCTCCTCTCCTTCAATACTGACTTTGTAAATATACAAGCCACTTTCCCAACCTTCAATATCCAACTCCAAAGCCGAACCATGTCCAGTAACTTGTTCTTCTCGTATCAATATGCCTTGCAAACTATACACCTCTAAAATAGCATTTTTGGGTAGTCGATGCTCAAAGGTGACTCGATTTTGGGCGGGATTGGGGTAAAATTGGGTGGGGAAATGTGTGGTGACCTCATACTGAATCGAAGTAGTGAAAATACTGTCACAATTGGCGGGCTGACAGGTGTTGCCGAGGCTATCGACTTTAAGAACCCAACCGTCTTGTGTGCCGCTTTCTACGCCTGTTGTAAATCCACATATAACAAATCCATTGTCTTCTGTCACTTCAAAATCCCAAAATTGATGTGTACTGATGCTGTTGCTATATACCTTTGTCCACAAGCTGTCTCCTTCTGCGGTTAGTTTCATCAAAATGCCCGAAAAACGCTCCAATTCATTGTAATTGCGAGAATTGCCAATCACTGCCAAATTTCCATCCTCCAATTCTCGTACTTCCCAAAAAGCATCGTCCAATCGAGTTCCATAGTATTCAGACACGCCTGTATAAGTTTTTTCCCACAATAGATTTCCTTCTTTGTCTATCTTCAAGATATAGCCTCTTGAACCTTCATTTAGCATAGGCGACTGATACTGATAGCCCACCAATACATAACCATCTTCCACTTCCAATATATCCTTACATTCTTCAAAATAAAAACTACCGTATTTTTTATCCCACAGCATATTGCCCAAACTGTCTATTTTAAACAACCATATATCTCTGTTGCTATTTTGTATAGAAGTCCATCCCATCACCAAATAACCTCCATCTTCTGTTTGAACCACTTCTTTTCCCTGTTCTCTATTATTCGATTCGCCATAATCTTTTTGCCATTCCATATTGCCCAAGCTGTCGGTTTTTATAATAAAAGCCTGTGCAGGTTCAGCAGGAAAATCTTGGGTAAAGCCTGTCAGAATGAAGCCTCCGTCTCTTGTAGCTGTTAGTTTTCTTGAACCGTCCAAAGATAGTTCAGCTTTGTAAGTGTGACTCCACAATTCATTTCCTTCTTTATCAATGCTTGCCAAGTAAAAATCTCCATCAGTAGTGGTAAGAGAATCAAGTTCAGATAAAAATATAAAAAAAATGCCATTTTTTTCTACTAGACTTCCCTCAAGATAATTATGACCACTTACTCCATAGGTATTTATATTTAGACTATTTCCCAGTTCATCTACTTCCCATACCACGTATTTATTTTCTGTATTATTGGTTCTACTGTTTAGTAAAATATGAAAACTATCTTCTGATACACATATCGCTTTGGGAATTTGATTGCCATTTTCTATATCATAATTTTTATTGAAGTAGGTTTCTTGTGACAGAAGAGTTCGAGAAAACAATATAAAAAATAGAATATATTTCATATGCAAATAATTATAAAAATCCCCAAAACCAAAAAAAAGATTTTGAGGATTGTTGAATTAATAAAATTACTTGGCAATAACTACCTTGTAGGTAATCATTTGCCGTTCGGATTGGATTTGGAAAAAATAAGTGCCATTTGGAAAATCCATTTCCAAATCATTTTTTCCTTCTACCAAATCTCGTTGCTCCATAAACCGTCCAGTGATATTGTAAATGCTTAGTCTTGCTGCCTTTATAGCCGATTCTATGGTAACGGCATTGTCCATTGGATTGGGATAAATCTGTACCATAGACTGGAATTCACTAGCATTAGCAGTTTTATTACTTTGAGTACTTTCCTTATGAGGTACTCTGTCAATCGTTGTTTGGTTCAACATCGCCAGCAAACTTTCTGCATATACGCTACCATAGTTATTTGCTTGAGTAATATTCTCCACAGTCTGCAATTCTGTAGTCGTTAGTTCGGTATATTTTCGACCACTTACTTGCACATCAATCAATAGTTGATAAAATTGAAGGTAAGAAGCATCGTTTCAAACTGTTGCCAAAATTGGAAATTGTTGGCAAAGTTTTGAAACTTTGGCAACGGTTAGCAACCTTGCCAACAGTTGAAGGAACTCACTCCGCCACCAACTTCCCACTACTCACTTCTCTTCCTTCAATACGTACTCGATACAAATACAAGCCACTCGCCCAATCTCCAACCTCCAATACCAACTCCTCATTAACCCTTAACAATTCCCAATTCTCCATTAATTTCCCCTGCAAATCATATACCTCCAAAATCGCCTCTTTTCCTTTGGGTAGTCGATGCTCAAAGGTTACACGATTTTGGGCAGGATTGGGATAAAACGAAGTAGGATAATGCGTAGTGATTTCGTAATGAATAGAAGTGGTGAAAATACTATCACAATTGGCGGGCTGACAGGTGTTGCCGAGGCTGTCAACTTTGAGAATCCAACCGTCTTGTGTGCCGCTTTCTACGCCACCACCCCAACCGCACATGACAAAACCATTGTCTTCTGTAATTTCAAAATCCCATAAATAATAATTAGAATACAAAATGTTAGAATAGGCTTTCGTCCACAAGCTGTCTCCCTCCGATGTTAGTTTCATTAATATACCTGAATGACGCCCCGAACTCTTGTGATTACGTGAACGTCCAATCACTACTAAGTTACCATCCTCCAATTCTCTCACTTCTCTGAAAATATCAGATAGTTGATGCTCAAAAGTATCTATGTACAAAGTACCTGAATATTTTTTTTCCCATAATAGATTTCCCTCTTTGTCAATTTTAAAAATATATCCATTGGGGTCGCTTTCAAGAATAGAATTAGGGTATTGATAACCTACAATTACATATCCATCCTCCACCTCCAATATATCCGAACACTCTTCAAGATAACTATTGCCATAGGTTTCTTCCCATAGCATATTTCCCTCACTATCAATTTGAAAAACCCATATATTTCGATTGACTGCCTCTTGATAGGACATCCAGCCCATGACCAGATACCCTCCATCTTCCAATTCTATAATTTCATTTGCTTGGGCATCTTCCTCCCAACTACCATAGTCTTTCTGCCATTCCATATTTCCCAAACTATCGGTTTTCACAATATAGGCTTGTCCCAATTCATCGGGGAAATTTAAAGAAAATCCTGCCATAATAAAGCCTTTATCGCTTGTAGGAGTCAATTTTCGAGCCCCTTCAATCAGTATTCCCAAATCGTATGTTTCTTCCCATAGAAGTTCTCCTTCCAGAGAAATAGATGCCAAATAATATTTACTATCTGATAGAGAATCCTTTCGGCTAAAAAAAACAAAGATTTTATCCTCTACAACTTGTAAGTGTCCCTCTAAATAATCGTGATTGTCTCCTTCCCCATAATTATACAAACTTAGAACTTCTCCCTGTTTATCAATTTTCCAAATAGTATATATATCTTCACCATTACTGAAAGAAGATGGACCTAAAACAAAGTATTCTTCTCCAACTATCTCTAATGACTTCATAGTTTGACTACTTTCGAGGATATCGTAATTCTTATTGAAGTAGGTTTCTTGTGCCAAAATAGTTAGAGATGAAAGAAAGAGTATAAGTATGTATCTCATATTGTTTGTATTTTATATAAATCCCCAAAACTACTATTGGGTTTTGGGGATTTATTTTCAAAAAATTACTGACTAATAATGACCTTATGACTTACTGATTGTTCTTCAGATTCAATTTTAAAGAAATAAGTGCCATTTGGTGCGTTTATTTTCAACTGATTTTTGCCAAGCTCCAAAATTTCTTGTTGTATCAGTTGTCCTGTAATATTGTACACCAGTAACCTTGCTTCTTTTACCAAAGATTCTACCGTAATTCGCCCCTCGCTTAGGTTGGGGTAAATACGAATAAGGGAAACTAAATCATTGGGATTTGCCTGTTTGTTACTTTGACTAACTTCTTTATGAGGCATTCTGTCAATTGTAGATTGATTCAACATCGCCAATAAACTTTCTGCATAAACGCTGCCATAGGTATTTGCTTGAGCAATGTTCTCTACAGTCTGCAATTCTGTAGCCGTTAGTTCGGTATATTTTCGACCACTTACCCGAACATCAATCAACAATTGATAAAATTGAATATAAGAAGCATCGTAAACTCCACCTCCATGCAAAGCATTGAGTTTATTTTGAGCCTCCAACAACAAGCTTTTGTTTAGGTATTTTTTCATCAATATGGAATTGCTGTGCTTGGTGTTCATTATTTCCAAAATACATACAAAAAAGTTCCTTCCCCATCTAAAAGTTTTCCGAGTTCTCGGAACAAGCTATGTTCAAAAAAAACTACTCCACCACCAATTTCCCACTACTTATCTCCCTTCCTTCAATATTGACTTTATACAAATACAAACCTCCCTCCAAATCTCCCACCTCCAATGGCATACTCTCCACCACAGCAGGCAGCCACCACTCCCGAATCCATCGTCCCTGCAAATCATACAACTGCAATCGTCCATCCAAAGGCAATTGATAAGAAACAGTCACCCTATCTCGAACAGGATTAGGTGAAATCTTCACTTGATAAGGATTCTGACTAGGCAACTGAGGAATACTAGTAATAATCGCTGTACTATCACAATCCAAAGACGACCAACAAGTATTCCCCAAACTGTCTATTTTGGCTATCCATCCATATTGAGGTGTATGCGTATAATTGAATCCTGCAATGATGTAACCGCCATCGGGTGTAGCTTCCATATCTCGAATATAAACTTCATTGGAGGGGTCAGGTGTAATGGGTTTTGTCCAAAGAGTGTCGCCTCTTGAAGTGATTCGTATAAGCATGGGTTGTCGTGGGATGTTGTTTTCACGAAAACCTCCAAAGCCTATGAAATCACCATTTGAAGTTTTTTGTAAAAGTGCAGAACCTCCATCTCTGATGTAAATGTCTTTATCCCAAATAATTTCTCCTAACTCGTTCAATTTTGCAAAGTAATTTTGAGTATCTCCAAACCTATACTTCGCTCCCGATACAAAATATCCACCCTCTGATAATTCCAATATCTGACAACCCCAATCTTCTTCTGTCGAGCCATAATTTTGTTCCCACTCTAAATTTCCCAAATCATCTACTTTTACAATATACATATCTATTTTTCGCCCTGGTAGATAGCCATAACTCGACAAAACATAACCTCCATCCATTGTCTGTTGGGCAAAACCTAAATTGGAATGTCCTTCTTCACTTAAGGTATGGTTCTTATGCCACTGCTCATTGCCCAAACTATCCAATTTCAACATATAGCCTTGTGTGGGATTTGAACTAATTTGTTCCCAACCTGAAATCAAATAACCACCATCATTGGTGTTGATAAGTGTATAGGGTGCTTGACGCTTTTGGTCGCCATGCAATCGTTCCCAAATAATGTTGCCTTCTCCATCGAATTTAATGAGGGCAACGCCCAAGTCTGTATTGTTGCTATTTTGATATTTGCCATACATAGCCAAAAAATGATTGGGGTTTTTGGTATCTTGAATAAAAGAGCTTCCTGATGCCATCGTAGCTACTTGACTATCTTCATCTAAAATTTTTATCCACTGAAAATTGCCTTCCAAATCTATTTTTGATAGATATATAGCAGTATAATTAGATGTACTGCCCAATACTCCTACTGTTAAGTAACCATCTTCAATAGCTAAAGCACAATTGGTAAGTATACTAGCTGAATCAGGATTCATTAAACGATTAAAGTAATTAAATTCATTTTGTCCGATTAGGTGGGAAGATTGAAGTAATAAAAATATATGAACAATAAGTTGATATTTCATAGCAATGATTATTTTAGTAAAAAATAACCCTTGACAAGTTTGTGTTTTGCCAAGGGCTGATTTAATAGAGAAATTATCTGACAATTGCCAATTTTTGGATTTTAGAAGGTTTGCCATTGAGGTTTATTTGACAATAATAAACACCTACTGCCAAATCAGCTATATCAATAGCTTCTTTTTGTTGAGCAAGATTAACCGTTTTCATCATTTTTCCTGTTAAATCGTAAATGGTAAAAACAACTTTTTCATCGCTTATTGGCTGATTTAATTGGACAAGCAACTGATAAGAACTAGGATTGGGAATCAAATCAAAAGTTCTTGTCTCATCAAAACGTGTAGTTTCTTTTTTATTGGATGAGATAACAACAGGAGCTGTATCATAGTCGAATATCTCTCCAAAATAACTTGCTAATACAGTATGTGCCAAAGACTGAATAGCGAGGTCGGTGGATTGAGCGTAAGCCCGAATCATAACCTCATCAATGGCTGATATTTGCGGATTGGCATTGATGAGGGCGGTAAAAACGTCCTTGAAAGCAATATTTTCAGGATTATTCTGAGGAATACGATTGAGAACCAATGAGGCATTACTTTTGTCGTTCCAACCCAAATAAGCCCTCACCAATAACTTATCTGCCCATTCTGCTTGTTGTTGATTCAGTAAGTTAATAAAACCCTGTTGATTTCCCTGTTCCAATAGTTGATAAAGGTCTTGCGAAAGTGTAACCCTATCATCAGGTGTATCTTCTATGGTTTCCACCAATATACAACAGTCTGTTTCACTAACATAGCCACAATTTTTTTTAGTTACATTACTGCTAAACAATGTAGGCTCAGAACATGGGTCGTGGTCTATGAAGAAATTGCCGCTACTTGCTTTGTAAATGTGATAGCCTGTTGATTCAGAATGCCAAGTATTGTTTGTTGCATAAGCAGGAAGGAAAATACCTTGGCAATCTCCTTGTTGATTGAGTAAACCATTTTCGGCAATGTACCAATCTATTTTAGGTGCATTTGAATAGGCATTACATTCCAATAAAACATTGTTGTTAGTAGCTTGAAACTGTGTTGCTGCTCCAAAAGCTCCATCGAAAGTGTTTTCATTTATGTGAACGAAATTATCCCATGTATGGGAGGTTACCAATCCCTTTATTTCGTTGTTATTCACCGAAGTTTGAAAATCATTTTTATTGATAATAAAGCGGCTGTTGATGCTGTATATACCATAGGTATCCGTAGAATGAATCCCATTAGGGATATTGTCAAAATTATTATGATTGGCTTGAGGAACTAAACCAAATACCATTAATAGCCCTTTTTCTGTATTATTAAAAAGATTATAATTTACTATATTAGAGAAATATACATTAACTAAGTCAAATATAGAAATCCCCATTCTCAAATCATCAAAAATATTATGATGCATATAGCAGTTAGAATTTACTACCGAAATTCCTAAAACATTATGTTGAACAGGATTCATATTGTAAAAATGATTGCCTATAAATTTAATTGAATGAAAATAATTATATACTTCTATACCCATGAATTTAAGGGAACTATTTATAGGAGACTCAATGCCAAAATTGTTGTTTTCGATAATATTCGCACTACCAGCACCTACTTGATTAAAAAAGATTGTTTCACCTGCTATTCCTATTTTTATGCCAAGTTCATTATCAATAAAATTTGCACCATCTGCCTGTATAATGCCATTTATAGTTTGAATACCAGTAATAGCATCTTGAATTATGCTCCCACTGTTTATTAATACAGCACCGTGATTTGGGTTACCATTGACCAAAAAATCCTCATCGTGTGCTATATTTGTATTGCCTGCTACCTCTACACCATACCAGTATTCTGCGTTACAGGGATTTCCTTTTAAAATTGCTCCATTAATGATTTCTAAAAAACCTCCTTCCGCCACCGTAATCCCAGATTGTTCATCCATAAAGTGTACGATTGCTCCGTCAATTGTCAGTTTTGTTCCCGATGCTACTGTCATCATTCCGTCAATATTTTTTGTAGTAGTCCAAGTTTCTTCTATTGGGTTGCCATTGGCACCTATTGTATAAGCACTTACTGCTCCAAAGCTTTCATTGTCAAAAACTATTTGTTGAGTAACAGTGCATCCGTTTTGCGACACATACAAATTGTACTCCCCTAAAGTCGTGATTGTTAGGGTATTTTTATCACTTAAAATAACCCCATTTTTATCTGTCCATAAGTAATCAAAATCCGCAAAATCGATTGTGGATAAAATAGTTTCCCAACTATTACAATCTTGTACTTGTACTTCCAAATCTATAAAAGGATTCCCTGAAATAATATTTATTTCACTAACTGATGAACAACCTTGAGAGTTGGTAATGGTCACACTATAATCTCCTGGAATTGAAATATATTTAGCAGATTCAGAGGAAGTAAATGGTTCATTAGACCATTTATAATGCACAGCATCGGGATGAAAAGCGTCAACCAAAATAGGTTCTCCATTGCAAATAGAAAGAACTCCTCCCAAATCTGCAAAAGGAGCCTCATAGTGCATAACCTCTACTTCATCTGTTCTGTCACATCCATCCTTTGTCACCGTTACACTGTAAATACCCTCTGAATTTACTTCAATAGTTTGTTGTTGACTTCCATTTGACCACAAATATGTATTAGCACTTGTTCCCGCATCCAAAATGATACTTTCTTCCTCGCAGATACTTTTGGTATTGCCTAAGCTAACCATTGGCCCTACCAATAAATTAACTGTGATAGTTTTTTGATTGACACAGCCATTTGGGCTATATGCATTTAAGGTATATTGACCAGGAGCTCCTACTTCAATGGAGTTAGTATTTTCTCCTGATGACCAGCTATAAGTAAAAAAATCTTGAGGATGCCCAATAGGCTGTAAGATAACAGGATAATCTTCTTCACAAGCATCAACTTCCATAAGGTCAAAACCAAAATCAAGCGAAAAGTTCGAATCTATTACTTCAACAGTTGAGATTAAATAACAATTATCTGCTGTTACAGTAACTGTATATAATCCGCCTTGCGAAACAGTGATTATTGGGGTTTGTTCACCAGTAGACCAATAATATTCAGTTGCATAACCCATAAGTTCTAAGGTAATTTCATCTCCACAAAGTATTTCAGTTCCTGCAATGTAAGCAGTTGGTCCATTGATACTTACATTTATTTTGTCCGTGGCTGAGCATCCCGTTACATCAGATGTGACCGTAACAGTATAAATACCAGATTGATGAACATGTGTATCTATATGTTTTACTCCATTAGACCATTTGTAAGAATAAGTGATAAATTCAAAAGGAGGTTCGTTAGCTGTTAGAATAGCCATTTCACCGTTACAGGCATCTACATCTATTACAGGAGGAGAAATTTCTGCAGGCGGAGATTCTGCATAAATAATGGACTTTGTATCATTATTTGAGAAGTGTTGGATGCAACCATCTTGATTAGTAGCAATCACTTCCACTATATAACAGCGATTGAGCAAAATATTTTCTGAACTAAGAACCAACTGACTATCTGTACCTCCCTCAATAATTTCTACCGTTGTAGAGCCTTTACATTCACCTGTTTGCACTCTATAAGTTCGACTTGTAATTAACCATTCATAAGTAACATTTGAATCATTTAGCCCTTCAGAATCGGCATCTACAATAATCGTAGGCACAGTTCCACCTTCACAGAAAAACAAATCTGAACCTACATCTACTACAGGTAAATCAAGAATTTCTTTAATTTCCGTGATTTCTATCTCTACCTCCTCTCCACAACCTGAAAATTTATTGGTTATGCTTATTATGTAGGTACCATTCTCTTGAATTTTACGTTTATAACGATTTCCATTTTGAATAGATGCAATACCTGGACCTGAAATACTTATATCATATTCACTGTTTTGATTATTTAAAACAACATCTTGTGGAGAGATTTCAATAATAACCCAACTATCACATTCATCATGAAACTCATCTATTTTTTCCACTTTATCTATCAAATCAGACTCTATGGCTTCTGCATTTAGTGTTTCTTGTATCTGATTTCCTATTGCATCTGTTATTGTAATAAAATATGGATAATCAGGACTTACAGCATAAGTATCTTCAAATGTTGTAGGATTATCAGGATCTGCAACTTGAGAAGAATCAAATTCATTAGCAGCGAAATGACATGCTGTATAGGTTGAATTTCCGTCTTCATAAGTCCAATTTTGACTATATTCTGGGCACCCTCCATAAGGAATTGCATAAGTTACCCAAACTCCATTAGTATTCTCGGGACATGCAGACTGATTAACCTCACAATCTGCTATTACCTCAAAGAACTCAACTCCGAAATCAATATATCCTACGGGGAGATTTGTACCAGTATTAGTAGGTACATTGAAATCATGCTCACTAGTAATATTTATACATTCTTGAGGATTTGAACTGGATTCACAGTTAAAACTGCTTAATGATTCCCCTAAATAATTTAAACTTAAAGAAACGCCATTTGTGCTGATAGATTGCCATGCTGGACAAGGAATAATATTCAAACTTGTTATTATTTCAACATTAGTAATATTATCAATATTTGGAATTCCGCTGTTACATGTAGTTATTGCACCATTTTCATCTAACACGTTTGAAGGAGGAAGGTAAATAAAGTAGTCATAAACAAGGTTTTTGGGAAACCAATAATTTTTAGGACTTTGGTTGGATAAATTATCAAATAAAATTGGGTTTCCATCTGATTGTTTCAAATCAACGGTATGAATCAAATTGTTAAATTCATCATAAAAATTAAACAATAATGTAAGTTTCATTCCATCATCTTCTTGTCCGCCACAACCGTCAAATGAAGGAACATCTCCATCTGGATCCAAATGTATGTGCAATATTCCATCAGGTGATTCTGTAATTTGAACTGTTAAATCAAAGGTTGCTCCCTGTAAAAGAGAACTGGAAAAATTAACTGTTAATAAGATACATGTAATTATTACTTGTTTCAAACATAGGGGGGGGGCATAATATATAAAATGCCTTCGAAGAAAAAGCGTGGGCTTGTTTCATTGTAAATGGGTTTAAAAAATTAGGAAAAATAAATATTTGAAATAATTGCCGTATTGGATTTATTTACAGACAATTACCTCATTCTTTTCCAAATCTCAACCATTGAAGGCACAAGCCAAAGGAAAGAAAACCCAAAATTTGACTTACTTATCTACTCATTATCTTGCTTTTTTGAAATCCTATCCCATTCAATAAATTGATTTACAATAAAATAAAAACATTTTCTTTTTTTGGAAATTGACACATAAAGGGAGGCTTTTGAGGGGGTAAAACAAAAAAACTGGTAGTTTATGTCCTAATAAGACGACTACCAGTTTTTTATCTTCACTCAAAAGAAAAATATACCTGTGTATGTGTGTTAATATTTGTGTGTACTGTAATGTTTTCTCAAACTTCACAGTACAAATATAAGTCTAACTAAAATTTTAATCCACTACAATTCGACAGACGGTTTATAGTTGCCGATAGATGGCACAAATCTCCGTTGAGCTGTCAGTTCACCGTCCTTGCATACATCTTCAATTCTTTATTATTCAACAAAAAAAGCTGTCCTCTTTCGATATTTACCACCTGCGAATGAGTAGTGTGAGGAATATTCAGGGCAGAAATTTCTTTGGTAAAAAAGTCGTAAACCATCACTTGACCATCAAAGAAATAAACAATCTTATCGTTGATGATTTGAAAAGAAGTCAAGTTTTCGGCTTGTAGGCTATGGTTGGGAATAGACGTATAATAATTCCCAAACATATCAAAGACCATAATGCCCATATTTGGAACACCTAAAAACACCAGATGACTACCCGAAATAGTGCGTTCTATGATAAAATTGGGGTGCACTTCTTCACCTACCAACTGCTGAATGTCTAAGCTTTTGTAAATCTCTTCATAGTTCGGATTAATTTTTTTGAGACGGTTTTCGTCCTCATCATATATCCAAATATAATTGTCGTGAGATAGAGCGACTGCTGCAATGTTCTTGATACCAATATTAGAAAGTTTGTACAATCGGCGGGTATTCAAGCGCATATCAGTTGTAACCGCCGTTGCAAAATCCTTGAAGAAGATCAAGACATTGAAAGGACTCGTAGCATCAACCGAAGTCGGATTGCCAAACTTGCTTTCACTAAAATTACCGACCAAATTGCCTACTGAATCGTATTTCATCACCTGATTGCGTTCGGTAATGACATAGGCATTTTTCAAAAAATCAGTTGCCATGAACTTCCCTTCAACAGGAATCGTACTGACGAGTTGATAATTGTCTTCATTGGCAAAGGTAAACGCCCAAAGTGTTCCTACCACCAAACACAAGCTAAGTGCTTTCAAAATAGCTGAGTTGTAAATTTTGTCCATCAAATTGTGCATAAGAATTGTATTTAATCCAGTCACCTAAGTTCACATAACGGCTTTTGTCGCTCAGTCGTATGTCTAAGGGTAAATGTCGGTGTCCGAAGATAAAATAATCAATATCGGGGTTTTGTATGAGCTTTCTTTTGGAGTACAATACGAGCCATTCTTTGTCTTCACCCAAAAAAATGTCTTCTGGTTTTTCTTGACCACGACTTTTGCGAGAAAAGTAGTTGGCAAGTCCAATTGCAAAGTTGGGATGAAGGCGTGCAAACAGCCATTGACAGACTCGGTTGGTGAAGACTTTTTTAAGGAATTTGTAGCCCTTATCGTCTGGGCCCAAACCGTCGCCATGACCAATAAAGAAAGTTTTACCGCCGATGTTTCGAGTGATAGGTTGGTAATATACAGGAATGTCTAACTCTTCTTGAAAATAATCGAACATCCAGACATCGTGGTTGCCAGTAAAAACCAAAATTTCTACTCCCATATCCTTCAATTCAATCAACTTGCCGAAAAAACGCAAATAACCTCTCGGTACTACGGTTTTGTATTCAAACCAAAAGTCGAATAAATCGCCAACCAAATACAAGGCACTTGCATCGTGTTTGATGCTGTCGAGCCACCTCACAAAACGTTTTTCACGTATTTTGCTGGCTTCGAGTGTAGGCGCACCTAAATGTAAATCAGAAGCGAAATAAACTTTTTTTTCGGCAATAGCCATTCAAAACGAAAATTAGACTAACAATGAAAATCAAAATTACGACTAATTTTCATTTCTTTATTCGATAAGACAAAAAAATCAGGTAGCCCTACTGCCATTTTGAATCAGCTTGTAAAGCGCAGCAAATTCGTTTTTGTGGGTAATAAAACACTCCGATTCCATCAATTGAAATATCTCTTGTGCTCTCTCTCTTTTATATTTATATTCATATATGTTCAACCGAATAGCCTCCCACATATCCCGCTCTAATCCAGAAAGCAAATTGGCAACAGAAGCATAACGCCTTAGATTCAAGCCTGTTTTCTCCCCAATTTGAAGGTGAATGACAATCACCTTGGTTTTGAGTAGCTTATAAACCTTCAAATCATTGTCGGTTCGATGCTCCAAAAATTCAACCTTATTCAAGGTATGTTCCATAACTAAATCACTGAAATCATCTACCAGTTTTCGGGCATATTCAGGCTTGGTTTCCAACAACTCTGACCATTGAGACGTATCAATGGAGTTTTTGGCTAAAAATTTGATGAACTGCGAGGTGCGTTCCTCTAGCTCTTCATAAGTAAGTCGACGAAACTTCATAGGCAATTAAAATTTATCGTTAAACTTCTTAGCCGTCGAATTGGTGGTGTTCCCATCGCTTGTTTAAGAAGTTAACAGTTTTGAAGGAGTAAAAGTTAGATTATTGTACATACTTTTACTGACTTTTTATAGATTTATCCAGAAAGTCAGCTCAAATGTGTGAAGTGTCGTGATATGATTAAAATATGGGCATCTCTCTTTAGATGAAGTACAAAAACTATACCTTTCTAAAGAACAGACTACAGATTGGCTTAAAGGTAACACTAAAGGAAAGACTGGGTATTAAATCATCATTATATTCTCTTTGTCTTTTTGCTAAAAAAAATGTTTAAGATAAAAATAGATATTGATAAAATTCTGTCTTTCTCAAATGTACGAAGTCTCTTTAAATAAAATGAACTTGACTAGTAAAAAGACTCCTATTTTTGAATCGAATGTCCGTTTGAAAGTTATCGTTGCACCTTTAAATTGGGGGCTTGGACATGCTACTCGGTGTATGCCCATCATCAATGCACTTTTAAAAAAAAACATCACTGTCGTTATTGCAAGTGATGGTCGGGCACTGGCATTGTTGAAGAAAGAGTATCCTGCTTTGCAGCACATTGAACTACCTGCTTATGATATTCACTACAGTGGTCATACTATTGGATTGTTACCAACTATGCTTTGGCAAATTCCAAAAATTTTGAGGGTCATTCAACAAGAGCAGAGAGCGATTCAACAGATTGTTAAAAATGAAAAAATTAACGCCATTATTTCCGACAATCGTTATGGTTGTTATGTGAATGGTATTCCTTCTATTTTTGTAAGTCACCAACTTTTTTTGAAAATGCCTCCTTTCCTTCAATTTTTGGAGGGCATGGTAGCAAAGACACAAATGCGCTTTATTCGTCCTTTTTCTCAATGTTGGATTCCCGATTTCCCTTCAATAAGTCAAAGCTTGAGTGGCGACTTGGCACATGCAGAGGCTTTATCCAATGATAAATTTCGCTTTGTAGGTGCGCTTTCGAGGATGCGAAAAGAACCAATCGTGGAGCAGAATAAAAGACTGTGCGATTTTTTGAAGGAAAAATACGATATAGTTGCAGTCTTGTCAGGGCCTGAACCCCAACGCACATTGTTTGAAGAAATGCTTCGAAAACAAGTCCTTCAAACCGATTTGAAAGTATTGATTGTAAAAGGTATAACCGAGCAGCAAGTTTTTCATCAATTAACTTCAAACCTCCAAACGGTTAATTTTCTAACCGCCAAAGATTTGAACCAAGTTTTATTGACAGCCGATGTCGTGATAGCGAGGTCGGGTTATAGTACCATTATGGACTTAGCAACTTTGGGTAAAAATGCGATTTTGATTCCTACGCCAGGACAAACCGAACAAATTTATTTGGCTGACTATTTCCAGTCAAAAGGCATTTTTTTCACCACCTCTCAATCTAAATTTGAACTACAAAAAGCATGGAGAGAGTCTAAAGATTATTCGGGTTTTGATAGGAAGTTAGAATGCTCTCAATTGTTGGAAGAAGCGATTGAAGAACTGTTGAAACGGTGTGATGCAAAGCTAAGTTAGTTTGCCTTACCTTAAAGCGCCTTACTCATTCGCTTGTGTGGGATTCCTGCATCCATAAACTCCTCACTTGTCACTTCAAAACCCAAGTTTTCGTAGAAAGAAACGACATAAGTTTGTGCTTCCAAAATCATGTATTGAAAGCCTTTTTGCTTGGCAATTTTGAGGACAGCCTGCATCATCCATGTCCCCAACCCTCTGCGTCGGTGAGATTTTCGAATCACAAAACGCCCCATTTTTACATTTTCGCCCTGTGACACCAATCTAAGAGTACCAACGACTCTTTGTTGTTTGTCTAACACCACCAAATGATTGCATCGGCGATCATATTCATCTACTTCCATTTCGATGGGAACACGCTGCTCCCACACAAAAACTTCAAAACGCAATTTGATTGCCTCAACCAATAAGGGATTTTTGGGAGAAATCAATTGGATAGAATAATTGCTGTTGATGTTTGTTTCTCTGTTCATGGGCTTAGTAGCGTTTTTAAAATAATTGAGCATAGGGGCAGGTTTTATTTGGATAAAGGTAAGGAAATTTACCACCTTATCTGCTTCCTACTTATGTCATATACCTTAACAAATCAATTTTTATTCCATAATTATTTCCTCCTTCCCATTTCTACTTTTAATACCACTCTTACTCCATAAACGCTTTGAACAAAACATTTGGTATCAATGGCTTTGGCAAAGTTTTTCATATAATTTCTTCTCATAAAAAAAATGAGCGTATGTAAAATTTAACCTTATTGTGACTTTTTCAATGGGCAAGTTCGATGAATTCCGAAACTTTTTAGATTTCAAATCGGTAGGACGAAATTTGCTTCGTTCAGAAATTATTGCCATTCATTCTAATAATGACAGATAGAGTAGGAATCACTATTTCGGATGAGTGGAGCAATCAATCGATAGTTTTCTTCTCCTACTTGAAATGAAATAGTTTGTTCATCGGACATTGATAGCAAAACGAAACAAAAGGTTACCCATTTGGTTTTATTCTTTTCAAATTTCCCTCAAAAATAACGACAGATTTTATTTCCTATCTTAGCCTTCAAAAACCCGTTCATGCGTTTACCCCTACTGTTTATATCCTCATTTTTATTTGTTCTCCAATTGTTTGTAGAAAACCCCATCTATACTTATACCTACGATGAAAATCCTGCAGATAGGGTTGGGATAGGAGATTCCCTGAATGTTTTTTTTGAAGAAGCGAAAAAACACAGCATTGAAGAAGTCCTTCTACTTCCAGATTCTTTATTTGCTCCATTGCAGAACAAGAATGAAAAAATGGAAGAAGGAACTACCGCTTGGATAAGATTTCGGTTGGTTAATGAAGGAAGTCAAACACTCAATAGTTATTTCACTCTATGTCATGATATTGATACTGTATCGGTGTATACAATTGAGAATAGTCAAGTCATAGAGGAAAGTAAGACGATTCAAGCAGTAAATCCTCACAACAAAAATTTGAATTCTATTAGTAACTATGTTCCAATCCGTCTCAAGAGCAAAGAAGACTTGCTTTATTATATCAAACTGAGTGTTAACAAGCCAACAGATAAATCGCATATAGCTCATATGTCTATTTATAATTCAAAGTCACGTATAAACACTTTGATACTAATGTACAATTGGCAATTTTTTTATGGTGGGGTGATGGTTCTATTTTCGTTGGTGAGCCTATTTATGTTTGGTATATTTCGAGAGAGAACCTTTATCTATTTTGCTTTATTGACCTTTTTCTTTACAGCTTATTTCTGGCATATAAACTCGGTTTTACAGAATTTTTTCATTTATCAATTTCAGGTGAATCAGGCAGCTACTATGATTTCCATCACTTCGGGCTTGATGCTGTCTATTTCCTTATTTGTCTCTGATTATATTCAGTTGAAAAAACATTTGCCCAAATATTATTACACCTACTGGACTTATGCCTTTTTCATTACTACTGTTCATATAGCAGCAGGGTTTCTCCCAGATCCAAATACGGCAATGGTTGCTGTAAATTATAGTGTTTTGATATGGACTGTGTTGGCTATCATCCCAATAGTTCTATTGGCTTTTGAAAAAATCAAACCAGCACGTATTTTATTGTTTTCAATAGGGATTCTTTTCGTTGCAGGAATAATGCAATTATATGTTGTATCGTTTGGTAACAAATATGTCCAAATTGTTAGATACGGCTTTCAGGTGAGTACCATTGTTTTTTCGGGCATCCTGTTTTACGCTTTATTTGACAAAGTAAATAAGATTCGGAGTGAAAAACGCCGTTTTGAAGAACTCGACCATTTGAAATCCCGCTTTTTTGCCAACATCAGCCATGAATTTAGAACGCCACTTACCTTGGTCTTAGGTCCAGTAAAGCAGGTGATGGAAAAACAAAAAAATGAACAGGATAAAAACCTTTTGAAGGTAGCACACCATCAAGCCCAAAGATTGCTGCAACTCATCAACCAACTACTCGACCTCTCCAAATTGGAGGCGGGTAAAATGACTTTGAAGGCAAGCAAACAAAATTTCACCCCTCTGGTGAAGGGCATTGTGATGTCTTTTGAATCTTTGGCGGAGACCAAAGACATTCGTCTGCATTTTGTGAGTCAAAAAGACACGATTTTGCTGTATGTAGAGCAAGAAAAAATCGAAAAAATACTGTACAACCTCCTCTCCAATGCCCTCAAATTTACGGACGAACAGGGAGAGGTAGCCGTTTTGCTGACCGAACAAGACAAATTTGTAGAGATTCAGGTACAAGACAATGGAATGGGCATTCCCGCTTCAAGACTGCCCTATATCTTTAATCGATTTTATCAAGTGGACAGCTCCGAGATTCGCCAACACGAAGGAACGGGCATAGGCTTGGCATTGGTCAAAGAATTGGTGGAACTACATAAGGGAACCATTGAGGTACAAAGCACTATCGAAAAAGGGACAATCTTCACCATTTTGCTGCCAAAAGGGAAAAAGCATTTGAAGAAAAGCGAAATTGTGGAAGATGCTTCTCCTACAATGGAAGAAATACCGCATCAATTTGCTCCTTCAATACTACATGAAGAAACCTTCAATATCGTAGCTCCCCAAATTCCTTCCTTCAATAAGAAACGCCCTATCGTATTGGTCGTTGAAGACCATGCCGATGTAAGGGTTTATATTAAACAATATCTCGTTCAATCTTTTGAAATCGTGGAGGCTATCAATGGACAAGATGGCATAGAAAAAGCTTTGCAGTACCTTCCTGACTTAGTGATTAGTGATGTGATGATGCCCAAAAAAAACGGCTACGAAGTGTGTCACACCTTGAAAACCGACCAACGCACAAGTCATATTCCCATTATTTTGTTGACTGCCAAAGCTGCTCAAGAGGAAAAATTGCATGGTTTAGAAACAGGAGCAGACGATTATTTGGTCAAACCTTTTGATACCAAAGAATTGGAGGTTAGGGTACGCAATTTGATTGCTGTGCGGCGACAACTGCGAAAACAATTTGCAGAAGCCCCCAACATTGAACCCAAAGCGATTCAGACCAATCCTGTCGACCAAGCTTTTTTAGAGAAAGTTTGTAGTACCATCGAAAATCACCTTTCGGACGAACAGTTTGGTGTGGAAGTCCTCGCAGAAGCCGTTGGTATGAGTCGTGTACATCTCAATCGCAAACTAAAAGCACTCACCGACCTTTCTGCCAATAAGTTTATCCGCAATCTTCGCCTCCAAAAGGCTACTGAACTGCTCCGCCAAAAAACGGGCAATGTTTCCGAAATTGCTTTTGAAACGGGATTCAGTAGTACTTCCTATTTTGTTAAGTGTTTTAAGGATAAATATGGAACGACTCCAGGGAATTTTTTGGAGGGGTAAAGCTGTATCATAAAATTTAAATTCAAGCATCAAACTCAAAACAGTTTGTTACAAATCAGTGGTCATGATTTGTCTCTTTCACAAGCTGCCCTGAAAGGGCAATAGCAATAGCGTAGGGCAAAGTTTACGAAGCCCTACGAGCTAAATTAAGTAATGTATTCAGCCCTGAAAGGGCGAGATAAAACAACATTTTAAATACTGCTCCCTTTCAGGGCTAAGAAAATCCTTTCACACGCCGTAGGGCTTTCGCCCTACGCTATGGATTAAACCCCGCTGGGGTTACTATTGCAACAGGTTTGTGACATACTCAATTCAAAACCTCACTTGATAATGCTAAGAAATTTTCTTAGCATCATTCTAAATCCATCCACTTTAGTAACTCTCACATTGGGTGGATGTAAGGTTTGCGATAGACGATTTTTGACCTTTGAATTGGCTTTTTGCAAAATCAAGTCTCACAAATCATGTAATCGTATATCCTAAAAGAAAATCTCACTTCAGCCTTCCAAACAGCCCATTTCTTCCTCGATGTTCGTTTTTTGCTACAAAATGTTCGTTTTTTCGCATTCCTTTCCAAAAATTGCTACGATTTCTAAGTTTTTTGATAAGCCTTGCCCTCCCTTTTACCTCACCTTTGTAGCAAGCAAATCAAGTACTTGTGTTTAGCTACCTTTTTAAAAGACTGCTATAAATGACCGCAAGCAAAAAAAGCAACATTAAAATATTTCATCAAACCAAAATTTCAAAAAAATGAAACAGTTAATTTATTTCTTTCTAACAATTTGTTTTTGTTTACTCCTAACTAACTATAGCCAAGCCCAAATTGCGAATGGCTGTTATGCTATAAAAAATGTAGAGGACAACAAGTATATAAGCCACAATGGTGGAGGTAGTATTGAGTATTATGCCAACCGAGGAACAGCAGATGGCTGGGAAAAATTTTACATTACCAATGTAGATGGCAAAGTGACTATTTATGGAGAAGATGGAAAATACCTTTCGGCGCAGCAGGCTGGCTTAGTATGGAAAGTGGGGCAACCACAAGCGTGGGAAAAATGGAGTTACAATGGTACATACAAAACATTTACTTCTCATCATGGCAGCCAACTCTATGCAAATAGTACGGATGTGTTACGCACTGCTGATTACAGAGAGGAAAACAAACACAATGCACATGTGATGTCCAAATTCTTATCTAATGAAAACCCTTATCATACCTATTTTCAATGGATAGTCGAACCTTCACAAGGTTGTAAAACGCCTTGATAACCTGATAGAGTCACTACACGCAACCCTCGCTCTTCTTCAAAAACTTATTGAATTCACATTTCTAAAAATTCACAACATGAAACGCTTATCTTATTTCTTTTTTGCAGTTGGAATCCTCTTTTTTTTCTCCAATTCTACCATTGAAGCACAGGTCGCAACAGGCTGTTATGCTTTGAAAAACAATAGAACCAATGAATATCTCACCCACAATGGCGGAGGAGTAGATTACTATGCCAATCGCCCTGTCGCAGATGGCTGGGAAAAATTTTACATTACCAAACTCTCTGATGGTCGCTATACGATTTATGGAGAAGATGGAAACTTTGCATCTGGAAGACCAGAATGGGGTGGCGTAGTTTGGAAAGCGGGCCAAGCACAAGATTGGGAAAAATGGCACATAAACGGAGGTGAACTAAAATCTCATCACGGAACAGTGATGGCAGTAGATATGAGCATGAATGTCAAAAGAGTATATGCCGCAAATAAAAACAACGAAACTGATGTAGGACCTGGCTTACATTCTGCTGATTTTCACTGGACTATTGAGCCTTCAAGCGGCTGTAAAGTTCCTCCTGCACACTAATGAATGAGACAAAACCATCCCAATCCAAGCAATGAATCAACACAAATAAATTTGAGCAATATTACCCAGTCCATAACATTCACATTAACAGATTTGACAGGCAGAAAAATATTGAAGCAGAAAGCACACACATCGAACTGCCAACCGTTTCCCTTCAAAATGGGATATGCCTCTATCAATTGGAAACAGAAAATAAAGTATTGGATATCAAGAAATTGATGGTTGCTCATTGATTTTTTTGAAAAAAGTGCTTTTCGAAGGGTAACCTTTTTAGATTTTTGCTATTAGAGAGCAAAAGAGAGACGTTGAAGGAGATTATTCACATTCAATGTCCTTCAAATCAACACCTTAATTCATTTTATAATTAAAACAAAAAATTTAAGACATGAGACAAATTAAAATTACAACTGTTCTTTTCCTATTACTATGTATGGGAATGTCCTCGCTACAAGCCCAAGTTACCATTGACCACAGCAATTTTCCTGCAAGAGCTGCTTATGTAGATAGTTTTTATAACCTTAAAACAGCAGAGCCAATCATCCCAGAAGGGGGAGCCAATATGGTATGGGATTATTCGGGAATTGCACATGAAACCGCTACCATTATACAGCAAGAATTTCATGATGCGACCAATGATTCTGATTTTCCAAATGCACTGAATTATTGGGAAACAAGTCTCGATTTCACCACATTTACTATTCCTCAGAAAGCCTATTTCCAACTGGACGAAAGCGGACACAGTTATATAGGATCTAAAGTCGAAGAGAGCAGTTTTTCTATTACTGCTCTTAGCGGGGGGACAGATGATGTATTGCGATTTCCAGAACGAGTAATTCATTTGGAAGGAAAATATGAATATCTACGGTTTCCAATGAACTATCAAGACCAGTGGACATCTACCTCTGTAGATGAAATTAATTTTGAAATAACCGTAGCTGGGTTTGGCTTAAATCAAACTCCTGGGACTGCCCGAGGGACAGCGACGAATAATGTAGAAGTCATTGGGTATGGACAGGTCATCATTCCTATGGAAGACGGGTCTGCTTCTAATCCTGTAGAAGTATTGTTGGTAAAAACTTCTACTTCCTCAGTGTCAAATTATTTTTTGGGAGGCGCACCTGCCCCCGCAGCCTTATTAAGTGCCTTTGGTTTGGTAGAGGGAGAAGAGGTAATTATCGAACCCTCTTATGCCTTTTATAGACCTGGTTTTGATGAGCCTGTTTTGACTGTGTACTCATCAGTTAGATATACCTATCGCCCACAAGTAACAGTAACGGCCGAACCCATCAACATCAGTCATAACCGAGTATGCGATGTACCAAGTGAAGGACAATCACAAGTTACAGTCGTCATTACAGGCGGCGCAGCCCCTTATCAAGTAAGCGGTAACTTCAATGGTGAAATCGAAGAGAACGAGTCGTTTATCTTTATTTTGGACGACAACGATTCTGGCTATGACATCATCGTAGTAGATGCAGACGGCAATGAATCACAAGTATTTGAAATAGGTTTGATACCTTGTACCAAGCTACCTGTTGAATTATTGTCTTTTGAAGGAGAAGTAAAAGCCGAAGGGAATTCACTGCAATGGACAACTGCTTCTGAATTGAACAACCAATACTTTACATTGAGCTATTCTATCGATGGTCAAAACTTCCTTCCGCTTCAAAAAATGGCTGGAAACGGAACAACAAGTGCCGCCAACCGCTACGAATTCTTGCACCGAAATACACCACAAGGAACGGCTTATTACCAATTGAGTCAAACCGATTGGGATGGCACAACCAAAAACTTGGGGACAATTAGCTTGAAGAGAGGTAAAACGACTGGTATTTCTTCCATTGAAGTCTATCCAACAGCGACAAGTCATCAATTGAACATCTCCTATAGTTTTGGAGGTGATTCAAACTCAACAACCTTGAAGGTATATGATATGACAGGTAGAGTGGTTAAGAGTCAAGATTTGAGCAAGAGCTATCTTCAATTCCAAATAAATGTAGCTTATTTGAATACAGGTACTTATATTCTACAAATAAAAAATGGAGCAGAAGTATTGACTACAAATTTTGTAAAGTTTTAAGCATAATGAATAGTCTTAATTTTTTTGTAATGAACTCAGTGTTTTCTCTTATAGAGGCACTGAGTTTTTTTTTAAATAAAAAATCATTTTCACAGGGTAACCTTTTTTGATTTCTGCTATTAATGAGCAAATAAAAGAAGATTGAGGTAATGTCTTCCACTTTAACCTTCTTTACCTTAATATTATAATTCAAAAAAATTTAAACTATGAGACAACTTACAATTAAAACCGTTTTTTTCTTATTATTGTGTACAGGAATGTCCTTACTGAATGCCCAAGTAACCATTAAAAAAAGTAACTTCCCTGTACAACCTGGTACAGATATTTATTACTCTAAAAGCAACACAGATATTGCTACGCCCAGTGAAGGTCCTAATCAAGTATGGGATTATTCTGGAATTCCCTTGGGGACTCAGTTTTCCTCGCAAAATGAAGATGCTACCAACGACCCTGACATTCCCAATGCCTCGATTCGTGTTCTTGGTAATCTTAACTTTCAAGGATTTAAAATTCCTAATTATGTTTATCAAAGTTTAGATGAAACGGGCTATAAGCAGGTAGGACTTAAGTCCTTAGATACTACTTTTCCCATTGATTCTATTACAGGAGGACCCAATGATGTTTTGAGATTCCCTCCTATAGCCAGACCCCACGAAGGTGGTACGGGTGATCTTCTAAGGTTTCCTGCAAGCTATAAAGACAAGTGGACAGATACTTACATTGCTTATACCGATTTTGAACTAACGGTTGGTTTATTTGGCTTAGACCAACAACCAGGAGTTGATAAACAATACTTGACTCATACAAGCGAAGTAGTAGGGTATGGGGAATTGATTATACCTTTGGAAGATGGCACTCCTTCTGATCCAGTAGAAGTGCTACTTATTAAAAGCACAACTACGAGAATAGACAGCTTTTTTTTAGGAGGATTTCCTGCTCCTGATGCCTTGATAGGAGCTTTTGGCACAACACAAGGAGCTGTCACAGATTTGGGAGTTGATTACTCCTTTTATACACCAGATTTTCCAGAGGTAGTTTTGTTTATCTCTCAAGATAGGTACATATATAGACCACGAGGGACTCAACCTCAAGCCAATTTAACCATTACCAAAGCCAATTATCCGAGACGAGGAGATGCTATCCACACAACTCATGTTAGCAATCCAGTGGTTGCTGCTCCTCCACAAGAAGGACTCAATCAAGTATGGGACTATTCCTATCTTGAAACAGACTCTACCTTCACAAGTAATTATGAAGATGAAACCAACAGTTCCATATTTCCAAATGCCAACTTGTCAACGCAAGGCTTTTTAGTGTTTCAGAACTTTTCAACTCCTATTCGAATCTATGAAGAAATAGATATGCAAGGTGTGTATACCTTAGGATCTACAAGACAAGATGCTAGTTTTTCTCTACTCCTCCTTACGGGTAATCCGAATGACCAACTTCACTTTCCCAGCCAGGTAAAGATCCTCGAAGGAAGAATTGATGAACTTCAATTTCCACTTACTTATGGTAAACAATGGACACAAAGCCAAAGCGAAACCATAAATTTCAATCTGAGTGTGGGAGCATTTGGCTTAGATAACGCCCCTGTACGGAAGAAAAACTATTTTACAGAAACACGGGAAGTTGTAGGCGAAGGAACGATTATCCTTCCCTCTGCAAATGGTACAGGTACTGTATCGGCAGAAGCTTTATTGGTTAAAGTAGAAAGTACTGTTGTAGATAGCTTCTTTTTGGATATAGATAATGCCCCTGCATTTCTATTACCCACTTTGTTAGCTACATTTCAAGTTTCACAAGGACAAACAAAAACAGCAGTAAATTATCGTTTCTATACGCCTAATTATGGACTCCCTATATTTGATTATTTTGCAGAAGGAGACCAAAGCGTTTTCTTCCGTCCAAATTTGGCAGAAAACCTCTGTGGAGATGGCATTCAAAATGGCAATGAAACAGGCATTGACTGTGGAGGCCCCTGTGCGCCTTGTGGCGATTTGTGTATCAATGCACTGCCTATTCAGTGTGGAGATATGGCAATTGGCAATACGCTTCAATATACCAATACTGATTTGATGGAGGCTTGTGACAAAGTAGATAGAACTTCTGACAAAGCGGTCAATCCTGATGAGGGGGTTTGGTACACCTTTGTAGGAACAGGGGAAGCCATGCAGTTTTCTACGGATCATCCACAGACCAATTTCGATACTAATATACAGATTTTCAAAGGGGAGTGTCGTGCACAAGTATGTGTAGCAGAAGATGAAGACGGAGGAAATAATTTTGTAAATGGTTATACTTCCTCAGTTGTTTTGAACTCTTTAGCTGGTGAAATCTATTATCTATATCTATCAGGATTTTATGGTGAGCAAGGAAATTATAAATTGACCATGAATTGTTACCCTCCCATGGTCATTCAGCTAAAATCCACAACAAATATTCCTTTGAGAGGTGGCACAACAGGATCTATTGATATGACTGTAAGTGGCGGACCTTGTGATGGTCTTATGAGTTTCTCCTGGACAGGCCCTGGCGACTTTACAGCCACGACTGAAGATATATCGGGATTGACCCATACAGGTATTTACACCTTGACTGTTACAGACTGTTTAGGGAACGAAGAGGTCATTCATGTTCGCATCTCATATAGCTCAAGAGGTAGAGGACGTAAGGCAGATATAGAAACCCTAACTCAACTAATGGCTGCTCCAAACCCATTTACGGATGAAACAATAATTCACTTCAATGTAGATACAGACGAGCAAGTTCTTTTGGAAGTGTTTGACATCAGAGGTGCAAGTGTCGCTACCCTGTTTGATGGTACAGCAGAAGGTGGACAAAACTATCAAGTATCTTTCGGAACAGCGATGCCTACGGGTACTTACATTGCCAAATTAACCACTGCAAATGGAGAGGTTCAGCACATCAAATTATTATTGACGAAGTAACAATTTCGTAAAATAAAGAAAACAAAATTCTTTTTCCTAAAAGTCACCACACTTAGTTATGTGAGAACCCAACTGATTCGTTCAGTTGGGTTTCTTTTTTTCTGAAAAAAATTATTTTCACAGGGTAACCTTTTCCCCTTTCTGCTATTAATGAGCAACATTATAATAATAGGTATCGGATACCTCAAATATTTAGCACATATGAAAAACATAATTTTACAATTTTTATTAACAGTATTTTTCCTTTTTATCAGCCCAATAAGTTTAATCTCTCAAACCCACCACGACCCTAATCACAACCATGAAAGATGCGGCACGATGGGACACCTTGAAAGGATGATAGAAAAGTACCCCGAAATCATCGAAAACAGGGCAAAAATTGAAGCCCATACCCAAAAGGTACTTAAAAACAAGAACCCACTGCAAAAAATTCAAAGCGTTATCACCATTCCCGTGGTCGTTCACGTATTGTACCACACTATCGAAGAAAACATCAGTGATGCCCAAATTTTCTCTCAAATAGCGGTGTTGAACGAAGATTTTCGCCGCCTCAATGCAGATGCCTCCAATACGCCTGCTGACTTTCTACCCGTAGCAGCAGATTCAGAAATTGAATTTTGTTTGGCAACGAGAGACCCCAATGGCAATCCAACTACGGGCATTACCCGTACCTATACCGCGAGGACAAGTTGGCCAGTAAGTCCTGATGTTGCATCTAGTAGTCAGGGTGGTGTAGATGCATGGAATACGAGTGACTATCTCAATGTAATAGTGTGCAATTTAGGAGGAGGAACTTTGGGTTTTGCTCAGTTTCCTAACAGTGGCCCTGCAGCTACCGATGGAGTTGTATGTAATTATAGATATTTCGGAAATGCAGAGTATGCAGAAGCTCCTTTTGATTTGGGTAGAACTATGACTCATGAAGTCGGACATTGGCTCAACTTGTACCATATCTGGGGAGATGGGGATTGCACCGTAGATGATTTAGTAGCAGATACTCCGAATGCTGCTTCTCCAAACCTTACGGGTTTACCCTGCATACATGGTTCGGTGAATAGTTGTGACGATGGGATTGGAGATTTACCCGATATGTTCCAAAACTACATGGATTACAGTCAGGATGCTTGCTTCAATCTTTTTACTACGGGACAAAAAGACCGTATGCGTGCCTTGTTCGAGCCAGGCGGATTTAGAGAAAGCATATTGAGTTCGACTGGCTGTGACCCTTTGCCTACACATTGTTCCAACAATACACAAGATAACGACGAAACGGATGTGGATTGTGGCGGAAGTTGCCTTCCTTGTGTGAGTTGTAGCGATGGTATTCAAAATGGAGAAGAAGCAGGGATTGATTGTGGGGGTAGTAATTGTATGCCTTGTTCGGGTTGTACAGATACTTTTGCCCACAACTATAGTGCAATCAATGAAACAGATGATGGAAGCTGTATAACCTGCTCCGATAATATCCAAAATGCAGATGAGACGGGGATAGATTGTGGAGGTTCTTTTTGTTTGCCTTGTAGGACGGATGCTTTGGAACTTTCTTGTGGGGATGTGGTTACAGGTTCTACCAATAGCAATATCAATAATAATTTGCCTGTTCCTTGTGAAGATGAAGAGCTTTCAGGTGCTTTAGAGTTTTTAAGTAATTTTGGAGGAGATTATTTCAATAATGGAGTATGGGTTAGCTTCATAGGAACAGGAGACCTAACTTTTTTATCTACCGACCATGCAGGCACAAACAGTAATTTTCTTCTACAAGTATTGGTGGAAAGTGGAGATGATTTAGTTTGTGTAGCATGGGATATATACGAAGGAGAACTTAATTTTGTTTCTGAATTAGGAGCGACTTATTATGTCTATTTAAGCGATGTTTATGCACTCCAAGGAGACTTTGAACTGAGTATGGAGTGTGTCCCCTATCTTTGCTCCAATGGTATTCAAGATGGAGATGAAACAGGAGTTGATTGTGGAGGTTCTTTTTGTAATGCTTGTAACGATTTGTGTGAAGAAGCTTTGAGCCTCGAAAATGGGGTGAATTTGTTTGGTTCTACAAGCAACAGCAACAATGAGGATCTTCCTACTCTATGTGGTGAAGATGTATTCTTTCCCAATAATGGAATATGGTTCACTTTTGAAGGAACAGGAGGAGAAATCACGCTATCTACCGATCATGCAGGTACAAACTATGATACCAATCTTCAACTTTATTCGGGAGACTGCGATGACTTAGTTTGTGTAACAGGAAATGAAGATGGAAATGGAGATTTTGTGTTTGGCTTTACTTCTGAAATTACTTTTACATCCGAGACAGGGGCAGTGTATTATCTCTATTTGAGTGGCTATGGCGGTGAGCAAGGAGATTTTGAATTGTTGCTATCTGCCGAAACCAACACTTTACCCATCAACATCAGCCACAACAGAGTCTGCGATGTACCTACCGAAGGACAATCACAAGTCACCGTCACCATCACAGGAGGAACAGCACCTTACCAAGTAAGCGGCAACTTCAATGGAGAAATTGAAGAAGGCGAGTCCTTTATCTTTATTTTGGACGACAATGAATCGAGCTACGACATCATTGTAGTGGATGCCAATGGTGAGGAAGCAGAGGTATTGGAAACAGATTTGTTGCCCTGCACCAAACTCCCTGTCGAATTGTTGGCTTTTGAAGGAGAAGTACAAACAGAAGGAAACTTACTGCAATGGACGACTGCTTCTGAATTGAACAATCAGCACTTTAGGTTGAGCTATTCTGTCAATGGACAAAACTTCCTTTCACTTCAAAAAATAGAAGGAAATGGCACGAGCAGCACAGCGAATCGCTACGAATTTTTGCACCGAAATGCTCCAAAAGGCACGACCTACTACCAATTGAGTCAAACCGATTTTGATGGCACAACCAAAGATTTGGGAGTTATCAGTTTGAAGCGAGGAGAAAACACTGCCATTTCTTCCATTGAAGTCTATCCTACTCCAACAAATGCTCAACTCAATATTGCATACAATTTTGTCAATTCTTCAAATGCAACCACTTTGAAGGTATATGATTTGACAGGAAGAATGGTCAAAAGTCGGAATTTGGACAGTAACTCCCTCCAACTCCAACTCCAACTAAATGTAGCTGATTTGAACACAGGTACTTATATTCTTAGAATAGAAAATGGCTTGGAAATATTGACTACAAAATTTGTGAAGTTTTAAGCACAATCAATAGTCTTAATTTTTCTTTGTAATGAACTCAGTGTTCTCTCTCGTAGAGGCACTGAGTTTTTTTATAAAAAAATCAGAAAAAAATCATTTTCAGAGGGTAACCTTTTTCCATTTCTGATATTAATGGGCATAAGAGAAGAAAAATTGAAGGTAAGATGCTGATTCCTACCTCAATATTCTTCAAACAAAAATCTTAGTTCATTTTTAATTACAACAAAAAAAATTTAAGACATGAGACAACTAACTTTCACAACCATTTTTTTAACACTCTTAATGTGTATGAGTGTTCTTCAACTGCAAGCACAAGTCACCATTGACCATAACAATTTTTCCGAAAAAGCCAGCTACATAGATAGTTATCATGGCGTTGAAGCAGCAGAGCCAATCATTCCAGAAGGAGGTGCCAATATGGTATGGGATTATTCGGGAATTGCTCATGAAACCGCTGTAATTATCGAGACCGAATATCATGATGCGACCGATGATCCTGATTTTCCCACTGCAATGAATTATGTTGAATCAACTCTCAACTTCGATCTATTTGATGTTCCTTATAAAGCATATCGACAAGTGGACGAAAGCGGATTCAGTCAAATAGGATCTAAAGTAGAAGTGAGCAGTTTTTCCATTACTGCCCTTAGCGGAGGTCCAGATGATGTATTGCGATTTCCAGGTCAAGTAGATCATTTTGAAGGAAAAAATGAATACTTGCGGTTTCCAATGAACTATCAAGATCAGTGGATAGGTGGGCATACAGGAAATATTATTTTTGAACTAACCGTAGCTGCGTTTGGCTTAGATCAAACGCCTGGAGTTGTCCAAGAGGTAGGAACGGATAATGTAGAGGTTATTGGCTATGGACATGTTATCATTCCTATGGAAGACGGGTCTGCTTCCAATCCTGTAGAAGTATTGTTGGTTAAAACCGTTAATTCCAGAGTGACGAATTATTTTGTGGGAGGCGCACCTGCTCCCGAAGCCTTGTTAAATGCCTTTGGTTTTGTACAAGGGGAAGAGGTAATTGACGAACCTTTTTATAGTTTTGTTAGACCTGGTTTTAGTAAGGATGTTTTGAGGGTACGTTCAGATGGATATATCTATCGTCCACAAGCAGTACCCTCTCAATCTTCAGTGGTTATTAACAGAGAAGATTTCCCGAGAGAGGCAAGTTTTACAGAGACGGCTTACCGGGTGGAGACAGACATTTTTGATGCTCCAAGCCAAGGAACCGATCAAGTATGGGACTATTCTTTTTTGACTCCAGATGAACTTTCTACTCGAACCTATTTTGATGCCACTGACGATTCTGATTTCCCCGATGCCTTAAACTATAGCAATATAGAAGCTGATTTCGCTGGTAATTTTCCAATTACTGTCAAACTATACGAAGCAATAGATGAAAACAGATACTATTACATAGGAGAAAAGACTGAAGAAGCAACTTATCCACTTACTGCCATTAGTGGTGGAGTTGATGACATACTACAGTTTCCAGCCATCGTAAATACCTTTACAGGTCCAGATATACTTCAATTTCCTCTTACCTATGAAAGAGAATGGACACAAAATGGTATAGGAAAAACTTCCTTCGAACTTACAGTTGCTGCATTTGGCTTGAATGCAACCCCCGGCGAAAATGTGAGATATGTTACAGAAAGTCGAGAAGTAGTGGGGGAAGGGAAATTGATTATACCTACTGAAGATGGCAGTCCAAGTATTCCCATGGATGCTTTGTTGTTGAAAATAGACAAAACATATACAGATAGTCTTTTTGTAGGAGGCGCACCTGCACCTGCTCCTTTATTGGCTGCTTTTGGTCTTACACAAGGAAATACAACGACCTCTCCTACTCGTTATGTTTTTTATACTCCCGGTTTTGGTTCCCATGTTTTGAATGTCAATCCAGCTTCGGGTAACTTTTTTTATAAACCACAAGCAGCAGCAACATCAACCGAACCCATCAACATCAGCCACAACCGAGTATGTGATGTACCAACAGAAGGTCAATCTCAAGTAACCGTAGTTGTTTCAGGAGGCGCAGCCCCTTATCAAGTAAGCGGTAACTTCAATGGAGAAATTGAAGAAGGCGAACCCTTTATCTTTATTTTGGAGGACAACGAATCCAGTTACGACATCATTGTAGTGGATGCTGACGGCAATGAAGCACAAGTATTTGAAACAGGATTGATTCCTTGTACCAAGTTACCTGTAGAATTGTTGGCTTTTGAAGGAGAAGTACAAACAGAAGGCAACTTACTGCAATGGACAACTGCTTCTGAATTGAACAATCAGCATTTCGTGTTGAGCTATTCTATCACTGGTCAAAACTTCCTTCCTCTTCAAAAAGTAGCAGGAAATGGCACAACCAGTACAGAAAATCGCTACGAATTTTTACATCAAAACGTGCCTAAAGGAACCATTTACTACCAATTGAGTCAGACCGATTTTGATGGAACAACCAAAAACTTGGGAACAATCAGCTTGAAGAGAGGTGAGTCGACGGGGATTTCTTCCATTGAAGTCTATCCAACAGCGACAAGTCATCAATTGAACATCTCCTATAGTTTTGGAGGTGATTCAAACTCAACAACTTTGAAGGTATATGACATGACGAGTAGAGTGGTCAAAAGTCAAAACTTGGGCTCCAATGCTGCTTCATTGCAGCTCAAAGTGAACGACTTGAAAACAGGAACTTATATTCTACGCATCGAGAATGGATTGGAAGTATTGACACAGAAGTTTGTCAAATGGTAAGACTTTGATTTTTACAGGTTTTTTTATACAAACAACAGAGGGCAATGCTGTCAAACGCTTTTATAGTGGTGTGATAGCTGCCCTTTTGTTATTTAAAAAGCATCATAGGGTTATTTGAATAATAAATTATGACGATAAATTTGTAAACTTATTTTTGAAGTGTCCCTAAAACGAATTTTGAAAGCCCAAAAACTGTTTGTACTTTGCTGTAAGCTAAATACACTGCAACAGAAATAACTTTAGGTTTCGAGGCAGGCTCTCAAAACCGACAACGAGATGTCACCTTCTCCGTTCCTCTGAAGATTACATCTCGTTATCTAAACAAACTTATGTTACAGTGTACTAAAAAACTGAAAGTAAAAGTATATGTCGACCGAGGTATCGAAAAACCAGATTTACATTGAAGGAATAAAATGCGGAAACCCAAAGGTGATTCGTGCAATTTACCAAAAATACTTCAAGGCAATTCTCCACTTAGTAGAAACACATGGTGGGACTAAGGAGGATGCTCGTGATGTTTTTCAGGAGGGACTAATGTTGATGTATCAAAAGGTACAAAAGCCTGATTTTAAACTAACAAGTGCCTTTTTGACCTATTTTTATGCAGTATGTCGAAATATTTGGTCAAATAAATTGAGAAAAAAGCCAAAAAAAGAGGTAACCATTGATACTCAAATGCTATCAATAGAAGTAGAGGATTCTTCAGACGAAATAGAACAAAATGAACAATATCTTTTGTATCGCAAAAAATTCTTGCAGTTGGGGGTTGACTGTCAGAAAGTTTTGAGGTTATTTTTGAAGAAAGTGAGCATGGAAGAGATTACAAAACAAATGGGATATAGTAGTGTCAATTATACCAAAAAACGCAAATTTTTGTGCAAAGAAAAATTAGTAAAGCTCATTCAAAAAGACAAACACTACAAAAATTTAACCGAAAATGAATAAACCACTACGATATTATATTTTGAATCACTTTTAGTATTTATAATACACAAATGGCAAACCAACCCAAATACGAAAAAATTGAAGCTTACTTAAATGGTACGCTGCCTCCCACTGAATACGAGGTTTTTGAACAAGAAATTCAATCCAATCCCAAACTGGCTGAACAAGTGCAGTTGTTTCGAGAGATTGATAAGGCTTTGGAAGATGAAGGAGCTTTGAACTTCCAAAAAGTAGTACAGGCAGAAGAAGAGGCATTTCTGAAAGAGTTTGAAAAAGAGGTTTCGGAAGAAGAAAACTCCAAGCCTTTGCGAAAAATTGGAGGCTTCAATAGACAATGGATGATGGCAGCATCTTTTCTGATTTTCTTGTTCAGCGCCTTCCTTTTGTGGCAGTTTCAACCTTCAGAATCTTCATCAAATGAAGAACTATTTGCCCAATATGTTGAGACCTATCCTTTGAATGAGGATGTGAGGGGAAATGATTCTACTGCGACCAATTTTGAGATAGGGATTCAACAATACCAAGCAAAAGATTTTGATGCTGCTGTACAAACCTTTGAGTCTTTGGCTGCAACGAATGGAAAAGACATGAGTTTGGCGTTTTCTCTTGGCAATGCCTACCTCAATCAAACTCCTCCCCAATTCATTCTTGCCGAACAGCAGTTCCGAAAAATCATAACAAATGATTCGAGTATTTATGTGTCAAAAGCCAAGTGGTATGTTGCACTAATCTTACTGCAAAAAGGAGAATTGACGGAAGCGAAGAACT
This sequence comes from Bacteroidia bacterium, assembly GCA_030427245.1. Lineage (GTDB taxonomy): Bacteria > Bacteroidota > Bacteroidia > Chitinophagales > UBA2359 > JAUHXA01. Next base: position 20,134 of record JAUHXA010000020.1, on the reverse strand, counting down.
TATTGAAGGATGTAACCGAATCGGGAGATAAATACGGGAGGAAGGCGGAGGAGTTATTGAAGGAATTGAGGAATTGAAAATAAAAAGTCTGGTTTCTCATAAAAAAATAAATTAAGTAGGGTAACCTTTTTCAAGTTCTGCTATCAATGGATAGGCAAAGGAAAAACTAAAGGTTTTTTTGCTCACCATTTTCTAATTTTTAAAACCAGAACAATGCACGCTATATCCGACACAATTACCCTCAATCCTTCAAAACTTTATACGATTCAATACACTCATGAAAGTTATCAAAATGTCCACAATGGTATCTTTGGAAGAGCAAGTAAACCCTATCCTTTTCGCTTTCTCAAAATTGATACGAATAGCTACTTATTGGTGCGTGACAAAGACGGCTTAGTCATCTGTATGGAGGAAGGAGAATTGAGTCTGAGTACTTCATTGGAGAAATGCGTACCTCTTATTATTCAACCCGTCAAAGTAAAAAACGGAACTTTTGCGCTATCTGTCCTAAATCAACCTAATCAGCAATATATTTGCTACGATGATTATGTCTTGCATGAATACTATGTAGGACTCAAAACAGTAGATTCTGTAGTTGATGCCGCTATATGGTCTATTCAAGAGGTTGAAAATGAATTGCTTTCAATCATTCAGAACAAGAACAATCACTTCAATTTGAATTAACATTTTCAGACAATTTTTGTGGAGGTACGAAAGCTATTTCACTCCAATTTAATCAATTTCTCTAATTCTAAATCCCAAGTCATACTACTGCACAATATGATTTTTGAACCACAAAAGTATCAAAAGGGCACAACAGAGATGGTTGAATTTCAGTTCTTTACTTTTGTTTTCTTTGTGCCTTTTGTGGTTGAATTAAAAATGCACAGTAGTATGAATGTCGATATGATTTTCATTATCAATATTTTAACTTTGTCAATATAAGTTTACATCTAAACAAAAGTCCTTTTCCTAATCCATAAAATCACCATTCCAACTAAAACCACTCCCCCAATCACCAACCACCAAATCCAATTCTTATACCCGCCCTCAATCGCCGTATTATCCCCCATCATCACAAAAGCCGACCAATAAAAAGGATGCCGATATTCGAGATTTGCTTCCTCCAAAAAACGGACTTTAGCAGCTTGTAGCGCCCTCTCTTTGGAAAGTCCATCCTTCAAACTTTCGTAGAAATACGGCATCAACTCACTCGTACTTGCATCGCTCACTTTCCACAAACTCATCACCACACTCGGCACACCCGCATACATAAAACTCCTTGCAAGGCTATACACGCCTTCTCCTTTTTCATATTTGCCCAAGCCCGTTTCGCAAGCACTCAAAACCACCAATTGTGCCTGCAAATCCATGTTGGCGATTTCGTAGTGATGCAGTAGATTGTCCTCTACACTGTCTGCTTCCATATTGGAAAATTTGAGGTGATTGAAGTTGGCATTGTCGAAGTCGGGAACACCGTGCATGGCGAGATGAAGTAATCCGAATTGAGGGGCAAGCTGTTTGAATTGTCTTTCCGTAGCTGTTTTTCCAATGTCGAATTTTCCGTCAAAAAAATCGGAAATAGCTTGAATTTCCAAAGCAGTTCCCTGCAAATTCCCTTTTACATTCCGCAAACCACCTCTTTCTGCCATTGCTCCCGTTTTTTTATAGGAAGGTGCAAAAGCCAAACACTGAGTATTGGATTGGAGTTGATTTTGTCTGGTTTGATTTTGGAGCAGTAAATCAGCAGAATAGGCATACTGCAGTTGGTAGTCGTAGAGTAAATAGGGCAGTTTTGCAAAATCGAAACCTCCTGTTGTTTCGTTGGTTTGGGTCAAAACTTCAAAGGGAAGGGTATTCAAAAAATCATCTGAAACGATGATGAATTGTTGTACTTCGGAAGGAAGAATGGAGAGAACGGGCTGCAAAACGGACTCATACAAGTCGTAGGCTTTTGTTTGATAGTCTGCAAAAGCGTTTTTGGCGTTTTGTCGAAAAGCAGTGGGATTCAGCAAGGTTTGACGAAAATCAGCCGATTTTTTTTGCAGTTGAATCGGGGCTTCCAATTGAAGGAAATGGGCTTTTCGAGGAGTAATGACAAATACATACGCTGAGCTATCTCCTACAAAATATTCCAAGAAAGCTGTTTTTTCGTCCACCAATTCAGCTTGAACCTTAGCAATCGAAGTCGTTGTACCTCCATACTTCAATGCGTGAAATTTGGGAAAATCTCGCTCCAAATTTTCTCGCAATTTCACCAATTGAAGACGGGACTTTGACAGATAATTTTGATACAATTTTTCTTTGGCAGTTTCTTTTTCATCTTGTGCTTTTCGCAGAACCTTTTCATAAAAAGCAATGTCAATATTCAAATCTTTTTCTTTTTGTAGCAAGCTGTCAGGCACTCCTACAATGGCTTTTCCTTCTGCTGCTTTGAGAGATTCCAGCAAAAGGCTGTTTTTGCTTTTTTCGGAGAAGGAAAAGGCGAGATTGAGGTATTCGGTTTTTTGGGTGCTTTGGTACAATCGAAAAGCTACTTCAATGGCTTCTTCATAAATTTGTTTGAACTCGCTACTCCAATCCAAACTGGCAGTTTCTGTAGCATGGCTTGCTTGAAGGCTGTCCATCCATTGAATCAGTACTTGATAGGAAGCCAAAGATGCTTTGAGTTTTTTGGATTCATTGGGGAATTTTGCCAATACCCTAGCTTTTCCTTGCATGGTTTTCCAAAAGTATCTGGAGTCGTAAATACCAACTAAAGGAGGATTGGACTCAAAATTTAGACTATCTGTAAAGTCCGTATGATTTTCAACCAAGGATTTTTGGTAAAATACCAATGCCGTATCAAAATTTTCATGCAAAGCATAGACTTCTCCTATACTCCGATATATGTTTGAAAGAAAAAAGGAACTGTGTTGAGAAGCGGTCGAATCTTCAAGATAGCTTTTTTCTGCTAATTTTAAGTAATGGAGAGCTGTATCTAATTGTGACTCTGATACATGAATATTTCCCAGTAAATACAAGGCAATAGGTTTTCTGTAATTGATAGAGAGTCGAATGGCTTCTTGAAAATAATATACAGCACTGTCTATCAAACCCAACTTTTGATAAGTAACTCCCAAACCTTGTAGAACATCCATTTTATCTTGAGCGGAACTCAACTTTAGACTTTTCTTTAAGTACTCAATGGATTTGGCGTATTTATTTTTTTTTCTCAATAATTCTCCCATATTACTGAGGATTGCAGGATTTTGTAAAGCCTCTGTACTACTGTTGATGGCCTGTATAAAATTGTCGATTGCACGTTGGTAATCACCTTTGTAATAATAGTAGGTCCCTAAGTTGTTGTAGTGATGAGAAATGAAAGAGGAGTCTAAAGCAGTGACAACTCCTTTGTCTATATCCAACTGAAGCGCTTTTTTGGTATTTTGAATGGCTTTGTCGTAATCTCCTTGACGTTCATAAAGTGGTCCTCGAAGAGAAAGTAAGGTAGAATGAATGTTGGTTTGTGTCGTCTTGAGAAGCACTTGTTGTTGAAGAAGTTCTTCTACCTTTTGATAGTGGTGTTGACAGGAATCCAATTGATATTGAAGGAAGTAATTGTAACCTATCAAAATTTCTGTCCAGCCCAATTCTGTCCAAATTTGGTGTTGTTCAAAAATAGAAATGGCTTTCGTTAAATAATAATTGGCAGAATCTAAAGAGGGGACATTCATCAATGCTTCAGCTTTTTGACGAAACGCAGCGGCTGTTAGAGGATGGTCTTCAGGTAGGTATTTTTGAGCGAGCTGTAGTCCTAAGTTGCCATATTTTATTTTGAGTTCAACAGCGTCAAAGTTATCTACCAATTTTGCCAACTCTACAACACATTGGATAGCTCTTTCCCATTGATTGTGTTGAGTATATAATTTTTGAGCTTTTTCTAAGGCAATAAGAGCAGCTTGGTGATTTCCTTCTTGAACAAGCGTATTTTTTTCTTCAAGTAGGTAACAAGCTGCTAAAGTATCTGATTCTATATTTGACAAAACAACAGAGGACTCTTTTTCAACAGGTTGAAAAGCAGTGGATAAATAAAATATTGAAGCTAAACCAATTAATACTATATTTCTCCGCTGCTTTTGAAAAAAAGAGCGAAAAAGTAGAGTTGTACTTTCCTCATTTTTTGTATTCATGTAATAAAAAGTAGTCTAAATCAAACAGAGCAAGTATCAGTATAATTATGTGATACATTTATATCTTCTTCACCGTCAACTTTAACGGTGATTGGTGTTTGATTTGGGTTGGAATAGGCAGTTCCTGTAATACCACTATAGAGGATAGTAGTATTCGTCGGAAAAGTCTGACATGCTGTAGAGGGTATATTATAAAAATTTGAACTCGAAAATATTAATTGTATAGCATAATGGTAGTTATTTCCATGAGCACTTTTTACTGTTAGTTCAATTTCTGTTTCGCAACTATCAGAAGTACCTCGTTTGATACGGGTATGGGTACTTGTGATTTTTGGACGATTCATGGGATCGTCACCAACATTCTGCTTAGAAATTTCTGGATTTTGCATATTGTTTTTTTTATAAAGTTGAAAAATTGAATTTCGACCATTAGTAGCAAAATCTTCAAAAGGTTACCTTGTTTTTTGACAAAAAAGAAAAAAATAATACCATAAAAATCCCCCCTTCCAATTGAAGTGGTTCAAAAAAACAGGACATATTTTTAAGGTAGTGAGAAATTTTCGTATCGTCTTCCAAGATTTTTTTCGTTTTTTTATCCCGCCTTTAGTATATAGAGTGTATTTATTTAAAGCATTTAGATTCATATTATCGAACCTAGTATTTTACTGCTAAAATTTATGGCCATCTCTTGATTGAGAAACGATGTACTCAATAACAATTCCACATCAATTATCAATAAAAACATTTTTTATGAGGATTATCTAAAAACAGGCTTCAAAACTTCTTTTATCTCCTCATAAGCCCTCAAACAAGATTTGTGTAGTTTGGGCATAGTGAAGAAGGCATGTACCAACCCTTCGTAATCCGAATGTCTCACTTCTACTCCTGCTTGTTTCAATCGATGAGCATAGGCAATCCCTTCATCCTTCAATGGATCAAACTCAGCAGTAATAATAAGGGTGGGAGGCATATTCGACAAATCACGACACAGCAAAGGGGACATAAGTGGATTGTAGATGTCTTCTTTCGTGCTTTTGTATTGATCTAAAAACCATTGCATCATGGGCCTAGTCAATAAATATCCTTCCGAAAACTCATCAATCGAAGAATGATTCATTCGAGCATCAGTCGTAGGATAAATCAACACTTGATAGCAAATCTTAGGGCCTTTTTCATCTCTTGCTATTTGAGCCACAACGGTTGCCAAATTTCCGCCTGCACTATCGCCTATCACTACCAATCGGCTGGCATCTCCTCTGATAGATTTTGCATTTTTGCTCACCCAAACAGTTGCATCATAGCAATCTTGATGTGGTATCGGAAACTTGTATTCAGGTGCTAAGCGATAATCTACACTTACCACGACGGCTTTATTATCATGGGCCAACCTTCGGCAACCATTGTCGTGACTGTCTAAATCTCGAATCACAAAACCGCCTCCATGATAAAATACAATAATGGGCAAATTGTCGGAATCTGTGGGTTGGTAAATGCGTATTGGAATCTGGTATCCATCCCTTGCCTTGACGGTTTGGTTTTTGACTGCAAAGAGTTTGATTGGGGGATAGTCAATCAACCTTTTTGCAGCTTCAAATGATTTTTTACTGACTTGACGAGCCTTTGCAGCAGGCAATTCATAGATAGGTGTTTTTTCGGTGAACCGAATCCACCAAAGGAGTAGTCGGATTTTTAGGGGCATAATTGTTGTAGATTTTAGACAAAAGTAGTAGGAAATAGAAAGCAAGAGATATTATTTTGTACAAGTTAAATCCTACTTCACACCTTCCTAGTTCTCTCCTCTAAAGCTCAAAAAGTTTTATTAAACTGAAATTTAGTGAATCCTTTTGAAAGAAGTAAGCCATAAGGACATAAATTTTCATTTTATCAAAGTGCGAAAATCCGTAACTTGCAGCCAAAATATCTTATAATGGATTTAGCAACTATTAATCAGACACTTACCATTCCGAACGAAGATAAGGCTACGCCTATCAAAGAAAATGAAGCAGCGTTTATTTATAATTTCCTAAAAGAACGCTATCTCACCAAAACATTGGAAGCGGGTTTTGCCTATGCTCGTTCTGCTTCTCACATCATTGCAGCCACAGAGTCACAACACATTGCGATGGATCCTTTTCAAGATCATTACCAGAATTTGGGCTTACAAAACATCGAAAAATTGGGTTTTAGCGACCTACTTGATTTTAGGCGAGATTTCTCACACAATGTATTGCCACAATTGGTCAAAGAAGAGCGAAAATTTGAATTTATTTTTATTGATGGCGATCATAAGTTCGATGGTATTTTGGTGGATTTCTACTATTCCGATTTGTTATTGGAGCATCACGGGTATGTGTTGCTGCACGATACATGGATGCGAAGTACGCAGTTGGTGATGTCCTTTATTGAATCCAACCGCCCCGATTACCAACCAATTCCCACAGGCTTACGCAATTTGGCACTTTATCAAAAAGTAGACAAAGACCAACGCAATGGCATGTTTTTCAGAGAGTTTTACACATTCAAGTCTGTTGTAGCCCACAATGCAATCATGTGGATGTCATCAGGCAAGGAAAGTTTTTTGAAGAAAGTGGCGTATAAATTGAAGGAGAAAGTAAAGTAAGGAACTTTTTGAAGAAAGTGCAAATTCAATTTTTATCATGAGTTTGAATTTGCACCTTGAATTTGATTTTCATTTAAACCAACTCCCCAATCTGCACCTTCCACAAATCCGCATAAATTCCACCTTTCGCTACCAAATCTTTGTGTGTTCCTTTTTCTTCAATCTGACCATCCTTCAATACAATAATTTGGTCAGCGTGTCGAATTGTAGAAAGGCGGTGAGCAATGATAATTGCCGTTTTTCCGATGGTTAATTGACGCAGATTTTCTTGGATCGCTCTTTCCGTTTCGGTATCTACCGAACTCGTTGCTTCATCCAAAATCAATATAGGCGCATTCTTCAATATCGCTCTCGCAATACTCAACCTTTGTCGTTGACCACCCGACAGTTTGATGCCACGTTCTCCAATAATAGAGTCGTAACCATTCGGCAAACTTTTCACAAAACCATCTAATTGTGCCTTTTGAGCTGCTCCTTCTATGTCAGCTTGCGATGCACTTTCGAGGCTGTAAGCAATGTTTTCGGCAATAGTACCATGAAACAAATAGACTTCTTGACTCACCAAAGCAATTTGTCGCCTAAGATCTTCAATATTCACTTGTCGAATGTCTTTGCCATCAATCAAAATACTGCCCTTGTCTACATCGTAGAGTCGAAGCAACAATTTGATAAAAGTAGTCTTCCCTGCTCCTGTAGGTCCTGCAATGCCAATAATTTGCCCTGCATTTACTTCAACGTCGATTCCTTTTAGAATTCCTCTTTCTTTGTTGTAGTTGAAGTGTACGTTTTTAAGCTGAATATGCCCATTGGTATGCTGAAAAGGCAGTGGTTCTTTTGGGTTTTGAATTTTATTGGGAGCATCCATCAATCCAAAGACTCGGCGTGCGCTGGCAGCAGCTCGTTCAAATTCGTCAAAAACTCGCCCCAAATAGGTGATAGGCCACAACATTCGCTGAATCATCATTGCAAAAAAGGTCAAACCGCCCAAAGTCAATTTCCCTGTATCATGGATAATCCAATAAGCCCCCAACAACATACAAGCGGCAAATCCCACAGCGATGAACATACGAATCAGCGGAACATACAGCGAACTGAATTTGATGGCATTGAAGTTGGCCTTTTTATAGGTTTCCGATACCTCTTCGACTCTTTGGGACTCAAATTTTTCGGCTGTGAAACTTTTGATGACCGAAATCCCCGAAATATTGTTTTCTAAGCGATTACTCAGATCTCCAACAGCCGCTCGGACATCTCGGTAGTATGGAGCAATCTTTCGCTGATAGTAAATGCTTCCCATAAAAATGAGGGGAATCGGTATCATTCCAATCAATGCCAATTCCCACGAAACGCTGAACAGAGCAAAAGAACCAAAGATGAAAAGGGTAGTCAATTGTATGATTTCATTGAAGCTGCTGTTCAAAAAACGCTCTAGCTGATTGATATCATCATTGAGCATTGCCATCAGATTGCCTGTTCTGTTTTCTTCAAAGTAGGCAATTTCTCGGCTTTGAAGTTGGTTGTAGGCATCCAATCGAAGGTCGTGTTGTACCTTCTGTGCAAGGGTCATGAAGCCATATTGATACATCCATTGAAAAAGGCTTTCCATCCCAAAAACGACGACAATCAGAATACTGAGAAATATAGCCATTGACCAAATTTCAGTAATGCCCAACATCGAAGCTATCCATTGAGGTGTATTTCCACTGACCGTATCTATTATCCAACCTACCATGAGAGGAGGCATAAGGTCAAAGATTTTGTTGGTGATACTAGAAAATATCGAAAAATTAAGGTTTTTGTAATAGGACTTTAAATATCGAAAAAGTCTTAACATTGGATGCTGAATTTCATACATTCGAAATAATATTTTGATTTTTACAAAAAAAGCAGTGTCTCTACGAAAAAAACAGAAAAAAGATTCGTTTTTTAGTAAAAAAAATTGTATTTTATTGGGGGAATATATAGTTTTATGCAATTATTCCATACGAGTAACCCACCCTTCACTATTCCCCCCATTTTTTTTGATAGATTAAAAGTACATCAAACGTTCATAACTGTGAGAGTGAAATGTTTTTGTAGTTTCATTTCTCATAAGCCCCAACTACCCATTTCATTTAATGATTTTCAAATAAAAGTAAACATCCCTAAATTCAATGTGTTATTTCCGAATTAACGCCAGACTAATAATCTACGCCTTCTTATTTTTCACATTTACCAATGCAATATCTGCAAAAGGAATTGATTTTTTTCAAGGTTCTTGGGAAGAAGCAAGCATATTGGCTATTCAACTAAATAAGCCTTTATTTATAGAGGCTTATAGTGATGATTGTATGCTTTGCAAACAAATTGAAGAACAGACTTTTAACCAAGAAGAAGTCGGCACTTTTTACAATGACAACTTTATCAATGTAAAAATAAATGTTGACAAAGAATCAGGGCATTATTTTAGACAAAAATACAATGTTCAGACCTTACCCGATCTTATCTTTTTAGATCCATTGGGATATCCGATTTATAGGGACATGGGAGATAAAGACAAGGTTCAGTTATTGACTTTGGCATACAAAGTTGTTAGAGCTACTATTGAGCCTAAAACGGCACTAGAAACTATGAGGGAACAGTACAACAAAGGTTTGCAAAATTCCAATTTTTTATACGATTATGCTTATGAACTCAAAAAACATAATGAATCTTATGCTAAGATTGTAAATATCTACATTGAAGGAATCAAAAAAGATAAGCTTAATCTGCCTAAGAATATTCTGTTTATTTACGATTTTTCGAATGATTTGCAGACTGATGCCATGGAGTTATTGTTGAAATTTCGAGATATTTTTGAAACACAATATGGATATACCCATATTGTCAATCGCATCAAATCAACAGCCTTATCCAATGCAAGTAAGGCTGCTGAAACCAACGACGAAAAATTATTTAAGGAAGTCAAAGATTTGATTAAAAAGGGAAAACTGACAGATGAAGACAGGATGATTTTTTTAGTAGAATCTATTTTTTACAAAAAGGCATCCAATTGGGAAGCATACATTTCCACTGTTAAATCTTATATCCACAAACACGATGTGCGGCACCCTGAGTTTTTGCAGCAAAAGACACAAGAGCTATTGGCCTATTCTCATAAACCTGAAGATCTTGATGCTGCAAAAAAATGGATGGAAATAGCCCTTATTCAAGAAAGAAATTATCTTAACTATGATACGTATGCTCATGTCTTATTCAAATTGGGGCATTTACTCAAAGCAGAAAGCGTGGCACAAAAAGCATTGACGTATTCAAGCCCTAATAACAAATTTGGCCTAAGTTCGAAGTCATTGATTGATGAAATACAAAACTATACATCCGGAACGACCACTTCTTTCAATCGTCCTATCAAGCTTTAAGGAAAATACAAAACGTTCCCCTCACCAAAGTACCCTCATGAAATTTGCAATTGCTACGTTGCCCAACTCTTTTTGAAAACGATCAGTCTTTTATTTGGCTGGTCGTTTTTGATTTTGAATGATATGATTGACAGAATATTTGTATTTTTGTTCACATAGTCATAAACAAAAAAATTAATGGTCGAATACAAAAGATTCTGTTTGGACAATGGATTGAGAGTGATTGTGCACGAAGACGCAAACACACCCCTGGCCGTCGTCAATATCATGTATGATGTGGGAGCAAGAGATGAAGAACCTGACAAAACGGGTATGGCACATTTGTTTGAGCACCTTATGTTTAGTGGCTCAAAGAATATTCCCAACTTTGACAATCCACTCTATCGAGCAGGTGGCGAAAGCAATGCCTTCACGGGAAGCGATACAACGAATTATTATGACCAATTGCCTGCTCACAATCTCGAAACTGCTTTTTGGCTCGAATCAGACAGGATGATGCAGTTGGACTTCAATCAAAAATCTTTGGAAATACAACAGGGAGTCGTTTGTGAGGAATTTAAGGAAAACTACATCAACCAACCGTATGGTGATGTATGGCATCATCTACGTGGATTGTGCTATCAGTCACATCCTTATCAATGGCCCGTCATAGGTAAATCGCTGAAACAAATTCAGGATGTCACCCTTGCCGATATTGAACATTTCTTTTACCAACATTACCGCCCGAATCGAGCGATTATGACCGTAGCTGGGGGAGTGAAAGCGGATGAAGTAAAGGCTCTTGCCGAAAAATGGTTTGGAAATATTCCAAGCGGAAAGGATTATATCCGAAAATTACCCGTTGAATCGCCTCAAACCACTTTCCGAAGTCTAACCGTTGAAGCGGATGTGCCTTTGGATGCGTTGTATATGGCGTTTCACACCTGCAATAGGTATGATGAGGATTATCCTATTACAGACACGATTGCTGAAATATTGTCGAGCGGTCATTCTTCTCGCTTGTACAATCGACTGATTAAAGAAAAGCAAATTTTCAGTAGTCTAAGTGCTTATATCACAGAAGATTTTGACAATGGCTTGTTTTTTATTTATGGCAGGTTGAACAAAGGTTTCACGACTGCAATGGCAGAGGAAGCGGTTTGGGAAGAGTTGGAAGAACTGAAGTTTGGGAGTTTGGAAGAACACGAACTGAGCAAGGTAAAAAATAAGATGGAATCTGCCATCGTGTTTTCGGAAGCCAGCAATTCTAATAAGGCTTATCACTTATCTTATTTTGAGTTGATGGGGAATGTGGAAGAAATCAACACCGAAATTCACCGATACAATGCTGTTGAAGCCGTTGACATTCAGAGAGTGGCACAGCAGGTTTTTCGGAAAGAGAACTGTTCGGCGATTTATTATCATGCGAAGCAAACTTGAAAAGATAAAAGGTGACATCTCCGTAAGAATGAAGGAGGTGTAATCTTTTGTCGGTTTAGGTTTCGAGATTACACCTTTTTCGTTTCACTACAAAGATGTCACCTCGAAACCTAAATCATTTATTTATAAAGAACAAACTACAAACATTATGTCCAATCACAAACACTTAGTAGCCATTTTTGGAGGAGCTGTATCTGGTGCAGAAGCCGCTCACCAATTCACCCAACGCAATATTCCTTGTGTCGTTTTCGACCAAAACACTTTGCCTTATGGTAAAATTGAAGATGGGCTGCCCAAATGGCACAACAAGCTGCGAGACAAGGAAGAGGGAAGAATCAACGAAAAGTTGAGTCATGAGTTGGTGCGTTTTGTGCCGCATATTCGATTGGGGCGAGAGGTGAGTTTTGAGGACTTGGTGTCGTGGGGATTCAGTGCGGTGATTTTGGCGATTGGAGCTTGGCGAGATAGACCTTTGCCGATTGAAGGAATCAACGATTATGTGGATAAAGGTTTGATTTATCAAAATTCGTACATTTATTGGTTCAACCATTTTCACGAACCAACCTACACAGAACCACAGTTTGAAGCCTTGGACAATTCCATCGTTGTGGGTGGCGGATTGGCTTCTTTGGATGTTTTGAAGGTCTTGATGATATTGACGGTTCAGCGGGCATTGAAGGAAAAAGGGCATGAATTCAATATGTTTGAGTTGGATAGAAGCATTGCGAAAGTGTTGGACGGATTGGGTTATACTTTGGAGGATTTGGGATTGAAGGGAGCGACGCTCTATTACCGCCGCCGAATAAAAGATATGCCGCTTTCGCCTACACAAGCGGACACGCCCGAAAAGATGGCGAAGGTCAAAATGGTGCAGGAAAAAATCCTCAACAATTACCAAAAGAAATACCTCTTCAATGTCAAACCTTTGCATACACCTGTTGATAAAATCGTAGAAAATGGGCGTTTGGTGGGTTTGGTTTTTCAACAAACCGAATTGGTGGATGGACGTTTGAAGGCGATTGAAGGTTCGGAAACGCCTGTGCGGGCTTCACAAATCATTTCTTCTATTGGGAGTATTCCCGAAATGATTGAAGGGATTCCTGCAAGTGGTCAGGTCTTCAATATCAACCAAGAAAACGGTTGTCAGTTGGAGGGTTACGACAATGTTTTTGCGGTGGGAAATACGGTGACGGGGCGTGGAAATATCAAAGAATCTATGAAACACAGCCAAATCGTGACGCAAGAATGGATTGGCACACACTTCAATGATGAACCTGATGCGGCAGTTTATGAGGATGCTTTTGAAACTCGTGCTTTGGATACGGCTGAAGTGGTGGAAGGAATTGCAGAAAAGGTGGCTCAGTCTGCGCCTCTTTCGGAGGATAAACTGCAAGAACTGAATGAACGGGTGTCGGAGCTTCAAAAATTGTCGGGTTATAAGGGTGATTTTATGGCTTGGGTCGAGGAGCATTTGCCTGTAAGGTTGGAGGATATGTTGGGGCATTAGTGGGTTGGTGATTGGTAAGTTTAGCCCGTTCAAGTGTTCACACTTGAACGAAATCCTTGTAGCAAGTTTCATTGTCATTCAAAAAATAATCTGGTATTTTTAGTTTCAAACTTTTAACAAATTTCACCCATTCATACGATTTGTAGATACGTTCCCACAGAATATTTACAATATGACACCTCTCTTTTTGTCATTCTGGAAGAATCTTGTGGATAAATCGCACAAAATTTAAAATAGGTATAATGCTTAAAATTTACCCGATTAAATATCGTAGCCTAATCAGACTTGCAGATAGTGAGGAGTCTGGAGACTCCAAGCAAGAGTGTTGTTCAAGTCTGGAGACTTGAACAGGCAATCGGATAAGAGAAGTTTTTCATGCAATCTCAAACCAATAATCAAAAATTTAAGTGTTATTTAACTCGATAGAATTTGCAGTATTTCTGCCAATAATATTTGCTCTTTATTGGTTTGTGTTTAATAAAAACCTAAAAAATCAGAATTTGCTGCTTTTGGTGGCGAGTTATGTATTTTATGGTTGGTGGGATGAGCGATTTTTATTGCTGATTCTGTTTAGTTCCCTTGTAGATTATCTGGTAGGGATTGGGCTGTCGCAAGAAAATGAGGTTAGGAAAAGGAAACTGCTGCTGGGTATCAGTATTTGTGTGAACATAGGCTTTTTGGGCTTCTTCAAATACTTCAATTTCTTTGCAGAGAGTTTTGTCGAAGCTTTTACTTTCTTTGGCGTTCCCTTTGAAGCCGCTCGCCTCAATATTATACTCCCTGTTGGTATTAGTTTTTACACCTTCCAAACGTTGAGTTATTCCATTGATGTTTATAGAAGGAAGCTTGAACCCACAAAAGACATAGTTTCTTTTTTAGCCTTTGTCAGTTTCTTTCCGCAGTTGGTAGCAGGTCCCATCGAACGAGCGACCAATCTTTTACCTCAATTTCACAAACATCGGGTATTTGAATATGAGAAGGCTGTGGACGGGATGCGTCAAATTCTTTGGGGTTTGTTCAAGAAGATTGTCATTGCAGATAACTGCGCTCCTTATGTAAATGAGGTTTTTCAAAGTTATGGAGACCATTCTGGGAGTACCTTACTTCTTGCAGCCGTCTTATTTGCTTTCCAAATATATAGCGACTTTTCGGGTTATTCCGACATTGCCATAGGAACGGCTCGTCTATTTGGCTTCAACTTAATGAAAAACTTTGCTTTTCCCTATTTTTCGAGAGACATGGCGGAGTTTTGGCGAAGGTGGCATATTTCTCTTTCTACTTGGTTTCGAGACTATTTATACATTCCTTTAGGCGGCAGTAGGGGCGGCAATTGGATGCGAATCAGGAATACGTTTATCATCTTTTTGGTGAGTGGTTTTTGGCATGGTGCCAACTGGACTTTCCTTGTTTGGGGATTTCTGAATGCACTTTATTTTCTACCTTTGATGCTGACAGACAAGAATCGAAGTCACTTGAATCATATTGCAGAAGGTAAGCGACTCCCAAGCTTAAAAGAATTCGCTCAAATAGTAAGCACCTTTTTATTAACCGTCATTGCATGGATATTTTTTAGGGCAGAATCGGTTGGTGCTGCTTGTTCTTATATTGGAGGGATTTTTTCCTATTCATTCTTTTCTGCTCCCCGACAACCCTCTAATACTACGCTGATATTGATAATAGTATTTATTGTAATAGAATGGATTCAAAGAGAAAAAGACCATGCCTTGCAATTAGGATATAGAGATACTACCTTGTCACAAATTCTTAAATGGACGCTATACATAGTGATAATTTTCGTAATAATGGCTTACGGCGGAATGCAAGAAGACTTTATATACTTTCAATTTTGAGTAATGAAGAAGTTCATACAAAGAATAATACTTTTCACAATAATCTTACTATCCCTCATATTCCTTCTTGAGTATAGGTTGTTTACGATGAATAGTGCTTTTGGTAAGAAAAGTGAATTTATCGAAAAAAACAAGGAAAATATAGAGGTTTTGGTCTTAGGCACTTCACATAGTCAAAATGGGATTAATCCTCAATATTTTGATTCGATGGGGGCTAATATGGCTTTTGGTGGACAGGATTTTAAACTGGACAGCCTTCTTTTGGAGAAATATATACATGAATTATCCCGCCTAAAATATGTTATTTTTGAAGTGTCTTATCACTCTTTGGAGCAGAGAAACAAAGGGAAGTATAAAAGGAATGTATTGTATTTAAGGTATTACGACATAGACAATTTTGGTGATTACTTGAAGTTAGATATCCGAAAGCATTCTATCTTTTTTTCTGCACCCCACACCTATTTTAAGTTTGTTTTCTCCTTCAATTCAATAGAAGTGGATGAATATGGTTTTCAAACAGAATTGATAAGAAAGGGAAGATTTTATGAGGTGGATTATGATACACTCAAAATACGTTCTATGGAGAAGGATAGGTTTGTTAATCGTCATAACTACATTGACCTTCAAAAACATAAAATAAATGAAATTGCTTTTCAAAGGATGATAGACATCTGTATTGAGAACGATGTTGCTCCCATTATTTTAATTCCACCTGTTTATAAAACCTATTATGAGCGCATGATTCCTGAAAAAAAGAGTAGAAGAGATACTTTTTTGAATGACTTAATGGAAAAATACCCCAGTATTGTTTTGATGGATTATGAAAATAGCTCACTTTTTGAAGTGGAAGATTTCACAAATGAAGACCATTTGAATATTTATGGAGCGAAAAAGCTAACTGAAGAGGTGAGTAAAAGGTTGTTTACCAAAACTGCCACCACTTCTTCTTCGGCAATCCAATAAACACCCCGTCTTTTCGTACTTCAATGGGAAATGTTTGCACATTAAAACCTTCATCACCAGTGTTTCTACCTGTTTCCAAATCAAAACAAAAGCGATGCAAAGGGCATACAATATCACCCTCTTCGTTGAGCCAACCTTTAGTAAGTTCACCACCTGCATGAGGACACCGCTGTTCTCCCGCAAAATATTCGCCTTTGAAGTTGGTCAAATACAAGTGTTTGCCGCCAATATGAAGAGATGCCACCCGATTTTCAGGAACTATGGGTTTGTCCTCAGTAGGGATTCGTCCAATTTTTATCCAATCTAAATCCATTATTGTAAGAATTAAAACCGTTTACTAGTAAACTTTGAAGCGAAATCAAATGTTTTAGAAATATGTTTAATTTCATAAAGCAGATGTTTCAAAAGCAAGCGGAAGGTAATGTGCCATTCGTTCAAGAAATTATTGAGAGAAGCGACAAGGAGATAGAAGCTTATCAATACTGGAAAGTTGATGATAAAAAAGACCATTTTATTTCTTTTTTACTTGGACAAATCAATAACCCTTCTAAGAGCGACTTATTGAGGCTGAACAGTCCTAAAAGCCAAGGATTCATATTGAAGTATGAGATAGTGGAAGCAACAACTGATTTTGCAGAATTCCGCTATCTATTTGACTATCTCAAGGAGCAAGTATTGAAGCTAAATTATGTTTCCTATGTATCAGATGTCAAAAATTTTGTAAGAAAAAGCCACGTTGAAACCATTGAAAGACATTATATGAAACCTCGTTTCTCATACGATGAAACAACGGGGTTAGCTGATCAACAATATGGGAATGTTTTGATAGAACATCTACTACATGATGAGCAATCTATTCGCATTAAATTTATTTGCAACATTTATAATGATAGAAAGTGGACAAAACCTCTAAGTTTCATGGAATTACTTCAACACATTTTGCAATGATTTTTGCTGAATTTTCTAAAATAGGCGTGATTTTTGCAATTACATAGGAATGTGCAAGAGATTTGATTTACAATGAACTAACAAACAATTGCTTGTGCTGATTTCGAGTGCATTGTTTTTTTTGACAAATTATTCTTTTTTTTGTTAAGAAAAAACATTAAATTGCACAAAAACAACACTATTCGCACTATTTTATTGAAAACATCATTTGAGAAGCTATAAATAGTAAAAAATTTTCTACCCCTATGTCATTAAAATTAAATCAAAGTCAAAAGCAGCTTCAGAAGCTCTCGCCTCAGCAAATTCAGTTGATGAAGCTCTTGCAGGTGCCTACTGCTTCCTTAGAACAGCGTATCAAAGAAGAGTTGGAAGTGAATCCTGCTTTGGAGGAAACGGACTACGAAGAAGAGGATGAATTGGATAAATTAGTAAAAGGCGAAGCTGCAACAGAGAAAGAGGAAAAAAAGGAAGAAGAGGAAGAATACGATCCTCTGGAAGGCATGGATATGAGTGATTATCTGACTGATGATGGCATAGCGTCTTACAAACTGCGAGATGACAACTATGGGGGAGATTCAGAAGACGACAACAAAACAATTCCCTATGCCGTAGTAGGCACTTTTCATGAGCACCTCATGAAGCAATTGGGTATGGTGAAACTGGAAGAAAGGGAATACCTCATTGCCAACCAAATCATTGGTAGTATTGATGATGATGGTTATTTGCGACGCGAATTGGAAGCAATTGTAGATGACTTGTCTTTTTCACAAAACTTAGAAGCGACTGAGGAGGAGATTGAAGAGGTTTTGAAGTTCATTCACAAATTTGAGCCCGCAGGTGTAGGCGCAAGAGATTTACAAGAGTGTTTGTTGATTCAAATTCGACGAAAAAGCAAACGTCACAGCAACAAATACTTAGAAATTGCAGAAGATGTCTTGGAGAATCACTTTGAAGAATTTGCCAAAAAACATTACACCAAACTCATCAAAAGCCTCTCTATTTCTAACAATGACTTGAAGTATGCAATCGAAGAGGTATTGAAGCTCAATCCAAAGCCAGGAGGGACGTACTCCAATAGTGCCAAACCCGAAAACTACATCATTCCAGACTTTATCATACACAATGATAATGGTGAATTGCTGCTGCGTCTCAATTCACGCAATGCGCCTGACCTTCGCATCAGCGACAACTACAAAGACATGCTCAAGTCTTACTCCAAAACAAAAAAAAGAAGTAGGAAGCAAAAAGATGCAGTGATGTTTATCAAACAAAAGATAGATGCTGCAAAATGGTTTATTGATGCGATTCGCCAACGCCAACAGACGATGCTCAAAACCATGCAAACCATATTGGACTACCAATACGATTACTTCTTGACAGGGGATGAGACAAAACTACGTCCCATGATTTTGAAGGATATTGCTGAAATCACTGGATTGGATATTTCGACCATTTCGAGAGTATCGAACAGCAAATACGTCCAAACCGAATTTGGTACTTTCAAACTCAAATCTTTCTTTTCGGAATCCCTACAAACAGATAGTGGCGAGGAAGTTTCGACTCGAGAGGTGAAGAAAATATTGGAGGATCTGATTGATAATGAAAACAAGCGCAAACCGCTTTCTGACCAAAAATTGACCGAAGCATTGGTGACCAAAGGCTACAATATTGCCCGCAGAACGGTGGCCAAGTATCGAGAACAATTGAACATTCCTGTGGCGAGGTTGCGGAAGCAGTTGTAAGGTATTGTGATATGGAGAAGTTAATCTCCCAATATCAACTCTTCCCCGAACTATCCATCAAGCGCACCAAAAACCGAGCATCAGGTATTTGCTCAAAAATCACCTTTATCAATACCAACAAGGGAACAGATAAAATCATTCCTGTGATGCCCCAAAGGTAGCCCCAAAACACCAGTCCCAAAATAATCACAACAGTATTAATAGCCAGTTGATTACCCATCCAAAGAGGGTCCACGATATTACCCATCACAAACTGAATAGCTACCAACAACAATACAAACAAGGTCAACATCCAAAAACCTTCAATTTGAATCCAACCCAACAATAAGGGTGGCGCAGTGCTGATAATCGAACCAATCGTCGGTACAAAGTTGAGAATGAACGCCAAAAATCCCCAGAAAATGGCGAAATCTACGCCAAATAAATAACAGATTAGCCAATATCCCACTCCTGTTCCCAAGCTTATCCAAAACTTGACTTTCATATAAGTAGTTATCGAAGACTGAACATGTTCGTAAGCCTCCAACAATTTCCCTTCTGAACTACTACCCTTTTCGAGGTAACCTATATAGGGTTTGTAATTCAGAATACCTCCCAGTATCATCAACAAATACAAGAGCGTCATAAACAAGAGACTCGTAAAATCTCCAATAATGGTGGCAAAAGTACCCGACGAACGAATCAGCCAATCCAAAGAAAAGAATTTTTGTAGAGCTTCGGTTACTCCTCCTGAGTGAATCTGCGTTTCCATTCCTGTCAAATCTTCAATCCAATGCAAAATCGGATGCAACTTCACTTCAATCTGAGCTAAGAGCCTATCTTGTTCTGCAATAATTGCCCAGCCCGTTTGGTAAATAATCTGCCCGACCATCGTAAAAAGAAAGCCCAAAAACAACAATACGACAACCACGCTCAAACCAAAAGGAACATGCCTTTTTTCCAACCATACCAGAGCAGGACGCAGCAAAATTCCTAAGAACAACGCCAATACCAAAGGAACCAACAAACTCGCTAATTCCTTCACGATGTAAACACCAATGATGGCAACAATGACAAACAACATGTTTCGGATAATACGGAGGTCTCTTTCCATGATTTTGACGTTTGATTTTCAACCGCAATTCAAAAATCCTACATTTACTCACTTTGAGCACACTGTATTTGGATTTACGATATTCGATTACATGATTTTTGAAGTTTGATTTTCAACTGCAATTCAAAAATCCTACCTCGCCTATCATACCTCATACATCCACCTATTGTGAACACACTCTATTTGGATTTACGATATTCGATTACATGATTTTTGAAGTTTGATTTTCAACTGCAATTCAAAAATCCTACCTCGCCTATCATACCTCATACATCCACCTATTGTGAACACACTCTATTTGGATTTACGATATTCGATTACATGATTTTTGAAGTTTGATTTTCAACTGCAATTCAAAAATCCTACCTCGCCTATCATACCTCATACATCCACCTATTGTGAACACACTCTATTTGGATTTA
>JAUHXA010000019.1 GCA_030427245.1 Bacteroidia bacterium | reverse complement strand
AGTTGATTTTTGATGTGCCAATGCGAGGAAATTTGGGAATCGTATTTCTGTTTTGTGTACTGAATTTGATTGCCGTTTTGGGCATAGGTTTGTTCATTTCCAACCTTTCGGACACGCAGCAGCAGGCGATGTTTATCACCTTTTTCTTTGTCATTATTTTTATCCTCATGTGTGGACTGTTCACCCCCATCGAAAGTATGCCGAAATGGGCGCAATACTTGACAATTCCCAATCCTTTGGCGCATTTTGTGAATGTGATGCGTTCTGTTTTGTTGAAGGGCAGCGGTTTTGCAGATGTGGCACACAATTTTCGGGCGATGGCGGTTTTGGCGGTGGTGTTTAATGTGCTGGCGGTGGCGAGTTATCGGAAGGTGGAATAACGAAATTCAACTACAAATTCAAAGTTCAAGTTCAATTTTTTCGCTTGATGGTTATATAGATGATTGTGGTCAAAATCCAAGTCAAGCTGCAATCTAAAAGTAGGTGGTCAGGATTCCAACCATAATTCAAAAAGTCATTTCCTCTTACTTGAAACTGTTCGTAAAAAACGAATGGAAAACCTATTTTCAAACGACTGGTGCTTTCTGCTGCAATGGGTGGAATTTGCTGTAATACCGTCAAAAATGAGGTAGAGAAAAACAGGAGGATGCTTAAAAGGGTGGCTGTGAATAAGCGTCTGAGCATTTTTATTGAATTATTTAGATGAAAATCACAAGACTCTTCCAGTGAGACAAAAGAAGATATTCACTGTTTCGGAAATAATTTAAGGTTTTGAGGTGACATCTTGGAGTGAAACGAAAAGGTGTAATCTCAAGACCGACAGCGAGATGTCATGCCGAAGTCTCGGCACAGGCTCTTCTCCATTCTTTTGAAATAGTGTAATATGTCGTTTTGGAAAAATCTTGTGAATATTACTTTCTTCAAAATCCGTTTCCCACGATTTTGAAGACAACTTCCTAATTATTTTTTACTAAAAACTCGCCCTCAATGAAAGTATAAAATTTCTCCCCGCAGCCGAAAGACCCGAACTATATGGACGGTATCTTTTATCGGCAATATTTTCAATGCCTGTACTCACCAATAACTTGTCTGTCAGGCGATAAGTTCCCTTCAAACTGAACGTCACCCAACTTGGAGAGTAGGGATTTCCATTTTCGTCCAGTGCATAAATCTCGGTTTTACCCTGTTCGTCCTGCGCCAAATCTTCAAATTTCCGCTCACCTTGATAAGTGGCATAAAATTGAAGGTACAATTTGTTTTTGGAGTAAGAGACCCTTGAAGTGCCGAACCACGGAGCGGCGTGTCTTGAAGGACTTTTTGTGCCATCATCCAATTCCTCTTCTCCTTTTTGAAAATTGAAGTCCGAAGAAAAACCAAAACCAGAAGGGAATTTTGCTTCAAGCCCTGCTTGCAGCCCATATACATTGGCAACCGCCACATTCTGAATCGCTTGCACTTGGCTCAATTCCCCATCATACACAATACTATCCTGTCCATTCAGAGAAAAATTCCGTCTGACGAGCGCATTTTGCAGGATGGTGTAATAGGCAGACAAATCCAACCTGACGATTTCATTGAAGGTTTTAGCCAATCCAATATCTAAATTATAAGCGTATTCTGCTTCAAGGTCGGGATTGGGAACGACTACTGCACCGGGTTCAGAATCAAATACTTTGCCGATGTCGTCCACATTGGGGGAGCGAAAAGCGGTAGCGAAATTGGAACTCAGCACCAAGGTTTTGGAAGGGCGATGCACAAAACCAATGCTTCCCGTCAATGAACCTTTGTTGAGATGGGTTTCGGTGAACGGAAAGGGATAAAAAGTAGTGTCAAATTCAGCATCCAAAAGGAACTGATTGTAGCGCAATCCCGCTTGAATGAGGAATTTATCCGACATTTTGTATTGGTCGCTCACATAGGCTGCAATGGATTGCCAAGTAGCTTGTGGATATCGAGAAGCTCCTTTTTGGATTTCTCCTGTACCGATGTTTTCGTCAAAGCCCGTTGAGTTGACCTCATTCAGCACATATTCCGCACCATACATCAGCGTGTTTTTGCTACTCGTAGCTTTGTTGAAGTCCAAATTGGCAGAATAGGCAAGCACTTCTTCCTCCCGAATTTCTCTATCCGATTCGTTCAGATTGCGGCTGATGCGACTTTCTCCAAAGGTCTGCTGCGCCAAGCGAATGTTCATATCGTCGAAGGCATTACTGTTGCCATTGTGGGTGATATTCAGGTTGTTCATCATCCATTTTTGAGGGCCGTAGTTCCATTCTCCATATCGAGGAAGTCCATTTCTCAGGCGAGTGTGGCGGTCGTAGCGGCCATAATCGGAGGTTTTGGAGTGGTGAAAACCATACTGAAAATCCCACTTTTCGTTGGGTTTGAAGCGGATTTTTTGCATCAAATTCAATTGAGAATAAGCCGAGGGAATTTGAATGCGAGGGTCTTCGTTTTCAATCACCACATCTTCTCCATCTTGCCGCTCGACATAAAAAGGCTTCAAATAATCATCAGGACCATGACTTCCCATCCGCAAATCGTCGTAATCAAATCGGCTGATACTGCTCACCAATGACCACTTTTTCCAGCCCAAATTGATGTCAAAATGACCCGTTTTTTCTTGGTTGGCAGTCGAAAAAAGTGCTACGGCTTTGCCCGTCACCAAAGGTTTGTCGTTGGCAGAAAATTGTGGGGTAAGCGTCTGAAAACTCATCACTCCTCCAATGGCATCACTGCCATAAATCACCGAACCTGGGCCAAAAAATACCTCCGTACTTTCGGCTGCAAAAGGGTCAAGTGAAATGACATTTTGGATATTGCCGCCCCGAAAAATGGCGTTGTTCATCCGAATACCATCCACCGTATAGAGCAAGCGATTGGTCGCAAATCCTCTAATCATAGGACTTCCACCACCTTGCTGGCTTTTTTGGATATATACTTTTCCAGAAATACCGAGCAAATCTGCGGAAGTTTGTGGGTTTTGAAGGGCAGCTTCTTTGGTCGAAATAGCGATGATTTTGGAGGGAATATCGCTCGAAGTTTGCCGCCAACGAGAGGCAGAAATAACGACTGCATCCATGTATTGTGAAGACACGCCAAGCGAGACTTGAAATGAGGCTGCTTCTAATTCAGCATAACTTTTGGTCAATGTTTCGTAACCCAATATGCGAATTTCGATTGCTTCTGCTCCTTTAAATGCCGAAATGTCGGCTTGACCTCTTACATTGGTGGTCGTGAAGGTTTTGGGGTTTTCACTCACCAAAGCGACCAATTCGAGAGGCACTTTGGTTTCATGGTCTATAATAGTGATTGTTTGGGAATGTGCAAGCAATGACAGTCCAAACAAGCACAATGAGATAAATAATTGTTTCATTGTTATTGTGTTAAGTTATGATTTTGGAGGCAGGATGTGAGTAGTAAGTAGCAGGGTTTCGATTGGTCAGAAACCACGACTTTATACAGCCTTCCAAAAAAAATCTAATTTATTGTTGATAATATCTAAACAAGGTGTGAAATTAGAATGTACTTAACTCAACCGAGGAGGAGGCGTGGGAGGAGAGGTAGAAAGGGAAGTGTATTCAATCGTATCTGCAAACGGTTTCGGTTGGGGCGAGAAATAGACGATAGAATCTGCCTCCAAATGATGGATGCAATAGAGTGATTTTAAGTAGTTAATGAGTTTTTCTTGTTGTTTCTTGTTTTGAGGATGTTGGTTGAATGTTTGGGTCGCCAATTCCTTCAATAATTGATTCAATGCCGTTTCTTCGTGGTCCCACCAACACCAATAGTGGATACTATCACCCACCATTTCGCTTTCTACTATATCATACATTTGATGTTCAAACTCAAACTCTCTCGAATGTTCCCAGCGCAATTTTGTTTGGGTTTCAGCTTGAGCAAATTTGAGAAGTACCAATTCCGACTTGTCAATATTGGCCATCAACTGCCTCTTTACCTGCTTTTTGACAATTCTTTTCTGGCATTGCAGCCATCCATAACTTAGAAGAATGGGGGCAACTAAAAGGAAAATCAATGATATGCTGGTAATCCTGTGTTTCAAATGTTGTTGTTTACAAAGAGTGCCAAAATTACAAAAAAAACGATGGATAATTTTGGATTTTGAAGTGTTTGGTCGTGTTGTTGGTAAAATTACTTGTAAGCACTTTTCAAGTTCAATATTTTAAAGATTGTAGATGTATTTCTCCAATGATTCTCCTTCTTCCATCCTCAATCTCCTTCTCAATCGGTATCGTGTTTTTTTACACCAGCCTTTGTGATTCCCAGAGTATCTGCAATTTCTTTTTGCAAGAAATCCTTGTGGATGCTTAGTCTGTCCTCAAAAGTACAGGAAGTATCTTTGAAAATGGGATTGATAAATTCATAATGTTCCATAAAATCCATTTGTCCAAATAAGCATCTGGAGCATAAGAGAGAAATAAAAAGGGGGAGAAATATTATCTTCTTTTTCATGGAAAGTTTTAGAAAGGTACTGAGGCAAAATTATATAATTTGGGTGTGAGTACGCTGAATAGATTTGCTTACAAAGTTCTATGCCCCTTTCTGACTGCCTTTAGGAACTTGTCCCCACAATTGTCACCCCTGTTTTTCATGGTTTTAGGGATATTTTTGTTTATTTTGTTTAAAGCATGACTCATTTTGAATTTAAAACAGAGAAAATATACCAAAGTAAGTTTATTGTTCAGCATTGAAGCCCTAACCTAAATCCATGAATAACTCATAAACTACTATACATTTTAACCACCATTTAGATTATGAGTAATAATAAATGGCAATTGAAGTCTTTCACTTTGATTGCCATTATTTTTTCATGCAATGTCACTATCCTCCTCATTTCGCCATATAACAAAATCCAAGATTATTGAAGGTCGCTCCATTTTCGTTTGCCTCTCAAAAAATAATCTACTACAATACTGCCTTGATATTGCCCTATTCGATTGGGCTTGGCTGCAATCAGTGAGTTTTTCACCAATTTTTGGGTTTCTATGCGCTTTCGCCTCCACTTCCATAGATGTCCAAAAAAATCAAACTGTGCCTTTGAAACCGCTTTGAAGTCTCCAAAAGCACCCAAGACCAAAAACTTTAGGGCTGCAATCCAGTCCAATACAATGCGAATGGGAAAAATGGTGAAGAGTTGCAGGGTAGTTAGGTTTTTGAACATCATCACCAAATTATTGCGAAAATTGAGATAGAGTTTTCGGGGATTTCCCTGCGGCAATGTGCCACCGCCTACATGATAAACCACAGAACTGGGATGGTAAAAGATGCGATAACCCGCCCGCTTCATTCGCCAACAAAGGTCAATTTCTTCTTGATGGGCAAAAAAATCAGCATCTAAACCGCCTATTTGGTGATACAATTCTGCCCGAACAAACATCGCCGCACCACTCGCCCAAAAAACCTCGCTGACTTCATTGTATTGCCCCGAATCTTCTTCGCAATGCTCAAAAAATCGTCCCCTGCAAAAAGCATATCCAAATCTATCCATCCATCCTCCTGCTGCTCCTGCATATTCAAATTGGTTTTTGTGGTGAAAAGCCAATATTTTCGGCTGACAGGCTGCAATAGTCGGGTCGGATTCCATAAGGTCAATGATGGGCTGAATCCAATTTTCGGAGACTTCAACATCCGAATTGAGCAAGACATAATAGTCTGCCTCGACCTGCTTCAATGCCACATTGTAGCCTTCTGCAAAACCGTAATTTTCTGCGTTTTGGATGATTTTGATGGAAGAGAATTTGGACTGAACAAAAGCAACGGACTCATCTGTTGAAGCGTTGTCGGCTACATAAATATCGAGATTGGAGTAGTTTGAAGTGATGACCGATGGCAAAAACTGTTGGAGGAAATGAATGCCATTCCAATTGAGGATAACGACTGCTACTTTGGGAGGTGATTTCTGCAACATAATCCGAAGATACTAATTTTTTAAATTTGATTGTGGTTTTCATTTTCATTTTACTTACTTTGTAGTCATGCAGCAAATTGAGTTTAACAAAGAATTTGAACAGGCTTTTGACCTGATGGAAAACACGAACGAACATGTTTTTTTGACGGGTCGTGCAGGAACGGGTAAATCCACGCTGCTACAACATTTTCGGCAAACCACCAAGAAAAAAGTCGTAGTCTTAGCACCGACTGGGGTTGCGGCCATCAATGTGAAAGGACAAACGATTCACTCTTTTTTTGGTTTTCCGCCTCATCCCATCAGTTCCGACCACATTCGCAAGCGCAAAGACCGCAAGCTTTTTGAGAATTTGGATGTGATTATCATTGACGAGATTTCGATGGTGCGAGCCGATATGTTGGATGCCATCAACTATTTTATGCGAATCAACGGCAAGTATCGAAGCCGACCTTTTGGTGGAGCGCAGATGATATTTATTGGTGATTTGTTTCAGTTGCCGCCTGTGGTGTCCAATGATGTCGAAAAGCGTTTGTTTGAATTCATGTACGAAACGCCGTTTTTTTACAGCTCACAAGTCCTCTACAATGTGGATGTGAAGTACATCGAATTGAAGAAAGTGTATCGGCAAAAAGATGGTCATTTCTTGGGATTGCTCGACCAAATTCGCACCAAAAACCTCGATTATTTCACCCTCCGCAATCTCAATGAACGCTACAAGCCTTACTTTGTACCCCCAAAAGAAGAAAAGTTCATTACTTTGACTGCAACGAATGCGATTGCTCACCGAATCAATGAAGGAGAGTTGGAGAAATTGAAGACCAAAAAGTTTTTGTATCAGGGTTCGGTCGAAGGAAAATTTGAAGACAGGCGTTTGCCAAATGACATGCTGTTGAACTTCAAAGAAGGAGCGCAAGTGATGTTTGTTCGCAATGACCCTTATCAGCGTTGGGTCAATGGCACGATTGGCACGATTCAATATTTGGATGCAGATACCATCAGTGTGAAAGTCGAGACGGAGAAAGGGGAAGTCGTACACACAGTCGGTAAGGAGAAATGGGAACTATTGAAGTACAACTACAACGAGGAAAAAAAGAACATTGATACGGAGGTTTTGGGCAGTTTTGAGCAGTATCCATTGAAGTTGGCGTGGGCCATTACGATTCACAAAAGCCAAGGAAAAACCTTTGACAAAGTGTTGATTGACATGGGTAGGAGAGGGGCTTTTGCACCTGGTCAGGTGTATGTGGCTTTGAGTCGGTGTACAACTTTGGAGGGAATTGTATTGAAAAAACCCATCAAACACACAGATATTATAGTAGACCAACGAGTGTTGGCTTTTGCAGCAGAAGCGGGAATTTATCGTTAATTAAAAGGCTACCCATATTTTTCTTTAAACTCCTCCTTTTGTTGAAGATAATCAGGATGTTCTTTGGCTTGAAACCATTTCGCTTTAAAAATACGGGCAGATTCTGCCTTTATCGGGTCTTCAACGGCTTGCCTTTCCAATTGTGGCCTGCCATGCGAACCACTTTGCCCTTTCTTATCATCAGGAACAGCTCCTTTGTACTTTCTTCCTCCTTTGTAGTTGGCATATCTCCTGGAACGGGTATAACCCATTTGAAGAAATTTGCGAGCCATGTCTGCACCCACAAAATCTTGGTTTTTCAAATATTGCAGGAACAACTCATAAATTTTATTCGAGGAAGTGCGAGCTATTTCGGGGTTCTTGAATCGCCAATACGGAAGGATTTCAGATTTGTAAGGCTGAACCAAGAGGACTCCTTGTTCTCCTTTGCCGATGGCATATAGTTCAGGATTTTTTCGGAGGTCGAGTTCTTTATAGTTGAGTGAATAATCAAACTTTCTCATTCGTTTATATCGTTATTGATGAATACTATACAAACGAAGACAGGGCGATTTTGTTAAACGATAAAGAAGAAAAACTACAAATTCACTTCTATTTCTCGCTTGTAATCTACAGGAATTGGAAAGTCTATGTCCATCACCCGCACAGTGACCGTTCCTTGATAGTGAACTTCGACTTTGCTTTTGGTCAAGACCGAAAGCGCTGTGCCGAGAATCCCGCCTTTGCCCAATTTTTTGAGGGGAAATTCGGTGGACAAAGGGACTGAAAAGTCGCTCATTGCAGGAATGTTCACGGATTCAACGGTTTGAACTGCACGCCCTACTTCCGACCCTTCAACGCTCAATACCACATCTGTTGCAACCAAATTGACGCTGACCAAGTTGGGATTGTGCAAAACAGCATCGGCTTCTAAGGTAATCATTTTGTTGGCAAAGTCTGTTACCCGAACATTGGTCATATTCTTAAAAACAATGTCTTTTGGGCCTTCACAAGCTGTGGAAATGAGGAGGGAAAAAACGGCAATAATCAGTATGTTTTTCATGGCAATTTGTTTCAGTTTTTTGATGGCAGGGAAAAGGTGTCTTTCCCTTCTATCAAAAAATTATGTATGTTTTATTTGTTAATCAAATGATGGCTTCAAAGGTAAGGAATCTGCAAAAATTAAAATAGCTTGCTCCGAAAATTTGAAGGAAGTTAAAATCAAATTTTAATATTCAGTAGAGAATTGGTTTTTGTACTTTTGCCGATATTGAATATAATTTTTGGGATTCGGAAGAAATACATGAAGAGCAGTACCCAAACAAGAAAATCTCACTTCTTGCTTCCTACTTCTCGCTTCCAAATAAATGAGCAATGATGCAAAGAGGAAAGTTTATTGTTTTTGAAGGGATTGATGGTTCGGGCAAAAGTACGCAGGTGAAGTTGTTGACCGAAAGATTGAAGGCAGAAAACCACTCCGTTTACCAGACTTTTGAACCTACCAACAGCCCTATTGGCTCCTTGATTCGCAATATGTTGTATGGCCGTATTGAAGGGGACGAAAAAACATTGGCAGCATTGTATTTGGCGGATAGATTGGACCATATTCAGAATACAACGAATGGAATGTTGAAGTACCTTGAAGGGGGAAAGCATGTGATTTCTGATAGGTATTACTTTTCCTCTTATGCCTACCATGTTCCGCATGTTTCGTTGGATTGGGTGGTTGAAGCGAATCGCATTTGTGCAGAACTGCTTCGCCCTGACTTGATTGTGTTTATAGACATTTCTACCGAAACGAGCCTCGAAAGATTGACCAAAGGTCGTAGTGAGTTGGACAAATTCGAGAATTACGAGCGTATTTCGGTGGTTCGGAAAAATTATTTTGAGGCCTTCAAACGATTTGAAGGAATAGAAAATGTGGTGCTAATTGACGGAAATCGCAGCTTTGAAGCCGTAGCAGAGGATATTTGGAATTTGGTGTCTCCTTTATTGACGGAGTAAGGCAAACTATAATATTAATTGATAGAGTCGTTTGTAAAACATTGTCTACTCGCTAATAATGGATGCGGTATGGTGGCTTCATTTTTTTCCAAGATGTTCGGTCAATAACAACCATTTTTCGCCTTCCTTCACCAACACAGAAGTCCCCACACCTGAACCTTCTACGGATTGGTCATGGATGATTCCTTTCCAATGAAAATCAAATAAATAGACGGCAGTAGTTTCATTTTGCAGCAGCCATGAAACATTGCTCACCGAATAGTCCTCGTTTTTTATCAGCGCAAAATTTCGCTCAAAGGCTGCTTTGACTGCTTCTTTGCCTTTGTGAACTGCGCCATTGGAGAAGGTTACACAGGCTGTTGGATGTATCAAGGGGCTTACCTTTTCCCAGTTTTGGGTGGCTAAGGCTTGTTCGTAGGTGATGATGAATTGTTGTGGGGTCATGTTTGAGTTTGTTCGATGGATTAGCATCCACCGTTTTTATATGTCGTCCCTTCGGGACTTTGCATGTTTTTCAGACAGCCCTGAAAGGGCAGAGTATGGAAAGGTAGGACGTTAGTCCTACTGAGAGTCCTACTAAGACTATCCTCTCCACGATAACCAGCCCTGAAAGGGCGAAGTATTGAGGGTAGGCCGTAAGTCCTACTGACAGGGAGAGAGTCCTACTAAGACTATCCTCTCCACGATAACCAGCCCTGAAAGGGCGAAGTATTGAGGGTAGGCCGTAAGTCCTACTGACAGGGAGAGAGTCCTACTAAGACCATCCCCTCCACGATAACCAGCCCTGAAAGGGCGAAGTATTGAGGGTAGGAGGTGAGTCCTACTGACAGGGAGTCA
Organism: Bacteroidia bacterium; assembly: GCA_030427245.1. Taxonomy (GTDB): domain Bacteria; phylum Bacteroidota; class Bacteroidia; order Chitinophagales; family UBA2359; genus JAUHXA01. The sequence continues at coordinate 90,450 of JAUHXA010000019.1, read as the reverse complement.
GTCCCACACATACCGTTCATCGTATTCCACCTGATATTGCTTCAAAAACAAACGATATTCCTCTTTAAAACTTCGCTTGCGATGATGTTCATGCTGATTCTTGATGTATTCAATAACCACATCAACCTCCCTTGGATTAACAGAAAAAGCACCATAACCGTCCTGCCAGTAAAAATTCTGTAAGCTATCCCCTTTGGTTTTTATCCATTTGGAAGAATGTGCCTTTATCTTTTGTACCAAGGTCATTAGCGCCATCTTCTTCGAGAGCATACAGAGGATGTGGATGTGGTCGGTGTAACCGCCTACGATAAGCACAGGGCAGTCGAGACTCTTGCAGGTGCCACCCATGTAGGCGTGCAACTCCTGTTCATACGGTGGATGAATGAGGGGTTGTCGGTGTTTGGTGCTGAATACGATGTGAATGTAGTTTTGTACGAGTGATTGTCCCATATTTTTCGTTTTATAGATGAATGGATGTCCACAGTTTTCATATATCTGATGGCTTGTATTAAATTATAGAATGATTTTTTTCACAACCAAAAATAATCAAAAACTAAAAATATAAAAATCCAAGCAAAAAACTATTAACAATTATTATTTTCTTCTGTTGGACGGAGAGGGAAAATACCTCCAACACAAACTAATTAAATCACCCCATCCTATATGGAGCAAAGAGGTAGAAAAGCATATAAATAAGCTTGTTTTTAGCCTTGCTATACAAGAGGAGAAACCCTTGAAGTATTGAGTGACCTTCCTTTTTCCCTTCAAACTTGTTGAAGTGAGGCAACCCGCCTTTTTCTTTCGATACCTTTTCTACTCACTTCCACCCCTGAAACACCTAACTGATTCACAATCAATAAATAAACTGTTTCACTCCTTCAAAACCAGAGAAGTTCTATCTGTCTTCTATTTCACTGAAACAGCTAAATGAATGACCATCAATGTGTAAGGTGTTCCGCTCTTTCCATTTTTAAAAGAAGCGCTATCTATCTTCCTTTTAGGTGAAACAGCTAAGTGTGTGACTATCAATGTGAGAGGTGTTTCACTCACCAAACGAAAACCTTGTCAACAGTCGCAGACTCCCGAGATTTCGAGACAAGTTATGGAAACGGTTGAAGTGGGTTCGCTTCGTGGTCGTTCGGTCGAACGTCGTCAAAGCCAGTCGTTCAACTGTTGGCAAGGTTGTTAACCGTTGCCAAAGTTTCACTCACCGAACGAAACTTTGCCAACAGTCGCAGACTTCCGAGATTTTGCATTTGCATTTACCCTATTATGTTTAACATGTACTAATTTGAATGTTAGCTTGATATAAGAAAAGTGATTCCATCTGATTTTTTCTTTTGCGCTTATCATAGCAACATAAATTGGCTACAATTGGAACAAATTGATAGGGATTATTTAACAATTCATCTGCCTCCGTTTGGTTGTTGATGAGCATAGTAAGAAAATCAGCAAATTTGAAAATACTCACAAATCGTTTTTTTTGTTTGTAAACTTGGACTAAAAAGAAGTTATACAAATTACAGAAAAACAAAGTCAGCCAAGCTAAGAGTAAATAGAAAGTAATGACGGCTCGTGCAGGAGTCATGCTTGCTTTATTTTCAAACATTTTAGCAAAGTTGAATTTAGGTTTCCATACTTTAAAAATGATTTCGATTCTCCAACGCAAACGATGAGCCTCGGCTACTTATATGCAAGTCCAAACAACGCCATACCGTAACCTACTCAATACACACGCTTTTAACCCCATGATTTTTTTGAATATTTTTAAAGACCAATACTCCTTATCTCGCAAAACCAAATCATTTGGTTCTAAATGAGGTAGTACCATATCAGAGGATTTCTGGTCATTATCTCGATAACTGCCCAAGGTCATTTCATGATTTTTACTTGTTAATAAATCCATAAGCAACTGAATACGAGCAGTAGCATTTTTACCTTTCTTGCTATAAGAAGAAGGGAAAAAAGCACACAAACTTGGAGGAATTTTTACACAAGTGCTATCCTGAAGAAAAGCCCGATTGAAATGTGAAAATAATTCACTCTTAAAATATTCTCTATTCTCTTTGAATAGCCCTTCTTGTAGTGCTCGACTCAATACCCACTTAGCAAATGCCTCATGGCGAAATTGGAGCTTTTTTTGTAAACCAGAAGGAGTAAATCCTACATTACTTAACAAAGAACATATACAGAAACACCAGCTTAGTAAGGTGTCTCCTCCCTTTAAAATCATTAAGAAAAAACTTAGGGCGAAGGTTTCTCCACCAACTTTATAATCGGAGCGTTTGATAAATCCCGTAGGGCGGCTACCCGATTCTAAATTCAAACTCTGTATTTTGGAAACAACTTTATCTTTGTTTATAGGCATTCTTATTATGTAATTTGGTGAATACCTATTGATTTAGCCTTTTTTTTTCTAAACTTGTTTATGAATTATTCATATGTGTTTTTTTAGAGTCAATGCAAATGCGAGTTCTCGGGGCAGGCTTTTCAGGTATTGTCAAGTTTTTCACTCAGATAGTTGAAGTGGTGGTGATCGTTCAACTGTTGTCAGGGTTTTCAACCGCTTACAAAGTTTCACTTATTTGTTTTGACAACAGGTTAATTCCTCCTACCTCTTGACGCGAAACATCTAATGTGTTGATAGTCAAGGATAAAAGTGTTTCAGGGTATTGGGGATATCTGCCATAAGCTCCCTTTTGCTCCTTCGTGTTCTTGGAGCAAGTTTTGGCAACAGTTGAAGGGGGCAACCGTTCCAACCGTTGACAAACCTTTTAGGTGTTGTCAAGGTTTCCACTTATTCCGTTTCGCTTACTCATTCCTTAACGCCTCCACAGGATTCGCCAAAGCCGACTGAACCGTTTGAAAACTAAGCGTCGTCGTTGGAATCATCAAAACCTCACACTTCAGCTTGACTTGTGCGGAAATTAGATTACAACCAGTCTCAAAGAACCAAATAAAATAGCGGAAATAGGTTATTTTTGCAAGAAAAATGAGTACACACCTACAAAAATATGCACATATTCCCCTAAAACAATTTTCAAACAGGGTTTGGAGAACTTATCAAGGAGGGGCTTTGATTGATAAATGGAAAAAGACTTTTCCTGAGGCGGATGGAAGTATGCCCGAAGAATGGATAATGTCCACGATTACCGCACGAGGAAAAGATAGACCTGAGAATGAAGGTTTATCGCTTATCCAGACAGAGGAGGGTGTTTTATCGCTAAAAGAGCTAATCGACTCCAATGCAGCATTGTATTTGGGAAAAGAGCTTGCCGAGAAATACGGGACAACAGGCGTTTTGATTAAAATGTTGGATTCGGTAGAGCGATTAACTGTTCAGGTGCATCCAGATAAAGAGTATGCTAAAACGGTATTCAATTCCGCATTTGGCAAAACGGAATCGTGGTATGTACTGAATACTCGTGAAATAGATGGGGAGAAAAGCGTCGTTTATATGGGCTTCAAAAAGCACGTTACCAAAGAAATATGGAAGGCACACTTCGACAATCAAAACATTGAAGGAATGTTGGATTGCCTACACAAAATTGAAGTGAAAGATGGGGATGCTTTTATGATTTACGGAGGTGTGCCTCATGCAATTGGTTCAGGTTGTTTTTTAATGGAGGTTCAAGAACCGACCGATTATACGATGCGGGTAGAAAAAACAACGCCAAATGGTCTCAAAATTGGACCTGAATTGATTCACCAAGGAGTTGGGGAAGAAAAAATGCTCGAATGTTTTCATTACGATACCTACACTTTGGAGGAGGCTCTACAAAACTGGAAAATAACCTCAGAGGTTTTGGATAGCTCCCATGAGTTTACTTTCAAAACCTTATTCAACGAAAAGCATACAAATTGTTTTGGTCTCAATGAATTGCTATTGGATGGAAGTTATACCATTGAAGGCAATTCTTGTTTTTATGTTGCGGTTATTTATTCTGGTGAAGGAGTTATGAGCTGCAATGGAAAAGAGTATGAATATACGCAAGGAGATGAAATTTTTATTTCGGCAGCTATTTCAGAAATTACCTTTACTTCAACAACGCCATCGAAAATATTGCTTTGTTATCCGCCGAGTTAAAGAGGAATATATCGCAACCCACCCTCCCAAGAGGGGATTTCTTCACTATATACGAGATTCCCCTCCTCGGAGTAATTCCCCCTTTGAAGGGGGTGAGGGGGATGTAAGGGGTGGGTTTAAGTAGTATAAGCAGAACAATAAAAAATTAAAACAACACAAATGAACCTATTCAATATAGAAAACAAAGTAATCCTTGTAACGGGGGGTTGCGGCGTTCTTGGAGGTGGAATAGCCAAATACTTATTAGAAAATAAGGCGACGGTCATTTTATTGCATTACAAAGAAGCACCGCTTTTAGCTGCCGTTCATGATTTCAAAAAAATCAGCGAGAAAGTGGAAGGTTATCTCTGCAATGTTGTGGAGGAAAAGAGTCTTCAAGAAGTGGCAGAAAAAATTGTCCAGACTTATGGTAAAATAGATGCTTTGATAAATGCTGCAGGCGGAAACAAGCCCGGCGCTACGGTTGGACCTACTCAATCCGTATTTGATGTGGATGTGGAGCAATTCAAACAAGTCATTGATTTGAATCTCTTTGGAAGCATCATTCCTTCCTTGGTTTTTGGTAAAGAAATGGCTAAAAACAAAAAAGGAACGATTGTCAATGTGTCTTCTATGGCTGCGGACAGGGCGATTACAAGGGTAATGGGATATTCGGCTTCTAAGGCTGCAATAGATAATTTCACCAAATGGATGGCGGTCGAATTGGCTCAAAAATATGGCGACGGTATGCGTGTAAATGCCATCGCTCCCGGATTTTTTATAGGAAATCAGAATCGAGCTTTGTTGACAAATGAAGACGGCAGCTACACAGAAAGAGGCAATACAATTATCAAAAATACGCCCATGAATCGTTTTGGAAATGCAGATGAACTCAATGGAGCGATTCATTATTTGTGTTCCGATGCTTCAAAATTCGTCACAGGAATCGTGATTCCTATTGACGGTGGATTTAGCGCCTTTAGTGGTGTATAATAGATTAAGCCTTTCTGCAGAAATAATATGGGAAGAATAGGCATTTTTATCTCTAAGAGTTTTAAAAATGAGGTGTTCAAAGAAGTGGCTTTTAAGTATCCCTTTTGCAGGGTGACATAAGCTATTACTGGTCTATCTCCTGCAATTCCGACCATTCGATAATGCCTACATCCGAATCATCGTACTGAAAAGTGCGAGGAGAGAAAGCGGGAACAGTGCCACGACCAACTGCAAATTCTTCTTCCAATATCTTTGCAATATCGGTTTTGGAGCGTTTGGAGTCGTTTTCAAATTGTTGTTTGACCGCCTTCTTTTTCATGTATTTGATGTCTGGGTCAAAGGCATCACCTTGCATGACAAGGTGTAGATTTACACCGCCTTTGGGATTTTTGTCGGGGTTGATTTCCTTGTTTTTCTTCTTGAACTTGCCAAACAAAATATCCAGTAGATTCACCCGCACATAATACAAAATTCGATTCTCGAACGTATGCAAACCCGAAAAGGTGATACGGGTCACATTGGAGTTGATAAACATGGTCGGAATACGCATTTTTTGATGGGCGATTTGGATTTGGTTTTCCAACCGAGCAAAACGCACTCGCTCCAATTCTGATACTTTTACAAAAGTAGAAAGCGACTTCATTGGTTCAAAATCAATCAATTCACCATCGTCAATCACGATGTCTGCGACCATTAGCAGCTTGGGCATGTCCAGCTCCAATCGCTTGTTGAAGTAGGCTTTGAGGTGCATTTTGGTAGAAAGTGTGCCATTGAGATTGTCGGCAGTCATCATGTCTTGCCCAAAATTGTCCATTTCGGTCAGCAATTGTTGCACATCAATTCCTTGGGCATCCATGCCCAGTTTGACAATCAAACCTTCCTTTTTGTTCACCGAAAAATCGCCTCTCAAATCCACTTTTCCTTCTGCCATGTTCATCAAAATCTGCTCGATGATAAACTCAGAATTGTTGAAAGTCAAAGCACCTTCGATGTCTTCAATGGTAAGGTTTTCTCGACGTAGTTTTTTGATATTGGGGCGAATCCTACCGACGATGTAATCTTGGCGGTCGCTGCTGATATAGACGGCATCTTCTGTTTGTGTGGAGTCCACTTCTTCCATTGAGCGAAATTCCAGGAGTTCGTCCATACTGATAAAATCCGAAGTTAAATCCAAATCGGCTTTGATGGGGCGATTCAAAACCACCGAATCTTTCATCACACTCTGAAAAACCAAAGGAGCAAAGCGTTCGAGCGTTCCGTTGAGTTGGATGTCACTTTTGTTGAGGTTGATTTGAAGGTCTTTTAGCTGCAAATCTCCATTGTCAACCAATATTTCGCCTGTGATGTCATCCACCCATTTGTTGTTGTATTTGAAGGCGATTTTACTGGCATTGAGGTTACCTTGAAGGGAAGGGTAAGCCGCGCCAAAGTTGTTGGAGAAGGACTCCAAGGCACCATTCATTTTTAGGTTATTGACTTGGACGCTGCCATCCAATTTTTCCAAACCTGCTTCGGCTGCCATCGGGCGAAAGGCTTTGAGATAGACCAAGCCATTGAAGGCGGCGTTTAGTTGGGGATGGTCAAAATTGGTGATTTTGGCATAGGTTTCGAGCAGTTCGCCTGCCATTTCAAAACTTGCATTTTCGATATTCAACTCCGAAGTGCGCTGATTTTGGCTCGAACCGTTGGTAAAGGTGCCTTTCAAACGCATGTTTTTGAGAGGATAGTCCAGTAAATCGTGGCTGATGTTTCCTTTTTTTACTTCAAAATTGACATTTACCTGTGGTTGTTGATAGGGAGAATATTTGCCTTTTATGTTTGCATCAAACAACATTTCGCCGTTGCTGCTGATGCCTTCCAAGTTGCTTTTGTATTCGTTGGGCATCATATTTAGAAGCTTAGCCAATGCCAAATCTACTCCCTTCAATTTTAAATCGTAATTGGAGTAACCTTGAAAGAATTGCAGCGTGCCATTCATTTCAAATACATTTCCTTCAATGTCTAAACTGCTTTTTTCAAAGGTGTAGAGTTCTTTGCTCCAATCTATGTCCATTTTCAGGTTCAGCTTTGCCTTTTTGTTGGGCAAATAATCCGTTTGGCCAATGTAAAATTGCTGACTTTGAATATTGCCGCTTGCAGTCATGGCATAGTGATTTGCTCCGAAATCTCCTGCAAAAGTTCCGTCGGGAATAGTGAAGGTGAATTCTTGTTCGAGAGGTTCGTCCACATAGTGTACGGCAATGTTGTAAAGCTCGGTTTGCTGCAAACTCAACATCATGTCCTCTTCTGCAGCCGCTTCTGGGTCGGTATTCAAGCTGTCTTCTTCCTTCAATATGTCGTAGTTGATTTGTCCACCTTGCAGGGTTCGCATGTTGAGTTGCCCGTCACGAATCACCATTTTTTGGATGCGGTAGCTGTTGGCGAATACATCACTCCAATTGAGCAAAAAAGCCATCTGCTCGGTTTCCAATAGGTTTCGCTTGCTATTGGGTAGGCTTTCTCGAATAGATACTTTATTGAGTGTGAGGGAAGCATAGGGGAAATCACTGATAAATGAAAAACCAATATCCCCTTTGATGATGAGTTCGGTGGTGAGGTTGTTGTTGATTTGTTGAATCAAAAAGTTTTCTACCTTTTCTTCAAAGAAAGTAGCGGTGGCCACAATCAGAATCAAGCCAAAAATAATGAGCGTTAAGAATATTTTGATGAAGCGCATAGGGGTTTGGTGGTTTGGACTTTTGATGTAAAAATAAGCGGTTTTATGTTTATCTTGTTAGGTTTTACAACAATATAGTGCCTTGTCAAGTTTAAATTGCTAATCATTTTAAAAAAGTTGCAGAGTTTATATTTTTACAAATTAATGTTTTCATACTCCTGTACAAAATGATTTTTGAACCACAAAAGTATCAAAAGGGCACAAAAGAGATGGTTGAATTTCAGTTCTTTCCTTTTGTTTTCTTTGTGCCTTTTGTGGTTGGATTAAAAATGTACAGTAGTATGGAATGTTTTTTCTTTCAAAACAATATTAACGAATATATGACCCTCACCATTGCACTGCTTTTTGGAATTATTTTGCTCCTTATTGTGATGCTTATCCTTGAAGTTTTTCCTTCTGATACGCTTGCAATGACGCTCATGGTGGTATTGATAGTAGGAGGTTTTGTGAGTCCACAAGAAGGGATTTCGGGCTTGAGCAATCAAGCGACGGTTACGGTTCTTGCCCTTATGATTTTGAGTGTAGGTTTGGAAACAACAGGGGTGATTACTTCAATTGGCAAGCGGATTCGGGTGCTATTTGAACGCACCGAATGGGTGACGATTTTGATATTGATGGTGATAGTGGGTACTTGTTCGGCTTTTATCAGCACGACTGCGGTAGTTATTGTTTTTCTGCGAATTATGATTAAAATTTCGCAAAAAATGCCCGCCAACCTTGCCAAAATTTTGATGCCCCTTTCTTTTGCAGGAATTATGGGCGGTTCTTGCACATTGTTGGGAACTTCTACGAATCTTTTGGTGAGTTCTATTGCAAAGGATTATAAACTCGAACCTTTTGGAGTCTTTGAATTCACTCCCATTGGTATTTGCTTTTTTGTAGCAGGACTGGCGTATATGGTGTTGATTGGAAGGCATCTGATACCGAATCGAACGCCTCAAAATAGAGGTGATGACCATCCTTATGCGATGGAAGGATATTTGACGGAAGTAGTGATTCCGCCCAATTCGGAACTGATTGGCAAGCCCATTGACGAGACCATTTTTGCTACGGACAAGGAGTTGGAGTTTTTGGAGGTGAAGCATCGAACTCAAAAGTCTTTTGTCCCCAATGAAGTATTGGTATTGCAGGAAGATGATTTGCTTTTAGTGAAAACGACAGTAGAGAAAATTGCTGAATTGCATCAAAACAAGAATGTTCGGCTATTGAGTCGTCAGATGGGTAAACAGCAATCGGAGGAAAGTGAGGGCTCTGAAACGATTTTGTGTGAAGTGATTGTTCGCCCAATTTCTCGATTGGTCGGCAAATCGCTTAACCGAATAGCGGTCAAAAGAGACTACAATGCCTTACCTATTGCCATTAAAAAACACCAACTCCACTACAGTTCTCGACTTGGACATACGAGGGTAGAGTCGGGAGATACGGTTTTGATGGAAATCTCAAAAGTAAATTTAGAACAGTTTTACAATCTTCCTGATTTTGTGGTGTTGCAGGAGTACGAAGATTTGTCGGCCAAGTCCGAAAAACGATACATTGCTGCAACGATTATGATAGCGGTGATTGTTTTGGCGGCTACCAATGTATTGCCGATTATGGTGAGTGCTTTATCGGGATGTGTAGCCATGTTTTTGACGGGCTGTATGGATTTGCAAAAGGCTTATCGAAGAGTGGATTGGAGTGTGTTTTTTCTATTGGCGGGGGTGATACCTTTGGGGATTGCGATGGACAATACGGGTGCAAGTCAGTTGATTGCGGCTACTTTTGTCGAAGTATTGGGTGAGGTGTCCCCAAGAATATTGGTCAGCATCTTGTTTATCTTTACCGCCCTGCTTAGTGGTGTGATTTCCAACAATGCTACGGCGATATTGATTGCCCCGATTGCCGTTTCGATTGGCGTTAGCTTGAACTTGGATCCTCGACCTCTCTTGTTTACGGTGATGTTTGCAGCAAGTGCGAGTTTTATTTCGCCTGTTGGCTATCAGACCAATACGCTTATTTATGGCCCTGGGGCGTATAAGTTTATGGACTTTGTGAAAGTAGGTGGTGGGTTGATGGTCTTGATTTGGTTGTTGGCGACTTTGTTGATTCCGATGTTTTATTTTTGAAGGTAAATAATAGGAGAGGAGTATTTCCAATGCCAAAAGGCATACTAAAACTTCTTTGTTTCCACATACTTTTTTATATTTGAAGCCATTTCATTTACTCCGCTCCACCTTTAACAAACTCTTTTTACAAACAAACATTTTAATATGAAGTCTAAAACGTACAATTTCTATTTTGGTGTGTTATTTTTTTTGACTTTGAGCATGAATGTCTTTGCTCAAGGGCCAACAATTATCACTGACAACACAGCAGGAACTGCCACCAAAGACGGTACTATCAATGGAGGAGAATATGTCGGTTCTTCCATAGGAATCAATGGTGGTTTTGGGAATGTTATTGGCTCCTCGTCTTCACTTCACATAGATGGCGACAATACAGGCAATCTCTCCATTGCACTCACAGGTGGTGGAGATGATCTGAATGATGTAGCGGTGATTTACATTGATGTGGATGGCACAGGTAGTGGCTTTAATACGACAAGTAGCTTCAACGATGCAACGGATGCCCACAGAGCTGCAATTTCTGGACAAGGAACAACAAGTGGAACTTCTGATTTGACTTTTGCAGCTGGCTTCAATGCTGATTATGCGATTGCCTTCAATGCTGCTTTTGCGGGTTTGTGGAGTTTGACAAATGGAGGTTCACATGGTTTTATTGTGGATTTGGGAATTACTCCTTCTGCAAGCGTTTCTGCAGGAGCTTGGGAAATGGACGGTTTTACGCTGGCGAATTTAGGATTAAGTCCAGGGCAATCTTTTAACTACGTGGTCACTTATATCAATAGTAGTAACGCCTTTCGCTCCAATGAATTTCATGGAGTAGCACAATCCACTGTAAGTGGCGGAAACATTGGTTCAGCTCCTATTAGTTTGGCAGCAGGAGACTTCAATACTTTCCACAGTTTTGACCCAACTCCGATTGTCACAACTATTACCGACAATGCGGCAACGATTGCTACCAATGATGGAACGGTTAATGGGGGAGAATATGCAGGGTTTTCAAATGGTTGTGGAGATGGTTTTGGTGGAATTTTGGCAGACGCAACTTTGCATTTTGATTCAGATGATTTGGGGAATTTAGCAATTGCTTTGGACGGTGGTAGTGCTTTGGCTGACCCAGATGCCGTAGTGATTTATATAGATGTGGATGGAACTGCCAGTGGAATCACTTCTACTTCTGATTTGACCGATACAGCGGATGGTGGACGTGCGGCTATTTCGGGCAATGGTACAGGAGGAGGAAGTTCAGATTTGACCTTTCCTACTGACTTCAATCCCGATTTTGCCATTGCGATTCAAGATGGTAGCCAAAGTTTGTTCGAACTCAGCCCTACCAATAACCTTACTTTTGTTGCGACGCTTACTGTAAATACAGGCGGCACGACAAGAGAGTTTAGCGATATTTCTATGGCTGATTTGGGCTTAGTAGCAGGTGATTCGTTTACTTATATTGCCACGCTGCTCAACTATACAGATGCTTTTCGAGCAGACGAATTTCATGGTGTAACTTACTGTCCCGTAGCCAATATTGGTTCGGCTGCCTATTCTTTGGAAGATGGAGAGTTTAATACTTTTCAGAGTTTTGTTCCTCCGCCAACAGAACCCGAAGTTCCCACCCTCTCGCAATGGGGCTTAATCATTCTTGCCTTGTTGTTTATGACTTTAGGAACACTCTACATACAAGAAATGAAATCAAAAGCACAAATCGGGTGATATTTTTTTCACACGTACCAAACAAAAAGGTCAAAGAAGGCTTACATCTATGTAAGTCTTTTTTTATGAATGTAATCTAAAAATTAATTCAATCTTACTTGATTATTAACTTCACTTAAAATTATTGAATAGTAGCGGTTTAATTAAAAGTTTTGTGTAAATTAGCTTGTAATTACAAATTTTATTATATTCTTTTTACTAATTACATGCTTATTGATTAACCATAAAATATTTTTTTGCTATGGCACGATTGTTACTTTTTTTAACTTTTTGTCTATTTTTTGTTTTTAAGGTGAATGGTCAAGAAAACTTACCTTTTTCTCAAGATTGGACAAATCCTGCTTTGATAACTATGGATGATGATTGGAGCAATGTTGCAGGAATCATAGGGTATAGAGGCGATGGTTTGACAGGATCAATAGGCACAGACCCACAGACTATTCTTGCTGATGGAACTACCACTCCTGTTGATATTATAGCAAATCAAGGTACTACAACTGGAATATCTACGGGTGGTATTATTGAATTAGACGGATTAGGTGACCCAACTGTTGCATTTCAAGGCTCTGGCACTGCTGATGCCCCTTTTCTACTTATATCTGTAAATACAACCAATTTTACAGCCATTACAGTGCAGTATAATCTACGTGAACTTGATACTGATAATTCAACTCAACAAGTAGCATTACATTATAGGGTAGGTAATTCAGGAAACTTTACAAATGTTGCGGGAGGTTATGTAGCGGATGCATCAAATGGTAGCGGACAAGTAACTCCTATTAATGTTGTTTTACCTGCTGGAGCAGAAAATCAAAGCGAAGTTCAAATTCGCATATTAACAACCAATGCAAGTGGTGTAGATAGCCTTATTGGAATAGATGATATTAGCGTCACAGGAACTCCCCCTCCTCCTCCTCCAGGTGTTCCAACCCTCTCACAATGGGGTTTAATCATTCTTGCCCTATTCTTTATGACTTTAGGAACACTCTATCTTATTCCAGAAATGAAGTTGAAAAAGAGCTAAAAATTATACTATACACTAATCATCAGTAGATTGAAATAGCAAAGCCCCAAAGAAAAATGTTTTTCTTTGGGGCTTACTATTTTTCAGTATAGAAATGTTTTTTTCAAAACTCAAACCTATAAGGTTTCAATGCTTTAATACTTTACTCCATCTCCACCACCACATCATTCGACATCGGATGTGATTGACAAACCAACACATACCCCTGTTCGATTTCTTTCTTACTGAGAGCCTCATTGATTTCCATATAGACCTTACCACTTTTCAGTTTGCCCATACAAGTACAACAAATGCCCGACTGACAAGAAAAAGGCAAATCCAAACCGACTTCTAAAGCCGCATCCAATATCGTATTTTTAGGCTCCACTACGATTTCATGTTCTTTCCCCTCCGCAATCACTTTCACCGTTTGCGTACTCACCGCAGCCGCAGGAATCGTACCTTCCGCTTTTTCAATCAAAAAATACTCTCGGTGAATTGTGTCTTCGGGAATCTCCAAACCCTTCAAAGTCGCCTGTACTGCATCAATCAATCCTCCAGGCCCGCACAAATAATATTCTGTTTGATTTGGGTCGTATTGTGGTAAAGTACCCAATATTTCTTTGAGCGCTGCGGGAGTCAAAAACCCTTCTCGGCCTTCATTCCAATTGGGATTTTTCTTTTTGTCCACCAAATACACCACCTTGAAGTTATCCTTGTATTGACGCTTCAAATCGTCCAATTCTTTTTTGAAGATGATGTTGTTTTCGTCTCGATTGGCGTAAATCAGCGATACCTTTGTTTGAATTTCCAAAGAAAGCGTAGATTTTAGAATCGACATCAAGGGCGTGATTCCGCTGCCCCCTCCAATTAATACAATGTGGCGATTGTTGTCAATGTCCGACTCAATAGTGAATCGTCCATCAGGACCCATCACCTCCAATTTGCTGCCCGACTTTACGGTGTCATTTAGAAAGTTGGATACCAAACCATTCTCTACCCGCTTGACCGTCACTGCCAAAGTGCTGTCAATATGTGGAGACGTACAAATCGAATAACAGCGATTGTGCTGTTTGCCGTCAATCGTAACCAACAAGGTCAGATATTGTCCGGGTAAATAACTTATTTTCTTAAAAAAAGGCTGTTTGAAGTGAATACTTATTGCATCGGTCGTTTCCTTCACCACTTCTTTGACCTTCAATTGATAACGTTTAGCCATGTTCTATTTTTGATTTATTTTTCTTGAATCGAGTAAAAGGCATTTCCTTATCCATAGCCTTCAAAACGAAAGCATCCGTTTTACCATTGACAATCCACATCTCCACATTGTTTTGTAGGCAAATATCTGCGGCAACCAATTTGGAGTACATACCACCTGTACCTTGTTGTGATTTGGTGTGACCTCCAAAGTGCCGTACTTCTTCCAGATTCTCCACTTCTTCAATAAACGAAGCATCGGGATATTGATTCGGGTCTTTGGTATAGAGTCCGTCAATGTCCGATACCAATACCAACAAATCCGCCTCCAATAGACCTGCGGTTAGAGCCGCCAGCTTATCGTTGTCGCCAAACATAATTTCTTCTGTTGCAACGGTATCGTTCTCGTTTACAATCGGAATAAAATGGTTTTGCAGTAGAATATTGAGGGTATTTTTGGTATTCGTGCGAGAGATTTCTTTTCTAAAATCTTGGTAAGTGAGCAAACATTGGGCGGTTTTCAAGCCAAAATCGCTGAATACTTCTTGGTAAATGCGTATCAAATTGGGCTGTCCAATCGCTGCCAAAGCTTGTTTGACTGCAATGGGATTGCTGCCGCTCAATTCCAATGATTGTTTGGCTGCTGCAATCGCCCCCGAACTCACAACTATACATTCGTATTGTTGTTGCAATGCGAGAATCTGCCGAGCCAAATCTTCAATTTTTCCCCGTGATATGCGGTTCGTTCCTTTGGTAAGTGTTGAAGTACCTACCTTTATCACCAATTTTTGCATCTAAATCTATTTAGGCTGCAAATTTACACAAGCTTGGTTTAATTATCATTTGCCGCCCCTCTTTTGTTCGTTTATAGTCTATTGAAAAGTGTTGTTTTAAAACCAAAATTCATACATCATGTATTCCTATACCTTTATTCGTTTTTGGGAAGCCTATAAGAAAATGATTGTAACTAATTGACTATTAGTTAGCGATGTGCAATTGTCTTGCTTCTCTGCTCTCTCCTCCAAAACACAAATTACTCAAACTCTTTCGAACACTCCCCAAACCACTGCTCTAATTCTTGACGATAAATTTTTCGGTGTTCGTTGCCCCATTGATTGAGGATATAGTTGGTGATGTGCATGATTTGTTGCGAACTCAATTCTTTGTTGGCGGGCATCGGCTGTTTGAAGGTGCGGCCATTGACCACTATTTCCCCTTCCAAGCCATAGTAGATAATGCAGGGAAGTTCTTCGATATGTTCCATCAGGTAATCCGCTCCTGCCAAAGGTGGAATCAAATTTGCCAAGCCCTTGCCATCTTTTTTGTGACAATTGGCGCAATAGGTTTCATAGTTGAGTTCTCCAATATCTCTGGGTTCGTTTCCACATCCCAATACCAATTGAAGAAAAATCAAAACCACAATACTGCTTATCAACAATAGTTTACTTTTCATTTTGCAGTTGTTTGATGGCCGCTATCAATTGATCCACTTCTTCCTCTTTTGTTCCATCAAACACGCCTCTAACTTGGCGGTTTTTGTCCAAAAGCATGAATGCTCCACTGTGAATAAAGCCACCCGGCGCACGCTCATCTTCCTCTGCTACAACCATGTAAGTTTCTGCCATTTCGTAAATCTCATCTTTGTCGCCAGTCACCAAATGCCATTTGTCGGAAGAAATACCCAGACCTTCTGCATAATCGTGCAATACAGCAACGGAATCGTGTTTGGGGTCAATGGTATGAGACAGTAGTAGAAAATCATCGGCATCTTTATAGACATCATAGACTCTCAACATCTGGGTCTTCATGACAGGGCAAATCGTAGGACAGGTCGTGAAAAAGAAATCGGTGACATAGATTTTGCCTGCTACATCTTTTTCGGTAACAATGCTGCTGTCTTGATTTACAAATTGAAAAGGCTTGTCTATTTTCTTCAATACAGATAGTTGTTGTTGGTTGTCTTGACAACTGACCACCAAAGCACTCAAAGAAAATAAGCTGAATAGAAGTACCAAATAAGTACGAAAGGGAAGGGGATTCATCGTGTTTTTCATTCTTGCTTAAACCAATAATGGATGCGAAAACGAAACATTTGACCTTCAAAAATCAATTCATGATTTTAATAAGTCCATTACTTTAGGACTTCTCAACTCACGAACGAATTAGTTTGCAAACCAATAATTCCGTTTTACTTATAAGCCGCAAAGTTAGAATTTGTTTAGGATTTACGCATGGTTTAACAAGTCTTCTTTTGCTTTGTTCAATTCTTGTACTTCTATCAAGGCTTGTTTTTTGAAGGAGTTGTAGAGGGCGGGTATCTGATAAAGGTTTTCTCTTTTTTTGCTGTATTGATTGATTTTCATGATCAAACTTTCGAGTTTTGTCAACCCAATCACCATAATAGACGATTTTATTTTATGCGCTTCAAAATGCACCTTTTCCCAATCAGCCAATTGAATACCTGTCTCCAGCCCTTTGAGTGTTTCGGGAAGTTGATTCAGAAAAATATTTATCATTTCAGCCATGTTTTCTCGATTGTTGTTCATCAGTTTTCGTAGGTGAGTCAGATAATTCTGGTGATTGACCGTAGATTGAATAGCTCCCCCTGAAAGTTGTTGATGTGCATTGAGATTGGCGCGAGACATATTGGTAGCAAAGACCAAGTTGAGGCTTTTGATGATGGTAGCTGGAGGAAAAGGTTTTCCGATATAACTGATAATATTCAGTTTTTTGGACATGTTTTCTCCTTTTTCATTTGCGCCCGCAGTTAAGACAATAACAGGCGTATGCTGATTGATTCCTCCTATATGTTCTCGAAGTTGTTTGATAAAATCCAAGCCATTGCCATCGGGTAGTTTCACATCCGATAATATACAATCGTATCTTTTGGTAGATAGCATTTGCTGGGCTTCTTTTAGATCTTCGGCGATATCAATCTGTATGTTCCAGTTCGCAAACATATTTTGGGCATACAGCAAGTTGGCTTTGTTGTCTTCTATATATAGTATTTTTTTAGTTATCCAGCTTTGAGGGATAGAAAGTCGGGTTTGCTGTTCGTGATATTGGTGAATAAGCGAATCACTTGGAATCTGAAAAGGAATTTTGACAGAAAAAGTAGTACCGACATTGATTTCACTGTTTACTTCAATATCTCCTTTCATCAAGTCCAAAAGCTTTTTCACAATGTTTAGACCCAAACCTGTGCCTTCATAAACAAAGTCTTGGCTGTTGTGTACTTGTGTGAAGCTATCGAAAATCGTGTTTAATTTTTCGAATGGAATACCAATACCTGTGTCAATGATTTCAAATTTTAGCTTAACTCCATCGTTTTCAAAACTTTCTATGCTCGTTGATAATGTCACCGAACCATAATGAGTAAATTTGATGGCATTGTTGAGTAGATTCAACAAAACTTGATAGAGGCGAGTACGATCTCCAAGCAAATATTTTGGGATATTGGGGGAGACATAAAAATTCAAAGACAAGCATTTTTCTTGTGCTTTGATATTCAACAAGCCATGTAAATCACTGTAAAATTTCTCGGTGCTGAACGGCTCTAAGTTGATTTTGATTTGTCCCGCATTGATTTTCGATAAATTGAGTAAGTCATTGATGATCACTAACAAATTGTCAGCCGAACTTTTGATTACATCAACATAGCTTTTTTGAGTCGTTTCGAGTGGCGTTTCTTCCAATAAATAACTCATCCCCAGAATCCCATTCAAAGGAGTTCGGAGTTCGTGACTTACATTGGCAAACAACTGCTCCTTAAACCTCGACTGTTCCTCCAATAACTTTTTTTGGAGTTCTAAAGCCACACTTTTTTCTTCTAAATCTTGGATGGTTTTATTCAGAACATTGGTAATGATTTTCTTATCCGACAATGTTCTATTTACCTTGAAGTCAGCAGCAATAAACGCTCGATCAATTTTATTTAGGAGTTTGGCAATACGATTTCCTTCCTGTTCTTCAAAGGTGTGCGATTGAAGCAGTTCAATTAATTCGGTGAGGTGCTTATTTTTGGATTCTGTCATATAATCAAAAATCGAATACAACGAAATTAGATTTCCTTCAATGTCACCAAAGAACAGGTTTCATTATAAAAGTTGGAAGCTCCATTGGCATTTTTACCAATTTCACCATACGTAAAAAAACCTATCAAAGGAGCATCCCACAATTCACTGATACCTTCAATCTCTTCTTCTACCAATGGTCCTAATGAAAGATGTCGAGCCAAACAAGAAAACAAAATTAAGGCATCTGCTTTTTGATTTGCTTCTTGAAATACCTTGAAACCATCTATCGTTTTTTCAATGATTTCAAAACCAGGAGCAATCGAAAATCGAAATTCTTCCCCTTCTTTTACAGGTCCTGCCATCATCAAAGAACCATCTTCTTCGTTGGCGTTTAAGGGTGCACGCAGTGCAAAACCATCCTTGCGTTTGACTTGAATGGGATATTGTGCTGTTCCGATAGCCACTGTTCCATCTTCTTCATTGACACTGTGGTATTCTCCAAAAAAATCTTTGAAAATCTGCAGAGCAGGCTGATCATTGATAGTATAAATAATGTTTCCCTCTGATTTGGTGATGGTATGCTTGATACCCAAAGGTTCCCACCCACTCAAAGCCAATCCATTAACAGCCACCTTATTGGCATCTAAAACTACTGCTACCAAGGCGTTATCAGATTCTTTATCATTGGTGAAAGCATAAGTTGCAACCATTGCAGCATCATCTCCCGCCATGCCGCCAAATATACTAAAATCATTTTGTAAAACATCGTCAATTCCACTTACCAGCAATTCGCCATTGATAGAAGTGCTAAAGACAGTAATATAGGCAGGGTTGGAAAAATGAGTTTTGGAGTAGGTTGCTAAAGCCTTACCTACTTCATAAGACTGCGCATATTCTCCCACTTCTTCAAAATAAATGCGGTAGTATTCTCGCTTCAAATCCAGCAACATTACCACAATGCTTTTCTCAAAAATTTCATCATTGATAAATTCGCCAGAAGTAGTTGAACCTACTATGTCTATATCCTTCTCCCTGAAGAGCTTACTTAATTCGGAAATATTATGTGCTATGGAAGAAAAAACAAATGCTAAGGTGGGCTCGAAATCAGATTGCAATAAGTTATTAAGTCCATCTGCCATATCGGCAATGGAATAACCGTGTAAGGTTTTAACTTTCATTGTATTGGGGATTGAGTATATAAAATTAAATGGATTATTAGAAAAAAACCACTATAACCATGCCAATTAAGTAGTCTTTACATTTTCTTCAAATGAAAGTCCATCACTCCTTCAATCCCAAAGTTGGCACTATTGGAGTAGCCTACAATTCGACAATCTCCCGCTCCTTTAGAAATACTATCTACTGCAATTCTTTTATTTTGTTTGTGAATCGTCTTTTGAGTCGGTTCGTTCTTTTTTGGAGACAGGACGAATCCGAACTTTACCCGTCAAAAAACTTAAAAATATGACCAAACCCGCCAAGAACATTTGTTTGATTTTATTCATCATCATAACCGATACTTATCCCACATTGCAACTGATTCCACTTGTGGCAAACAAAGAAAGAGTGCCATTTGGAGTGATTTTAGAAACGGTTCCTGCACCAATACTGCTTTGAAATAGATTTCCTTGACTGTCAAAATCATTACCCGATGCACCTGAAAGCCCTGATGTAAAAAGACTTACATCCCCTTGTGGTGTTACTTTCCAGACATTTGTTCCGTTACCATTGTCGAGTGATTCTCCAAAATCGGCTACAATAATGTTTCCCTCGGCATCCACTTTCACACCGCCCGAAGCATCAATTTCCTCTACCAAAGTACTAACCTGAAGTTGGGCAAAAACTGCCGTACTTCCAAAAACACAAACTAAAAGAATAACTGAGTAAATTGCTTTCATCATTTCTATAAAATTTAATGGAATGAACTGCAATTTATAAAATCATGTTGCGTCTACTCACTATTTGTATTGTGGGCTTGTTCTTAGTAGCCTGCCAAAACTCCAATACTTATTCGAGATTCATTTACTTCAATATCTATATTGGGGTTTGGTGTATTGCCGTTTTTGAGGTTTTTTTAAAAATTTCGTACATTTGGTAACGCTTCCTTGCTTTTCATAGATACTCATATAGAACATGGCCTCAAAAAACACTACTATTAGCAACACATTAACCGACCAAGAAATCATTGAAGGTTTTCGAATAGGCGACAATCGTTTGCTTATCAATGCCTATAAAATCGCTCGACCAAGAATTTACGCATATATATTGCGGAACATGGGTACCGAAAACGATGCAAAGGAGTTGGTGTGGGAATGTATGGAAGCATTTAGAAAAAAATGTGTGAGAGATGCCAACTTTGAATTGAACGTAGAGTTCGGACTATACATGTATGGCATTGCACGCTACAAGTGGATTGATAAGGTGAAGGCAAATTCTAAAGTGGAAGTTAAATCAGACATGACGGCTTTAGAAAATCATGCTACGGATAACATCAACGACCAGAATGAAATACGAGAACTATTGAACTATGTAAAAAACTGTATAAAATCTCTAAAACAAGGTTGTCAGATTTTGTTCAAACTCTACTGTTTTGACAACCTGCCACACGAAAACATTGCAGAAAAACTCAAAATAACCAAAGGCAATTCCAGAAAACGTTTGTTGGATTGCCGCAAAAAATTGGCAGTTCTATTGAAGCAAAATCCGAGCTTTCATGCGTTTAAGGATGAGGCTTTGATTCGGAGGTTTGTGTCCAAATTGATGAGATAGTGGACGGGTGATTGGAGGTTAATTATTATTTAAAAATGAGATACCAAAGTATGACAAGAAGGTGATGTCATTTCAGTGGAATTTCGTTTTTTTTCACTTAAAATTGAAGACAACCAATAAAAACACTCAAACACAGCTATCAATACAAACACCTAAATACAAAACCAACATAAACACTTAAGAAATATGCTGACCAGCGAGAAGGAATTGGAGGTAATGCGACTTTTCTTCAATAGGGAATTGAAGGGAAAAGAGCTGAAAGAATTTGAACAAAAACTGCAAAACGATTCTGATTTTCAGAATCGAGTTTTTGTAGAAAAAATGGTGTTTGAAGCAGCAATGGAATTGTTTGGAGAAACAACCTCTACTTCGCTTCAAAGTGTGTCTTCTATTGGACTGCAAAAAGCAAAAAAATTGACAGCGCAATTGGAGGAAGATTTGTTTGAAAACGAATCTTGGGAGGACATTGAAGTAGATATAGATGTGACCCCGACCTATACTTTGCAGGAATTATTGGATTTCTTTAAGCCTATTGAGCACTTTGAAAGTGCGAATAGAAGAAGCCAATCTACTATTGATAAAGGTGGCTTAAGTGCTTTGGTTTTGTCTCCAAAAGCGGAAATAGATTGTCCCAATTTTCAATTGGATTTCCAATTATCAAAAGCCCTTCCTTGTGATTTAGAATTAACCATCTTCAACAATCAGGAAGACGTATTACATACTCAAATTATTGAAGCAAATGCCTTGAATTTCACGGTTTCATTATCATTTTTGCGACCGAAAGTAGGCAAATATTACTGGAGATTAAAAGCCAATACAAGAAATAGAGCAATTAGAACTCGCTACAAAAGTGTCGTAAGAAGTTTTTTTTTGAATAAAGGGTTGAACCCGTTTTGAAAATGAAAAAAAGCGTACTATAAATTCATTAATATTGTTTTATATAATTTTTGACAAAAAAGCCCCACTTTTCCTACTTCATCAAGAATAATATTTTCTTTTCCTTCAAAATCAGTGGAATGTCTATTGTTATGACAGTTTTATGATACTTTTGGTATGATATTTGAAAACCATTGGGTACTAACTAGGTCTTGCCCATACTCTAACCAAGTCGAAGTAAGCCCACAACCAAGTCTAACCACCTAACCACGTTTTACTTCCTCATAAAATCAGTGTAACCACCAAATTTATTGGACAGGTTCACTCCTAACGCCAAGTACCACCAAACCACTACTTTTTTCTTATCTCATAAACTCCGTCTATTGCTGAATAATTGGCTTTCATGGAATTGTAAATGATATTACAAGTTCGTAGGACTTGAATGTTTGTAGCAAAACCAAGAAAGTAGCCACAGAACTCCGTTAGGAGTTCAACCCAATCATTCCAAGCAGTTGCACTACCAACACCAACCACTAAGCGCCACTTAACCAACCAACTAATCGCCAGTAAGCCAATCAGCCAACAATTAAAAAATGTGTGTTGACCATGAATCCATTTACCCGAACTAAAGACAGTCCCATGAAAAAAAAGTTACAAACAAAAACTTGTAGAAAAGTCCAATCCCAAATGATGAAGTTCTTAAACAAAAACAAAGGGGAAATAAGCCACCCCAAAAAGTGTATTTTATTGACCTTGATGCTAATGTCAGCATTGTTCATTCAAAATCCCATCCATTTAGTAGCAGATACACCTACTACTTCTTTTTCCTCTATTCAATTACAGGAAAAAAGTGAGATTCCTCTGATGCTACAAACCCAAGTAATCAGCAATTTAGAGTGGACAACCGATTTCCTTTCTCCATTCGCAAAATTAGCAGCCCCACTGCCCGAAGGAAATGAAACACAAACAAACAGTGTTTTTTCCGAATATGGCTATGCCTGTTTCTTTGCCGATGAATACAATGGCGGGAATATTTATGTAATTGAAGACCCCGACAAAACGCCCAAAAGTGCTTCAGACTTCAGTTTTGTCCACAAACCAAACATCAGCTTAATTGTAGAACTGGTCATTTTCAATGATTTGCTCTATTTGTCCTATGCCAATGGAGACAATTTAGCTTCCTACAATCCTGCAACAGATGCAGTGACAATTATCAACAGTTCAGGAGATTGGGGAACAGCCAACTCTCCCAGCAACCTGCAATTAGACAATATGTTTGGCTTAAATGTCGACATCTTCTCCAATAAAGTATATGGAACAGGTAGGTGGAGTAGTACTACTTACATCGCTCAGGTTGACCTAACTACGGGACAGCACGTAAACAATGGCATCAATGGACAAGATTATTTGCCTTTGACCATCACAGGCAGCAACCCCAATAATTACAAATGGGGCGAACCAGAAGACATGGCAATTGAGCCTTGTTCTGGCGATGTCTATATCGTAACTGACTTGACATTTAGTGATGGTACAGACGCAGGAAACGATTTCTTGATGAAACTACCTGCAGGTTCAGGCGCAGCGACCATCATCACCCAATTAAGCCAAGATGTAGATGGCTTGGCATTTGACAACGATGGAAATCTCTACGGGGTGGACGACCAATATTTTTTCCGCATCAACAAAACGACAGGTGCGATTTCGGAGATTACAGCGGTAGTCACCTCATGGTCGACAAAACCAGACTTTGAAGGAGTTGATTGTCTTATCAACCGTTCACCAATTGCGGTCAACGACGACAATGGCGAAACCTGTATCAACACCTCCGTAGTCATTGATGTCATCAAAAACGATGTGGACAACGAAGGCAATATGGATTTATCCTCCATTGCATTCGACCCATATCCTTCAAACTGGACAGTCAGCACCAATTTCAGCAACGGACATGTCACCTTCACACCTCCAAACAATTTCACAGGCGTACAAACCTTCCAATACAAAGTATGTGACGATTACACAGGCTGTACACCCATAGAGTTTTGTAGCCCCAAAGCAACCGTCACCATTGAAGTCGTACCCGACGATTTGGCGATGAACTTGAATCAAATAGCCAGTTGCGAAACCTGCAATGGAAAAATAATTGTAGAACCAGTGAATGGAAAACCTCCTTATGAAGTGACCTATTCAGGAACTGCAAGCGGAACCGTAACAGGCAGTGGAAGCCTAATCGAAATTCCCAATTTGTGTGATGGAAACTACAACATCACCCTTCAAGACGGAACAGCAATCACCGCACCCGAATACGTCAGCGGAGGAGTTTGCGACCCCATCACAGGCACACAAACTGTCTTTGAAGACTGCCAAGAACCATTCGTTTTTGAATGTGACGAAGGTGTAAGAGTCGACATGATAACAGAAGGAATGTACCAACAATCTTCCCATACCTTCAATGTAGTCAGTCTCATCAATAACACCGAATTTGACAAAGACTATGTAACCAAGTTAGAACTAATTGCATACTATAAAGGCACTTCGGGTTATCCGAACAGTGTCAATTTTACAGTTAACGGCTCAACCCAATCCGCAACACCTCAACAAGACCCAGGCACAAAAGGCGCAACCTACTACCGAACAGTCTTTTTCTTCAATACTCCAACAACTGTTACAACTTTTACCGCCGCACCCAGTTCAGGTTCATCCATACGTTCAGTCGTAGCCTATGTGTTCAGTGAACCGCCTAATTATCAAGGTGCATTTTCTGGACAGCTCGGCAAAATCACCAGCCTCTACTGTTGCAGTGGAAGCACCAACGACATGATTCCTGATGGCGTAGCAGACGATTGTATCCAAGAAAGTTTCAGCGTACCGCCAGCCGCCGCTATTAGAGACATTCACTTTGAATTTGCATTTTCCGAATTCACCAACGATGGCAGAAACTCCTATGTGCGACTAACGCCCGTAGGTGTTCCAGGTTATACCCCTGCCGAAGCGTGGTTCAATGTCCAAAATGCAGGACACGAAGCTGCAATAGGTGAAATCACCATGCCCAATGTACCTGCCTCAGTCACCGAAATCGAAGTATTGGTTTGTTCGAGAGGTTCAGCCGCCAATCCCAACGGCAAAAACGGACAGTCCGCAGTATATGCAGGTGTATTTGTAGATGCCACCGAAACCTGTTTGGCATCTTGTAGCACCGTATTGAATCCAGTTATTCAACCCTCTTGTGGTGAAAGCAATGGTTCAATCACCGCAGAAGTAGGTGGCCCTAATGGTACATATACCTACACCTTAACGCCCCCAATAGGCGCACCAATCGTCAACACCACAACGAACAAAACACAAGTTTACAACAATTTAGCTCCAGGTACTTATCAACTACTCGTTGAAGGACCATTCAGTTGTGAAGACGATTTCCAAACCATTGTTTTAGAAAACACACAAGAAGGCTGCAACCAAGCTCCCAACTGCAATACCATTGCAGAAAGCGCGAATTTGGCAAGCGGCAATATTACATTTAGCATATTCGATTATGTTTCTGACCCCGATGGACAAGGAGATATTAATGTAAGCACTTTGCAGTTTACAAATCTCAATCCATCCGATGCAGGAACAATCAGTAAAAACGGTTCAACCGTCACCTTTACACCTTCTCCAATATTCATCGGCACAGCATCTTTTAATTACAGCATAGCCGACCAAGAAGGCGAAACCTGCAACGGAACAGGAACATTCACCATCAAATCCGTTCCTCCAACAGGACCAACTCCCGAAGTTTGTTCAGATATATTGCAGTTATCCACTCCTTGTTATGTCAATGGTGACCCATTAGCAGGTGGAGGAAGTGGTGCAGCAGTAGCCTTTGTCTCCTTCCCTTACAACAGTTCGGGAACAGCACAGGGCAATCCCGACATCAAAAAAGCAACAGCAGACAAAGTAGGTTCAGTTTGGGGAGTAGCTTACCAAAGTTCAACCAAAACCCTTTACACCTCTGCATTCTTAAAACGACACGTAGGGTATGGACCTTTAGGCGTTGGCGGTATTTATGCCATCAACAACAATACGATTTCCTCCACATTGCCCGTCACTCAATTGATTGATTTGACTACTTTGGGCGTAAATGTAGGAAGCGACACAAGAACCCCAACTTCTCCACCAATGAACGACCCCAACGAATTGGCAGCAGAACCAGGTCTTCCTTCATGGGATGCCTTGGCTTTTGAAGCAGTCGGAAAGCGCTCCTTAGGAGATTTGGATATTTCAGAAGATGAAACTACCTTATATACAGTCAACCTTTTCCAAAAAGAATTGGTAGCTGTAAATATTGCAGGAGCAAACCCAACACTATCTTATAAAGTCACCATTCCAGACCCAGGATGTTCGGATGGCGACTACCGACCATTTGGCTTAAAAGTCTATGGCGGTTTGATTTATGTTGGTATTGTTTGTTCTGCCGAAAGCTCACAAGACACCGAAGACCTTTGGGCCCACGTCATGGCGTACAATGGCTCATCGTGGACACCCATCTTCAATTTTCCATTGGACTATCCAAGAGGAAAAGTAGGTGGCAATCAGTCCGAAGATGCAGAATGGCTACCATGGCACGATACCTATTCGACCATCTCCAACGAAGCACAATACGGAATCTATCCACAACCGATTCTATCCGACATCGAATTTGACGTGGACGGAGCAATGATTTTGGCATTCATGGACAGAAACGGACACCAAGTAGGCGCAAACAACTACCTACCTGGCAGCTATCCTTCTACCAATGCCTTGACTCAAGCCCAAACAGCAGGTGACATTTTAAGAGTCTGCAACAACAACGGCTGTTTTGAATTGGAAGACAACGGAAGCTGTGACGGTTTGACAACGAATTTAGGCTCAGGAAGCGGACAGGGACCAGGAGGCGGAGAATTTTACTGGGGCGAAGTTTGGGACTACAATCCCTTCCAACCTTACAGTGGCTACCACCAAGAAACAAGTTTTGGAGGCATTGCCCTTCAGCCAGGTTCAGGCGAAGTAGCCTTAGTAGCCATGAACCCCAACAACAACCAAGCAAACGCAGGAGGAATTATTTGGTTGAGCAATGTAAATGGAAACCGCACCAAAAGCAGCTTCCAGTTGTATGCAGGAAATGCCCCATCAACGGGAAAAGCAAACGGACTTGGTGATTTGGAAGTATTCTGTCAGTCAGAACCCCAATCCGAACCTCCCGTTTGTAATGCCATCACAGGAAGCGTCCAAAAAAGCGACGACTTTATATTCGACATTTACACCTACGTTTCAGACCCCGACGGACAAGGCGACCTCAATTTGGGAAGTTTGGTATTCTCCAATATCCAACCCTCCAATGCGGGACTTTTCACCCAAAACGGCTCTGAAATTACCTTCAATACTTCCTCTACCTTCATCGGCACAGTCACCTTCGACTACACCATTGAAGACCAAGCGGGAATCTCTTGCTCCAATTCTGGAACAATTGAAGTGACCGACCCATGTGCAGGAGGATTTGACCTATTGACCACCAAAACCGACCCAACATCAGGCGGAGGCGGCAACAACGGAAGCATCGTAGCAGACGCACAAAACGGACACGCACCCTACACCTACACCCTAAGCGGTGACGGTACAGGAACCAACAGTACAGGAACTTTCAACAATCTAAGCGCAGGAACATATCTCGTCAAAGCAGTTGATGACGAAGGATGCGAAGAAGAAACCAGCGTAGTTCTCAACTTGATATGTGAATTAGATGCAACTTTCACCAAAACAAAAGTAAGCTGCAAAGGCGAAGCCGATGGAACAGCCACTGCAACAGCGGTTGATGGTTTAGCTCCATTTACCTACACTTGGAGCAATGGTTTCACCGAAACAAAAAGCGGCCCTTCTACTGCAACAGGATTGGCAGCGGGCCCTTACACGGTCAATGTAGTGGACGCTTTGGGATGCGAAAAAGAACGCACCGTTACCGTCCTCGAACCAACCGACCTACTGACCAGCTTCACCGTCCAAAATGCGACAACCGTAGGCGGCAACCAAGGCGAAATTCACGTTTCAGCTTCGGGCGGAACAAGCCCTTACAGCTACGTCCTTAGCCCAGGAAACGTCACCAACAACACAGGCGACTTCACAGGTTTAACCGCAGGAACATACAGCGTCACCGTTAAAGATGCCAACAATTGCGAAGAAGTCATCAACAGCATCATCATCAACGAGCCAGGTTGTTCGGTCAATGTAGTCGTCAGTGATTCTCAAAATGTGGACTGCAACGGCAACAGCACAGGTTCAGCCACTGCCACCGCTTCGGGCGGAAATGCCCCTTACACCTATCAGTGGAAAAACGCAGGTGGAACAGTTATAAGCACAACCGCAAGCATCAGCAACCAAGCCGCAGGAACATACACCGTCACCGTCTTTTCAGACAACGGCAACTGTTCAAAATCTGCTTCTATCCAAATCACCGAACCTTCCATTTTGACCGCCAGCATTGCAGTCACCAACATCACCTGCAACGGCTTCGACAACGGACAAGTGGATTTAACCGTAAGTGGAGGAACATCTCCTTACAAATACAACTGGAGCAACATTGCGGGAATCAACAACCCGCAAGACCAAACAGGATTGCAGCCAGGAACTTACACAGTTGTCGTCACAGACTTCAATGGTTGCAGCGTCACCAAAACGGCAACGGTCAATGAACCTGATGCCCTCAACATCATCACCATTTCGGAAAACCAACCCACCGCAGCAGGCAACGACGGCTCCATTACCGTCAATGCAGAAGGCGGAACGGGCGTTTTGATATACAACTGGAACAATGGTCAAACAGGACCAGCTGCAACGAACTTAACAGAAGGAACATACATAGTCACAGTCACAGATGTAAACGGCTGTACCGAATCCAAAACCTTCAACCTCATCAATCCATGTACAGGAGGCTTCAACCTCGCTACCCAAAAAACCGACCCAACTTCAAGCGGAGGCGGCAACAACGGTATCATTGAAGCAACTGCAACAGGAGGCGAAGCACCTTATACCTACACTTTAAGCGGTGATGGTTCTGGCACCAACAGCACAGGAACATTCAACAACTTAAATGCAGGAACATACACCGTCACCGCACAAGATGCCGATGGATGCCAAGAAGTCACAAGCGTAGTCTTGAATTTGATTTGTGAATTAGACGCAACCTTCACCAAAACAAATGTAAGCTGCAACGATGGCGAAAACGGTACTGCAACTGCTACGGCAATAGACGGAACTGCACCCTTCACCTTTATTTGGAGCAATGGATTCACCGAAACCACCAGTGGAACTTCCACCGTTTCGGGATTGGTTGCGGGGCCTTACACCGTCAATGTAGTGGACGCTTTGGGATGCGAAAAAGAAAGAACTGTCACCATTACCGAACCCACAGCCATCAACGCTTCTTTCAGTGTAGAACCAGCCACCACCACAGGCGGCAACCAAGGTGAAATCAACGTTTCGGCAACAGGCGGAACAGCACCTTACACTTTCACACTCAATCCTGGTAATACAACCAACACAACAGGTAATTTCACAGGTTTGACCGCAGGAACTTACACTGTATTGGTCAAAGATGCCAACGACTGTAACTCCGAAATCAGTGGAATCATCGTCAATGAGCCAGGATGTGACGTAGAAGCCGCCATTTCCAGTTCTCAAAATGTGGACTGCAATGGCAACAGCACAGGTTCAGCCACCGTCACCGCAGTTGGAGGAAACCCTCCCTATACCTATGAATGGAAAAACTCCGAAGGCACAGTAGTAGGCACAACAGCGAGCATCAACAACTTGCCCGCCAACACCTACATTGCCACCGTCTTTTCCGACAACGGCAACTGTTCTTCTTCCGCATCAGTTCAAATTACCCAACCTTCCGTATTAGCAGCCGAAATTGCAGTGACAGACATCACCTGCTTTGGCTTCGACAACGGACAAGTAGATTTGACCGTCAATGGCGGAACATCACCTTACACCTACGATTGGGGCAATTTGCCAGGAGCAAACGACCCACAAGACCAAACCGACTTAGCACCTGGCATCTACAATGTATTGGTGACAGATGCCAACGGTTGCACAGTTTTGACAAGTGGAGAAGTAGAAGAACCTGGTCCCATCACCATTACTTTGGTCGAGTTGAACCAACCATCTGCTGCCAACAACGACGGCTCAATTGAAGTAGCCTATTCAGGTGGAAAAGGCGTATTGACTGCCGTTTGGAGCAATGGACAAACAGGAACAACCGCAACTGGTTTATCCGCAGGAACTTACACCGTCAACGTAACAGACGTAAACAATTGTGTAACTTCAAAAAGCTACACCCTCATCAATCCATGTGAAGGCGGTTTGACCCTTTCTACCTCCAAAACCGACCCTACATCCAGTGGAGGCGGCAACAATGGTAGCATCACAGCCAGCACGACAGGAGGCACATCGCCTTATACCTACACTCTTGGCGGAGATGGTTCAGACACCAGCCCAACAGGACAATTCACAGGTCTTGCAGCAGGTACTTACACCATTGAAGTAGAAGACGTGAATGGTTGTACCAATTTGACAAGCGTAGTATTGAGTACCGTTTGCGAATTGGGCATTACTTTCAACAAAACAAATGTAAGCTGCAAAGACGGCGAAAACGGTACGGCAACAGCAACTGCTACAAACGGTTTAGCCCCTTTCACCTTCAATTGGAGCAATGGATTCTCCGAAACGGTCAGCACACCTTCTACCATTGCCGATTTAGAAGCAGGCACTTACACCGTTGAAGTGATAGACGCATTGGGATGTCAAAAACAAAGCAGCGTCATCATCACCGAACCAACCAACATTTCACCAACTTTTACAGCACAAGATGTCAGCACCGTAGGTGGCACAGATGGCAGCATCAGCGTTTCAGCCACAGGCGGAACAGCCCCTTACACCTTCACCTTGAATCCTGGAAATGTAGAAAGCACAGATGGATTCTTCGACAATTTAGCAGCCGCAACTTACAGCGTGAAAGTAACGGATGCCAACGATTGTGAAGTCACCATAAGCGGCATCATCGTAGGACAACCCAATTGCAGCATCAGCGTAGTCATTTCCGATTCCGAAAATGTGGACTGCAATGGTAACAGCACAGGTTCTGCCACAGCATTGGCTTCAGGCGGAAACCAACCTTACGCTTATGTATGGAAAAATGCAGGTGGAACAACCGTAGGAACAACGGCAACCGTCACCAACCTACCCAAAGGAACCTATGTAGTCACCGCATCCTCCGATAATGGTAACTGTACCGCAACCGCTTCCATACAGATAACCCAACCTTCTGTATTGAACGCCAGCATTGCAGTCACCAACATCACCTGCAACAACTTCAACAACGGACAATTAGACCTAACCGTAAGCGGCGGAACATCACCTTACAACTACGATTGGGACAACCTTGCAGGGACAGACGACCCACAAGACCAAACAAGTTTAGCACAAGGAACCTACACAGTAGTCGTAACCGATGCCAACGGTTGCAGTGTCACAAAATCGGCAACAGTCAATAACCCAGCACCGATTGCGATTAGCTTAACAGCCAAAACCGACCCAACCGCAGCAGGCAATGACGGCTCTATCATCGTCAATGCAACAGGCGGAACAGGCGTTTTGACCTATTCTTGGAACACAGGGCAAACTGGTCCTGCCATTAGCAACCTCACAGAAGGCACTTACACCGTCACCGTCAAAGACGTAAACGGCTGTACCGAATCGGCTACTTATACACTGGTCAATCCATGTGCAAGCGGCATGACCCTAACGACCCAAAAAGTCGACCCAACTTCTGGTGGAGGCGGCAACAATGGTAGCATCACCGCAACCGCAGCCAATGGCAATGCCCCTTACACCTATACTTTGAGTGGCGATGGTTCTGGCACAAATAGCACAGGCGTATTCAACAACCTAAGCGCAGGAAC
Source organism: Bacteroidia bacterium (assembly GCA_030427245.1). GTDB lineage: Bacteria > Bacteroidota > Bacteroidia > Chitinophagales > UBA2359 > JAUHXA01. The sequence continues at coordinate 59,028 of JAUHXA010000019.1, read as the reverse complement.
TTACATTGTTACCGTTGTGGACGACGAAGATTGTCAAACACAAACAAGCGTAGTCTTGAATCTAATTTGTGAATTGGATGCAACATTTACCAAAACAAATGTAAGCTGCAAAGAAGGAGAAAACGGTTCGGCTACTGCCACTGCAATAGACGGAACAGCACCTTTCACCTTCACTTGGAGCAACGGTTTTACTGAAACAACAAGTGGAACTTCCACTGCAACGGGATTATCCGCAGGACCTTACACTGTCAATGTAGTAGATGCTTTGGGTTGTGAAAAAGAACGGACTGTCACCATTCTCGAACCGACCAGTATTTTGACAACACTATCTACAAGTGATGTCACCACCACAGGCGGCACAAATGGTTCAATCACCGTCACTGCTTCGGGCGGAACAGCACCCTATACCTTTACATTGGGAGGAGCTGCAACAGCCAACAACAGCACAGGCACATTCAACAACCTAAGCGCAGGACAATACAACGTAACCGTCAAAGATGCCAACAACTGCCCAGTCGTAGTAAGTGGAATCATCATCAACGAGCCAGGTTGTACAGTTCAGGCAATCATCACCAACTCCGAAAATGTGGACTGCAAAGGCAACAGCACAGGTTCGGCAACTGTCACCCCATCAGGTGGAAATCCACCTTATACGTTTGAATGGAAAAATGCAGGCGGTACAATCGTTGCGACAACTGCAACTGCCAACAATTTGCCAGCCAGCACTTACACCATCACCGTATTCTCCGACAATGGAAACTGCTCCAACAGCAATTCCATCCAAATCACCCAACCATCCATATTGAGTGCCAGCATTGCAGTGAGCAATATCACCTGCTTTGGCTTCAACAATGGACAAGTTGATCTGACCGTCACAGGAGGAACAAGCCCCTACACTTACAGTTGGAACAACCTCACAGGAAGCAACCAACCGCAAGACCAAACAGGATTATCAGAAGGTTTGTACATCGTAAACATTACCGATGCCAACGGTTGTACCGCAACAGCACAGGGATTTGTTGAAGAACCCGATGCCATCACCATACAAACCCTCAACATCAACACACCAACGGCTGCCAACAACAATGGTTCTATCACCGTTGAAGCAACAGGCGGAACGGGCGTATTGAACTACACTTGGTCGCCAAGTGGTCAAACAGGACAAACGGCTTCCAATTTGGGCGCAGGCACACACACCGTACAAGTCACAGACGTAAACGGTTGTACCAAATCCAAAACCTTCATTTTGGACAATCCATGTGAAGCAGGTTTAGGTTTGACCACCGAAAAAACCGACCCAACCTCAAGCGGAGGCGGTAACAACGGTTCTATCGTAGCCACGACCAACGGCGGAACAGCTCCAATTGTTTATACTTTGAGTGGAGCAGCATCTGCAAGCAACAGCACAGGCGTATTCAACAATCTTCATGCAGGAACTTACACCGTTTCTGCCAAAGATGCCAACGATTGTTCAGAAAGCACAAGCGTTGTTTTGAATTTGATTTGTGAATTGGAAGTAGGATTTACCCCAACCCATGTAAGCTGCAACGACGGAACAGACGGTTCCGCTACTGCAACGGCAACAGGCGGAACGGCTCCTTTCACCTTCACTTGGAGCAACAACACGACCGACAACAATAACCAAACAGGAATTTCGACCATCTCCAACCTACCCGCAGGAACTTACACAGTGAACGTGGTAGATGCTTTGGGATGTGAGAAAGAACGTACCGTTACAATTTTTGAACCGAGCAGTATCAACGCCTCACACATCACCAGCGATGCCACAACGACAGGCGGCAACGAAGGTTCGATAACCGTCACCGTTTCAGGCGGAACACCAGCCTACACTTATACGCTTACCCCGGGAAATGTGACCAATTCAACAGGTCAATTTACAGGCTTAACCGCAGGTACATATATTGTAGTCGTCAAAGACTCGAATGATTGTGAAGTCGAAATAAGTGGAATCACCATCAACGAACCAGGTTGCGACCTTCAAGCAGTTATCTCCAATGTCCAGCACATTGACTGCAAAGGCAACAACACAGGCTCGGCAAGCGCATTGGTGACAGGCGGAAACGCACCCTACACCTACGAGTGGAAAAACGCAGGAGGAACAGTCGTTTCTTCAACTGAAAATGCGACCAACCTCATTGCAGGAACCTATGTATTGAAGGTAACATCCGATGGCGGCAATTGCGTTTCAACGGCTTCCATCCAAATCACCGAACCTTCCACATTGAGTGCCGAAATTGCAGTAAGCGACATTACTTGTTTCGGTTACGATGATGGACAAGTGGATTTGACCGTTACAGGCGGAACACCTCCTTACAACTACGATTGGGACAACCTTTCAGGAACAAGCAACCCACAAGACCAAGTAGATTTGGCGCAAGGTACTTACAATGTAATCGTAACCGATGCCAACAACTGTACAGCTACTGCAACGGGAACAGTCGACGAGCCAGAATTGATTGAAATTACATTGGTCTCCCAAACAGAACCTTCTGCAACAGGAGGCGATGGCAGCATCGAAATTTCTGTATCGGGCGGAACAGGCGTATTGAGCATCGTATGGCAGCCAAGCGGACAAACAGGCACAACTGCCACAGGCTTAAACGCAGGTACACACGTTGTCACCGTCACCGACATCAACGGCTGTAACCAAACCAAATCCTTCAATCTCACCGACCCCTGCGAAGACGGTTTGACTTTGGGTTCTTCCAAAACCAATCCTACTTCAAGCGGAGGCGGAAATGATGGAAGCATCACAATTACCGTTATTGGCGGCGCATCTCCTTACACCTTCAATTTGTCAGGAACTTCAACGGCTTCCAACGCCACAGGCACATTCACAGGCTTGACCGCAGGAGCATACACCATTGAAGTCATTGACGACAACGATTGTGTAGAATCCGTGAGTGTAAGTTTGAGTTTGGTATGTGAAACTACCTTAGACCTCACTTCTTCTCCAACAAGCTGCAACGAAGGAAACGATGGTTCAGCCACTGCAAGCGCATTGGAGGGAGCAGCACCTTACAGCTTCAATTGGAGCAATGGCTTCACCGAAACCAACAACACAGGCGTTTCTACTGCCAGCAATTTGGCAGCAGGAACCTACACCGTTGAAGTAACAGATGGTTTGGGATGCACCGACATGCGAAATGTCACCATCCTCGAACCTACAAGCATTCAACCAACCTACACAACAGGCAACACCACAACCGTAGGCGGAAGTGAAGGAAGCGTAACTGTCACAGCAACAGGCGGAACAGCTCCTTACACCTTTACCCTCAACCCTGGCAACGTCACCAACAACAACGGACAATTCACAGGCTTGACCGAAGGCACATATACCGTCACAATCAAAGATGCCAACGATTGCGAAATCATCGTAAGCGGAATCATTGTTGGAGGACCTGATTGCGACCTTCAAGCGAGCATCACCAATTCAACCGATGTAAACTGCCACGGCAACAACACAGGTTCGGCAACCGTTACGGCTTCTGGTGGCAACACCGTTTACACCTACGAATGGAAAAATACAGGTGGAACAATCGTAGCAACTACTGCAACGGCAGACGATTTGGTAGCTGGTACTTACACCGTCAAAGTCTTTTCAGACAATGGCAACTGTACCGCAACCGCTTCCGTCCAAATTACCCAACCAACTGCATTGAGCGCAAGCGTAGCCACTACCAATGTAAGCTGCAATGGTTTCGACAATGGTAGTTTGGACTTGATAGTTGCAGGCGGCACACCTCCTTACAAATACAATTGGGACAACTTGGCGGGAGCCAACAACCCCAAAAACCAAAGCAATTTAGCACCTGATACCTACAATATAGTCGTAACAGATGCCAACAATTGTACAACAACCGCAAGCGGAACGATTACCGAACCAGCAGCCATTGCCATTACTTTGGTTTCCAAAACAGACCCAAGTACAGTAGGTGGAACAGACGGTTCGATTGAAGTATCCGTTTCTGGCGGAACTGCTCCAATTACCCTCACTTGGTCGCCAAGCGGTCAAACAGGAACAACCGCAACCAATTTGAGCAAAGGCACACACACTGTCACTGCCACAGATGCCAAAGGTTGTATCAAAAGTTTGAGCATCACCCTAAACGACCCCAACTGTTCGGGAACATCGGTTACACTTTCTCCTTCTACACCACAAGAATTTTGTCAAGGGGAAGGAGGAATTGAATTGACCGCAACAGTTACGCCAGCAGGAAACTACACCTTGAAGTGGAAAAAAGACGAGGTAATTGTAGCCACAACGACTACTCCAACCTACACTTATACGGCAACAGGAACTGGATTCTACACCGTTACGGTTATCAACAACAGCAACAGTTGTACGGCAACATCCTCTACGGTGTCCGTCACCAAAAACAATTTGCCACAGCCTATTCTCACTTCTGACAATGGAAAAACAGTAGCTTGTTCTTACGAAACCCTCACATTGAGAGTCACAGGAGCAGCGACTTCAACCTACCAATGGTACACAGGAACGTACCCAACAGGAACCATCATCAATGGAGAAACGGCAACAACCTACAATCCAACAACTTCGGGCAGCTACTACGTAGTAGAAACGACAGATGATGATTGCAGCAATGGCACAACTTCAATAAATGTGACCATCAATCCTTGTACGATTGACCTGAATTTGACCAAAAATGCAAGCATTACAGAAGGTCAAGTAGGAACGCCATTCGCTTACACCATCCAAGTATTGAACGAAGGTTTGAGCGATGCAACAGGTGTAAAAGTGACCGATAACTTACCTGCCGCATTGACCTTTGTAAACTCCAATGCCGACTTAGGTACGTACAACCACAACACAGGAATTTGGAACATCGGCAATTTGCCAAAAGACGCAACGGCAACTTTGGTTATCAGCGTCATCATTGCAGAAGAAGGCACGATTCAGAACATTGCACAAGTGAGTGAGGCAAACGAACCCGACACGGATTCTACCCCCAACAACAACGATGCAAGCGAAGACGACCAAGACGATGCAACACTTTCAGGCGACCCAGTAGCCGATTTGAGTTTGACCAAAGAAGTCGACCAAACAACCGTTGGCGTGGGTGAAAATGTGGTATTTACCCTCACCGTCACCAACGATGGACCTTCAAACGCCACAGGCATTGAAGTAACCGACAACCTACCAAGCGGCTTGTTCTTCCTTGCAGCCCAGAGTTCACAAGGAAACTTCAACGGAACAGTTTGGACAGTAGGCAATCTCGCCAAAGACGCTTCTGCCACTTTGAGCATCACTGCAAGAGTGGACAACGCAGGAGATTACACCAACAGCGCAGAAATCACTGCAAGCGACCAAGATGACCCCGATTCTACACCGGACAACAACGAGCCATTTGAAGACGACCAAGACAAGGCAGAATTTGAAGCCGAGCAAATCGACTTGGAAATCGAAAAATCAGCAAGCGCAACATCCGTAAATGTAGGCGACAACTTCGTTTACACCATTGACTTGACAAACCAAGGACCTGACAATGCAACAGGCGTTCAGGTATTTGACCAATTGCCGAGCAATGTAAGCTATGTCAGTGCAACCGCTTCAACGGGAACATACAGCGCAGGTTCAGGAATTTGGAATGTAGGAAGTATCGGAAATGGTTCTTCTGAAACTTTGACCATCGTAGTGAAAGTAGTAACAGCAGGTACGTTCAACAACGTTGCCCAAGTTTCGGCAGCCGACCAACCTGATGTGGATTCTACACCCAACAACAACATTCCAAGTGAAGACGACCAAGACGATGCCCCAGTTACAGGCGAACAAATCGACTTAGAGTTGAGCAAAACCGCCAGTGCCACAAGCGTCAACGTCAACGAAGACATCACCTTCACTTTGACTTTAGCGAACAGCAGCAACTCCAATGCAACAGGCGTAGTCGTTACCGACCAATTGCCAGCAGGTTTGACCTTCGTGAGTGCCGACCCAAGCGCAGACTACAATGCTGCAAACGGTCAGTGGACAGTAGGAGATTTGGATGCAAATACAAGCACTGTTTTGACCATCACCGCAACCGTGACCAGCGATAGCGAAATCACCAACAGCGCACAAGTCACCGCAGCCGACCAACCAGATATCGACTCTACACCCAACAACAACATCCCAACGGAGGATGACCAAGACCAAGTAACAATTGGAGGAATCCAAGCGGATTTGGAATTGACCAAGGAGGTAAACAAAACAGTCGTAAACAAAAACGAAAATGTGATTTTCACCTTGACCCTTCAAAATCAAGGCTCGGCACAAGCAACAGGCGTTACTGTCAAAGACTTGTTGCCAAGCGGTTTGGATTTTGTGCTTGCCACACCAAGCGTAGGAACATACAACGAAATCACAGGAATTTGGAATGTAGGAACACTGCAAGTAGGCGCAGTCCGAACCATGACCATTGAAGCAAAAGTGACAGGCACAGCAGCCGTCACCAACGTTGCAGAAGTGTTGAGTTCCGACCAACCCGACCCCGATTCTACACCCAACAATGATGAAGAAGGCGAAGACGACCAAGACAGCGCAACTGTTAGTGGCAAGGAAATAGATTTGGAATTGACCAAAACCGTCAATACCACCTCCGCAAATGTAGGCGACCAAGTCGTTTATACAGTGGATTTAACCAACAAAGGTCCATCCGATGCTACAGGCGTTTCTGTCTTTGACGAATTGCCAGTAGGGGTAAGTTTTGTAAGTGCTGCTCCTTCAACGGGAACATACAGCGCACAAACAGGACAGTGGAATGTAGGCAATTTGGCAAACGGAAGTTCTGAAACTTTGACCATTGTAGTGAAAGTAACCCAAGCAGGAACGATTAAAAACGTGGCACAAGTCAGCGTAGCCGACCAACCCGACATAGATTCAACTCCTGCAAACGATGATGGCGACCAAAGCGAAGACGATGAAGACAGCGCCACTTTCACAGGCGAGCAAATCGACCTCGAACTCACCAAGTCTGCCAACAACACACAAGTCGCATTAAATGGCAATGTGGTATTTACTTTAACGCTTGAAAACAAAGGACCATCCGATGCAACAGGCGTAAGCGTAAAAGACCAATTGCCAGTAGGATTGACATTTGTAAGTGCGAATCCTTCAACGGACTACAATTCAGGTAGCGGAATTTGGACAGTAGGCGATTTGGCTGCAAACGGAACAACGACTTTGGAAATCACCGCAACCGTTGTGACAGAAGAAACCGTTACCAACGTAGCACAAGTAACCGCAGCCGACCAACCCGATGTGGATTCTACTCCAAACAACAGCATTCCAACGGAAGACGACCAAGACGAAATAAGTGTTGGAGGAATTGCAGCCGATTTGGAATTGAACAAAACGGTGGACTTAAATGAAGTGAACATTGGCGACAAGGTGACATTCACCATTGTACTCGAAAACAACGGAAGCGCAGCAGCCACAGGTATTGAAGTCACCGACCAACTGCCCGCAGGTTTGACCCTCGTTTCCGACAATGTTACAGCAGGAACTTACACCACCGCAACAGGAATTTGGTCAGTACCCAACTTAGCCGTTGGCGAAAGCGAAACCCTAACGATTGAAGCAACCGTTACAGGTGTTGGACCTTACACCAACATTGCAGAAGTCACCGCAGCCGACCAACCCGACCCCGATTCTACCCCCAACAATGGAGAAGAAGGCGAAGACGACCAAGACGATGCCACCGTTTCAGGCAAGCAAATCGACTTGGAGTTGGCGAAAGAAGCCAATACAACGACTCCAGTAGTAGGCACAGAATTTACCTACACCGTGACCCTTGAAAACAAAGGACCTTCCAACGGAACGGGAATCAAAGTATTGGATGTATTGCCAACACAAGTTGATTTCGTCAGCAGCAGTCCTTCAACAGGAACTTACAATCACTTGACAGGCGAATGGTTTGTCGGCAATTTGGCAAAAGATGCCACTGCAATATTGACCATTACCGTCAATCCAAACACACCAGGAGACATCCTCAATGTCGCACAAGTCAGCGCAGCCGACCAACCCGACATTGACTCTACTCCAAACAACAGCGTTCCAACGGAAGACGACCAAGACGAAGTATTATTGACTTCGGGCGGTTTAGCAGATTTGGAATTGTTGAAAGACATAGACCAGACTTTGGTAAATGTAAACGACAATGTGACTTTCACCATAACGCTAACCAATCAGGGACCTTCTGCTGCAACCAATGTAGAAGTCACCGACGAATTGCCAACAGGTTTGAGCTTCGTTTCCTCCAATGCCACACAAGGCACTTACGATGAGAACACCGATGTTTGGACAGTAGGAACAATTGGCGCAGGAATCACCCGAACATTGGAAATCACTGCAAAAATTGATGCAGCAGGTACTTTCTCCAATACAGCAGAAGTCACTGCAAGCGACCAAGACGACCCCGATTCAACGCCTGACAACAACGACCCAGACGAAGACGACCAAGATGATGTGAGCTTTGGAAGTGAACAAGCCGACCTTTCTTTGACCAAATCGGCAAGCACAAGCGAAGCCAACGTAGGCGACCAATTCACCTACACCATTGAAGTCACCAACGATGGACCCTCTACGGCAACAGGCGTAGAAATCTTGGACATCCTTCCTGCCCAAGTACAGCACATCAGCAATGTACCAGAGCAAGGAACGTACAACCACCTAACAGGTTTGTGGCAAGTAGGCAACATTCCAAGTGGCACAACGTTGGATTTGGTGATTACCGTACAAATCATCGGAACAGGCAACTTCAACAACGTAGCCCAAGTTTCGGCAGCCGACCAACCCGACCCCGACTCTACCCCGAACAACAGCGACCCAAGTGAAGACGACCAAGACGACGCAGACGTTCAAGGCAATGGCGTATCTGATTTGGAATTGACCAAAGAAGCCAGCACCAACATTGTAGGCGTAGGCGACAACTTCACATATATGTTGACTTTGACCAACAACGGCCCTAACACTGCAACAGGCGTAGTCGTAACCGACAATTTGCCAGCAGGTGTGACCTTTGTAGGGGCTTCTGCAAGTCAAGGCAATTTTGACGATGGAACAGGAGAATGGACAGTCGGAAGTTTGGCAAACGGTTTGACAGCAACTTTGGACATTGAAGTAGAAGCAACAAGCGCAGGTGACATCAACAACAGCGCAGAAGTCACCGAAAGCGACAACGACGACCCCGATTCTACACCCGATAACGACGATCCAGACGAAGACGACCAAGACGATACAGATGTAACCGCCGAGTTGATTGACCTAAGTATTGACAAATCAGCAAGCGCAGCATCCGTAAACGTGGGCGACAACTTCACCTACACCATTGACCTCACCAACATTGGACCATCCAATGCAACAGGCGTGCAAGTATTCGACCAACTCCCAAGCAATGTGAGTTTCGTTTCTGCAAGCCCTTCAACGGGAACATACAGCGCAGGTTCAGGAATTTGGAATGTAGGAAATGTTGGAAATGGCGAAACCAAAACATTGACCATCGTAGTCAAAGTAGAAGAAGCGGGCAACTTCAACAACGTAGCCCAAGTTTCGGCAGCCGACCAACCAGACGATGATTCTACGCCAAACAACAATATTTTGGCGGAAGACGACCAAGACGATGCCCCAGTTACGGGCGTTCAAATAGATTTAGAAGTAAACAAAACTGCCAGTGCATCTGATGTAAACGTCAATGAAGATGTCACTTTCACCATCACCGTCAGCAATGAAGGACCATCCGATGCAACAGGCGTAGCATTGAAGGACTTATTGCCAAGCAGCTTGGACTTTGTATCTGCAACGGAAACGCAAGGAACATACTCAGACGGAACAGGAATTTGGACAGTAGGCAACATTGCCGCCAACACTTTCCAAACATTGACGATTACCGCAACCGTCTTAGAAGATGGCGAAATCACCAATGTTGCACAAGTAAGCGCAGCCAACGAACCCGATGTGGATTCTACTCCAAACAACAACGACTCCGACGAAGACGACCAAGACCAAGTCACCATTGGAGGAATTGAAGCAGATTTGGAAGTAAGCAAAACAGCCGATGCAACATCGGTCAATGTAGGCGACCAAATCACCTTCACCGTCACAGTCGAAAACAACGGCAGTGCTACGGCAACAGGCGTGGAAATCACCGACCAATTGCCCGCAGGTTTGACCCTTGCCAATGCAAGCGTTTCACAAGGAACCTACAACAGTGGCACAGGCGTTTGGGCAGTAGGCGATTTGGGCGTAGGACAAGTCGAAACATTGGAGGTAATCGCCACCGTCACAGGCGTTGGACCTTACACCAACGTTGCAGAAGTCACCGCAAGCGACCAACCCGACCCAGATTCTACACCTAACAACGATGAGCCAGACGAAGACGACCAAGACGAAGTAGAAGTAAGCGGCAAACAAATTGATTTGGAATTGACCAAAGCCGTCAATACCGCTTCTGCAAACGTAGGCGACCAGGTAGTTTACACGCTTGATTTGACCAACAAAGGACCTTCCAATGCAACAGGTGTACAAGTATTTGACGAATTGCCAACAGGCGTGAGTTTTGTAAGTGCATCTCCTTCAACGGGAACATACAGCGCACAAACAGGACAATGGAACGTAGGCAATTTGGCAAACGGAAGTTCTGAAACTTTGACCATCGTAGTGAAAGTCAAGCAAGCGGGCGAAATCGAAAACGTGGCACAAGTCAGCGCAGCCGACCAACCCGATATAGATTCAACTCCTGCAAACGATGATGGCGACCAAAGTGAAGACGACGAAGACAATGCCACCTTCACCGGCGAGCAAATCGACCTCGAACTTACCAAGTCTGCCAACAACACACAAGTTGCCTTGAATGACGATGTGGTATTTACCTTGACACTTGAAAACAACGGACCATCCGATGCAACAGGCGTAAGCGTCAAAGACCAATTGCCAGCAGGTTTGACTTTCGTAAGTGCGAATCCTTCAACGGACTACAATTCAGGTAGCGGAATTTGGACAGTAGGCAGTTTGGCTGCAAACGGAACGACAACATTGGAAATCACTGCAACGGTGACCACCGAATCCACTGTCACCAATGTAGCACAAGTAACCGCAGCCGACCAACCCGATGTGGATTCTACACCAAACAACAGCGTTCCAACGGAAGACGACCAAGACGAAATCAGTGTGGGAGGAATTGCAGCAGATTTGGAAGTAAACAAAACTGCCTCTCCTTCAAAAGTGAACATTGGCGACCAAGTGACTTTCACCGTTACTTTGGAAAACAACGGAAGCGCAGCCGCAACAGGTATTCAAATTGAAGACCAACTGCCAACAGGTTTGACCCTCGTTTCCAGCGATGCTTCAAAAGGAACTTACACGACTGCAACAGGAATTTGGGCAGTATCCAACTTGGCAGTAGGCGAAAGTGAAACCCTGACCATCGTAGCCGAAGTCACAGGCGTAGGTCCTTACACCAACGTTGCACAAGTTATAGCAAGCGACCAACCCGACCCCGATTCTACACCCGACAACGACGACCCAAGTGAAGACGACCAAGACGAAGCCACCGTTTCAGGCACGCAGATTGACCTCGAATTGGCGAAAGAAGTGGACAAAACAACTGCCTTAGTAGGCGAAGCATTCACCTTTACTTTGACTTTAGAAAATAAAGGAGCAGATGCTGCAACAGGCGTAGCCGTATTCGATGCCTTGCCAACAGGCTTACAATACGTTTCCAACAATCCAAGCTCAGGTACATACAGTGCTGCAAGCAATACATGGACAGTTGGCGGCTTAGGCACAAACGAAAGCGTCACTCTACAAATCGTAGCAAGAGCAACCGTTGCAGGTTCTTTCACAAACGTAGCCCAAGTTTCTGCGGCAAACGAACCTGATGTGGATTCAGCTCCAAACAACGACAACGGCGACCAAAGCGAAGACGACGAAGACAATGCAAGCGTCACCGTAGAAGGGGTAGCAGATTTGGCACTCTCCAAAACCGCTTCCAGTAGTGTAGTAGGCGTTGGAGAAAACATCACCTACACTTTGACATTGACCAACAGCGGACCCTCCAATGCCACAGGCGTTAGAGTTGTGGACTTGTTGGACAGCGACTTATTCTTCTTGTTTGCCAACAGTTCACAAGGAAGTTACGATGGCGTAACAGGTCTTTGGGAAGTTGGAAACTTGGCATCTGGCGCAACTGCCACCTTAGACATCACCGCAAGGGTAGATGCCGCAGGAGCAATCGCCAACTCTGCCCAAGTCACCGCTTCTGACCAAACTGACCCAGATTCAACTCCTAACAATGACGAACCTTTTGAGGACGACCAAGACGATGTAACCATCACAGGCGAACAAATTGATTTGTCGGTTGAGAAAACATCTGATGCCACTTCCCTCAATGTAGGCGACCAATTCACCTTCACCATTGAAGTCACCAACGCAGGACCTTCAACGGCAACAGGCGTAGAATTGATTGACCAACTACCAGGTGAAGTAAACTACATCAGCCATACCCAAACAACAGGGAGTTTCAGTGTCAATTCAAGTATTTGGAACATCGGAACATTAGCCAAAGATGCCACTGCAACTTTGGAAATCACCGTTGAAATCGTAGAAGCAACGACTATTAAAAACGTTGCCCAAGTGATTGCAGCCGACCAACCAGATGTGGACTCTACTCCAAACAACGACGATGGCGACCAAAGCGAAGACGATGAAGACAGCGTTGAAGTAGCAGGTGAGGAGATTGATTTGGAATTGGACAAAACAGTGAACAAAACCGAAGTCAATGTAAACGAAAACATCATCTACACATTGACACTCATCAACAACGGACCTTCCGATGCAACAGGCATTGAAGTCACGGATCAATTGCCCACAGGTTTGACCTTTGTGGACGCAACAGGCGATGGTTCTTACAATGATGGAACAGGTCTTTGGAATGTAGGCGATTTGGCAAATGGCGAAACAGCAACTTTAAACATTGAAGTGACCGTTACGGCAGCTACTTCAATCACCAACAAAGCAGAAGTCACCGCAGCCGACCAACCAGATTCCGACTCTACACCCGACAACGATGTACCGTTTGAAGACGACCAAGACGAAATCACCATTGGAGGCATCGAAGCCGACTTGGAAGTTTCCAAAACAGTCGACCAAACAGTTGTCAATGTCAACAACAATGTAGTGTTCACAATTACCTTAGAAAACAATGGAGGAGCAAAAGCAACCAATGTGGAAATCACCGACGAATTGCCAACAGGCTTAACATTGGTCAGTGCATCTCCTTCAACGGGTGCTTACGCTGCAAATGTTTGGAGCATTCCAGAAATTGCAGTAGGCGAAATCGAAACACTTTTGATTACTGCAAAAGTAACAGGAACAGGACCTTACAAAAACGTGGCAGAAGTAACTGCATCTGACCAAAGCGACCCTGATTCTGACCCTGACAACGATGATGGCGACCAAAGCGAAGACGACGAAAGCAGCGCAACAGTTTCTGGCAAGCAAGTCGATATTTCATTGACCAAAACCGCCAGTGCAAGCTCTGTAAATGTAGGCGACAACTTCACCTACACCGTCACAGTAGCCAACGATGGCGACAACCCTGCAACAGGCGTAAAAGTATTCGACCAATTGCCAGGCAGCGTAGCCTATGTAAGTCACGTAGCCAGCCAAGGTTCATACAGCGCAGGAACAGGCGTTTGGACAGTAGGCAATTTGCCGAATAATGACTCTCAAGAAACCTTGACCATCACCGTCAAAGTCTTAGCAGCAGGTGAGTTCACCAACACCGCCCAAGTAAGTGCGGCAAACGAACCCGACACCGATTCTACTCCAAACAACAACATTGAAGCAGAAGACGACCAAGAATCTGTCACCGTCACAGGTGAACAAATCGACTTAGAGTTGAGCAAAACCGCCAGTGCTTCAAGCGTCAATGTCAATGACGACATTACTTTCACTTTGACTTTGGCAAACAACAGCAACTCCAATGCAACAGGCGTAGTCGTTACCGACCAATTACCCGTAGGTTTGACCTTTGTAAATGCCGACCCATCGGCAGACTACAATGCTGCAAACGGTCAATGGACAGTAGGCGATTTGGACGCAAACACAAGCACAACTTTGACCATTACTGCAACGGTAACAACGGATGAAGAAGTGACCAACAGCGCACAAGTCACCGCAGCCGACCAACCCGACAGCGATTCTACACCGAACAACAACATCCCAACGGAAGATGACCAAGACCAAGTGACAATTGGAGGAATCCAAGCCGATTTGGAATTGACCAAAACCGTAAACAAAACAGTGGTAAACAAAGGCGAGAACGTGATTTTCACTTTGACTCTTCAAAACCAAGGTTCAGCCGATGCAACAGGCGTGACAGTTGGCGACTTGCTACCAAGCGGTTTAAACTTCGTCAATGCCATCCCAAGTGTAGGTTCATACAGCGTAGGAACGGGTATTTGGAACATTGGAGTTGTGCCAGTAGGCGCAGTTCGCACCTTGCAGATTGAAGCGAAGGTGAACAGTACAAATTCTGTTACCAACACAGCCGAAGTATTGACCTCTGACCAAACTGACCCCGATTCTACACCCGACAACGATGTAGAAAACGAAGACGACCAAAGCAGTGTCAGCGTCATCGGCAAAGAAATTGATTTGGAATTGACCAAAGACGTGAACAAAACTTCTGCAAACGTAGGCGACCAAGTGGTTTACACCATCGACTTGACCAACAAAGGACCAAGTCATGCAACAGGAGTGAAAGTATTCGACGAATTACCAACAGGCGTGAGCTTCGTCAATGCCTTCCCAACCACAGGAACTTACAGCGCACAAACAGGACAATGGAACGTAGGCAACCTCAATTCAGGAAGCTCCGTCACATTGACCATCGTTGTGAAAGTCGAGCAAGCAGGTGAAATCGAAAACATCGCACAAGTCAGCGCAGCCGACCAACCAGATATTGATTCAACTCCTGCAAACGATGATGGCGACCAAAGCGAAGACGATGAAGACAATGCCACCTTCACAGGCGAGCAAATCGACCTTGAATTGAACAAAACTGCCAGTCAAACAATCGTTTCCTTGAATGATGATGTAATCTTCACCATTACAGTGAACAACAGGGGGCCATCTGACGCAACAAATGTATCAGTGACGGACATCTTGCCAGCAGGTTTAGATTTCGTTTCCTCCAATGGAAGCTACAATGATGCAACAGGCGAATGGACAATAGGTGACATCGCTGCCAACGGACAAGTAAGTTTGGAAATCGTGGCAACCGTAGTAGCAGAAGGGGAAATCACCAATGTTGCACAAGTACGCAATGCCAACGAACCAGATGTGGATTCTACTCCAAACAACAACATCGCTTCTGAAGATGACCAAGACGAAGTGACCATTGGAGGAGAAGCAGCAGATTTGGAATTGAGCAAAGATGTAGATAAGACGAAAGTGAATATTGGCGAACAAGTTACTTTCACCATCACATTGGAGAACCAAGGTTCTGCCATTGCAACAGGTGTTGAAGTAGAAGACCAACTACCAACAGGTTTGACTTTTGTAAGTGCCACCCCTTCAATTGGTACATACAATGATGATACAGGACGTTGGATTATCGGTGACGATTTGGATGTCGGAGAAGTCGAGACTTTAGAAATTGTAGCAACTGTGACAGGCGTTGGTCCTTATACCAACGTAGCGCAGGTTGCCGCAGCAGGTCAAGAAGACCCCGATTCTGAACCAGCGAATGACGAGTTAGGCGAAGACGACCAAGACGACGCAACAGTTGGAGGTACACAAATTGACCTCACTTTGAACAAAGACGTAAGCAAAGAAACCGTCTTAGTCGGTGAAGAATTCGATTTTACAATTACCGTTACCAATGATGGACCAGACGCTGCAACAGGTGTAGCCGTATTCGATGCCTTGCCAAACGGTTTGCAGTACGTTTCCAACAATCCAAGTTCGGGAACATTCAGCAACAGTGGCAACACTTGGACAATTGGCAAATTGGAAGTTCAGCAAAGTGTGACTTTGAGCATCACTGCAAAAGCAACAACCACAGGTGAGTTTACCAACATTGCACAAGTTTCCGCTGCAAACGAACCTGATGTGGATTCTACACCAAACAACGGTAATGCAAGCGAAGACGACCAAGACGATGCCATAGTAACTGCAACAGGTGTAGCCGATTTGGAATTGACCAAAGTAGCCAGCAACTCCAATCCAGGCGTTGGCGAAGTATTCCAATACACCATTACACTCGTCAATAAAGGCCCTTCTGCTGCCACCAATGTAGAAGTCACCGACAACTTGCCAAACAGCATAGGCTTAGGTAACTTCTCCGCTTCGCAAGGCGACTTCAATGGAAGTGTTTGGGAAGTAGGAACATTGGCTTCAGGCGTAACAGCAACCTTAACTTTGGACGTAGTTGCCAACATTGTAGGCGAAATTGAGAACATTGCAGAAGTCACCGCAAGTGACCAATTCGACCCAGATTCAGAAGTCGACAATGGCGACCCTGACGAAGACGACCAAGACAGCGCAACGGTAACACCAAAACAAATTGATTTGGAATTGACCAAAACCGCAGACGCTACTTCTTTGAACATTGGCGAACAGTTCACCTTCACCATCGAGTTGGAAAACAAAGGACCTTCCGATGCAACAGGCGTTCAAGTATTCGACCAATTGCCAGGCGAAGTGTCTTACATTTCTTCAACTGCAACGACAGGCAGCTACGCAGAAGGAACAGGTATTTGGAACATTGGAAACTTGGTCAATGGCG
Organism: Bacteroidia bacterium; assembly: GCA_030427245.1. Lineage (GTDB taxonomy): Bacteria > Bacteroidota > Bacteroidia > Chitinophagales > UBA2359 > JAUHXA01. The sequence continues at coordinate 42,220 of JAUHXA010000019.1, read as the reverse complement.
GAACAGCTACTTTGGAAATCATAGTCGAAATTGTAGAAGCAACGACCATCAAGAATGTTGCTCAAGTCTTGTCGGCAAACGAACCCGATGCGGATTCAACGCCTAATAATGACGATGGCGACCAAAGTGAAGACGATGAAGACAGTGTTGAAGTAGCAGGTGAACAAATTGATTTGGAATTATCCAAAACAGTGGACAACACCGAAGTCAATGTAAACGAAAACGTGACCTACACTTTGACTCTTATCAACAAAGGACCTTCCGATGCGACAGGCATTGAAGTCACCGACCAATTGCCCGCAGGTTTGACTTTTGTGGAGGCAACAGGCGATGGCAACTATGTAGGAGATATTTGGACAGTTGGAGATTTGGCAGCAGGCGAAACGGCAACTTTGAACATTGAAGTGACCGTAACGACAGAAAATGAAGTAACCAACTCCGCAGAAGTCACCGCAGCCGACCAGCCAGACTTCGATTCTACACCCGACAACGACATACCGTTTGAGGACGACCAAGACGAAATCACCATTGGCGGAATTGCAGCCGATTTGGAAGTCGTCAAAGAAGTCAATACAACGATTGTCAATGTAGGCGAAAACGTAGTCTTTACCATTGAAGTACAAAACAATGGTGGAGCAAAAGCAACCAATGTAACCGTAGCCGACGAATTGCCAACAGGCTTAGAATTTGTTTCTGCAACCGTTACAAAAGGTAGTTACAACGATGGAAATGGAGATTGGACCATTCCAGAAATCCATGTTGGCGAAAGCGAAAGATTGACCCTTACTGCAAAAGTAACAGGCACAGGACCTTTCACCAATACCGCACAAGTCACCGCAAGCGACCAACCCGACCCCGATTCTACACCTGACAACGATGTAGAAAGTGAGGACGACCAAGACAGCGCAACCGTTGGAGGCGAATCCATCAACTTGTCCTTGACCAAAGCAGCAAGCGTGGAAAGCATCAACGTGGGCGAAAACTTCACCTACACCATTGACGTGACCAACACAGGTCCAAGCGATGCAACAGGCGTTGAAGTATTCGACCAATTGCCAACAGGCGTGAGCTTCGTAAGTGCTTCTGCAACAACAGGCACATACAGCAGCAACACCAATGTTTGGGTAATCGGAAACTTAGACAACGGATTAAGTGCGACCCTAACCATCGTTGCGAAAGTCGAAATGGCGGGCGACATCACCAATACGGCACAAGTCAGCAAAGCCGACCAACCCGACACCAATTCTACTCCAAACAACAACATTGAAGGAGAAGACGACCAAGACAGCGACACCATCACAGGTATTCAAATCGACTTGGAATTGACCAAATCCGCAGCTCCCGAAGCCGTAGGCATTGGCGATGAAGTCACCTTCACGTTGGAAATTTCCAACAACGGCCCTTCTGATGCAACAGGTGTTCAAGTGACAGATGTATTGCCGACAGGCGTAACATTTGAAAGCAGCACAGGCGACTATACAGGAGGCATTTGGAATGTAGGCGATTTGGCAGCGAACAGCAGCAAAACTTTGGACATAGTAGTAACCATGAATGTAGAAGGCGAAGTAACCAATGTGGCGCAAGTAACCGCAGCCGACCAACCCGATGTGGACTCTACACCGAACAACAATGTGTTGAGCGAAGACGACCAAGACCAAGTAACCATTGGAGGAATTGCAGCAGATTTGGAAGTAACCAAATTGGCAAACATGCAAATCGTGAACATTGGCGACCAAATCACTTTCACCATTACGGTAGAAAACAACGGTTCTGCTATTGCAACCAATGTAGTTGTGACCGACGAATTGCCAGATGGTTTGAGCTTTGTATCTGCAATGCCAAGCGTCGGTAACTTCAATGAAACAACAGGCGAATGGAGCATTTCCGAATTGTATATTGGCGAATCAGAAACCTTGTTGCTTACTGCAACAGTGGACGAAGCGGGTAGCTTTACAAATACCGCACAGGTAACTGCAAGCGACCAACCCGACCCAGATTCTACTCCTGACAACAATGTTGAAAGCGAAGACGACCAAGACAGCGCAACGGTTTCAGGTGAGGCAATCAACTTGTCTTTGACCAAAACAGCCGATGCAACCGAAATCAATGTAGGCGAAAACTTCACCTATACTATTGAAGTCAGCAATTCAGGCCCTAACGATGCAACAGGCGTAGTTGTATTCGACAACTTGCCAGAAGGTGTGAGCTACATTAGCGACACTCCAAGTAGAGGAACATACAGCGACAACACAGGTCAGTGGAACATCGGCAACATCGCCAAAGATGAAACCGTCACCTTGACCGTCACTGTAAAAGTGCAGGAAGCGGGTACAATTGACAACATTGCACAAGTTGCAGCAGCCGACCAACCTGACACCAATTCTACTCCAAACAACAACGACCCAAGCGAAGACGACCAAGACAACGCGGAGGTAACAGGTGTAGAAATCGATTTGGAATTGAGCAAAACTGCCACACCAACAACCGTAGGCGTTGGCGACGAAGTGACCTTCACTTTGAGTTTGACCAACAAAGGACCATCCGATGCAACAGGCGTAATCGTCACCGATGAATTGCCAGCAGGTTTGACTCTTGAAGGTTCAAGTGGAGATGGTTCGTATGCAAATGGTCTATGGACAGTGGGTAATGTTGCGGCAAACGAAACCGTTACATTGACCATCACCACCACTTTAGACATTGAAGGTTCTGTTACCAACAGCGCAGAAGTCACCGCAGCCGACCAACCCGACTCTGATTCAACTCCTGACAACGACTTGCCGTTTGAAGACGACCAAGACGAAGTAACTGTTGGAGGAACAGCAGCCGATTTGGAATTGACCAAAACAGTTGACAACACTTTCGTCAATGTGGGCGATGAAGTGACATTCATTATTACCATCGAAAACAATGGTGGCGCAAATACCGACAATGTAGAAGTCACCGATGAATTGCCAGACGGTTTGACCTTTGTAAGTGCCGACCCAAGCGTGGGAGCTTACAACGAAAATACAGGCGTTTGGACAGTGGGCGAATTGTCTGTTGGCGAGTCTGAAACTTTGACCATCGTAGCAACTTTGGACGAAGCAGGACCCATCGTGAACGTGGCAGAAGTCACTGCAAGCGACCAACCCGACCCAGATTCAACTCCTGACAACGGCGACATCACCGAAGACGACCAAGACGAAGTAAGCGTTTCAGGTGCAATTATCAACCTTTCATTGACCAAGGATGTAAACAAATCCACCGTCAATGTAGGCGACAACGTGACCTACTCCATTGAAGTAGCCAATGCGGGTCCTTCAATAGCAACAGGCGTAAAAGTATTGGAAGACTTGCCAGCAGGTGTTCAGTTTGTCAGTGCCACTCCAAGTTCGGGAACGTACAACAACAACACAGGAATTTGGACAGTCGGTAGCTTAGACGTGCAGGGAATCGCCACCTTAGCTATCACCGTCAAGGTGACACAAGCGGGAGACATCACCAACGTTTCGCAAGTATCGGCAGCCGACCAACCCGACTCCAATTCTACTCCAAACAATGGCGACCCCAACGAAGACGACCAAGACAGCGAAACCATCACAGGTATTCAAATTGACTTGGAACTCGACAAAGCCGTTTCCGACAGCGATGTAGGATTGGGCGAACCCGTCACCTTCACTTTGACCCTTGAAAACAAAGGACCATCTGATGCGACAGGCGTTGAAGTAAAAGACAAATTGCCAGTTGGTTTGGAATATGTGATTGACGACAGCAATGGCGACTACGATGCGACTTCAGGAATTTGGACAGTTGGAGATTTGGCTGCAAATGCAAGCGTCACCTTGAACATCACTGCAACCGTAGAAATTCAAGGCGAAGTGACCAATAGCGCAGAAGTTACAGCAGCCGACCAACCCGATGTGGATTCTACACCAAACAACGACTTCCCAAGCGAAGACGACCAAGACGAAGTAAGCATTGGAGGTTCAGCAGCCGATTTGGAATTGACCAAAGTAGCCAGTGAAAACGTGGTGAACGTAGGCGATGAAGTGACTTTCACTTTGACAATCGAAAACAACGGTTCTGCAATCGCTACCAATGTAGTCGTGACAGACGAATTACCAGACGGTTTGACCTACGTAAGCGACAACCCAAGCAAAGGTAATTTTGACGAAACGACAGGCGAATGGAGCATACCAGAATTGAACGTGGGCGAAACCGAAACCCTCGAAATCACCGTGACTGTGGACGGTACAGAAAGTGTGACCAACACCGCAGAAATCACTGCAAGCGACCAACCCGACCCAGATTCAACGCCCGACAACGGCATTGAAGAAGAAGACGACCAAGACAGCGCAACTGTTGGCGCAGACGCTATTGATTTGAGTTTGACGAAAGAAGTCAGTCAAACAAATGTATTGACAGGCGATGAAATCAACTACACGATTACCATTACCAACGACGGACCTTCCGATGCAACAGGCGTTGTGGTAGCCGACCAACTCCCAGGCGGATTAGCCTTCGTAGATGCGGCTGCAACCAAAGGTACTTACGCTGTGGGTTCAGGAAATTGGACAATTGGAGACTTGGCAGTAGGTCAATTCGCAACTTTGGAAATCACAGTCGAAGTGACAGGCGAAGGGCAAATCTTGAACGTAGCGCAAGTTGCGGCAGCCGACCAACCCGACTCCGATTCTACGCCAAACAACAACGACCCAACCGAAGACGACCAAGACGAAGTTGAAATCACCACAACAGGTGTAGCCGACTTGAAATTGGACAAAACAGTCGACAACGGCGATGTGAACGTGGGCGAAAACGTCACCTTTACTTTGACATTGACCAACGATGGACCATTGCCTGCAACGGGTGTACAAGTGACCGACCAATTGCCAGAAGGCTTAGACTTTGTGACAAGCAGCGGCAATCAAGGAACGTACAACGATGCAACAGGAATATGGAATGTAGGCTTATTGAATGCAGGAGCAACTGCCACATTGGAAATTGAAGCCACCGTAACATCGGCAGGCACGATTACCAACTCCGCAGAAGTCACCGCAAGCGACCAAGACGACCCAGATTCAACTCCAAACAACGACGACCCAACCGAAGACGACCAAGACAGCGTCAGCGTAGGCGGAGCATTGATTGATTTGGAATTGACCAAAGCCGTCAGTCAAACAGAAGTCAGCGTAGGTGATGTCATCAATTATACCATTGACTTGACCAACATCGGACCTTCTGATGCAACAGGCGTAGAAGTAGCGGATGCCCTTCCAGGCGGTGTTTCTTATGTCGCTTATTCTGCAACAGCAGGGACCTACTCGGCAGGTTCAGGGATTTGGAATGTGGGCGAAGTTGAAGCGGGCAGCAGCGAAACATTGACGATAACCGTCACCGTAGCGGGCGAAGGCACGATTACCAACACCGCACAGGTTTCAGCCGCCAACGAACAAGACGATGATTCCACTCCAAACAACAACGTAGAAGACGAAGACGACCAAGAATCAGTTGATATTGAATCTACGGGCGTTGCGGATTTGAAATTGACCAAAAACGTGAGTGAGCAAATCGTAAACTTGGGCGACAATGTAACCTATACAGTTACAGTCACCAACGATGGACCTTCAACGGCAACCAACGTAGCCATTGAAGACCAACTACCCGACGGCGTGACATTTGTAGAAGCCGACACCAACGAAGGCAGCTACGATGAAACAACAGGTATTTGGACAGTCGGCTCACTTCAAGACGGTGCTTCTGCAACATTGGAAATTGAAGTGACCGTAAACTCCTCTGACAATGTAACCAATATTGCCCAAGTGAGTGCTTCCGACCAAAACGACCCCGATTCTACACCTGACAACGATGTACCAACAGAGGACGACCAAGACCAAGTGACCGTTGGCGCAGAAGTGATTGATTTGGAATTGACCAAAGAAGTGAACGTAGAAACGGCAGCCGTTGGCGACCAAGTGACCTACACTTTAACATTGACGAATCAAGGACCATCCGATGCAACAGGCGTAGAAGTATTCGACCAATTGCCCTTCCAGTTGAGTTTTGCGGGTAGCAATGGCGATGGAATCTACAACTACTTATTGGCGACATGGTTTGTAGGAGATTTGAACGCAGGGGAAACCAAAACCCGCCAAATCACCGCAACCGTCAATCAAACAGGTACGATTGAAAACATCGGACAAGTTTCGGCAGCCGACCAACCAGATGGCGACTCCAGCCCGAACAACAGCGACCCAGACGAAGACGACCAAGACAACGCCATCTTTGAAGCATTGGGCGTAGCGGATTTGAGTTTGACCAAAACCGTAGATGACGATGTGGTAGGCGTTGGCGAAAACGTCACCTTCACCATCACCGTCCAAAACGATGGACCCTCCAATGCCACAGGCGTTGATGTGACCGACTTCTTGCCAACAGGTTTTGAATACGTCAGCTTTGAGTCCAGTCAAGGAACATACAACTCCGAAACAGGTCTTTGGACAGTCGGCAACTTGGCGAATGGCGCAGCCGCAATCTTGGACATTGAAGCCACTGTAACCGCAGCAGGCACAACCACCAACGTTGCAGAAGTGACGAGCAGCAACCAAATTGACCCCGATTCTGAACCCGACAACAACGACCCAACCGAGGACGACATTGACGAGGTAGAAGTAGAAGGATTGCAAATTGACTTGCGAGTAAACAAAATCGTGGACAACGATTACGTCAATATTGGCGAACAAGTCACCTTCACCATCAGCCTAGTAAACGATGGACCTTCAACGGCAACAGGCGTACAAGTATTCGACCAATTGCCGGGCGGATTGAGTTATGTGAGCAGTTCTCCTTCAATTGGTACATACTCCGAAGGAAGCGGAACATGGTCAGTCGGAACATTGGAAGTCGGTGGTTTTGCCAGCATCACCATCACCGTCAATGTCGACCAAGCAGGAACGTTTGACAACATCGCACAGGTCAGCGCAGCCAACGAACCTGACAAGGATTCTACCCCTGCCAACAACGACCCCGAAGAAGACGACCAAGACAATGCAATTGTCAGTGGTGTAGCGATTGACTTGGAATTGACCAAAGACGCATCTCCCGAAGGATTGGGCATTGGCGACATCTTCGAGTACCACATTACGGTCTTCAACAACAGCGAATTTGACGCAACAGGCGTTGAAGTGACCGACGAATTGCCAAACGGTATTTCTTACATTACCCAAGAGGCAGACAAAGGTACTTACGACTCAGTTTCAGGTGTTTGGACGATTGGCGATATTGCAGCAGGCGAAAGCGTAACCTTGGACATTCAAGCCAAATTGAGCAAAGATGGCGAAGTGACCAACATAGCGCAAGTGACCGCAGCCGACCAACCCGATGAAGATTCTACACCCGACAACGACAATCCATTTGAAGACGACCAAGACGAAATCACCATTGGCAGTTTTGCAGCCGACTTGTCTTTGAACAAAACGGTCAATACGCCAAATGTGAACGTAGGTCAAGACGTGATTTTCACCATTACGGTTGAGAACAACGGTTCTGCAATCGCAACAGGTGTGGAAGTGACGGATGAATTGCCAGACGGATTGGAGTTTGTAAGCGCAGAAGTAAGCGCAGGAGAATTTGACGAAACAACAGGTATTTGGACAGTTGGACAATTGCACGTAGGCGAAGAAGAAACGCTTCAAATTACGGCAACGGTACTGCAAGGTGGCGAAGTGACCAACTCCGCAGAAGTCACTGCAAGCGACCAAAACGACCCAGATTCTACTCCTGACAACAACGAGCCTGACGAAGACGACCAAGACGATGCGACCGTTTCGGGCAACGAAGTCGATTTGGCATTGGTGAAATACACCGAAGCAAGCACCGTATTTGTAGGCGACCAGTTCACCTACTTATTGGAAGTCACCAACGAAGGACAGTTCCCAGCCACAGGCGTTCAAGTCTTTGACAACTTGCCATCGGAAGTGGAATATGTGAGCAGTCAATCGGATGCAGGGACTTATTCACCAGTGACAGGAATTTGGAACATTGGCAACTTGCCGATTGGCGAAACTGCAATGTTGGCAATTCAAGTAGAATTGGTAGAAGGTGGTATTGTTATCAACGAAGCACAGGTAACTTCAACCGACCAACCCGACACAGATTCTACACCGAACAACAGCGACCCAGACGAAGACGACCAAGACAATGCCATCATTGAAGGAATAGAAGTGGATTTGGAATTGACCAAAAACGCCACTCCAACACAGGTGAACTTGGGCGAAAACGTCACCTATACTTTGGAACTCTTCAACAACAGTGAATACGCTGCAAACGATGTAGAGGTGCTCGACTTGTTGCCCGAAGGCTTGACCTTCGTAGGGGCTACTGCAAGCACAGGAGACTACAACGAAGAAACAGGAATTTGGACAGTTGGTACAATAGCCGCAGGTCAAACTTTGACCCTCGATATTGTCGTGACAGTAGATACACAAGGCGAAATCGTGAACGTGGCGCAAGTCAGCAATGTGAACGAACCTGATACTGATTCTACTCCAAACAACAACGTGCCAACGGAAGACGACCAAGACGAAGTAACCATTGGAGGTATTGCAGCCGATTTGGAATTGAACAAATCAGCCAGCCCTCAAATCGTGAACGCCAACGGACAAGTCACCTTTACCATTGAAGTAGAAAACAATGGTAGCAGCCCTGCAACAGGAGTGGTAGTGACCGACTTGTTGCCAGAAGGCTTGACCTTTATCAACTCAGACGTTACCAAAGGAGATTACGATGCTGAAACAGGACTTTGGACAATAGGCGGCTTGATTGTCGGTGAATCTGAAGTATTGACCATCACTGCAACGGTGAATGGTACAGGCAGCGTGACCAATGTAGCGGAAATTACAGCTTCTGACCAACCCGACCCAGATTCTACACCAGGCAATGGTGAAGATGGCGAGGACGACCAAGACGAAGTCACCGTTACAGCAAGTCAAGTAGATTTGGCATTGACCAAAACAGCTGAAAGCGAAGATGCTTTGGTAGGCGAACAGACTTCTTTCTTCATTACCTTGAAAAACGAAGGCGAATATGCTGCAACAGGCGTAACCGTTTTGGATGCACTTCCAGCAGGTTTGACCTACAGCAGTTTCACTTCAACAAAAGGGACTTATAACCCGAATACAGGAATTTGGACAGTTGGAACAATTCAACCAGACGAAGAATTCATGTTGCGAATTTGGGTGAATGTCACACAGCCTGGTACGATTACCAATACGGCAGAAGTACATACGGCTGACCAACCTGATGTAGATTCTACACCAGCCAACAACATTCCAGAAGAGGACGACCAAGCAAGTGCAACCATTAGCACGATTAGCGACATTGACCTTAGATTGGAGAAAACGGCAAACGTAGAGTCTATCAAAGTAGGACAACAATTCTCTTACACCTTGAAGCTGACGAATGATGGACCTTCCAAAGCGACCAACATTCAAGTATCTGACCAGTTGCCGACAACGCTTACTTACATTGGCGCAAATGCTTCAAAAGGAATTTACACTTCTTCAACAGGCGTGTGGGCGATTGCTGAATTGCAAGCAGGTTCTACTGCAACATTGACCATCAATGTGACTGCATCAGCAGAAGGTTCGGTAGTGAATACTGCACAAGTGAGCGCAGCCGACCAACCTGATTCAGATTCTACACCAGCCAACAACGACCCAGACGAGGACGACCAAGATGAGGTGACGGTCAGTGTTTCAGGCAAAGTGATTGACTTGGAGGTAATCAAAACCGCAAATGTAGAAACTGCTACTATTGGCGATGAAATTACCTACACCATCACCTTGACCAACAAAGGTCCTGACCCAGCATCAGGTGTTCAGGTATTCGACCAATTACCAGGCGGCGTTCAGTACGAAAGCAGCTCAACGCAAGTTGGTATCTACTCTCCAGGTGCAGGCATTTGGAACGTGGATAAAATGGCAGTCGGTCAAACGATTACTTTAAACATCGTGGTGACGGTCGAACAATTGGGCAACATCACTAACACCGCTCAGGTAAGCGCAGCGAATCAAGACGACACCGATTCTACACCAGCCAACAATGTACTCGAAGAAGACGACCAAGACGAAGTAACGATTAACGTGACAGGCTTGGGAATCATTGGAGACTTCACATGGTTGGACAACGATGGAAACGGAGTCTTTGGACCAGGCGACAGCGTATTGCCAGGCATCACCGTTACCTTGACGTATCCTGATGGAAGCACGCAAACACAAACCACCAATGCAGATGGTGAATACTTGTTTGAAGACCTCGAAGCAGGTGAATATACTGCAACGGTAGGCAACGGACCAACAGGAACGACCTTGACAACCGCAGGAGAATTTGACATCACATTGGGTGATGGAGATTCTTTCCTCAATGCAGACTTTGGTTTTGCACCAGCACCGCCAGTAGGCACGATAGGAGATTTCGTTTGGTTGGATTTGGACGGCAATGGCTTGTTCAGTCCGGGTGAAAGCCCATTGACGGGTATCACATTGACTTTGACAAAACCAGATGGAACGACCGAAACGGCAACGACCAACGGCATCGGAGAATACTTATTCACTGATTTGCCAGCAGGTGAATACACAGTAGAAGTAGGCAATGGACCAACAGGAACAACCTTGACAACTCCAAGTGAATTTGACATCAACTTGGGTGCAGGGGAAGACTACTTATTGGCAGACTTTGGATTTGAGCCTGCGCCAGAAGATGGTACAATTGGAGATTTCGTTTGGTTCGACTTGAACGGCAACGGAGTCTTTGGACCAGGCGAACCTGCTTTGTCGGGTGTAACAGTCACCTTGACTTTGCCAGATGGCAGCACTGCAACAGCAGTCACCAACAACGATGGTGAATACTTATTCACAGGCTTACAAGCGGGTGAATATACCGCAACCGTTGGCGAAGGACCAGAAGGTTCTACTTTGACGACTCCTGAAAGTTTTGACATTAGCCTAAGTGCTGGCGAAGATTACTTGTTGGCAGACTTCGGTTTTGAGCCTTCACCCGAAACAGGAATCATTGGAGATTTCGTTTGGTTGGACATTAATGGCGACGGATTGCACAGCCCAGGTGAGCCGGGTATCCCAGGTGTAGCGGTTACTTTGACGCTCCCTGACGGTTCTCAAACAATCGGCACAACAACGAACAATGACGGTGAATACTTATTCACAGACTTAGTTCCTGGTGATTATGTGGTGACAGTTGGCAACGGACCTGTTGGTTCGAGCTTGACAACACCCGAAAGCTACGATGTAGAATTGGGCGCAGGAGAAGCGTTCTTGGATGCAGACTTCGGTTTTGCACCATCACCAGAAGACGGTACGATTGGCGATTTCGTTTGGTTGGATTTGGACGGCAATGGCTTATTTGGGCCAGGTGAACCAGGTCTTTCAGGTGTAAGTGTTACTTTGACCTATCCTGACGGAAGCACTTCAACGACTCAAACGAACAACGATGGTCAATACCTATTCACAGGCTTAGAAGCGGGTGACTATACTGCAACAGTTGGCAATGGTCCAACAGGTTCAGTATTGACAACTCCTGAATCTTTCGATATTGACTTGGGCGTTGGTGAAGACTACTTGTTGGCAGACTTTGGATTTGAGCCTGATGCAGCATTGGGTACAATTGGAGATTTTGTTTGGTTGGACATTGACGGAGACGGCAATCAAGATGCGGGCGAACCTGGCATCAATGGCGTAAACGTAACCTTGACCTTCCCGAACGGTTCTACAACGACTCAAACAACGAATACAAATGGTCATTACTTGTTCCTCGACTTAGAAGAGGGTGCTTATGTAGTGACAGTCGGAAATGGCCCTGCGGGAACTTCTTTGACGACCACTAACAGCTACAATGTGCCATTGAGTACAGGCGAAGACTACTTGATTGCAGACTTCGGATTTGAACCTGCTCCAGAAGTGGGTACAATTGGAGATTTCGTTTGGTTGGATTTGAATGGCAATGGATTGCATAGTCCAAATGAGCCAGGTATTGCAGGAGTGACAGTCACTTTGACTTTGCCAAATGGTAGTACTGTAACGACCACAACGGACAACGATGGCGATTATTTGTTCTCCAATTTATTGGAAGGCAATTACACTGTTGCAGTAGGTGCAGGCCCTGCAAACACCACTTTGACGACTCCCGCTTCCTTCAATGTGAGCTTGGACGAAGGCGAAAACCATTTAACAGCAGACTTCGGATTTGAGCCTCAAAACGGTTCAATTGGAGATAGAGTTTGGTCTGATTTAGATGGCGATGGCGTACAAGATGCGGGCGAACCTGGTATCACAGGCGTAACTGTCACCTTGATTTATCCAAACGGTACAACTCAATCAATGACGACTGGCACAAACGGTAGCTACTTGTTTACCGACTTGCCAGCAGGTGAATACATCGTTGAAGTAGGCAACGGACCAACAGGAACGACCTTGACAACGACCGACAGCTATAACGTGGATTTGAGCAATGGCGAAAACTACGTATTGGCAGACTTTGGATTCGAGCCAGCCCCAGAATTGGGCAGCATTGGAGACTTGGTTTGGTCTGACTTGGACGGCGACGGTGTGAGAGATGCAGGTGAGCCGGGTATTGCAGGGGTAATCATTACGCTTACCTATCCAAACGGTTCTACCGAAACAACGGTGACAAATGGCATCGGAGATTATCTCTTCAATGACTTACCTGAAGGTGACTACACCGTAACGGTAGGCGCAGGACCAGAAGGTTCGACCTTGACGACTCCAACTTCTTATGGTGTAGATTTGGACGAAGGGGAAGACTTCTTGACCGCAGACTTCGGATTTGAACCAGCTATTGAGTTGGGAACAATTGGAGATTTGGTTTGGTCTGACTTGAACGGCAACGGAGTGAGAGATGCAGGTGAGCAAGGCATTGCAGGAGTAGTGGTTATTTTGACTTATCCAAACAATTTGAGCATCACTGCAACGACTGACAACAGTGGGAACTATTTGTTTACCGATTTGCCAGCAGGCGACTACACTGTAATGGTAACACAAGGACCAGAAGGTTCGACTTTGACCACTCCTCAAACCTACAATGTCGGCTTAGACGCTGGTGAAGACTACCTATTGGCAGACTTCGGATTTGAGCCTGCGCCAGAATTGGGCAGCATTGGAGATTTGGTTTGGTCTGATTTGGACGGTGATGGTGTGAGAGATGCAGGTGAACCTGGTATTGCAGGAGTAGTCGTAACGATTACGTATCCTGACGGAACGACCGAAAGCACGACAACGAATGGCTTGGGTGAATACCTCTTTGAAGGATTGCCAACAGGCGAATACACAGTTGTAGTCGGTAATGGACCTGACGGTTCAACATTGACCACACAAGGAAGCTACAATGTGAACTTGGGTGAAGGTCAAGACTTCTTGGCAGCAGACTTTGGGTTTGAGCCAGCAGAAGAATTGGGCAGCATTGGAGATTTGGTTTGGTTGGACTTGAACGGCAATGGCGTGAGAGATACAGGTGAACCTGGTATTGGCGGAATCGTGGTGACATTGACAAATGGCGATGTGACCCTTGCAACGACTACCGACAACAATGGCAACTACCTATTCAGCGACTTGCCAGCCAACAGCTACACCGTAACGGTAGGCGACGGACCAGAAGGCGCAACTTTGACAACTCCTGAGAGCTTCAATGTGAACTTGGGCGAAGGCGAAGACTTCTTGACGGCTGACTTTGGATTTGAGCCAGCACCAGAATTGGGCAGCATTGGAGATACGGTCTTTAGCGACTCAAACGGCAATGGCGTTCAAGACAATGGCGAGGTTGGATTGCCAAATATCTTGGTGACATTGACCTTACCTGATGGTTCGACTTTGACGACTTCAACGAACAGCAACGGCGAATACATCTTTAGCGACTTGCCCGAAGGAAACTACAATGTGGCAGTAGGTGACGGACCAACAGGTTCTACCATCACAACACCATCTGCCTACAATGTTGGTTTGGACGAAGGCGAAGACTTCTTAGATGCCGACTTTGGATTTGAACCAGCACCTGGTTTGGGTAGCATTGGAGATTTGGTTTGGTTGGATACCGACAAAGATGGAGTGAAAGACGAGGGCGAAAACGGCATTGCAGGAATCACCGTAACGCTTGTGTACCCTTCTGGAATTACTGCAACAACGACTACCAACGCAAACGGATTCTACTTATTTGACGACCTACCCGCAGGCACCTACAATGTGTTTGTCGGCGCAGGCCCTGACAATACGACTTTGACAACTCCAGGCAACTACTCAGTTGATTTGGACGAAGAAGAAGACTTCTTGACCGCAGACTTCGGATTTGCACCAGAAGAATTGTTGGGCGCAATTGGCGATACGGTATTTGAAGATACCAACGGCAATGGTGTTCAAGACAATGGCGAAGGTGGAATTGCAGGAATCACTGTCACTTTGACCTTGCCTGATGGCAGTACGCAAACGACAACGACCAATGGAATCGGAGCTTACATTTTCGATGAATTGCCAGCAGGCGACTACACTGTGGAAGTGGGCGATGGACCAGAAGGTTCGAGCTTGACAACTTCGGGTAGCTTCAACATCAGCTTGGATGCGGGTGAAGAAGATTTGACAGCAGACTTTGGATTTGAGCCAGCCGCACCATTGGGTTCTATTGCAGGAACAGTGTTTGAAGACACGAATGGCAACGGCGTACAAGACCCAGGTGAGCCTGGTATTGCAGGGGTGATTGTCTTATTGTCTCCTGATAATGGGCCAAACATCATTACCACAACCAACGGAAATGGCGTGTATATTTTCAACGACTTGCCAGAAGATGGTTACACAGTGAGCGTAACGAATCCGCCAGCAGGCTACGATGCGACTACGCCAACAACTCAAGTGGTTGATTTGGGACCAGGTGAAAACGTAACGGATGTGGACTTTGGTTTCCAACCTCAATTGGGTAGCATTGGTGACTTTGTGTTCACCGACTTGAATGGCGATGGCATCCCGAATGGTTTGGACTTCGGCATTGACGGTGTGACAGTCTTCTTGACTTCCGCTGATGGAACAACGCAGACAACGACTACGGACGGCAATGGTTTCTACATCTTTGAGAACTTGCCAGCGGGTGACTACATTGTGACAGTAGGCGACGGCCCTGAAAATACGGTTCTATCAACGCCTGGTAGTTATGGTGTTGAGTTAGACAACGGTGAAGACTATCTGGATGCAGACTTTGGATTTGAGATTGACGGTGGAGGCGGAGGACAGGAGATTTGTTCGCAAGAATACACCATCTGTGCAGAGCCAATGACTCCTGTTGAAATCTGCCCTGAATACCCATGTTTGGAAGAAGGATGGGAAATTCAATCGGCTCACACGACCTATAATTGTAGCTTGAACATCATTGACGACTGCTTGCGATACACTGCCTTGCCATTGTTTGCAGGAAACGACACGATTCGCATTATTGCTTGTGATGCCTTCAAATGTGACACCGCTTTTGTTTACATCAACGTGACGGACGATTGCGCTCAATCTGTGAACAATCCGCCTGTAGCTGAAGACGACTTGACGGTGACGGAAGAAGATACAACGGTGAAAATCCCTGTATTGAACAACGATAGCGACCCTGATGGCGACGATATTTCGGTGACTTCTTTCACTGAGCCTTCAAACGGTACAGTAATCTTGTCGGAAGGTATCTTTATCTACACACCAAATCCTGATTTTGTAGGCGTGGACTCGTTTACCTATCAGATTTGCGACCCAGAAGGTTTGTGTGACTACGCAACGGTGACGATTGAGGTACGACCTGGCGAATGTAGCAATGAGTTGTTCTACTGTACGGAACCTTTGACTCCGCTTGAAATCTGTCCTGAATTCTGCGACCTTCAAGGTAGCGATGATGTGGTGATTACGAACGCTCACACAACTTACAACTGTAGCTTGCAACTGGGCGACGATGGTAAATGCTTGCAATACACGGCGCTGCCATTGTTTGCGGGTGTGGAAACGGTAACGATTGTGGGCTGCAATGGTGCGGGTATTTGCGATACGGTTATTGTGACGATTCAGGTGACTGGCTGCGATGAGATTGGTGATGGTGGTACTGCTGGCGTTGGAAATCAAGGTGACACGACGGTTACGCCTGTGGGTGTGCCGAACATCGAAACGGATACGCCTATGGACGGTGGCAATGATGGTGAAGGTGGTGACGAGGATAGTGGTAGTGGCAAGACTACTACGGCTAAACCAAGTGACGAGATGATTGGTTTGGATGAAACCAAATTGATTATCAACAGCCTCATTCCTGTTCCTGCTATTGACTTCATCAACGTGACTTTCACCTCTCAAGATGGTGACGCTACAATTTCTATCTTCGACTTACAAGGTAAACAACTTGACCAAATTCCTTTCCATACCGAAAATGGTATGAATATGAAACGCATTGATATTCGGGCTTATGCTACGGGTGTGTATGTGATTACGATTGAGGTGAATGGTCAGGCGATTAGTAGTAAGTTTTTGAAGAAGGGGAATTAGTGATTGGTGGACTGGTGACTTGTGATTGGTTACTAGTTTGATATAATGAAATCGGCAATCTGCGAAAGTGGGTTGCCGATTTTTTTTTGTTTGTAGGAGAGAAACTTTGACGACGGTTGTAAACCTCGTCAACAGTTGAATGGTTATCGCCTAACCGTTGTCAAAGTCTGCGACTGTTGACAAGGTTTTGCTTGTGAGTGAAATTTTATATGATATTTTGAATATTTATATAAACGTTTGTTGTTTTTAGCTCATGAATCCGATGAATTTTAATAATTTACATTTTCAAAGTACAGAAGAACAAGATGATTTTCTTCAAAATTTGTCTGTAAAGGAACTCAAAAACCTTAGCGAACAAAGTAAACCACTGTTTAAAAACGAGGGAGTAGAAGGAATGAGTGACGGCTTGGAGAATGAGTTGATGGATGATTCATTGATGAATATGTCTTTGTCTCAACTTCGACATCTACGAAAAAATGCTACTACTCCAAAGAAAGATACACACTTGATTGCTGTAAAATCTAAAGCTACTTTTTTGTTTGTAGGAGAGAAACTTTGACGACGGTTGCAAACCTCGTCAACAGTTGAATGGTTATCGCCTAACCGTTGTCAAAGTCTGCGACTGTTGACAAGGTTTTGCTTGTGAGTGAAAACTCGGCGACACCTTTACGGTTCGCCGACGTTTGAACGGTCATACCCCATTTCGAAAAAAAAAATCGACCCTGCTTCGCAGGGTAAAGAAAAAAAAGAAAAGAAAAGGGCGAAAGGGTAAAAAGGTAAAGGGTTACAAAGTCCTGGAAATACGAAACCCGAAGTTGAGGCACGTAAGGGAAGGAAGGAGCCTGTAGCGATTAGCGGAGCCGCAGTTGAGGGAGATGGATGACCCAAGAACCCCCGCGAAGAACCCGAGAAGTACCGCGCGGATTTTTTGAAGGGCTGTTGGCATAATAATTTTCATCATATCCATCAGCACACCATTCCCTCACATTACCAGACATATCATATAACCCCAATTCATTTTTGATTTTGCCTCCAACAGGATGTGTTTTGCCGTTTGCATTTTCCCAATACCAAGCCACCTTGTCCAAATTATTGCTGCCCGAATATCGGTAGCCTTGACTGCTGTTGCCACCTCTTGCGGCAAATTCCCATTCGGCTTCGGTTGGGAGGCGATAGGTTTTGCCTGTCATTTTATTCAATTTTTGGAGGAAGGTTTGGATGTCGTTCCAAGAGACGTTTTCAACGGGACAGTTGCTACCACAGTCTTTGAAGTGACTGGGATTGTCACCCATGACGGCTTGCCATTGTGCTTGTGTGATTTCGTAGCGTCCGATTTCAAAGGTGCTGAGGGTGACGCTGTGGACGGGTTTTTCATCATCTTGACAGTCACCATCTCTTTGTTCGTCGCAGCCCCTATTGAAGCTGCCTCCAGGGACTTTGACCATGTTTTGTTCGAGTTCTTGGAGTGTAGGGGAGAGTACAATGGTTGGTTCGGTCTTAAAAAGACTGCTGTTCCACAAGCCAATGCCTATGAAGGCAAACAACAAAAATACTGCAAGGATTGGGAGGTATTTTTTTGATTTAGAGGAGTTTTGATGTTCTTGAGAGGGCTTGCGAACTGTTTGCTTGGCTTTGTGAATTGGAGGTGATTTCTGAATCTCTTTTTTCTTAGCCTTTGGAATTGGAATTGGAATTGGAATATCTGTTATTGTATCTTCATTGGAGTTTGTTTGTAGGCGGATATAATGAGGTATTTTTCCTTCCTCCAATAGCTTCAATAATTCATCGGCTGTTTGTATGCGTTGTTGGGGGAATTTGACGAGACAGGCTTGTATCATTGCCCGATAAGGCATTGGGATGTCTTGCAAGGCGATCAAACAATTGGCATCAAAAAGGTCGAGATTTTCCATGATTTCCTGAATCGTACTACCTTCACTGCGTCTGCCTACGGGAATGTGTTGGGCAAACAACTCATAGAGGATGATGCCAAAAGCCCATAAATCGGCATTGGGCTGTATTTTTTTGTTGTATGCGTATTTTTGGGGATAGAGTTGTTCGGGAGCCATATATTCAATCGTGCCTTTGAGACCATGAATAGACGAAAGAGAACTCGTGATTTCTTTGCTCAGACCAAAATCGGCAATTTTGGGAATCAACTGTTCCCCTTCTTGGTGTAGCAGAATGTTGGCGGGTTTGATGTCGCGGTGAAGGATATTGTTTTGGTGAAGGAATGCCAATCCACTGAGAATGCCTTTTGCCAAAGGTCGAATGGCTGCTGCAATGTATGGGTATTTTTGAGCAGTGGGGCGGATATGGGCTATTTTGCGGTGGAGTTGGGCAGTCCAAGCCGTCAAATTGCCGTTGTTGGCATATTCCATGATGCCAATTTGTTCTTTGGTTTCGGTGCCATCTGCTCCAATATGGTTGATGCTTCGGGCATCGTAGTATTTTACCAGATTGGGGTGGCGAATGTCTTCCATTCGGTTGATTTCGCCAATGATGTCGTACTTTTCGTTGGAGGCACCTTTGTAGAACTTCAAGGCAACGTAGCGGTTGCGTTCTGTATCGAACGCTTTGAATACTTTGGCGAAACCTCCTTTGCCTAAGAGGTCTTTTTGGGGGTCGTATTCGTAGCGGTTGAATAATTTTTTTTGCATGGGTTTGATTTATTGGTTTCCCTGTATCAAAGTGCTATCTACTTGCACCACATTTCGCAGATTTTCTGCTACTTTAAAAAGCAAGCAGCTTTCTCCAATGCTTATTGTATCTCCGTCTTTCAAATATATCTCATCCCAAAAACTCATCTTGCAGTCATCATTCAATTGAATAGGGGTTTTGTTTTCAAAATTGCAGAGTACAAAGCCCCAACTGTTTTGGTTTTTGATTTTAAAAACTTCAATGATAGCATGTTTGCGGCTCATGTGCATATCTGTGGTTTCGATGGCAACATCGGCTTGGAAACTGGAAGAAAGCCGCCCAATGGTGTTGATTCCTTTTCGCAATTCAAATGATTGAGAGGGTGGACCATCTGTTTCGACTACCAAAATTGTCCCAAAAACAGTGATTTCTTTTGGCTTTGGAGGGGGCTTTTGTTTGATGGCTTGTTTTTGCTTTTCGCTTAACATCAACTTATTTATTGCCTTGCATTTGGGGCATTTGATTTGAGGGAAATCCAAGTTCAATTTGCCTTCATCAAAGACAATCAGTTGTTTGCATGTGCCGCATTTAACTCTCATAAAATGGGTGGTTTTTAAACAAATTCAGAAATATCTGCATCGTTGTCAAAGTCTGCTATATCGTCTTCTGAAAGATGTGAGGAAGTGTTGTCCACAAAAATAGCTTCTTCTGCTTCGACAGGTTTGGGCAATTCCTCTACAATATCTACTTTTCCATCTTCATCCATGTCAATGTGAATGGTATCGGGAATGCCATCGTCTGTGGTATCGTGCATGACGGAATCTACTACGGTATTGTGATTGAAGTCGGATTCAATGCGACTAACACCACCTTCGGGAGTCACATAAGCCACGCTTTCTTCCTGTCCGTCTCCATCTAAATCTGTAGAAACCGCTATTAATTCTTCCTCCTCTTCGCCAATGATTTCTGCTACGACTGTTTCCTCCGTTTCAGTAGTGATTATTGGGGTTTCTTCTTCGTCAATGATTTCTGCTACGACCGTTTCTTCCGTTTCAGTGGTGATTATTGGGGTTTCTTCTTCGTCAATGATTTCTGCTACGACCGTTTCCTCTGTTTCTGTTTGGGGTTCGTCCACAACAATTCCTGCTACTGCATTGTCTTCTATTGCTTCGTTTTCTGAGGGTGCAATTGCTTCCTCTGTTGGAGGGTTTGGAGTCTCTGTTTCGGCAATTGCCTCCTCTATGCCTGTATTGTTGTCTTGTGGAGGAGTGGGAGTGATTTGTTCGGGGGCATGGTTCATTGCTTCTGCCATGTAGTCGGTTCTTTGGGTGTCGCTCATGGCATCGTATTCTTCTTTGTAATAGGTATTGTAGATGTTGCCCTCCCATTCAAATACACCGCCTGGGCCCAATTCCTGTCGGGCGGTTGCAAATGCTTCGTTGAAGGTCATGTCTTCTTCTACGGAAGTTGCCAAAGTTGCAGCAGTGTCGATTGTTTCGATTTCTTCAACGGGAACAGGACGAATGTTTTCTGCTTGGGGATTGGGAGGGGCTATCTCCTTATGAGAAATAAAGGCTTGGGATATTGTTGCAACGACTGTGCCACCTACCAAAGCTCCTCCAATGATTTTTCCTTGTCCCATCTTTTGGGGAGGGATTTCTTCTTTATTGGAGGAATTCTCGGTTGTTGGAATTATGTTTTCTTCTGATAGGGTTACTTCTTCGTTTTGTGTTGTTTCTTTTTTTTTCATTTTGATTTGTATTTGATTGAATGTTACAATTATTTTTTGTCTTTTATCCAAGCAATTCCACACAAACTACATTTGTTTCTATTTGCCAGATGTTGGTAAGGCAAATTGCCCAAAAAAGACTTGCACTTGGGGCAAACGTAGTTGAGTTTTAAATTGTCCTCTAAAGATAGGAGTTTTTGTTCATATTCTTTCTGTGAACTTTGCCAAACTTTAGATATTCGCAAAATATTGGCAACGTAGGGGATGTGATACAGGGTTTGCGTGAATTTATTTTTTCCTTGGCGTAAACCTCTTAGGTTGGCTTTTTCTTGGACATATTCGTTATATACTGCTTCCAATTTTTGAAAACCTGTGGAATAATCTTTGTATTGGTCAAATATCGCTGTGAGGTCAATGGTTTTATGCCTAACCTTCAATACATCTTTTTCTGAAAGTAATTTGCATCGAATTCGATACCTATTTAGTGCTTGAACGGAAACTCTTAACTAATTGAGTGTTAAAACATAACTAAACACTTAAACAGACGAACTTTTTAAAGTTTCCCCATATATCAATACCTTCAATAAATTCCTAATAAATTAACATCAAGTTGCTATAAGAATATAAAAATTGAAGGAAAAAGTTCGTTTGTTTTAACCATTAGTTATGTTTTGATAGACAGACAATTATCTCTTTCCGTTCAGGCACTATTTACATAGGTCCCTCCATTCGAGTCCAAATCTTTTACCATAATTACCCCTTCTTCCGAAATATGGATTTCTGCATGGAATTGACTGATGGTAGGAATGTTCAATGTAATATTATTGATGGGATTTCTACCAATTGTGATGATTCTTTTGGAGGTAAATGATTTCATGTTATTGGATTTATATGCTGATTCTATGTGGGTTGAACTCTGATGAAGTTCTGTAACTACTTCTTTTGTTGTTTTACAAATATTTAAGTCCCCGAGTAATCGGGGCAGGCTCTAATGGACTTATCAAAATTATGGGTTAGATTGTTAATTCAAAACAAAGCTACAGGCATTTTCATTGAAAATTTTCCGAACAAAACGGGGGATTGTACCTCTGGAGTCAATTGTTTTATTCGTTTCCGCACATAGACATAGAGTTCTTCGATTGTCAAAATTCTGTTCTTGTCATTATCTCCCTGTCCTTTCATGCCTTCTAAGAGTGCATGGGTAAATGCACTTATGCCAATTTGGTGGTTTTCGTAAGAGGGTTCTTGTGCCTTTGAAGACATAAAGGCAACAACTCCTTCGTTGATTTCAAAAAATTGCTTGTAGAGCTTTGTGTTTAGCTCTTTCTCTAAAGCTTTTGTTGAAGTGGTATTGTTTGTTGCAGCGTGTTTGGTACGCATACTACCTGAATAACAGGCATCTGCCAAACAGAATTTGGTTTTTGCAGCACTTTTTTTAAAGGCTTTTTTGATGTCTTGGTGCTTCAAAGTGTGGGAGTTGGAAGCATAAGGATTGAAGTCGTAAGGGAGAAAATAACCACTGTCTCCATGACCCGAAAAGAAAAACAGGATTTTATCTTTTGGGCTTGCTTTGCTGAATTGTTGTTCCAATGCTGCCAAAATATTGGCTTCTGTTGCTTGTTCATTGGTCAGCAGTTGAATGTGACTTTCGGGAACATAGCCACCAGCTTCGCTCTTCAAAAAGTGGTAAAAGGCAATGGCATCTTTGTCTGATATTTGGAGCGAAAATTTGGGATTTTGATAATCTGCAACGCCTACCAATACGGCATAGGTATCTTCGTGTAAATCGTTGCTGTTAGCACCTAAAAAGGCATCAGCAAACCAATAGCCTTCATAGACGACTCCTTTTTTGGTTTGGAGTCTGCCCCATCCTTCTTTTTTGTCCTCCAAAAAATGACCATTGTACTGACTGCCATCAGCGTAATAGAAAGTACCCTGTTGTTTTTTGCCTT
The DNA here is from genome assembly GCA_030427245.1 of Bacteroidia bacterium. Lineage (GTDB taxonomy): Bacteria > Bacteroidota > Bacteroidia > Chitinophagales > UBA2359 > JAUHXA01. The sequence continues at coordinate 19,346 of JAUHXA010000019.1, read as the reverse complement.
GGTGGTAAGTTCCTTCAAAACGGTTTCCACTTTTGGCATATTGAAAGACTCCTTTTCCGTGCCGTTTGTTGTTTTGGAAAGTGCCTTCATAGCGGTCGCCATTGGCATAACGAAACACGCCTTTTTTACGCTGTGCATTTTCCCAATTGCCTGTAAACTGATTGCCGCTTTCATAACGATACGTACCAAAGCCGTTTTGACAATCGCCAAAGATACATTGGGCTTGGAGGGAGAGAGAACTTAATGACGTGAGGATTAATGAGGTTATCAAAAAGATTCGCTGGAAATAATTGTTCATGATAAGAGGTTTAAAGTGTTATAAAGACCTGACTATGCGGAAACCTAAATCAGCATTTTCTTCGCTTTTGTGATGAGACCGGTTTTTATGTCGATTGGTTAAATTGCTGAATTTTGAGTGGGAAAAGGACGAACCTCCACGGATAACCTTTTCTATACCATCAGAAGGGCCTTTCGGGTCTTTATTCTTACTGGTACTGTAATAATCTTCATCGTACCAGTCGTGGCACCATTCCCAAACATTGCCTGTCATATCGTATAAACCTAGACTATTGGGAGCTTTGCTTCCTACTTCATGGATTTGTTTTTGACTATTACCTAAGTGCCATGCGACTTTATCAATATCATCACTTCCAGCAAATACATAGGTTGAATTTTTGTTGCCTCCCTTGGCAGCATATTCCCACTCTGTTTCTGTAGGTAAGCGAAATTTCTTACCTGTGATTTGATTGAGGGTTTTTAAAAATCCTTGCGTTTGAGTCCAACTGATACAGCTAATAGGGCACTTTTCACAGGAAGTTGGATGGCATTTTTTATTCTCACTTGTTACGGCTTTCCATTGTTCCCATGTAATTTCATATTTACTCATTTCAAACGAACTGATTTGAACAGTATGGCTTGGAATCTCGTCTGGCTCACAATCAGCGGATTGACGTGTACAGCCCATTTCAAAAGAACCACCTTTGACTGGAATCATATTATCCACTAATTCTTTGAGTACCGTAGGAAGTTGTTGGTATAGTTTGGCTTGTCTTTGAATTTCTTCCTTCTTTTTTATAATAGCAGATGTGTCAATAATTGGAATAGGAAGGTCATCAGTAGGTTTTGGATTAGTAGAAAAAAAACCACTGGCCCATAGTCCGCCTCCTACAAGGAGAACAAGTAACAAAGGCAGTAAATATTTGCGAGGAATCTTGGAGAGGGGAGATGATTTGAATAAATTGGCAATGATTACTTGGGGCTTGATTTTTGGTTTGGACTTTTGTTGGGGTTTGGATATGGGAGGTTTTTTAGGTGTGGGAGTGGGCTCTAATTTGGGTCTTTTTATTTCTTCTGTTACTTCAAGGTCGACTACAGGAGTAGAGGGAGTTTTAGAAGTTGGAGAAGCATCTATTTTTACATAAACGGGCATCTCGCCTCCATGAAGCATGTCCAATAATTCTTTTGTGGTTTGTATTCTGTCTTTGCGGTGTTTGACCAAACAGGCTTGAATCATTTGTTGATAGGGAGCGGGTATGTTCCGCATTATGAGTTTGTTGGGTTCAAAGAGGCGAAGATTTTCCATAATTTCTTCTACCGAACTGCCTTCGCTTCTTCTGCCAAAGGGAACACTATTGGCAAAGAGTTCATGTAAGACCACACCAAAAGCCCATAAATCGGTATTAAAGGCATAGGCTTTGCCGTCTCCATATTCCTTTCTGAATATTTGTTCGGGAGCCATGTACTCGATTGTACCTTTCAAACCGAGGGTAGAGGTAGCGGAACTGTCGGTTTGTTTGCTCAATCCAAAATCGGCAATTTTGGGAATGAGTTGTTTGGTTTTTTCGTCTTTGTGAAGGAGAATGTTAGCGGGTTTGATGTCTCGATGCAAGATTTTGTGTCGGTGTAATTCTGCCAAACCTTTTAAAGTGCCTTCTATCAATGGACGAATCACTTCGGCAATGTATTGAAACTTTTGTTTTTGGTCTCCCACCAAATTTTTGCGAACTTTTTCCATCCATTTGCCCAAATTCCCATGATTGGCGTATTCCATAATGCCTACTTGGATTTCTTCGGTAGTTCCATAAGCGGTTTTTTGCTCAAGGACATTGGCATCGTAATAGCGAATCAAATTGGGATGAACGATATCTCGCATATTGGTGATTTCTCCAATGATGTCGTATTTGCTGCTAGTATTGACAGTGAAAAATTTTAGAGCTACATAGTCCTTCAATACTTTGTCATAAGCTCTAAATACTTTGGCGAATGCTCCTTCACCTAATTGGTCTGCTTGAAGGTTAGGGTCGTATTCAAATTTTCCAAAAATGGTCTGTTTCATAGTGGAATTTTTTGTAAGTGAATGAGAGGGTTTTGTGTAGTGATTTACAAATATAGTTTGATTGTTAGTTTTTAAGGTAGTTGAGAATTTTGATAAAGTTTTTTTTAGGGAAAAAATTAAAGGCTACAAAGTCCTGGAAATACGAAACCCGACGTCGTAGCTGCCCGTAAGGGAAGGATAGTACCAGAAGCGAACAGCGGAGCGGCAGTAGAGGGAATTGAGGAACCAAGAACCCCCGCGAAGAACCCAAGAAGTACCCGAAGAAGCGCCGCGCGGATTTTTTGAAGGGCTGTTGGCATAATAATTTTCATCGTACCAATCAGCGCACCATTCCCAAACATTGCCACTCATATCGTATAAGCCCAGTTCGTTTTTGTTTTTTTCTCCAACGGGATGTGTTGTTTTACCAGCTTTTTCATAACCATACCAAGCCACCTTGTCCAAATTATTGCTGCCCGAATATCGGTAGCCTTGACTGCTGTTGCCACCTCTTGCGGCAAATTCCCATTCGGCTTCGGTTGGGAGGCGATAGGTTTTGCCTGTCATTTTATTCAATTTTTGGAGGAAGGTTTGGATGTCGTTCCAAGAGACGTTTTCAACGGGACAGTTGCTACCACAGTCTTTGAAGTGACTGGGATTGTCACCCATGACGGCTTGCCATTGTGCTTGTGTGATTTCGTAGCGTCCGATTTCAAAGGTGCTGAGGGTGACGCTGTGGACGGGTTTTTCATCATCTTGACAGTCACCATCTCTTTGTTCGTCGCAGCCCCTATTGAAGCTGCCTCCAGGGACTCTGACCATGTTTTGTTCGAGGATTTGGATGGGAGTTGGGAGTTTGGGTTCAGGTGTAGGGGTTGTTTGAGTAGGTTTTGTAGAGGTCGTGGTGGTTTCTTGACTTGGAGCAGGTTGGGGTTTTAGTTTTTCTTTGGTTTTGTCCAAGCCTCCTTTGGCTTCTTTGTTTTTAGGTTGTAGTTGGAGGGCTTCGGTGTATTTTTCTTTGGCGGTTTTGTAGTTTTCGCTTACATAGGCTGTATTGGCATCTGCCAAGAGTTCTTTGAATTGATTTTCTTTGGCGATTGCAGCTTCCTCTGCTGTTTGGATAGAATCTTGTTCTTTTTGCAGTTGTATTTGTCTTAGGGAATCTTCTATTCTCTTAGCTGCTCCTATTTCGGTGCTGTCTATTGCTGGATTGGGATTGAGATTGGAATCGGAATCGGAAAAAAAACCACTTGTCCATAAACCACCTATGCCCATTAGTACGAGTAGGGCTATGCCCAGTAGCCATTTTTTTTGTGGTGTTGGTTTTGGGGGAGATGGCGAGGGTTGGGGACTCGGCGAAGGTGTTGGTGTTGGTTTGGAGGGAACTGGCTTCAAGGTGTTTTCTGCAATAGGTGTATCCAACATTTCCAACAATTGTTCTGCTGTTTGCACCCGATGTTGAGGAAATTTGACCAAACAGGCTTGTATCATGCCACGATAAGGCATTGGAATGTCTTGGAGTACCAAACGATTGGGTTCAAAAAGGTCGAGGTTTTCCATGATTTCCTCTACCGTACTGCCTTCGCTGCGTCTGCCTACGGGAATGTGTTGGACAAACAGTTCGTAGAGGATGGTGCCAAAAGCCCATAGGTCGGCATTGGCTTGTATGCCTTCCTCCAATGCGTATTTTTTGCGGTAGAGTTGTTCGGGAGCCATGTATTCGATGGTGCCTTTCATGCCTTGAGTGGAGGTGGCAGAGCTGTCGAGGCTTTTGCTGAGTCCAAAGTCGGCGATTTTGGCGGTCCATTTTCCTTCTGTCGTTTTGTGTAGGAGGATGTTGGCAGGCTTTAGGTCTCGGTGGATGATGCTGCGTTTTCCCAAATAGTCTAAGCCTTGGAGTATCTCTCGAATGGTGTTTTTGAAGGTGGCTTTATCGGGTTTTAGCACTTTCATAAAGGCGTTCAAATCGCCACTTGTTCCCAAGAATTCCTTTCCATTGGCATACTCTATGATGCCGACTTGGTTTTGGGTCGTGCGCCCAAAACGGTCGGTCATTTCAACCATAGCTGCATCGTAGTAGCGGATGAGGTTGGGATGGGTGAGGTCTTGTTTGATGACGGTTTTGATTTCGTTCAAGACATCGTATTGGCTGCCTGTTCCTTTGTAGAATTTTAAGGCTACTGTTCGGTCTAATAATGTATCGTAGGCTTTGAATACATCGGCGAATGCGCCTCCACCTAAGTAGTCGAATTTGGGATTGTATTGGTAGCGGTCTTGGAAGTTCATGGGGCTTGGAGAATTGTAATTGGTTTTGGACTTGAATGAGAATAGTAACAAATATAGTGGTTTTTTCTTGTTTGGGGTTTTTGAACAGGAACTTTTAGATGGGGAAGGAACTTGCTTGTGCAGGGGGTATGGGAACAGGAATTAGGGGTTTCGGAGGAATTTTTGCTCGAATGGGTGCAAACCTCAAAAACAAAGTCCTCTACTCACTTGTTTTTAAAAGAATTGCGATTGCAATGGTTTTTCAATTTTATATCTTTGTCCATTATGATAACAACAGACACAAACATCGTCACTGATACCACAGAAGAAGTTACTATACTTACCATTCCCAAATATTTGATTTACGAATCTTTGAAGGGAGAAGCCATATACTATAAAGGTTATCAAAAAGTATTAGAAGCTGAATTTAAAAAAGAAGACATTATAGGCAACAGTGCTATCCAATCCATTATCATATCCGCTGTCTTGCGGTTCCTCTATAAAAACTTGCCCGAAGATAAATATGAAATCGTGACCAATGAAGCAGGACTTCACCTAGACACCAAGAACAATTTGTCGGCAGATATTGCGATTTACAAGGTCGAAGTCTTGAAAACTGCGGAGATTAGGGACAAATATTTGGATGTTGCACCTACTGTGGTCATTGAAGTGGACACCAAAGCAGATACAGCCGATTTTGAGAGTGCGCTCAATTATTACCATTTGAAAACAGAGAAGTTGCTGAATTTTGGTGTGGAGAAGGTGATTTGGATTACAAGCAGTACGGAAAAGATGATGATTGCTTTGCCGAGTTCAGATTGGGTAACTTCTAATTGGGATAAAGAGATTGAGGTGGTAGATGGGGTTCGTTTTTCGGTGGGGAAATTGTTGGAGGAAAGGAAGGTTTGGAGGTAAGGGGCAACAAAGCTTGCCCCGAGAACTCGGGGAATTTGGGTTTTCGGAGGAATTTTTTCTTGTATTGGTTTTGGCGTGTGGTGTATGGGAAACAAGAATTTGGGTTTCGGAGGAATTACTGAATTGTGTACACACTGTGTACAATATTTCAATTGTTTGATTTTCTGATAGTTAGAATTGTCTACACACTGCGTAGACAATTTTCATAGTTGTAGTTCATCAAGTCTGAATCCCCAAATGAACCAAAATAGCCCTTTCAACTTCCTCCATTCTTTCAGCCCCTAAACTGCCTATTTTCTTCATTAATCGGCGTTTGTCAATGGTTCTGATTTGATTGGCTTTTGCTTTTTTCATCCCAATTTTCAAAATCAATAGATTCAAAGTCTTTGGTAATCTCCAAATCCTCTTGATAAGTTGCTTGATAACCTTCGATTAACAGTTTTTCCAAATGCTTATTGGATGTTTTGTTAATCTTTTCTTTTATTGCTTCCAATACAAATTCAGACTCATTTTGAGCGACTTGTAGAAGTTTTTGGTGCAATTTTTTTGGAAGTTGAATGGTAATTACAGCCATTTGATGTTGTTTTTTATTTAGAATACAATATTACATCAAAAACAATCAAAACAGTAAGAAAGGTTTAGCGAAAAGTGAAAAACTGCTGAATTTTGGCGTGGAGAAGGTGGCAACAAAGCTTGCCCCGAGAATCGGGGAATTTAGGGCTTCGGAGGAATTTTTTCTTGTATAGAGCAAGACTTTGACGACGGTTGAAAACCTCGTCAACAGTTGCAGCGGAGGGTGAGAACATAGCCCTCACTTCTACTCAATACTTCAATTCCGAAAAATAACCACTCAATTCTGGCAGCCACGACCTCAGTGTATCCAGCAGCTTTTTGAAAGCAGAATGTTTGTTCACATCGTTTTGATATTGTTCTACATACGCCTGCAAAACTTCGATAAAATCTTTGCGTTCTGTATAGGCTTCCTTGAAGCGGGCGACTTCGATGTATAAGGGGATGATAGGTAAATAGTTGGCGTTGTTTCGGTAGGATTTATCACGCTCCTGCAATCGGTATTTTTGAGCCGTTTTCAACAGTTTTTCGTATTGTTTTTGGTGGAGAAAAGCCTCCAAATAAACCGAAAAAAACAAGTGCCATCGGTACTGCAAAACCTCTTTGTAGTGTGCCTTCAAGAAAATATTGCCGTAGTTTTCGGCATTTCTATACATCCCATTTTTATTCAACGCCTCCATAAAAAAAGCCACAAAACTGACTCGATTGTGAAAGCTTTTGGTTTTTTTGACCGCAGGAGAGGCCGTTCGCATCAGTTGCAATGCTTCCTGATTTCGACCCAAACGCAGCAAAACCGCACAGAGATTATTGACATAGAGAAGGTAATCGTGGTTTTGAGTTCTTACCGAAAGATAGCCAAAATACACCGCCTTGTCGTATTCTCGAAAGTGAGAATGAAGCATCAATCGGTTGTTGTAGTAATTGAGAAGCAGCCTTTTGGAGTAGTGAATTCCCTGTGAAAATTTCTCGTCAAGGTGGTCAAATTTTTCTCGAAGAAGGTCATATTTTCGGTAGTTGTAGCTGATAAAGGTGAGCCGCACTAAGGCAAGATAGCGGATTTTTCCCTCCAATTTTTCGTTGTAAAAAACATCGGTCAACCATGCTTCCCACTGACTCGATTCGGCTGTTTTGCCCGAATACTGCTCCACAATATCCAAAGTCGCATCGTGCAGTTTTTCGTGAACCTCCTTGTTCTGCAAGTAAACATCCCGATATTTCTTCAAAAAATCATTCGCCAACTGATGGTCGGCATAGCGCAGGCGAATCAGCAAAAAGTGTCGGTAATGTTCGACCAACTCATAAAACTTGGTGAAAAAGAAAGCCGCATGTTGGTAGTTTTTGATGGACTTCAATAAAGCCCTTTCTTCCTCCATCTGTATGGTGTCGACCATGATTTTCTGCTCCATATCGAGCATCCAATTGAACTGTTGGTCGACATCAATGGCGTTCAACTGCGCTTTTATCCAGTTTTGAAGGTGATTGTATTTGCGCTTATCTATTGCCGAATTGTAAGGTGTAAACTGCTCGATGTGATAGGCATTGTAATCCATCTGCTTCAAAATTTCGAGCCTTTGACTATCCTTAAACTGTTGGATAGACAAAAGGTATTTCGTCTCGTGTGGAAGCAGCGTATTCGCAAAGTTGGTGAACTTCTGTAATGGTTTTCTCATGCCTGATATTTTTTTTACAAAACCAAACCGCCATCTACATTCAGCACCGCACCCGTGATAAAAGCAGCTTCGTCAGAAGCAAGGAAAAGGTAGGCATTGGCGATGTCTTCCGCTTCCCCCAATCTGCCGAGTGGCGTTTTTGTCTTCAATCCCTCAATGATTTTTTCGGGAACGGTTTCGACCATTTCGGTATTCACAAATCCTGGAGCAACGGTATTGACGGTGATTCCCTTTCGACCAAATTCTCTCGCCCAAACCTTGGTCATACCAATAACTCCTGCTTTTGAAGCCACATAGTTGGTCTGTCCAAAATTACCATTGTGCGCCACAACCGAAGCCGCATTGAGAATTCGCCCAGAACCTTGCTCTGCAAGATAAGGATAAATGGCTTTGGTGCAGTTGAATACGCCTGTAAGGTTGACATCAATCACCTGTTGCCATTGAAGGGAGGTCATATTCTTCAAGGAAGTGTCTCGTGTGATTCCCGCATTGTTGACCAAAATATCAATTTTTCCAAAATCTTCAAAAACTGCCTGAGCTGCCTGATGCACTTGCTCCAAATCAACGGTATTGACTCTGTAAAACCGAACTTCTCGCCCTTCACCCGCCAAATATTCCGCTACCATTTGACCTTTTTCTTGGTTGATGTCCCATATTGCAACGGACGCACCTTCCTCCAAAAATTTCTCAACCGTGGCTTTGCCAATTCCTTGTGCGCCACCCGTAATGATGGCTACTTTGTTTTGTAATCTTTTCATCTTGTAGTATAAGGGTTTGAATGTGAATAGTTTTGGTGAATCGACACCAGTAATGAGTCTAAGGAATTGTAAAAATACATTTTGAAGAAAGTTTATTCAAATAGAATATGGGATAAAGGTATTGGACTTTGGGTTGGTTTTGATTGCTTGTGTGGATTAATTATTTGACGGTCATATTTTTGTGTGGATGTAATTGTGGGTGGACTGATGATAAGTCCGTGTGTGAAATAAAATAATATTACACTTTAGATTCGATTCAGCCCACCCCTGCCCCCCGAGGTCTTGGGGCAAGCTCTCCCAAGAGGAGAATCTCGTATAAAGTGTGAAAATCCCCTCCTCGGAGGGGTAGGGGTGGGTGCCAATATCTTACTTGCCGACTTGAACAAGAATATTAAAAGCTTATTTGCGGGACTCAATTCATAGCCCATAAATCAAAGGCAAATAAGTATAGTCTGCAACCGTAAAATCCAAAAAATTGCAGCCTAAAAAACAAACTCGGTCAAGGTAAACAAATTGTTTTTACAAATATTTTTAAAATACTTAAAAACAAATACTAATCCAATGGTTGAATCAATTTTTAGCTCCAAAACCTATTCTTTTACTTCAAAAGTCAAGTAGCAAAATTATCCAAAACTATGAGCATTGCAGTGCTTTTGAGTGGATTGTAAGCAGAGTTTTAGCCTACATTTGTAAGCAAAACCCGTTGAAATGAAACGCCCATGATTAAATCATTATTAAAGCACAAAGGAAGATGATTATTTAATTCATGGTAAGTTCCATCTGACCTTCAAAAACGAAAAGAAACAGATGAAAAACATTTTCATAGTGTTGTTGAGCTTCTGCTTCAACAGTTATTTATTCGCTCAAACCGAAAATCAAAAGTCAATGCAAGATTGGGAATATCCTTATGAAGTGCATCATGTCGAACTTTCAGACAGTACCGAAATCGCCTATATAGATGAAGGAAAAGGTAAATGTACCTTATTGTTTTTGCATGGATTGGGGAGTTATCTCAAGGCTTGGACAAAGAATATAGAAGTATTGAAGGAAGACTACCGTTGTATTGCCTTGGATTTGCCAGGATATGGAAAGTCGAGCAAGGAAAACGAGGTGTCGGACATGACCTTTTTTGCAGAAACGGTGCGCTCGTTTATGGACAAGTTGAAGCTCAAAAAGGTGATTTTGGTGGGACATTCTATGGGAGGTCAGGTTGCGATGCATACGGTTTTGAAGAGTGACCGAAATATTAAAAAGCTGATACTCATTGCGCCAGCGGGTTTTGAGACATTCACCGAGCAAGAAAGCACTTGGCTGCAAAGCGTTTATACTGCCGAGCTTATCAAGGCAACGACCGAAGAACAGATTGCAAAAAACTTTGAAATCAACTTTTTTCAGATGCCCGATGATGCTCGCTTTATGATTGAAGACCGACTGTATATGCGTCAGACAGTGGAATACGATGACTATTGTGAGATGGTGCCGAAGTGTGTGAAGGGAATGTTGGACGAGCCTGTTTTTGAAGAATTACCTGGCATCAAAATGCCGACTTTGGTGGTGTATGGGAAGAACGATTACCTCATCCCTAACAAATACCTTCACCCAGATTTAACACCCATTGAAGTGGCTGTAAGTGGGCAGAAACAGATTGCGAAAAGTACATTGAAGATGATTCCAAATGCAGGGCATTTTGTGCAGTGGGAACAATCAGAGGAGGTCAATAAGGTAATTTTGAAGTTTTTGAAGTAGCGCTAAGAAGGTAAAGTCTATGTTGAAGTTTTTTTGAAGTAAAAAACTCATTCACAGTATTTTGCCAAATTATTTTTAAGCAATTTTGGAATAAGTCCACCCCTTATTTTTCATTTTGCTTGTTCAGATTTCAATGCTTTTCGTTTAAATTCGTTTCGCTGTATCAGCCAATATTTTGATGCAATTAAACTTTGGATGAAGGAGCAAAGAAGCAAGAGGTAGGATTTTAAACACTTGACAATTAATAACTTACATTGAAATGTTTCTTAACAACAAACATTTGATTATCAATATTTTATGTCTTGCTTCTTACATCCTACTTCTTTCGTCCAAAGTCCAAACAGCCTTTAAAACAAACAAATCAATTCAATTGATTCATACATAATTGTATAACCTTTCTTTAAAACATAATGTATTTATGAAACAACTACTTACGCTAGTCTTTACGGTTTTTTGGTGTGCCGTTGTGGTCGCACAAACAGGAAAATTAACAGGTACGGTGGACAGTCAAGATGGTGAAACCTTGATTGGTGCCAATATTGTCGTCAAAGGAACAACTACGGGAACAGTGAGTGATGAAAATGGAAATTATACACTACCATTGGATGCTGGAAACCATACGGTTGTGGTGAGTTATATTGGTTTTGCAGCCATCGAAAAAGCAGTGACCATAACTGCGGGAAGCACTACTACGATGAATTTTACCTTATTGAAGGGAACGGAATTGGATGCAGTGGTAATTTCGGGGTCTCGCAAACCTGAAAAGCTGACCGAAAGTCCAGCTACCATCGAAACTGTTTTTGCAAGAGAAATTGAAGAGTATGCAGGAAACCCCGGTGAGTTGATTGCCCGTCAAAAAGGGATTGATTATTTCCGTGCGGGAATTGCGACTCCTGCCTTCAATATTCGAGGCTTCAACTCCAATTTCAACGCCAAAAATCTACAAGTAACCGATGGGCGTTTTTCGACATTGGTGGCGACAGGTTTGCCCTTTGGTCCTCTCAATACGACCGTCAAGGAAGACATCGAACAGATTGAAGTTATCTTAGGACCCAACTCAACTCTATATGGTCCGAATGCACACAATGGATTGCTGAATACCATCACCAAAGACCCTCGAACTTCGGCAGGGACAACGGTTGTACTCAATCCAGGAATAAGCGGTGACGGCAATTCCTTTTTCTCTGCTCGCCTGCGTCATGCACAAGTGTTGAGCGAGAAATTTGCCTTCAAAGTAGTGGGTGAATACACTTCTGCGACCGAATTTGAGTTTTCCGATTCGGTTTATATCGACCGAGTAGGAGCGTTTGATGATGCGGGAAATGCCGTTCCCGATGGCATCAAAGAAGGCTACAACGAATTGGAATTGGATGAAGATGTGAACTTTTTGAGAGCCGAAGCAGGACTTTATTTTACCCCTTCCGATAATTTGGACATTGCCTTCAATACAGGCTACAGCAACAGTACTTACCTTTCGCCTACCAATGTGGGGCGCAATCAAATCAAGGATTGGATGATAAACTATTATCAACTCAAATTCTCTGGCAAAAACTGGTTTGCACAAGCCTACTACACCATCAGTAAAACCGACAGCACCTACGCCATTGACCAACGCACCAAAAACTATTATGCCTTTTTGGATGCAGGATTTTCGGACGCAGAAGCAAGAGGAGCAGGTTCGTATGGAAATGGTGCATTGTTTCAGGATGATTCTCGCCGATTGAATGCCGAGGTACAATACAACAATACTTTTGGCAAATTGTCTTTGGTGACAGGACTGCAATACCAACTCGACAAGGCGAACAGTTTGGGAAGCTATTTGTTGGACGGCGGCGAATATATTGACGTGAATCAATTTGGAGGTTATGCTCACCTGAACTATGAAATCGACAGCCGTTGGAGAGTGATTGCAGCAGCAAGAGCCGACAATCACGAAATTTATGACTTCAATTTTATCCCCAAATTTGGGTTGTTGAATGTTGGAGAAAAAGGAACTTGGAGATTGACCTACGGAAAGGGAATTGCTTCACCAACGATTTTGAATATGTTTGGAGATTTATTTGCAGGGCTGATTTTGGGCAATTCCGAAGGATTTACATTGGTAGATGGCTCGAAAGTAGAAAAACAAAAAGTAGAAAAAATCCAGTCGCTTGAATTGGGGTATCGTGGAAGCATGGCAGACAGCAAATTGTTTATAGATGCCAATGCCTACTACAATATTTCCGAAGATTTTCTAAGTCCTGCTACCGTTATTGGTGTAGCTACTCACCGAGGCGACACACCTATCGAAGAGGTACAATCAGGTTTTGCAGCTTGGAATGGCTTGGTCTTGTCTTATGTCAATTTCGGAAAAGTCAATACCTATGGTTTTGATTTGGGCGCAACTTACTATTTCACGCCTGAATTGAGTGGTACGTTCAACTATTCTTTCTTCGACTATTCGGTTGATGAAGACGACATGGAGAACGACTTCAATGGCGACGGTGTGGTGAATTTCTTGGATATTCTCGTCAATGCCCCAACACACAAAGCGGGCGCAGGTTTGAATTACAGTGGCGACAAATGGTTTGGAAGCGTGTTTGGTCGTTGGGTACAAGCCTACGATTACTTCTCCAGTTTCCAAATCGCCTCACAAAGTCACCCCGAATTGGTTTATCGAGGCGCACCTATTATCGAAGATGCCCGCAGCGGAGATACCTACAATTATGGTCCATTGGGCGGATTCGCCACCGTAGATTTGAGTGTAGGTTGCCACCTCAACGACCGCTTTACCGTTTCGGCAGCCGCTTCAAATTTGTTCAATCAAGAGTTGAGAGAATTTACGGCATCTGCTCCAACAAGAGGTTTATACACCTTAGAATTGAAGATGAATTTACCTGCAATAAGTTCAAAATAGTTGCTAAAAATGACTATCTAAGATACCATTGAACAGACAGAATTTAAGGATTTGAGGTGACATCTTTGAGTGAGCGAAAAGGTGTCATTTCAAACCCGATGTAAAGATGTCACCTTTTCGTTACCTCAAAGATTACACCTTTCCATCTAAAGAGTTTTTGTTCTATCGTATTAAATGTCAGACCTTGATTTTTTAGCATGTAAACTCACCTTCAATCTATGATACTCGCTTGGATACTCTTTTCAGTTTACCTAATTGGCACAGCCTATCTCGGATGGCTTGGTCACCAAAAAACCGATGGATTCAGTAGTTTTGCCATCGGCAAAGGCGACCTATCTCCGCTGCAAGTAGGGGTGACATTGGCGGCTGCAACGGCTTCGGCGGCAACCTTTATTATCAATCCAGGCTTTGTGTATGTAGATGGATTGGCGGCATTTATGCACTTGGGTATCAGCGTTTATTTGGGTTTTGTGACGATGTTGGTCATACTATCCTTTCGGTTTCGGAAGATGGGAGAAGAGATGAAAGCCCTCACGATTCCCGATTGGATTGGGAAGCGCTACAAGTCTTCAAGTTTCTCACTGTATTTCGCTTTCATCAATCTGCTTTCCTTTGCCTTTATTGTGCTGTTGGTAGGTGGGATTTCCATTGTGATGCAGAATCTACTTGGAGTTTCCAACATGGTGGCACTGCTTATCACCTTAGTATTTGTGACAGGATATGTTTTGTTTGGAGGCACTTACGCCCATGTTTTCACCAATATGTTTCAGGGTTTTTTGATGATATTCATTACGCTAATTGTTTTGTGGTCGGGCATACAGTTGATGCTCCAATCTGATGGATTTTGGACAGAATTGTATGCCTCCGATCCAAACTTATTGAAGTGGGTAAACCCTGATAGCAAACTCTTCAATGATTACTTTTCGACTTACATTGCAGGTTTTTGTATTGGAGGTGCATTGGTTTGTCAGCCACATATTTTGACCAAAGCCTTGTATGTCAAAACAGACCGAGCCGTTCGGAATTACATTCTTGTATTCAGTGTCGTATTCTTCCTTTTCATACTGCTATTGTTGGCTGGATTTTGGGCGCACAGCATTGTACCTGTGGAGCAATTGACCGATACCGAAACGGGGCTTTTTCGGCAAGATTTGGTGATGACCATGTACCTCAAAAATGCGTTCCCCGAATGGTTGTTTACCATTGTGAGCGTGGTATTATTGGCGGCTGCAATGTCGACTTTGGATGGTCTTTTGGTCGGAATTTCTACAATTACCGCCAATGATTTGGTCTTGAACCTCATCGAAAAATACGGCAAAAGCACCCTTTCTGAAAATGCAAAAATGCAACTCGCCTTCAAAGCAAGTCACATCGTATTGGTCGTCATTGCAGTGCTGGTGTTTTTCGTCACACTGAATCCTCCCAAACTGCTGGGCATTTTTGGTCAAGTAGGGGTGTATGGTTTGGTTTTGGCAGCCGTTCCGCCTTTGTTGGCGGGAGTATTGTTCCGAAATGTGAGCATACAATTGGTTTGGGGTATGTCGGCATGGGCTTTGGTGGTGCATTTTGGCCTATACATGTGGGGAACTACTCTGTTTCCTGACAGTACACTTGCTTTTGGCAATCCTGGAGTGACGGCAGCCATTGCCTTGATTTGCAGTGTCGTTCCAACTTTGGGGATTTGTTTTTTGAAGCGATAATGAAAGACCGTACAAGTGGCAAGTCTCTGAACTTGCAGGCAATAAAGAAGTGTGGATATTCTGAAAAGGGCTTTACTCACACCTAATTGGTAAAAAGAAATGGGGATTTTCAATGCACAGTAGCGGTTCTAAGGTTTGTGATATTAAGTCACAAGATTTCTTCGGAATGACAGAATGAGGAGTGGGGCATATTGGAAATAGCCTGTGGTTAAATTTTTAGAAATTAGGTGTATGGATAGAGATTTCAAAAAGAAATCAAACCTAAATTAGCCAGTTAATCTTTTTTTGGTGAGACTTGAACAAGTAAAAGAACCTACATCAACATTCTCTTCTTCAACAATTTTTAAACATAACTTTATTCAATTTCAATGCAAAACGCAATTATCCTATCTTGTGGAGCTTACGCACCTGCAAGAGTCGTCCCAAACAGTTATTTTGATGAATCGCTGGGCGAAAATGTATCTACTTGGCTCGAAGAAAAAGTCCAAATATTTGAAAGACGTTGGTGCGCTGAAGACGAAAGTACGGCAGACCTTGCCGAAAAAGCAGCCCTTCAAACCTTGGAGCGAGGAGGAATAGAAGCAGACAAACTGGACTTGATTATTGTCGCAACCGACACGCCTGAGTTCCTTTCCCCTTCAACGGCTTCGGTGATTCAGCACCGCATTGGAGCGCACAATGCAGGTACTTTTGATGTCAATTCGGCATGTGCGGGATTTGTAACGGCTCTCGATATGGGCGCAAAATACATTCAAGCAGACGAGCAATATCAGCATGTTTTGGTGATTGGAGCGTATGCGATGAGTAAGCACTTGAACAAAGAGGACAAAAAAACGGTGACGCTTTTTGCGGATGGTGCAGGGGCGGTTTTGCTGAAAGCATCGGAAACTGAAACCCAAACAAAGGGCTTTTTGGCGAGTGAACTGCTTTCAAAAGGTCAGTACAACGAATGGATGGGCGTATATGGTGGCGGCACGAAGATGCCTGTTGATGAAAAAGTATTGGCAAATCACGACCATCAATTGAAGTTTGTTCGTCGATTTCCGAGCGATTTGAATGCAAGTATTTGGGCGGAAATGGCGCAAAACCTCTGCAAACGCATTGAAGTGAAACCCACAGATGTTGCCCAATATTTCATCACCCAAATCAACATCAACTCTATTTTTGACACCCTCGACCGATTGGAAGTGACGAGAGAAAAAGGGCATACGGTGATGCACAATTATGGTTATACGGGTTCGGCTTGTATTCCGATGGCGTTCAACGATGCGTGGGAAAAAGGAACATTGAAGGAAGGAGATTTGGTGTTTTTTATTGGTTCAGGCGGTGGATTGGCATTTGCAAGTGCAGCTTTTAGGCTGTAATATTACTTTTTTTGGACTTTGGACTTTGGACTTTGGACGAAAGAAGCAGGAAGTAAGAAGCAGGAGGTAAGAGGCAAGATATAAAGCCTTGATAATCAGAAAACTTAATATTGGCAGATGTTGAGTGTAAGTCATTCGTAATCAAATAATTAAAATCTGACTTATTGTATCTTTGTTCATACGTCCAAAATTGTTTGGGTCACAGACAATTTTTGTAGAATACCGCAGCATTTAATTGTTGTTCAAAAATTAATGAGGTATTTTTAGTTACGAACCATTAACGAATTTTACCCATTTATACGATTTGTAGATACGTTCTCACAGGATATTTACAATATGACACCTCTCTTTTTAAAAAGAAAACTATGCAAGCACTTCAACAAGATTGGGCAGCAAAATGGGCGGTTTACAGCCCTGACAAGATAGCCTTCAAAGAGTACGAAACGGGGCGGACTTTGACGTATGGAGAACTCAACCGAGAAGGCAACCGATTGGCGAATTATTTGAAGGAAGTATTTGATATTCAAAAGGGCGACCGCATTGCGATTTTGGCAGAGAGTTGTTTGGAGTATTTACTGCTGTTTGTGGCTGCTCAAAAAACGGGTTGTGTATTGGTGCCGATGAATTACCGATTGGCGAGTGCTGAAATAGATTTTTTGCTGCAAAATGCCCAACCTAAATTGGTGATTGGAGAAGCGATTTTTGAAGCGACTTTGGAGGCAACAGCTACTTATTCCCAGATTCCGCATAAATGGGACATTGCAGCTATAAGGGCAGATTGTGAAGCGTATAGAGGAGTAAGAGAAGGTTTGGAATTAGATTTTTTTGAAGTGCAAGTAGTTGACGAAGACGACCCGATTTTCATTTTATACACCTCTGGAACAACAGGTTTTCCGAAAGGCGCACTTTACACCCACAAAATGCTTTTTTGGAATAGCATCAACACAGCTATGTCTTTGATTGTCAATTCCGAAAGCCGCACCATCAATTGTATGCCACCGTTTCACACAGGCGGTTGGAATGTGTTTGTGACTCCTTTTTTGCATCATGGCGGCTACGTTTGTCTGATGAAAAAATTTGATGCTTTGGCAGTTTTGAAGTCTATTGCCGAAGAGCGAGCAACGGTTTTTATGGGTGTGCCTACGATGCTCAAAATGATGACCGACCTACCTGGTTTTCAAACGACGGATTTTAGCAGCCTGCACTATATCATTGTGGGCGGTGAACCGATGCCGATTCCTTTGATTGAAAAATGGCACGAAAAGCAAGTGCCGATTCGACAAGGCTATGGAATGACCGAAGTGGGTCCAAACTTGACATCGCTTCACCAGCGGGATGCAATCCGCAAAAAAGGCTCGATTGGGCGACCCAATTTTTATGTAAACATCAAGATTGTCGATGAAAAAGGGGAGGAGGTTGCTGTCAATCAAGCGGGTGAACTATTGCTGCAAGGACCGATGGTCACAACTGGCTATTGGCAAAATGAAGTGGCTACCGCAAAGGCAGTTCAAGACGGTTGGTTTCACACAGGTGATATGGTGAGGCTGGACGAAGAGGGCTACTTGTATGTGGTTGACCGCATCAAAAATATGTACATTTCGGGTGGCGAAAACGTCTATCCTGCTGAGGTAGAGCGGGTTTTGGTGGCGCATACGGCGGTGTCAGAGGCGGTGGTGATTGGCGTAGCTGATGCGAAATGGGGCGAAACGGGTAAGGCGTTTGTGGTGAAATCGGGTGAAATTGAAGTGACAGAAAAAGTCCTGCAAGATTTTTGCCTTTCAAAATTAGCCAAATTCAAAGTGCCCAAAACGATTGTTTTCTTGGACGAATTGCCCAAAAATGATACAGGAAAGATTAACCGAAAAATTTTAAAGAACTTGCAGTAAAAAAAACAATGAATTTTTAGATTGATTATCAATTTATTATGGCGTTCCGATAATTTTATTCTCCTTCAATCAAAAAAAACGAAAAAAAATCTTCCAATTTGTCGGAACGGGTTTTAAGGAGTCGTCTTATAGGGTGTCTTTAACAAAAACAAAAGACATTCAATTAACATAGACAACAACAATTAAATCAAAACCTTAAAACTTTATTTATCATGAGAACTTTCAATTTTGTATTTATTTTCGCTTTGATTTCTTTCTTTTCTATCTTCAATTCTAACACAGCAATCGCCCAAGAAATAGACGGTAATTTTTACTACCGAATCACGACAATGTGGCAAGGTGCAGACAAAGCCTTGGATGTAATCAACGATGGAAAAAACAACCAAATTCATCTCGCTAAAACGGGCAATTATTCTGGACAGTTTTGGAAATTCACTTCTTTGGGAAATGGTTACTACCGAATGACAACGATGTTTCAAGGAGATGAAAAATCACTGGATGTGGTAAACGACGGCAAAAACACCAAACTTCACCTCGCCAAAACAGGTAACTACTCTGGACAATACTGGAAATTGACTCCTCAAGGCAATGGTTACTACCGAATGACGACGATGTTTCAAGGAGAAGGCAAATCTTTTGATGTTATAAATGACGGTAAAAACAACCGAGTACATTTGGCTAAAACAGGTAACTACTCTGGGCAGTTTATCAAATTGACAAAATTAACTGCTGTCAAAAAGCCTGCGGCAAAGGTTGTGAATGGTGAAAGCACGGTTGAGGTGAAGTTTGGACGAAACGGTGGCAACTTGGGTGTTTTCAAGCAAGAAGGCAACACCAAAACTTGGAAAGAAATTGGTGAAAAAAGTGGTTCTTCTACCTTTACCTTCACCGAAACACACAGAGATGAATGGTCTGTTTATTTGCACGACAAATCACGCAACGTTTACATTCAGTTGGATTTGCATACTAAAAAGGTGATGTACAGCGCAGGGAATACTACTAAAACACCTCTGTACGAAATCTTGGCTGCTAAGTAAAAAAGGGTGAAAAGCTAAATTACGGCTTCAAAACAAAAAAGCAATGTTCTTCTCACAAGAACATTGCTTTTTTGTTTTACTTGTTTCTCAAAATTTCACTCAGCAATTCTAAAAGTAGGCTATTATAGTGAAAATAAGATATTTTTGCAAGAAAAACCGATGCAAAAAAAACCATTAAGTTTCGACAAATTAGTAGGTGATTTGGGCAATCATATGAGCCAAATA
>JAUHXA010000110.1 GCA_030427245.1 Bacteroidia bacterium | reverse complement strand
GCAAGAGTTTAAATAGATATTGAAGAATAGATGGAAACGTTTTAAGTTTTTTGTTTAGAAACTCACAACAAAAGCTCCTTTCTCACGTACATCGTGGCAGCTAAGACCATACAACTCACATTCGCTTTTCCACTGATTAACCTGCTTGTAGCTGTTTGAAGCATCAAATATTACTTTGTTTACTTCAAGCCAATCCAATGTTTTTTGCAGACTGACTCGAGGGGTTTGGGTGAGAATGAGATAATCAACTTTCACTCGTTTCATCAAAATAGGGGGCAAAGAAGTCGTATCAGTTAGTAACAAGACTTTTTTGCCACAAAATTGAACAAAAGGTGCTTCAAAAATCAATTGACTATCAGCAGTTGTTTTTGGACTGGACTCATTGAAGGAAGCGAACTGTATGGCAGAAACGTTAGACATCAATTGATTAGGGGCAATATTGTATTGAAATTTGTCGCTTTCTTTTTCCTGCCATAAATCTTCTTGTCCCATCAAATGGGATTGCTCACCTATAATGAAGTCTACGGCACCTTCTTTGGGAAGGTGATAAACAATCAACTGTTTTTGCTGCATAGATTGATATTGTTGCCATGCAAAAGTAGAAGTCAAACAGAGTATTAGTGCCAAGCTTAATTGTAGATATTTGAAATGGTTTAACACAAAAAATAAAGCCCCTGCACCTATTACTCCATACAAAAACCAAAATTGCAAATCGGTGATAACCAACCCTTCAATGGTCGAATAGGGTAGCCATTGTATGATTTGAAGAGAATTGTAAACTGAGTTGATCAAGCCTTGCAAAACGATGCCCAATAAATCACCCAAGTAAGGAATATTGCTCAAGAGTAGTAACGAAACACCGACTATTAAAATGATCCCTGCTGCGGGAATCACAATCAAATTGGATAGCCAAAAGTAGGTCGGGAATTGATGGAAATAGAATACACTCAGAGGGGCTGTCCCCAACTGTGCGGCAATGGAAACGGAGGAAATTTTCCAGATATAATCCAACAGATAATTTTTAGCTTGAAAGAGGCGGTAAATGTGTTGTTGAAGCCACATGATGGCGGCTACAGCTGCATAAGACAGTTGAAAACCGACCATTTTGATCATATAGGGATTGTAGAGAAGCAGTAAGATGGCAGATGCTGCAAGGGCATTGAAGCTAAAGGCTTTTCGATTGAATACTTCTCCAATGGCAAAAATGCTGAACATCGTTGCGGCTCTCGAAACGGACGGAGGTAAACCTGTTATAAAGGCATAGCCCCAAATTACCACAATCACCAAAAAGAACTTTAATATTTTACCTCGTCGATGTATTTTCTCCAAAAAGAACAACAGATTATTGATAATGATGAAGATGATACCCACATGCAAGCCCGAAACAGCCAAAATGTGCATTGCTCCTGTATCGGCATAGGTATTTCTCACTTCATCGTCTAAGTTGGCTTTGTAGCCCAAAAGTATGGCAGAAGCAACACCAATTTCGGAAGTCGTTCCGACCTTATCTTCAATGACTTGTAAAAAATAAGCTCGTGTTTGATAGACTTTTTGGAAAAAAGAGTTTGCGTAATTTTTGTTTGTTTTATGCCATTGATTGGTAGGAATATAACTTTGGTGATAGACCTGAAAGTTTCGCATATAGGCTGCATAATCAAAGCCATGCGGGTTTTTAGGGCCTTCTAATTGCCGAAAAGCACTGTTGGTAAGTATCACATCCCCATACTTCAATTCAGTGACGGATTCTGATTTTTGGAAATAAACCAGGGCTTTTCCTGTCGTTAGCTGAGAATGTAGATTATTAACTACTTGGAGTATTTTTACTTCTGCTTTGAAGGTTTTTTCTTTTTCTTCAAGTGGAGTTTCGATTTGCATCAAAACATAAGATGAATCTTCTAAAAAGCGAGAGAAGTGTTCTTTCTGTAAGATGTTAGTGCTTTGTTGGGTACGTACATAGCCAATGACTATTAGCAAAAAAGTTGCTAAGGTCCCAAAAATCCAACGATAACGAATGCCCAATGTTCGTCTGCGTATCAATAGCAAAATACTGATAACCAAAGAGACAATGATAATTAAATGGGTAGATGTGAAGTGGCTTGGGAGGTCGAAGTTGATAAATAACAAAATACCTATCACCAAAGGGAATAGAATCCTCAGCAATGGAACAGTATCCCAATTAAAAACCATAGTATCCTTTATATTAGTGATTAATATGCTTAAAGATAAGGGATTCAATGAATATTTGAAAGTTTTATGGACTTATTTTTAAGCCAATACATAATAATTCTCTCCAGAGGCATCTATTTCTCGAATTAAACCTTCTAATACTAGTTTGACAAGGATACGGCGAGCACGTCTTTTAGAAATGTTCATGAGATTCATGTATTCTTTGAGCGTGATTTTTGGGTAGGCTTCTAAGTACTTTAAAAGTCCAGATTCTTTGGAATCCAAAGAGCTGTTATCTGATACTTTTTCCGAGGTATCTAATTGAAGTGATTTCTTGACGATTGGATTGGCAATCATAGTTTTGTCGCCTGTACGAATGTAAGAACGCTTGAGCCCATGAGCATTGATGATGTAATGCGGCTTGTTTTCACTGCGAGGTATAAAAGCTGCTACAATTACAATATTAGGTTCTATTTCCAATTGATCAAACTGAATGACAATTGGTAATTCGGACATCATTGCGGCTTGCTTCAATTTTGTTATTGTTTGTTTGGGGTCAATGACTCCAACCATTTCACCATCGTCTGTAATACCTACTACGAGGGTGCCGCCTTTGGTATTGGCGAAGGCACAAAGGGTTTTGGCTATTTTGGATAGATGGGTAATTTGCATCTTAAATTCTAAATTGGTGCCTTCGCCTTGATCTATCCATTGAAGTATTTGGGTAAAAGTCATTGGAGTAAATGAAAAATAAGAATGAAAATAAAAGACTTAAAATTAGATTCTTAGATATGCAAGGATTCAAATTATAAGTACAAACTCATGCCCAAAAAAATAGGATTTTGAACTATTTTGAAGTTTTGGGCATTAAGCAGTAGATTGTATTAATATTTCGAATTTTATATTTGAACCTGAAATTTCCTTATGCATCGTGCAGAAACAGAACAACAAAGAGTAAAATATAGTTTGCTGCTGCCAACACTATTTGTGCTTGTATTGTGGGCGGTTAAATTGTTGGAACTTGGTACTGGCTATCATTTTTCTTCTTGGGGGATAGAGCCACGTACCTTGACGGGGTTGAGGGGGATTGTTTTTTCTCCATTTTTGCATGGAGATTTGTCTCACCTTTTTTCCAATTCATTTCCCGTTATTATGCTGGGATTCATAATTTTACACAATTATCGGAGCATTGCTTTTGAGTTGTTGTTTTGGTTGACAGTGATGAGTGGTTTTTGGACGTGGGTAATCGGTCGGCCATCGTATCACATTGGTGCAAGCGGTGTGATTTATGGTATGGCGTTTTTTGTGTTTTTCAGTGGTATTTTGCGGAAAGATACCCGTTCTATGGCATTGGCATTGTTGGTAACATTCTTTTATGGAGGCTTGGTTTGGGGCTTACTGCCGATTCAGGAGAAAGTTTCTTGGGAAGGACACATTGCAGGAGCAATAGCGGGAATTATCTGTGCCATTTATTACCGAAATGTTGGGAAGGAAGAAGTTCCAAATTATTTGAAAGAAGAGGAGGAAGAGTTGGAAATTGTAGGTACTCCATTTTGGGTGTCTGAAACCAAAGAAATTCCCAATAATCTTTCTGACAATGAATCGAATTGGGATGTTCGATATCATTACATAAAAAAAAAGAGAGATGAGAGTTAAGTTGTTTTCAAGTAAAACCACTTCAACAAAACTTCTTACCTTCCAAATTTTAGAGAAAATCAATGTATTGAAATCTCAACAATAATTTTTAATTATGGCATAATTTGTGTTCTTTTACAAGAAACCTTGAATAGTTTGAACTAAAACCACTCCTAAGTAACCTCAACTTCTACAAGAATTTAAAAAGGCATTACTATTGCAAACTTTATTCAAATACAAATACCAAATACTACTGACCTCCATGGTCTTTCTATTGTTCTCTTCTTTGGGGCAATACTTTTCTTTGCAAGCTCCTTCTCTCCCTAAAACTGCCGAAAAAATCACTTCCAAAATGCAAAAAATGGAAGTAGATTTTCAGGAATTGATTCACAACAATGAATTAATAAGAAAGATAGAAAAAAACGAATATTCCTCCGAAGATCTGGAATACTTGATTAATAAACCTTATATTATTCTCGCTTATTTCCAAGATCAAATATTTTTTTGGAACTCCAATAAAGTCATGATTCCTGAAGGAATGATAAAAGAACTGAAGGAAGGTTCTAAAATAGTGAATTTAAAAAACGGTTTTTACCACTTAGTGAAAAAGACCATAAGTGCCAGAGAAAGGGGAAGTGAACAAGGAGAGATGAAAATCATTGCGATGCAATTGATTCAACACAATTATGCGGCCGAAAACAAATACTTAACGAATCAACTCAACCCTGATTTTGGATTATCAATTGGAGTCAAGGTAAGTGTGGACAGCCTATTAAAGGTAGATAAAATACGACTTACCAATACAGATACTCCATTGTATATATATTTTGATAACAATCACACAGCTACCAATTTTCATTATTTGTGGTTGTTTTTATTAGCAATTGGTTTTTTGGGAATAATGCTTTTCCTAACGATAGTTGCCAATATATTGTACCAAAAATACCGTCAATGGAGTGGATTCTTATTTTTATTTATCAGTTTTGCGGTTATTGGCTTTCTCATTACTCAATATTATATTCCCCTCAATCTCAATATTTTTCCTATATTTTCACCCGAAAATATTGAAATTCCTTTTCACCTCGATTCAGTAGGAAGCTTATTGACAGCAGTTTTTCTGATACTTTGGGTGATTATTTTTTTCTACCAAAAAATACAAATACAACTACACAGCGATTACAATTCACCCAAAAAAATGGGTATTTATATTGGCCTCTTGGCGGCATTGTTGACCTACACTTCGTTTGTTTTTTATCTGATCAAAGTACTCGTCTTGTACTTCAAGATTTCCTTCGATATCACAAGTTTTATCTATTTAGAGTTTAAAACTATTGTAGGAGCATTTATTTTAATGCTTTTATTGATAAGTTTCTTTTTGGTCTGCAAAAAGATTGCAAGTATTTTGTATCAATTGGGGCTGACTTTTCAACAAAAAGTGGGTGGCTTTGGTCTTGTGGCTGGCCTGTATTTTTGTTACTTTCAATATTTTACTTTTTTAGAACAATACCATTTGTTTGTACTGGCGTGGCTGCTTATTTTTAGCTTATTACTAGATAGATTCTTGAGTACGCTTAGTAAGGAGAATGGTTTGAAGCGTATGTTGATGTGGGTCTTCGTTTTTTCTGCCTTTACAGCTCTCTTACTACACAATTTGAGTCAAGAAAGAGAGCAAGAAATTCGCCGACAGATTGTAGAACAGGTTATCACGGAGGAGGACAAGATTGCGGAGTTTATGTTTGAAGATGCGGCTGAAAAAATCATGTTGCACGACAAAGCAATTACTACTTATTACCAAAATACCCTTCTTTCAGAAAAAGAATTGAAGGAACGTATTCTGCGAAAACATTTTGGAGGTAGCTTCAATAGGTATAAAATTGATATTCATGCTTATAAACAAAGGGGACATTCGCTCAAATATACCGACAAGTTGGTGCGATTGGAAGACTATGAAGGGCGAATGAAATTTCAGAAAAAAACAAAGGCAACCTATTTATCTTTGATTCCCAACACTTCAACGGGGGGCTACAACTACCTCGCAAAACTTCCCATATTTGGCGATGGACAAGGTGTACTGGGTTATTTGATTATTGAAATGGAGAAAAAATCGGATAAAGAAAACGTTTATCCTGAATTGATTATTGAAGATAAATTTAGAGAACCTGTCGAATATGATAAGTACAGCTATGCAGTTTATAAAGATGAAGAACTGCGAACTCAGAAAGGAGACTTTCCTTATGATTATCGGCAAGACTCCATTTTTGTTTGTAAAGACAAAGATTTCAAGCAGGTGAATTTTGATGGGTATTCGCATTTTATCCAAAAATCGGAAGGAGGCAAAACGATTGTAGTATCCAAAGTCAGTGAGGGCATTATGGATTACTTATCCATGTTCTCCCACTTATTTTTGATTTCTGGAATCATGGTGTTGTTCATCTCCTTCATTATTTACCTTATCAAACATTCCAAAAATATTCGCATTCGAGACCTATTTTACTCCTCCCTGCGGATGAGAATCAACGTGGCAATGTTGTCTATTTTATTGGTGTCCTTCGTCGTCATTGCATTGGTGAGTATTCTCTATTTTTATCAAAAAACGACTAATTACCACCAGGAAATACTACTTCAAAAA
This sequence comes from Bacteroidia bacterium, assembly GCA_030427245.1. Lineage (GTDB taxonomy): Bacteria > Bacteroidota > Bacteroidia > Chitinophagales > UBA2359 > JAUHXA01. The sequence continues at coordinate 8,705 of JAUHXA010000110.1, read as the reverse complement.
CAAAAGGAAGTATTAACTTCCATTGAGAATACACTTCAAAAAGATGCAAATCGCAGATACGATTCTTTTGCCAATATCAGTGAGTGGAACAGTAGGGTAGATGCCCTTGCAGGAATCCACTCTATGGACATCAATTTATTCGACAATCATGGACAGTTGCTAAAGTCTTCACAAGATGCCATTTTTGAAAAAGAACTTCGGGCTACCCAAATGGATCCAGTGGCTTTTCACCAGATGTCGCACGAGTACAAAAGTCAATTTATTCACAATGAACAGATTGGGGCGCTTTCTTACTTGTCTTCTTATGTGCCCATTAAAAATGAAAAAGGCAGTGTGGTTGGCTTTTTGAATCTGCCTTACTTCGCCAAAGAAAAAGAACTGCGAAGCGAAATTTCTGCATTCTTAGTGACGCTTATCAATGTCTATGTGGTCATATGGTTGATTGCAGCATTGTTAGCTTTGGCAATTGCGAATTCGATTACCAATCCATTGAAGATGATCAGCGACAAACTCAAAAATATTCGCTTGGGACAACAAAACGATTTGTTGGAATGGCCTGACAACGATGAGATTGGAACTTTGGTGACACAGTACAACGAGACCATTATCGAATTGGATAGAAGTGCTAAGAAGTTGGCTAAAAATGAGCGTGAATATGCTTGGCGGCAGATGGCAAGACAAGTAGCTCACGAAATCAAAAATCCTCTAACTCCCATGAAATTGAGTATTCAACACCTGCAAAGAGCCATTAAAGACAATCGCCCAAATGTAGGAGCATTGATGGATAGAGTCAGTCGAACTTTGGTAGAACAGATAGACACACTCTCACGCATCGCCACAGAGTTTTCTTCTTTTGCCCAAATGCCTACGCCGATCAACGAAATGATGAATATCAACGAGGTAGTTGAAAATACGGTAAATTTGTTTGATGATACAGATAAAGTACGAATCTTCAAACTGATGCCCGAAGAACCCTGCTATGTAAATGCCGATAAAGACCAACTAATACGAGTCTTTAATAATTTAATTAAAAACGCTATTCAGGCGATTCCCGATGAGAAGCATGGAATCATTGTGGTTAATGTCAAAAAAACCAAAAACTCTGTGGTCATCGGCGTGGCTGACAATGGGTGTGGAATCAATTCAGAACAAAAAGAAAAGGTTTTTGTGCCGAACTTCACCACCAAAAACTCAGGTATGGGCTTGGGTTTGGCAATGTCCAAAAACATTGTAGAAGCTGCAAGAGGACGAATCTGGTTTGAATCGAAGGTAGATGAAGGCACGACTTTTTATGTCAAATTGCCATTGGAGGAAGAGGATGAACCTACTTATAAAATGGCATTCAATTCTGTTTACACTCCTGATAACGAAGAATTTGAAGAACTCTAATGATTTTGTGTTGTTAATAAGTGTCTGATTTTTATTTTGTTATGATTTTTTTGAGTCAAAAGATTGTTTTCTTGTATCATTGAGTATTTTTTGTTAAATTTATTGAATCATTCACAAAATCGGTTCTTCAATACATTTTATTTGCCCCCACTAAGATTTAGATGAACCACAAATATCATTATACCAATGAGACAAAAGTTCTACTATCTTTTGAGTGTTCTATTAGTGTGCCTAACTGTAAGTTCCCTACCTTCAATGGCACAAAGCGACTGCGAAACGCAAGAACCGCCTTATCCAGAATTTTTCGGTGTCTATCCTACACCACAAAACGACACCTTACCTGATGGAACTATTTTTTTTAGTGATGGATTGCCTTCTGCTTGTCAGGGAGAACCTTACGCTTTTGATTTGACAGTCGTTATGCCCGATTCTATTTTTGCAGGAGATTTTCTGCCTCTGTTTAATTTTTATGTGGATATCGAAAGTGCCATACTAACCAATCCTACAAGTATAGGTTTGCCTGCTGGTTTTTCATTTGAAACGAGTGCAACAAATTGGACGATTTTTGGAGGAGTAGTAGAATGTGTACGCATCACAGGGTCGAGCACCGAATTGGGAGAATATCCTTTGACCTTATCCATTTTGGCTTCTTCGCCCGATATTCCCTTTGATGTGCCTGTGGATTTTGGAGGATATGTTTTGCGTGTAGTAGCTTCTGACGAAGAGTGTTTTACTTCTATTGCCAACGCTCCTTCGCTTACTTTCAGCGAAGCCTACAACTTCCCAAATCCTTTTCAAAATCAAACCCAAATTCACCTTACTTCCAAACAAAACACTTCTTTGACCTTGACGATTTTCGACATTGCAGGTAAAAAGGTACATGAACGTTCTCTACAAACCCAAATCGGTGAAAATGAATGGACGTTGGATGCTCATGCGCTTTCGCTACAAGCGGGAGTGTACGTTTATACACTTGGAAATGGTGAAGATTTGGTGGGAGGTAAAATGGTGGTAAAGTAAGTCTTTGAAATCAAAATCGTAGAAAATGATTTTTGAACCAAAAAAGTATCAAAAGGGCACAAGAGAGAAGGGTGAATTTCAGTTTTTTACTTTTGTTTTCTTTGTGCCTTTTGTGGTTGAATTAAAAATGTACAGCAGTATGATTTAGTCTATTATTTCCATTGCATCGTTGCCAACACAGGAAAATGATCAGAAGGATATTTGCCGTGCCATTCATCAATGATAACCGAGTGCTTGAGAACCTTCACAGGTTCGCTGTCCGTCAAAAAAATATAATCAATTGTGCGATACTTATCCATTCTATCGCTACCAAACCCATGAAAAGTAAAAATAGAACTTCTTTGAACATCAATGGAGAGATGGTGCGTATCCTTCAATGCGAGGGCTAATTTTCTGTAAGGTTTGGTATGCGGCAAAGCATTGAAATCACCCATCACAATGGCAAAAGTTCCCTGTGTGATGTTGTTCACGTATTCGAGTAGCAAATCCGCACTTTTTCGGCGCGCTTTTTTGCTATAATGGTCGAAATGCGTGTTGAATACAAAAAAGGTCTCATCATTTCGTTTGTCCTTCAATTTTGCCCATGTCACCATTCTGCGAAGTGCCCCCCAAGATTTGCTGCCTATCTCTTCGGGTGATTTAGACAGCCAAAAGTGATTGTGATCCAAGAGTTCAAAGTGTTCTTTCTTGTATAAAATAGGCACATATTCGCCCTTCGTTTGGCCATCGTCTCTGCCCACACCCACCCAATCATACTGAGGCAATTTTTCTGCAATGTATTTCATTTGATGCTGCAAGGCTTCCTGCAAGCCCAAAACGTTGGCATCGTATTTTTCCAATAATTCCGTTACCCATTCCTTGCGAATCTGCCAAGGATTGATGCTGTCCATCGTATTGTCATAGCGAATATTGAAAGTCATGGTTTTCAAAGGAATAGGGTTTTGAGCAGACACCCCAAAGCACATAAAGAGACTCAAAAAAATCACTAAGACGCAGGGGGATAAAAAGGTTTTCTTATATAAATTCATTCCTACAATTGTTTGTTGTTTCTTATTAGACTCTTTAAAAGCCAAAATGTTCAGAATTGAAGGTTTTCTGCAAAAAACAGTGGAATATGTGTCCTATATAGCAAATAAAGAAGTTGAAGTAAGACGAATAATCCACGCTTTTTTCGTAAATTTGGCTTTATATTTGATTCTATTCTTAATAAATCCACTCCATCCATAAAACCCTGCAATCACTTCAAAAACCATTACTCGTTTCTTTTTACAATCAACACATTAGACAGAAGCTATGTTTGCTGACATCATACCTATTGCGATAGTAATTTTTTGGGCGAGTACAAAATTCATGGTAGCCTATTGTTTTGTATTTTACTACAATTTCCCGTTCCTCAATTCTGTATTGATTACGATAAGCGGAGGAATGTTGGGGGTTTGGGGCTTCAGTGTATTGTATAAATATGCGGTTATTTGGTGGCAAAAATTCTTTCCAACTAAGCATCCAAAAACCTTTACAATCAACCGCAAAAAACGCTTATTGGTCCGCATCAAAAACAGTTATGGGTTGGCTGGAATCGCCTTCTTGACCCCTGTTTTTTTGACCGTTCCCGTAGGCACAATCGTTGCCAATGCCTTCTACAAAAGCAGACCACAAGTATATGCTTATATGTTTGTAGCCTTTACCTTTTGGTCTATATTATTTGCAGGAACATATCACTATTTGGGAATGGATTTCAGCCAGTTATTACCCTTCTAAGTAATGACAAAAAAATCATATTACCACAACCCACAACCAATCCTTCAACCCCATATCCCCGGCATTGCTATTTCCACTGCATGATGCTCGGGATCTCTAAAATAAAACGATTTCACCCCTTCTCGCCAAACAACTTCCTGTTCAATCTCAATTCCCAATTCCTCTATTTTTCGTTTCCAAGCCACGTATTGTTCCTTTTCAACTTCAAAGGCAAAATGCAAATGCCCCGAACCATAATGTGGAGGTAAATGCGTTTTTTTGCGGGCATCATCAGGATTGAAGCACAACAAAACTGACGTGCCTGCTCTAAAAAAAACGTGTTTATTAGGCACAAAACTAATAAGAGGCAATCCCAACTTTTCGTGGTAAAATGCTTTTGTTCGCTCTAAATCGGCTACATACAAGCAGGTTTCTTTGATGTTGGAAATAGTCAAATCCATAGATTTCTAAAATTTTGGTGGGTAATTTATGTTGCTTAGTAACTTGAATAAAATAAGTTCCCGACCTACAATTCCCACTTTGAAGGGGGTGAGGGGGATGCTCAGTACAGGACAAAACTATATTTGAAGCCAAAGACCTTATAGGTTTAACCTCTAAAAGTATGTACAGATTTGATAATCTGCTTAAATTACATAAACAAAAACCTATAAGGTTTGAGATTCATGCTCAATAAAACGTTTTGTCTTGTACAAAGAAAACGGTAAATTATTTTATTGGCAATCCTTAATACACTGTTTCGGAAATAATTTAAGGTTTTGAGAGCCTGCCCCGAAATCTCGGGGTGACATCTTGGAGTGAAACGAAAAGGTGTAATCTCAAGACCGACAGCGAGATGTCATGCCGAAGTCTCGGCACAGGCTCTTCTCCATTCTTCCGAAGATTACACCTCACTATCTAAAGAAACTTTTGAAACAGTGTACTTAACACTAACCACACTGCATATCTTCAAGGGGATACCTCAAAAGTCTACAGCATGAACCACATTCTCTACCTTCGACCGAGTCACTACTTCAACAATTCCTTTCTCTTTACCTTTTTTCTCTACTTCAATACCCTGCCATTTTTGCCCACAACGATTGGTAATCGTGCCACCATCCAACAGCAACTTCCCTCCAGTCTGAACCGAAATTTTGGCATTTTCGGGAAGTGAGAGCAAGCATTGAAGCGTAAGACTTGCCTCTTTTTCGATGACTATATCTCCCTCCAAATCTTTCGCACTGTTCCAAACAATGTGCTCACCCGTTTGGATGCGAATGGTCGCTTCGGGCTTATAAGTACACCAAGTCGGAACAAGTTTTTTTCGTTGAGCAGAATTTTCCGTAGCAAGTTTGTAATGTACTTTTCCGATTTGACAAGGCGTAATCGCCGCACGCCAGAGATTGGTGTCCATCATATTGTTGGAAGCTTTGTCCAAGCCATCACAATTCGGATCGTTTTTGTCGGGTCCCCAACAATTGACATGCAAAGGCGTATCGTCACAGCCATCATTCGACCGCCAGGTATGCGCCAAAGTCAAAGAGTGTCCTATTTCGTGGTTCAAAACGCCCGAAAACTTCTCTGCAATATCAAACATAGACCATTGTGGATTGTCTTTATACGTCATGTACGCTCCTATTACCTTGACCCACCTTGGAGTACCTACCCCGTCGCTAGAGGCTTTGTAGGTAGGAGAGGCGATGCTGTCGGGATGATGTTCCAAGAAAAAAACATTAATAACCTCCTCTTTCCGAACTCCCAACTGTTTGTATTGCTCCTGCGAAAAATTGCTGTATTTGCCGCCCTTTTTGTTGGATAAAAACAATTCAGCGTCTTGGTGAAAGTAAATTCCATTGTCTGTTTTATCACCTTCAATGCCCGACAAAACGTATTGGTACTGAGCAGGCAATACGGGGGTATCGTTGTTTGCAGGAAGGTGCATCTTTGCATTTTTTAACAGTTTTTTGTTGGAAATCTCTAACAATAACTTGGAAAATTCCAGTCCTTTTTCTCCCGAAAAATTAATTCCTCCTTCTTCGCTGTCCACAAAGTGAAAATTCACCCGAATCCAACGCATAGGAGAGTGGTCAAGGTGCAATGTATCGGGTGCATAATTCAAATATTCTCGACATATTTTTTGGGAAGCAGAAGAAATAGTTCCTTTCTTCGATGTTTCATTCACAGCTACATTATCTCCTGTAATGAAAGTTTTGGAAATTTTTTGAGAGGAAGTGCAGGCATACAAACACAGAAGGAATACAAGGGCAAGAAAAGTTTGTAAAGTATTTACTTTCATCAACATGCGATAAGTTTAAATGATATGTCACTACTGCTAATATAGCACAAAAAGATAAACTTCCGAAGTTTCGCTTTGTAGGATAATGCCTAAAATCTGTAAAGGCAAAAAAAGCTTGCAGAAAATTAGCGTATTTTGTTTATAATCAAATCATTAGCCTTGGCTATCGAAACCCTCTTTTTTATTCTCAAAGTCCTATTTTTTCATTTCATCGGGCATTTTTAGTAAAAATAAACACACAAAACTGTAATTGAGCCACACAGAATGTTGACCTAAATTTGTAGCATCAAACAAATAATAAAGCTGTGATAACAGTATGTATAAAATACAGCTAATTTTAATTTCAAAAAACATTTACCATGCAACAATTTAGAAAAACATTCATTATCCTATTGGCTATCGGTTTTACTTTTGGTTTTCAATCCTGCAAAAAAGACGAAGTACTTACGAACACCCAACTTTTGACCATTGAAGAGGGCTGGACACTCGAAAGTGCGGACGGTAATGTGGAAGTCATTGCCGATGCGCTCATTGCTCTGTATTTCCAAATTTTACCGCCTGAATTTCAAACTCCTGAAATGGAAGAAGAACTTCGAGAAAGTTTTGATTTAGAATCATTTGTCGAAATTGATGAATGTGATAAGGACAATGTCACCATCTTCAAAATCAATGGTGAAATATTTGAAGATCAAGGAAGTCTTTTATGTGAAGGATCTACACCAACTGTTGTGAATACTTGGGCTTTTGGAGCAGGTGAAACAAAATTAATTATCACCGACAATCAAGATGGCGAAATCCAAACTTTTGATATAACGACCTTGAACGAATCAAGGCTCAGCATACAATTCAGCATGTCACTTTTGGAAGAAATGGACGAAGACGATTTGGCAGAGTTAGAAGGATTGGTAGGATATGATGAGTTCATAGAAAAAGATTTGGTGGTTAATTTTCACTTTAGGGCCAATTAAGGCAAATTCAAAACCCATCCCGAAATCTTGGGATTAAAAACTCAAACGCAAATAAGAACTTGTAAGCGAGCTGTTTGAATTTTTTGAATGACCCATTTCAGTTGGCCTGAAGTAGAAATATAATTGAAGTGCTTTTAGGCAAACTAAAATATTAGATGAGTCATTTGTGAAACATAAATACACTGTTTCATAAGTAATTTAATGATGACTCAAGACTGACGTAACATCCCCCTCGCCCCCTTCAAAGGGGGAATTCACTGATAGTAAGGCAAGTCCCCCTTTGAAGGGGGATTTAGGGGGATGTGATTTGAGAATTTTGGTCATTGTTTAATGTGTATAAATTTCTGAAACAGTGTAATAATCTACTCGCTTATACAGTATTGCTTGAATTTGCATTTGAGTTTTTAATTTGAATTTGCCTTAGTATCTTTGCTTGGAATTCTTTAAACATCGGATGGACAACTACAATTGTTCATCCGATGTCTTATTTTTACTGGGCTAACCAAAAAATATCCTCGTTTTATCCATGACCAAAAAGCAAGAACTCATTCTTCAACATTGCCTTCAAACCCTTCAAAAGGGAGGCACAATTCTCTACCCAACAGACACGGTTTGGGGAATCGGCTGCGATGCGACCCATGCAGAAGCTGTCCAAAAAGTATATGATTTGAAGCAAAGAGACGAAAGCAAAGCCTTGATTATCTTGGTCAAAGACTTAGAAATGCTTCAAAACTATGTAGAAGAGATACCCACTTCTGTTTTTGATATACTTTCAAACACAAAGCGACCTACGACCATCATTTACCCCAATGCCCGCAATTTAGCTTCCAACCTCATCGCAGAAGATGGCTCAATAGCCATAAGGATTCCCCACCACGATTTTTGTCAAAACCTGCTTCACCTTTGGCAAAAACCGTTGGTATCAACTTCTGCCAATATCAGCGGTGAACCGACTCCCATTCTCTTCAAAGAAATCAGTAGAACCATTCAACTCAAAACAGATTATGTGGTGCCGTTTCAAACTTTTGATATTGAAACACCTACACAACCTTCAAGGATTTTGAAGATAGGAGAGGAGGGGGAGATTTTGGTGATTCGGGAATAGAAGGTAATATGGCATAACAAAAAGCAAAAAGGCGAATAGAGTTTATACAAAACTCTATTCGCCTTTTTGTTTTAATGAGATGGAAAGACAAAACCTTTATTTCAAATAAAAGCAAGCTCTCCGCTAAATAGGAGAATGTGTTGTGCTTATCCAAACACCGCAATCCTAATTACACTGGAAATGGGGTTGTTAC
>JAUHXA010000109.1 GCA_030427245.1 Bacteroidia bacterium | reverse complement strand
AAAAAGGTAAAAGGAAGGCTCACAAAACTCTATTCTACTTTTAGGATTGGCTTAGATTTTTTGAGAGTAAAATGTATCCATAAATTAGACATCAGTGACCTCATGGTACTTTTGTCCTGTACTTAGACCAATAGTACATGCTCATTTTTTGTAAAAGTATGGTCAGCAAATGTATATTTGCTTTTATGACCGATGAAAAGTCCATGATTAAATCATCATTAAAATACAAAAGGAAATGACGATTTAATTCATGGTAAGTTCCATCTGACCTTCAAAAAACGAAATAAACAGATGAATAATCGGGATTTTGCTATCACTCAATATTAATCTATCTTTTCTATGAGCAAGCGTTTCCATCAATGTTTCCAAATCGAAAAACCCATCATTGGCATGATTCACCTTCAAGCGATGCCAAACACTCCCAACTATCGAGGTTCAACGACGGCTATCATCGAAAAAGCCCTGCAAGAAGCTATTGTTTTGCAGCGAGCGGGGATTGATGCGATAGCAATAGAAAACATGCACGATACGCCTTATGTAAAGGGTGAAGCGAATCCCGAAGTAGTGGCGATGATGAGTATTGTAGGTTATAAAATCAAACAATTGACCCAGATACCTTGCGGGGTGCAGGTTTTGGCGGGAGCGAATCAGTCGGCATTGGCGATAGCGAAGGCAGCGGGTTTGGATTTTGTGCGGGTTGAAGGATTTGTGTTTGGACACATTGCAGATGAAGGGTGGATAGATGGTTGTGCGGGCGAATTGATGCGGTATCGAAGGCATATTGAAGGAGGGAATATTTTGGTTTTGGCCGATATCAAAAAGAAACACAGCGCACATGCTTTGACTGCAGATGTAGATATTGTAGAAACGGCTAAGGCGGCGGCTTTTTTTCAGAGTGATGGGGTGATTGTGACGGGTGTTGCAACGGGGCAGACGGCGGATTTGAAGGAAATTGAAGCGGTGAAGGAGCTTACAAATATGCCTGTTTTGGTGGGTTCGGGGGTGAATTTGCAGAATGTGGAGGCCTATTGGAAGGCGGCAGATGCTCTGATTGTGGGTTCTTATTTTAAAAAAGAGGGACATTGGGCGAATGATGTGGAGGAGAAAAGGGTGAGGGCTTTGATGGAGAAGGTGTCGGTTTGGCGGCAGGAGCATTGAAGTGGTATTGTAGGTGAGTTTTGAATAACTATTTCTCTACCTTTGCTGTTATAGAAAAAACAGAAATAGTTATTCATTTTATTTGAAATAGTATGTTGAGACAAGCAGAAAGTATTTTACCTACTAAATGGGGCGTTTTTCAAATGATTGCGTATGCCAATTCACCAAATATGTCTAAGCCTCATATAGCGATGGTAAGCAAGCATACGGACTTGACAAAACCTGTGGTGGTTCGGATTCATTCAGAATGTATGACAGGTGATATATTCAGTTCTTTGCGTTGTGATTGTGGTGAACAGTTGGAAAGAGCATTGGAGGTGACTGCCCAAAAAGGAGGCATTGTATTGTATCTTCGACAGGAAGGGCGGGGCATTGGTATCATCAACAAAATGAAAGCTTATAATCTTCAAGACAAGGGAGTCAATACAGTAGATGCCAACATTCATTTGGGTTTTGAAGCGGATGAGCGTACTTATGGCATGGCTATTGAAATGTTAAAGGATTTGGGGATAAGCGAAATTCACCTGATGACCAACAATCCGCAAAAAGTGGAGGCATTTGACAACAGCGAAGTGAAGGTGGTGAGTCGCTTACCCCTTGAAATGCCCCCGAAAAAAGAAAATTTAGCTTATCTTAAAACGAAAAAATCACTTATGGGACATTTGTTGAATTTGGATTAAGCTACGCTAAAAAAGATAACGTTGAAAATTGCGCTTTGCTTATTATTAAGAAGTTGGATACTTCAATGGGCAAATGTTCTTGTAAAAACTCTAAAACCCTAAAATCACTATGAATCCAGAACAAAATTTGGGGATATACGCCGATGTGCCTAGGAGTCGTCGGATAGTGGAATGGCTTTCACGAATGGTTAATTTATTGTTTTTGCGTCCTTGGTCTATGATCATTGGGGATGCAGTATGGGTATTGGTCAGCATTTTTGCCTTGACCACCCATTTTAGGTATTTCAATCAAGGAATACTGCCGACTCTCCTACTCTTTGCTATCTTGGCGGGTTTTACTTATCTATATGGGAATTTGGTGACCAACTACATCGTTCCGAAAGTCTATCAATGGTTGTTTGGTAATGCTATTTTTGGCATGTTGGGAGGTTTTGACAAAGCGACTTTTTTTACGATTTTGAATACTTCCAAACTGACTCATATACATCTAAGAGCGGAAGATCAAGAATTGGCAGAAGAGTTTTGTGAGGTAGACAATGAATTGACCAAAGACCTATTCAAAGAGCGCTATTTTGAGATTTATCAAAACTCGAATATTCCTCCTGAAGAATTGGAGGAAAGTTGGGAAAGAGTTTGGCAGAATCAAGTTTTGTCTGTCAATAGTGGTAAAATCAGCTTTGAAGAAGCCCGTAAAACAGAGAATATTGCTTTTCGGATTTTACCCTTACAGCTGCAAAACATGTCTTTGATTATCAGTCCTTTTATCAAATTTTTTCAACTGATAAGCGTTTGTTTGATTGCTACCTTTCTCTCCAATACACATTCTTTACTCTTTGCGATTCAGGTCATTGTAGCACTCAATTTGATTCTTTCATTGGTGTGGTATATGCTGAATTCCTATCAGGTTTCGGAAGTTCCTTTGTTGGCGAACAATTTGCAGCACCTACCTCAACACGTTGTTGAACGTTTTGGTGAAAGGCTCAAAAAATTCGTAGGGAAGGTATTGATTCCCAAAAATGTAACGATGGACAGGGCTTATTTTTCCGAAATTCGCAATTACCAAGCTCGTTTTATTCTACTTTATACGATACTCAATACCTTCTTTTTACTTTGTTTGTTGGGCATTACCTTTTTGATAGACCTTATATTGGGTTCCAACACTGTGTTGACTTGGTACAAACAGTTTACTTTCGGATTGCTGCTATTGCCTTTCGCCTTTTTATTGGGCTTCTACTTTATTTCTATCATTATTCAGAATGTTCGGAGAGTAGCCGCCTCTGTTTTGGTGGGATTGACAACTGCTGTTCTTCCTTTTGTGATTTATTATTTGGTGACAGGAAATTTTGAAGTAGAAAAAGTTCAAAATGGTATTTGGGCTTCTGTGGTGGGAATTGTGAGCGTGTTGAGCACTACTATTGCAGGGCAGTTCAAAGAGATTCTGGAGAGTAATTGAAGAGGGGTTGTCGGTTATAAAAACACAAGCAATCATTTTATTTTCAGTTATTAAAACATTCATTTTTTCACACAAAAAAGCCATTGCCGTTTTTTCAAATAGCAATGGCTCATTTATTAAAAGTAAGAACATGAACAAAAATAGTTTCAGTGAGAATCCACTTCAACATTAATTGAATTGAAGTCTCGTTTCCCGCATCTCTGTTCTGATTTCTTACTTAAATTTCAAAGAAGTATTTATTATTTCTCCAACACTACTTTCTTTGCAATACTACCTTCGGTAGTGTTTACTTTTACAACATAAATACCTGCAGGTTGTGCGCTTAAATCTACGCTGTAAGAGCTACCTTCAATAGCAAATGTACTGATTAGCTCACCTACCAAATTGTAAACTTCTACATTTGCTCCCTTCATATCTACACCATCAGCATCTACATAAAGCAAACCTTGTGTTGGGTTTGGACGCAAGTTGATGGCCTGATACAATGCGTAATTGTCGTTGATACTTGTCACAAAACAAGGACTCTCTGGATCGTCCGTAGAACAAGCTTCATCACAGTCTCCTTGAACAATCACCAAACGAGATTCAGTAGTCTCATTGCCGCTTGCATCTGTTGCAGTATAAGTCACTACATAGCTACCTGCCTGTGTAGGACAGACACAATCTCCTCCGATGGTTACGGTAACGCTTCCATCAATTTCGTCAAATGCGTTTGCACCAAATTCAATATAATTGCCATTACAAGCCACTACGGCAGGTACAGGGCCGATGATTCCAACAGTTGGGCCTGTACGGTCTTTCACAGATACGATACGAGTAGCTGCACCAATATTGCCACTTGCATCTATGACATTGTAAGTAATGGTGTAATCTCCTACTGATTCAAGATCGACTACATCTCCGCCAATCACAACTGATGAAGTAAGATCCAAGTCTACATTGTCAAATGAATAGTAACCTGGTTCTTCCCAAACTGCTCCAATTTGAACATCTACTTCCAATGTAGAACCACTTTCTGCAATATCATTGGGGTCTCCACTCAATAATAACTGAATAATAGGTGCTTCTAAATCTGCTCCAATGACGTTTACAAATCTACTTGCGGTGGATTCTTTTCCAGTATGGTCAGTAGCAGTGTAAATCACTTCAAAAGGTTGGTCAGCAGGAGTTGCACTTTCGGTAGTTACGGGATTGTCAACGGTTACAGATGGAGGACATCCGAAAACATCTCCTTCGTCTTGTGCCAATGCACCTGCATCTATGTATTCAGAGCCAACTATAACATCAATTTCCAAAAATTCGCCAATAGTCCACAAACTTCCGCCAATTTCTATCAAAGGTTCTACAAATAAAGATGGAGGATCGACATCTTCCAATACTTGTTGAAGAATAGGATCGCCATTAGCATCCAATGGAATATCTTCCACTACATTTCCATCGCTGTCTTCAACGGTCAAAATCCAGTATCCTTCGCTACCTGCTACGTTAATATCAAACGTATGGTCAATGACTATCTGATCTGTCAAATCACCGTCAGGGAAATCAAATACATGTGTATCAAATCGGTCAATTGTGGCAGGACATTGCTCCAATGGGTTTGGTAAGAATCCGTTCACGTAGGTAAAAGCAATCGGACAAGTATTGTTCAAATCTGAAGGAGTAACGATGTCACCCACAGGTATTTTGACATACTGTATGTCGTTCTCCACAAAAGTATCTTGCCCTGTAGTACCACCATTTGCATTGTTTACAGCAACGCCTGTAAACTGGTCTTTTTGATAAGTCAAATGTACATTTCCATCTACGTGTCTGGCTATAGTAGGATAGACATCTTCGCTTGCTGGATCATCTGAAACATTGTAAGGACCTTCCCAAGTCTCGCCATTGTCCATTGATTTGATAAGATATACATCACGATACATTCTGTCTGGACGATCGGGTTCAAAAGCACCATCTCTCATGGAAGAAAACGCCAAATATAAGTTGCCAGCATCGTCAATACCTGCACTTGTATGACCGACCAAACTTGTACTGTATGATTGTGATTCTACTGTATTGAAGTCAATGACTGTTTCACAATCACCTGTATAATCCATCCGAACAGTTTTTCCCAATATTTTGGCATTACCTTCTCCATAAGATTCTTTCCAATACATTAGAGCGGTACTATTGGGCAAGTAACAAATACCTGGTTGCCCATTACAAAGTGTATTAAAAATTCTGTCATACCAGATATGAGTTTCGCCTTGATTGTCAATAATAACACTAATTTGACCACCCGCCAAAGCAGTTGGTTCAAATAAAGGATTGTCTGTATCAGAAGCGTTTACGGTATCTACATTGGGAGCAGGAGAATTGGTAACAATTACAGGATCGTTCCAAGTAGCACCATCGTCTGTTGATTTGTAAAATATCAAGTCCGATCCATATTTACCTAAGACAACGGAGACAATACCATCTTTTGCATCCACAAAATAAGTGTCCGCAGCCCAACCATTTGAAGGAACAACTTCATTCATTCTCGGAAGCATAATAGGTTCTTCCCAAGTATCTCCTGCATCTGTAGAGCGGATGTAAGAAACACCTCCTGTAATATCAAAAATTTCTCCTTCAAAGCGTGATGCAATCACGTGAATCGTATTTTCATTCGCTGCGGCTCTCGCCCATGTAGCTTCTAAATCCACAGGAATAGCAGTAGATATCCACTCCGAAGAACCTTCTTCACGATAAGCAAAAGAGAGTCCATTTACATCATCAGTTGTTGAAGCAAAATGTGCTAGTGAAAACAATCTTCCATTAGCTGTTTTGCCAATATTCGGCCAACCATTTCGAGTATCTTCCAATCTGGTTGTTGGAGCCATACGCCACGTTTCTCCACCATCAGTAGATTCGTTGAAACCAGTACCACGGTCGCCAGCAGCTAAGTCAAACGTGTGGCTCATTGTCCACATAGCATAAACTTTGTCGCCTTCTACCATAACTCGTCGACATACACCTCCATTTGTTTGTAAATCGTAGGTAGTTGTACCAATAGAAATTCCCGCACCCTTATGAGTAGGTTTAGCAGTAATCGGTTTGTTCATGCTTACACTCACTGTTTCATTTCCGCTAACATCTTGACATTCGTAATTTTGAATTTGTGTTTTTGCAGAATATGATTCAATGGGTTGATAGGCTTCTTGTGCTTGTAAAGCCACAAAAAATACCATTAAAAATAAAGTCAGTAATGTTCGTACCATAATCGGTAAAAGTTTAATTGAGTTAAAAGAAAAATTAGAAAAATTTTGTTCTTACAATTAGAAAGTTGGTCAAATGCAGGGTAATCGTTGCATAAGAACTTTAAATTTTGCGATAAATATAAGTAGAAAAATTATTTTTATCTGTCTTATGGATGTCGGGAAAATAAATAAAAATGATATTAGGGTCAGCTATAAACGACAAAAGCCACTTATCCATATAGAATAAGTGGCTTTTTTGGAAAGCTTCAAGTTCAGAAAGACAATCAAATAATCAATTGCCCCAAACTTTTATGAAAGCCTTCAATTATTTCTCAAGTACTACCTTTTTAGCAATAGCACCTTCTGTCGTATTTACTTTTACAATGTACATACCAGCAGCTTGTTCACTCAAATCAATGCTGATTGAGCTAGTTTGCATAGTTTCTCTGTGAATCAATTCTCCAACCAAGTTGAAAACTTCAATAGTTGCAGTATTCATATCAACACCTTCAACATCTACATTCAAAATACCATTTGTTGGATTAGGACGCATAGTGATTGCTTGATACAAGAAACTGTCTTCAATACCAACTTCACACTCTACATTACAGTCACCCTGAACGATAACCAAACGAGATTCGGTTGTTTCATTTCCACTAGCATCTACCGCTGTGTAAGTTACGATGTAGCTACCCGCTAAAGTTGTACAAACCTCGTCACCACCAATAACTACCTGCAAAGAACCATCTACTGCATCAAAGGCATTTGCGCCAAATTCAATATAGTTTCCTCCACAAGGAACTACTGAAGGTACAGGCCCAATCAAACCTACTGTAGGAGGCGTACCGTCACGAACAACTACTTCACGAGTAACTGAAGCCGTATTGCCTGACCCATCCATAGCAGTATAAACTACTGTGTAATTACCAACGTTTTCTAAGTCTACTACATCACCACTGATTACTACATCATCGGTCATAATCAAATCAACATTGTCCAAAGCGATGAAACCAGGTTCTACCCAAGTAGCTCCGACTTCTACTTCTACTTCATAGATAGCGCCATCGTCTTGAATAGAATCAGCTCTTGCAGTCAATAACTGAATAAATGGAGCTTCTAAATCAGCACCAATTACATTTACCAATCGAGTTAGAGAAGCAGATTTTCCAAGGTGATCTGTTGCTGTATAAACCACTTCAAAAGGTTGGTCAGCAGGAGTTGCTTCCGCTGTATTCACAGGGTTATCCACTGTTACAGTAGAAGGACAACCAAAGAAATCACCATCATCTTGGCTAATAGCACCTAAATCTATATATTCAGAACCTACTAGTACATCAATTTCTTCAAAAACTGCCAATGAGTACAAACCACCATATACTTCCAATAAAGGCTCTAAGAAAATAGTAGGAGGTCCACTATCTGCCAAAACTTGCTGAAGAATAGGTTCACCATTGGCATCCAATGGAATATCTTCAATGATATTTCCGTCACTGTCTTCAACTGTCAAAATCCAATATCCTTCACTACCTGCTACATTAATATCAAATGTGTGGTCAATGACTACTTTATCAGTGATGTCGCCATCAGGAAAATCCAATACATGTGTATCAAATCGTTCGATAACGCCTTCACAACCCTCTAATGGATTTGGCAAGAAACCGCTCAAATATGGAAAGATGATAGGTAATGTATTGTTACGCATAACATCTCCTTTTACATCTGCAACAGGAACGTTCAAATATCTGATTTCATTGGTTGTATATTCTGCTTGTCCATCTTGAAGAGCTGTACCTGTCAACTCATCAGATTGCCAAACAATATGCAAAGCATCAGCTACATCTTTTTGAATAGAAGGGAAAACATCTTCTCTTGTTTGATCATCCGAAATATTGAAAGGTCCCATCCAAGTAGCACCGTCGTCTTCAGAAGTGATTACAAATATCTCACGATATTCTCTTGCAGGATTTTCAAACGCACCATCTTGACGAACTGAATAAGCTACATAAAATGTTCCGCTAGCATCCATTCCTGCACTCGTTTGTCCCATTAAAGTGTTACCATACAATTGAATTTCTTCATCTGTTGTATTAACAGTAGCTTCCATATCACCGTCAAAGTCCTGCATAACAGTAGGTCCAATCAATTTTGACCCATTTGTACCATAACTTTCTTTCCAGTGCATGATAGCCGTACTGTTCACAATAAAAGAGTCATTAGCATCTGCATGAAAAATACGCTCGTACCAAAGATTCACTTCTCCATCTTTGATTATCATGCTAACACCTCCACCAGAAGAGATTGCAGACTCCAACAACATAGCTCCGTCGCCTTCAGGATCAATATCAACAGATTGTGCTATAATAGATCTCCAACTGTCACCATTATCTGTTGATTTGAAAACAACTAAGTCTTCGCCAAAGTTGCCATAAACAAAAGCAACAACACCGTTTTCAGCGTCAATAAAGTAACTATCTGCTCTTAATGCTGCATCGTCATCAATATCTGCTAAACCTAATCCTGTTTCAGAATCAACAACACAAATAGGACCTTCCCAAGTGTCGCCACCATCTTTAGAGCGGAAATATGCCAATCCTCCGTCTGCTCCACAAGCAAAAGTACCATTACGAGAAGTAACTACATGAATGTTTTCGCCATCAACAGAAGCTCGTGGCCAAACAGCATCTACGTCCCCTTCGATGATAAAATCTTGCCACGTATCACTCCCTGCATCTAAATAAGCAAAGTTTAGCCCATCAGCACCAGAGTGAGTAATAGAAAACACTCGGCCTTGATTAGCACCTGATTCGACTACACCTATATTAGGCCAGCCAACACGTTGGCTTTCTCTTCTCTGATTTGCATCTTCGACAGGTCCCCATGTTGCACCACCATCTGTAGAAACATTCAAAAAAGTACCTCTATCAGCAGCAGCCTCGTCTCCTGTCAAACTACCTGTCCATGAAGCATATACAGTATTACCAGATACCGCAACCCTTCTGCACATACCATAGTTGGATTGAAGGTCGTAGGTAGTAGTACCAATGGTCGTACCTGCCCCGCTTTTTTGAGGAGGTTTT
This sequence comes from Bacteroidia bacterium, assembly GCA_030427245.1. Classification (GTDB taxonomy): domain Bacteria; phylum Bacteroidota; class Bacteroidia; order Chitinophagales; family UBA2359; genus JAUHXA01. The sequence goes on along the minus strand of JAUHXA010000109.1, from coordinate 5,601 downwards.
ACACCTGAAAGAGGTTTTGCAGTAGAGACTCCTACTTCATTACCAGTCGTAGCATGGATTTTTGCAGGATAAGATTGAGTAAGAACAGAATAAACATCTGCCTTAGTCGTGGTTTTAGGTGCTATAGTCTGTGCATTTCCAGTCAGACAACAGCCAACCAACAAAGCTAAAAGTAAAGCTCTAAACATAATTATTAGAATTTTATTTGTTAATGAATTGACCAAATTTATATTAAATGTATTTTTTTATTGGAGTAGTGGGCATGTTCTATTATAAATAGAGAGGAGGTAGCTGATTTTGATTTTCAAAATATTAGGTTAAAATCTGTTAATGTAAACACAAATCTACAAAAAAGCCTTTAGAAATTGTAGTGATGGTAATTATTCAAAGGAGAAAGAGTCGCTGTTTTGACACTCAACTACGAAAAAAGTTCCCAAATGTCTTTGTCAGATATAAAAAAAATGCAGTAAAAGTGAGTTCGTTTTTTACTGCATTGAAGTAAAAATCAATAAACATTACTTATTGAAGTATTAGCTGCTTAGTCGTTTTATAGTATTAATCCAATTGTTATTTTTTTCGCTTCTTGGGTTTTTGACGGTTTGTTCCACCTTTCCGTTTACTCGTTGCATTGGAGCCAGTATTACCAGCATCTTTACTTCCCTGCTGCAATCGTTGTTTTTGCGCCTGTTGCTCTTCCATCATTTTTTGCAGCTTCTCTTGAAACTTCGATTTTTTTACAGGTTTCTTTTTGTTGGATTGCAGTTGTTTGTGAATTGCCTCTTCGTCAATAAAATAATTCTTAATTGCATACTGCTGGCCAAAACTGATGATATTGGAGAGGAAAAAGTAAAAGGTTAGGCCTGCGGAGAAACTATTGAAGAAAAACAACAGCATGATAGGCATTAAATATTGCATCATTTTCATTTGAGCAGCCCCTGCCCCACCCGCAGAAGGGGTCATTTGGCTATTCAAACGCATATAAAGCATACTACTAATAGCTGATAACAAGCAAAACAAACTCACATGATCCCCATAAAACGGTATTTCAAATGGCAGACTCATAATGGAATCATAAGAAGAAAGGTCATCAGCCCATAGAAATTGCTCTTGTCGAAGCTCAATCGAGGAAGGGAAAAAGCGATACATTGCGATTAGTATCGGAAATTGAAGCATTTGTGGCAAACAACCGCCCAATGGGTTCACCCCTGTTTTGCCATACAATTTCATTGTTTCTTGCTGAACCTTTTGAGGGTCTTTGTGTTTTTCCTTGATGGCTTCAATTTCTGGTTTCAATACGTTCATTTTGGCAAACGACTTGTAAGAACGAGCTGTCAATGGAAACAAAACCAACTTGATAACCACGGTCAATACTAAGATGATGATGCCATAATTGCTGATAAAATTGTGCAGTAAATTGAACATCGGAAGGATAATCAACTTATTCACCCAACCAAATATCCCCCATCCCAAAGGAACTAACTCCTCCATATCATTATCCAAAGCGTTCAAACGCTTGTATTCGTTAGGGCCTATATAAAACTTCATAGGGAAACTAAACTCCGCCTTCTTTGTGTATTCAAATCCCAATTCAGCTTTTGCTACTTCAACAACCATTTTATCTTCGACCAACTCTGTGCTTTTGGGTGCATGAATGTCCAAATCCGCTCGGTAAAAGCTGTTGTCTGCAATAAGCGTAGTATTGAAAAATTGCTGTTTATAACTGATCCAATCCACTTTCGCCGAAAGGTCTTTTTTTACATCTTCCGTACATGTACAATAATCTACATCTTCTTGGTTCTCTTTGAAGTAGATAGTTGTATTGTTCTGCTCCATCTTGAAGTCTTTCTCCTGCTTGAACATTTCATTTTTCCATGTCAAAACCAAGGATTTTCCATTTGCCAATTTTTCGTCAAATCCGACCATTTTATAGTCGTAGTCTAACATGTATTCGGTTTCACTCAGGCGGTAGTTTTGTTCTATATACTGGGTCTTTGTAGAGTCTGTATAAAGGCGATACACAATTGATTGCTCGTCTGAACTCTCAACATCAAATACAAAATCCTGAGTAGAAACATTTTGAGTACCTAAACCAAAATTGTAATTGAACTCATTATTTGCCCCATCTATCAAGATCAATGGCAAAGAATCATACGTGACATAGTTCTTCAATTCGGCTTTGTAAATCCGCCCACCTTTGTTTGAAAAAACGAGTTTGAAGTTTTCGTCTTCAATCGTATAAAATTCTTCCTCTATACTGGACTGTAAAAAAGGTCCTTGTGGAATGGTTTTTATTGAAGTAGAATCTCCATCAGATACGCTGTCCTCTGCTATATTGTTTGCAGAAGCAGAGCTATCTATATCGGTAGAAATATTTTCAACTGCGGTTGAATCATTTGGAAAATGCTCACTCACCGCAGGTTTGGAACGCTCTAAAAAGGTACTGTATAGAATGAATAGAATTGCTATCAATATCAAACCTACAAAAGTACTTCTATCTTGATTTTGCTGCATATTTATCGTTTGCTTTATGCAATTTATTTTATTTAGAATCTGATAATCAACCAACTACAAAATTGCAGTAAAATTGGGCTGCAAAGTTACAAAAATGCCCTCGAACTTCAATTTTTTGCTACTTGATATTCAATCGCTGCCTCTACGAAATCTACAAATAACGGATGTGCTTTAGAGACCGTACTTCGCAATTCTGGATGAAATTGAACACCTACAAACCAAGGATGATCTTCCAATTCAACTATTTCAACCAAGCTCGTTTCTGGATTGATTCCCGTAGTTTTCATACCTGCCTCTACAAATTGGCTCAAATAATCGTTGTTGAACTCATAACGATGTCTATGCCTTTCTGATATTTTCACCGATTTATAGGCTTTGTAGGCCTTCGATTTCTTTTTTACATCACATCTGTATGCTCCTAATCGCATTGTTCCGCCCATTAATTTCAAGTTTTTCTGCTCCTCCATCAAGTTGATAACGGGATTTTCCGTTTCTTCATTCATCTCTATGGAATCTGCATCCTTCCATTGAAGTACATTTCGGGCAAACTCAATGACTGCACATTGCATTCCCAAACAAATACCCAAAAATGGGATTTTTCGTTCCCGAACATACTGAATTGCAGTAATTTTTCCTTCAATGCCTCTCGAACCAAACCCGGGAGCAACCAATACTCCATCCAAATCTTTTAGTTTATCAGCTACATTTCGCTCACTGATGTATTCAGAATGAATGCTGATAACATTTACCCGACATTCATTCGTCACGCCTGCATGTACGAAGGATTCTTGTATAGACTTGTAAGCATCTTGCAGCTCCACGTATTTTCCAACCAAACCAATATTGACTTCGCAAGTAGGATTTTTTAACCTTCCCAAAAATTCTTTCCATTGCGACATATCGGGCTGCTTGTGAGAGGGTAATCGCAACTTATCTAAAATAATTCGATCCAATTTCTCTCTTAATAAAATCAAAGGAACGTCGTAAATGCTGTCTGCATCAATCGCTTCAATGACTGCATTGCTTTCTACATTGCAGAATCGAGCTATTTTTTGGCGAATTTCGAGAGTAACATGATGTTCAGTACGACAAACAATGATATCCGGCTGTACACCATTTCGAGAAAGCTCCCTGACCGAATGTTGCGTGGGTTTGGTCTTCAGTTCCTTTGCTGCATTGAGATAAGGCAACAAGGTTAGATGAACTACAATGCAGTTAAATTGTCCTTCCTCCCACCTCAATTGTCGCAAAGTCTCTACATAAGGCAAAGACTCGATATCTCCTACGGTTCCACCTAACTCGGTAATTATGATGTCGTATTTTCCTGTGTTCCCCAAGGATTTTACTCTTCTTTTGATTTCATCTGTAATATGGGGAATCACTTGTACGGTTTTGCCTAGGTAAGCTCCTTTTCGCTCGTTTTCGATAACGGTTTGATAGATACTACCTGTTGTTACATTGTTTGCTTGGGAAGTCGGTACATTTAGAAATCGTTCGTAATGCCCCAAATCCAGATCTGTTTCTGCCCCATCATCGGTGACGAAACATTCGCCGTGTTCATAAGGGTTTAAAGTTCCTGGATCTACATTTAAGTAAGGGTCAAATTTTTGTATTGTCACTCGAAGTCCTCTCGCTTGTAACAACTTTCCCAGCGATGATGCAATAATCCCTTTACCCAGTGAAGATGTAACTCCACCAGTTACAAATATATGCTTTGCCATAATATGATGTATCTACTCTCTATTTTATGAATCGAAAGCTGCAAAATTAAACCTTTTTGGAGAAGTCCAACTTCCAAAACTGAAAAAAGAATGGCTTAATTCTTGTAATTTTATGGAGGTTTGCGTATTTTTCAGAATGATAATTGCAAATTTGTCACAACAAGTCGACATCGTTTATTGTTTGTAGGTTAATTTTGGACATCTTAATTTTTAAAGTAGAAAATACCCTTTTTTGATGGGCTGGAAACAAGATGAAATAGATAGATTATTGGACCAGTATCTGGATGGTGAACTGACCGAAGAAGAAGTACGTCTCATGCACGAAACACTGGAAAATGGCGATTCTCTTACCGAAGCAGAACTTGAAAAAATTGTGCTGCCTGTTGATATTATTCACCCCAATAAAATGCAAAGTAGTACGCTCCAGCAAACTACACAAACAAGCAATTCATATCGAAAATTAGAAAAATTCAAGCAATACACACAGCATCACCATCCCATAGTAGAAACGTCCAAAGCCTATACACTTGTTTTCATCATCGTTTTTTTCACTATTTTGGTGATGGCGCCTTTTGTTTACATGCTTTTGCCTTTTCATTTTAATGCCGAACAAACATTCAAGAATCATTTCAGCCCCTACCCTATTGACGATATAAATCGGGACTTCAAGAATGATTTTTTTGCTTCTTTCAATTGGAAGGAAGGCGTAGATGCTTACGAAAGAGAAAACTACAATGAAGCAATTGATTTATTCAGGGATTCATTAGAAGAAAGAGGTGAGACCTCAGATGCCTATATTGACCATTTTTACATAGGGGTTAGTCATTTGACCAAGTCCGTCTCTGATCCAAAAACTGCAAACAAACACCTCTATAAAGTGTTGGATTACTCTTCACCCGAAGCCTCTAAATGGAAAAATCCAACACATTGGTTCTTAGCGCTTTCTTACCTTCAACTCAATGAAACACAAAATAGCCGTAGTCACCTCAAAGAAATCATTGCAGAAGGCAGTCAAGCATATCACTATGAGGAGGCATTGAAGCTTTTAGAAGAACTTTGAAAAGTTTGGACTAAGGAGCAAAGAGGCAAGAAGTAGGATTTTAATATTTGATAATGAACAATTTGCGATCAAATCCTTAATTTAATTAAGAATCTGATTTCCAGAGCCTTATGTCTTGCATCTTACGTCCTTCTTCTTTCGTCTAAAGTCTAAAAAACCATCATTGAAACGCAATTAACTATTTGAATTTTTCTATTCAATCATATCCTCTGTCTGCACATACTCCAATTCTCGGTAATACTTCGACATCACCGCTAATACAACCGTTGCAGCCAAAGTAATCCATACGAAAAACCAGTAGTAATCTGC
>JAUHXA010000018.1 GCA_030427245.1 Bacteroidia bacterium | reverse complement strand
GCAAAGAGTTATCCCATTTCTCCTTTGGTGTATAGTTTTTAAAGTAGTCCGAGTAACATCGGATATAGGCATTACCGTTAATGCCAGTATAGATTTTACTATAAAATCCTATCAAAAAATAAACGGTACTTCTTCAGACGAAATTAAACCAAAATCCATCATGAAAAATTTTGTATTATTTACAGCCATTTTAGAAATTCTTGCAGGAATCATTCTGTTTTGTATGCCACAAATGTTGCCAACCCTAGCAGATGCTTCTTCTATTGGTGTTACAATGGCACGAATGTATGGAGCAGCAGCATTAGCGGTAGGATACTTTGCCCTTCAAGTATGGCGAAGTTTTGACAGTCACGACTTGAAAAAGTCGTTTTTAAATACTTTTATCGTATTTCATACAGGTGTTGCAATAGCTATTTTTATTGGCTACAACGGAGGAGGGGCAAACGAATTTGCACCAGGAGTTTTGCATACTGTGATGGCACTTATCACGATTTATTTCTTTGTAAAAAAGTAAGGAAGGAATATTGGAAAAGGAAGACATCTGTTGGATTTTCAAAGCCCAACAGATGTTTCTATTGGTTCATGTACTACAATTTAGGCCATAAGAAATGATCTTCATCCTTCCAAAATGGTCCAAATTCAATTTCATAGACTTCATCATCTTCCAGCCATATACTGACATTTACTTGGTCAAACCAAATAACTTCAATAACTACATTGTCGTCTTCAGGGCTGATATCCTCCAATTCTCCGTCGCCCCAATCAAGCTCATCTACAAAGTCAAAGACCTTTTGTTTACTTAAGCCTACTCTTATCAATCTATCTACTGAGATATCTTCTGCATTGATAGAAATACTATTCAACTTGAAGTTGTCAACAGAACCGAAGTCAAACAACAAACCCAACTCCTCATAGACCAGTGTTTGGGTAGTGCTACCGTCTTCGTGGGTTTCATTTTCGGTGTCATCGGGCTGTCCTAATAAATTTACAATATCGGATGAGGTCATCCCAAATTTAATGTCTCCGATGCCTGTACCGAGTTTTACTCTCCTAGTCATTGTTAATTATTTGTTTAATGTTTTAGTGATTGAATGAATAAAAATACAAGATATGAAGAAAGGCTTCAATTCAATGCACAAATAAAAGAATATTCACTTAAAAACCCAAAACTATTGTATTCGGGAGAAGAGAAGCAAGAGTATGAAGACAAAATTGCAGCCTCTCGCATCCCTATTCTTTCGTCTAAAGTCTACTGTAGGGGTAGATAAATGTGGAAAGTAGTTCCTTCGTCTACCTCACTTTCTACTTCGATCTTTCCATTCATATTTTCTATATGCGCTTTGACGAGATGAAGTCCCAAACCTTTTCCCTCAATTTCGGGATGAAAACGAGTATAAGGTCTAAATAAATCGGCTTTATTTATCTCTAAATCAATTCCTAATCCATTGTCAGAAATACTTATGTAAACCGTATTTTGATTGACAACTTTGGTGCGAATGTCTATTATGAGTTTTCTTTTTGTAGAATAATATTTCAGCGCATTGCTAAATAGATTGTATAATATACTATGCACATAACTTTTTACGGACAATATATCCTCTTTTTCAAAATCTAATCGAATAGTCGGATTTTTTTCTTGAATTTGTGTTTTTAAAGTTTGTTGAATTTGATTCAGTACTTCAGCAAAAATCACTTGTTCTCTTGGTGGTTCTGCTTTCTTCTTTGCAGCAATTACACGATTCAAATCTCTCAACATATTATCCATATTATGTGCAACTTCGTGGAAACCGTCTAAGACGATTTGATTAATAGGATCTTCTAAATTCTCCTTATTATAGAGTTCGAGTAAACCCAGTAGATTAGAGACAGGCTCTCGCAGATTGTGAGAAGTAATGTAAGTAAACTGCTGCAAATCTTTGTTCTTTTCTAATAAACGATTGCTAATTGACTGTTCTCCTTCCGCACGCAGTAGCAAAGCTTGGTAGAGTTGAGTATTTTCTAAAGCAATGGCGATTTGAGTTGATAAGACCTTCATTAACCTTAGCCTTTCTCTAGAAAAAGCATTGGTAGTTAGGTTGTTCTCTAGATAAATTAATCCAATGATTTTCTCATTTTTAAGAATTGGAAGACAAAACACAGAGAGGATTTCGTTTTGGATGATATAAGTATCTTTTTTGAATCTTTCATCCTTTTGGGCGTTGTCAAGCAGTAAGGGCTGTTGTGTTCGCATCACATAGTTGATAATCACATGTGCAATGCCTTTTTCCCATTTTTTCAAGGGAATAGAAGGTATAATTTCAATTTCTTTGTATTCTTCATTTAGACTGTAAGTTTTTGATTTGGCCTCTACACTTATTCGTTTCTCATTCACCAGCATCAAATAACCTATTTGAGCACCTGTGTGGTCCAGCGAATGAATCATTAGCTTTTCCAAAAGCTTAGAATACTCAATTTCGCCCAACAAGTCTTGGGAAATTTGCACTAAATCAGCAGCATTCACCGATTGGGATTGACCTCCAGTTGATTCATTGCTTTGACGACTCCAAGAAGACAGACTATAAGACCTCGCAGTAGTGGAGGAATAAACAGTATGGGCTAGCTGCTGTGGATAATCGTTTACCAATTGTTCTGCTTTGGTCAATGCGCCCCATTGCCGATAATTCATCAAGGCTTTTTGTAGGTAGAATTCTGCAAAATCCTCATCATTTTGTTTCAAGTAATATTTTCCCAATAGTTCATTTCCAAGAGCTTCAAAACTAATAAAGCCGTTTTGCTCAGAAAGAGAAATTGCTTTTCGATAATGTTTTATCGCCTTTTTAGGCTTTTGTATAATGCGAAAATATTCCGCTTCAATGAGATGCCAACGATGTGCGTGATTGTCAGGATCATGGTTTTTCCAAATTTTTAATTTATTCTGCCATGTTTTTACGTTTTGTAATGCTTCTCGTTGTTCCTTTTTGCTTATTTCTGGATAAGCAGCCAAATGAGCTAAAGCGTTGTAAGTACAAAAAACATAGTATGAAAACATACTATTCGTTCCTGCCGTTTGATACACATCAAATTCTTGTGCGAATTCATATGCTTTTTTATAATTCCCAAATAAATAGAATAATTGGATTTTGATGGAATTGTAAACAAAAAGTGCGAAATGGCTTTTGTTTGCTTTTAGTAGAGCAACAGTAGATTTTTCGTCAAAAAAATCACCCGCTAACGTTGTAGGATTATCCGTAACATTACTTAAGTTATGAATAACTTGCAGAAAGATTTGTATCCGATGAATGGGATTCATCACTTGCAAGAATTTTACAACTTCATAATAATTTATGGCCTTTTTGCGGAGGTTTATCAAGTTCCTATCAGAGAAAAAGCCATAACTGATATAAGTAGCAATCGAAATTCCTGCAAACTCAAAATCTCCCAATGCCAAAAAACGATTGTAAGATTCTATTAGTTTTGGTAAAGAACGATGTAAAGGATTTTGCCAATAATACACGAAACTATGGAAAATACTGACAACTTTCACCCGGTTGTTTTCCCCTTCTAGCTTATCACTAAGTGAAAGGGCCATTTCGCCATAGTTATATCCTTTTTTTATCTGTTTCCGAAAATTGATACACAGGGAAGCATAAGTCAACAATGCAAGGGGTAAGTAAGAATTTATTCCATGTTTGAGCGACAAGGCAATCAGTTTACAAATAATCATCGGAAACAAATTGTGCCCATATAAATAAGAGGCAGGCATCAATTGATGCAATATATCTATGATTACAAGCTGCTTCGGATCCGTCATTGTAGGAAGCGCTTCAATTTTGTTGGGAAGATGTTTTTTCAGTAAATAATCGGTTTTGATTATTTCCCAAAAAGCGACATATTTCTTTTCCTTGACCGAAATATGTAAGCCCAAGTTTTTCAAAGCCTTTATGCCCGCTAAGATAGTCTCATGAATTTCTCCCTTTGCTTTGTGAACCAAGAGTTTGATTCGCCAAGCCATTGCATTGTCCAGCGTAGTCTGAGTATTTTCTAATATTTCATTTAAGATACTTTCAGCATCCTCCATTTTTCCGCTCAAGTACGCGACTTCTGCTTTTTGGTTGTGCAGCGAAAGAGTTAAGTCATAGTGTTTTTTCCAACTATTGTCGGGCAGTAATGAAACAGCGGTATCAAAGTACTGGTAAGCCAAATCAAAAGCGATAGAAGCCTTAGATTTTTCACCTGCCTGCATATTCAATTCGACCAGTTCAATTCTTTTTTGAGTATCCTCTATGGTGTCAATAGCTTTGTTCAATTGTTGGACAATCTCAAAAATTTGTTGAGGTTGCGGTGTCTTTGTATTTCTTTCTTGGAGTAGATGACCAATTTTCCAGTGAATATTTTTTTTATATAAATTAGGAATAAAGGCATAAATCGCCTTGCGAATTTGATTATGTGTAAACTTATATTCAATATTTTTTGACTCATACACATTTTCAGAATAAAGAAGGTTTTCATCTGTAGGAATGACCAATCCTTCTTCAAATGCCTCTTGCAGTGCTTTAGTTGTTTCATCAAGAGAGTGTTCATAAGCAAGAGAGAGTAGTTCTAAATCAAAACGATTCCCTATACACGCTGCAAATTGAAGTACTCGTTGAGTTTCGGGTAACAGTTTTTTTACTCGTTCTGCCAACAAGCGCACCACATTGTCCGTAATGTTTCGCTGACGAATAGCAGACATATTCCATTCCCATTTGTAGAGAATATTTTCTTTTGACTGAAGATTTGGAGGAACTAACTTAAACCGCAGTAAACCTTCTTCATACAGTGACTTCAAAAATTGAATCATGAAAAAAGGATTGCCATTTGTTTTACTCCAAACCAGCTCTGCAAGAGTTTGACACTCTTTTGTAGTCGTATATAAAGCATCTGCTATAAACTGTTGAACTGCTTCAATCTTTAAGGGAGTTAGTTTGATTTCTTTGATATGAGGCGCATTTTCTTTTATATTCTGGAGAGCCGCAAAATGGGAGTTGTGTAACTTTTCAGTCCTATATGCCCCTATCATTAGCAAATAAGGAATTTTTTCTTGACTGCTCAATTGCTCTAACAATTTCAAGGAAGATTTGTCTGCCCATTGTAAATCATCCAAAAAAATCACCAAAGGGTGTTCCTTTTGAGCGATTATCTTAATGAAATTATAGAATACAAAATGCAAAAGATTTTGAGTCTCTTTGTTTACCATTGTCAATGCTTCCGTTGGCTCATCTATTATCAGTTTCAGTTTGGGAATAAAATGGAGTAGTATTTGTCCCATCTCGCCAATGGCACGCAAAATCTTTTTCTTCTGTTTTTCTATGGTCATTTCATCTTCAACCAACAACTGTTCTATGTACTCTTCGATAACCTGTATGAAGCCCAGATAGGGTTTACTATTTTGTGATTTGTCAAATTTTCCCGTCACAAAAATCGCTTCTTTACCCGTAATGGGCTCATGAAGTTGGGAAACCAAGGCCGTTTTTCCAACTCCTGCATTTCCAGAAATCAGCACCAAGCTGCTGTTCCCTTCATTAACAAAGTGAAAAGCTTCAATTAATTGCTCTACAAAAGTTTCCCGACTATATAATTTTTCTGGGATGTTGAATTTATTGGGTAAATCAGAGGAGGCCAAGGGAAAAGATTCTATTGTACCATCCTTTTGGAGCTGCAATAAGCACTTTTCCAAATCTTTTTGAAGACCAAAAGCAGACTGGTAGCGAGATTCTGCATTTTTGGCAAGTAGTTTTAATATAATTTCTGATATCTGATAGGGGATATCTATCCGAATAAAATGCGGTGGATTGGGAGTTAGTGCCAAATGCTGGTGAATCAACTTGATAGGATCTGCATGTAAAAAAGGTAATTTTCCCGTCAGTAATTCGTAAAATGTCACTCCCAATGAATAAAGATCTGTTCGGTAATCTATCCTTCTATTCATTCGACCTGTCTGTTCGGGCGAAATATATGAAAGCGTGCCTTCCAGACTTTGAGGATTGCTTGTATAGGAAGTTTTTAAGTCTATTTTAGTCGAAATACCAAAGTCAATAATTGTTGCCTTTAAACTATTAGGCTCAATGATTATGTTGTTGCTATTGATGTCTTTATGAATGATGTTTTGGTCGTGAAGCTGACCTATTGTTTTGACAATTTGTAAAGCAACCCTTAGGAAAGCTTGAATAGAAATGGTTTTTTGTTGGGCAAATTGCTTGAGTGTTACTCCTTCTATGTATTTTAACAACAATGTGTAATGACCCGTATCCAATTGTTTTTGTTCGATGACTTTGCGAATTCCTACAATATCTAGTTGATGAGTAATGTTATATTCATTGTTAAACTGTTGTATGTACCTTGGAGCAGGGTAGTCTTCTTTTAAGACCTTGATAACCACAGGTGGGCTATCGGAAGTTTCTTTCTTCAAATAAATGAATGTATTACGACCTTCAAACAGTAACTCTGAATCCCCTATAAAATTCATATATGGACTTATTGGATAGAGGGACAATATACAAAAGTAGAATGATTCATTCAAGTGAATTACAACAGGTATTCAAATAACTGTCTTGAAATATAAAATCTTATCTTTGTAAAATGAATTTTAATGTCAAAAAAATACATCTATACCTATTGGTAATATTGTTGTTACAACAATACTCTTCAATGGTATTTGCTGCTCAAAAAAAATATCAAATAACCATTCACCTCAATGAAGATTCTCACAAACCTCTAAAAGTAAGTGTCATTCCTCCTTCAATCGAAACAAAATATGCCACCTACGTTTTTCCAAGTGGCGAATTTGGCGCACAAAAATCCATTCCCATCAGCGAACGTTTAGAACGATTTGAACCCTTAGACGAAAACGGAAAGATACTGCCCTTCAAATATGTCCAAAACGATGGTATCGAAATTGGCAAAGCCCACCGATTGAAGCGTATCAATTATTGGCTAAAACCTGATTTTCCCAGCGTTTCCCAAAGCCAATCCCCTGCTTATCTTATCAGTCACCGAGGATTTTATGCCTATTTTCATCGAATGTACGATTTGCCATTTGAAGTAAAAATCGAAAAGCCCAAACATCTCTACGGGGCTACTTCCTTGACTGCAAAGCTGCAATCTGACACCCTAGATGTTTTTGAAGTAAACGATTATCTTGATCTCTTCAAAAATCCCATTTTGTATGCCCAACCTGATACCATTAGTTTTTCATTGAATGGAAAAACCAAAATTCGCATTGCAGCCTATTCCGAAAGCGGGAAAGTAACAACTCGTACATTGTATTATGACTTGAAAAAAGTGGTACAATCTGTTGCCGATTTTATGGGTGAATTACCCCTCTCAGAATACACCTTTGTGTTGTATTTTGCCGACCCGTCACTTGCAGCAAAGAGCGGATTGGCACAATACGGAGGGCTGATGTGTGGGAGTTCCTCCTTCTACTTACTGCCCGAAATCAAAAATGGTAAGCGTCTCAAAAAAATCGTACAGCGTATTGCTTCTCACGAACTTTTACACCTCTTAACTCCACATAGTCTGCATAGCGAAAAGGTACATCTTGCGGGTTTTGGACATCGGGAAATGTCCAAACATTTGTGGCTCTACGAAGGTGTGACCGAATACTTCACCTTACTGTCTCTCCTGCGAAGTGAACTGATTAGTGAAACCGAATTTTTTGCAGAAATTAGTAAAAAACTCAAACTGATTGAAGCCCAATCACCGCAATCTTTAACCCAAATGAGTGAACGCATTTTCACACCCAAATACCAATACAACTACAATTATTTGTATCAGCAAGGAGCCTTGACCGCCTTTGCCTTGGACATCGAAATCCAAAAACTGACCAATGGGGACAAAAGTCTACCTGCTATCATACAACAGTTGGCGAGCGAATATGGAGCTGCAAAACCCTTTGAAGAAGACCAACTGTTTGAAGAAATTGTGGGATTATCACACCCCCAAATTGCAAATTTTATTGAAGACCACCTTGAAGGAAAAAAAGTACTGTATTTTCAAGAATTGGCTGCTGCAATGGGCATGGACTATTTAGAAGAATACATCGAAGAAGCGGGAACTTTTGGGCATTTTTCGCTTTTTCCCGACTACAAAAAAGGGCATGTACGATTCAGAAATGTGCGTCAAAATGAATTGAACCTCTTCAATGGAGATGTACTGTTGTCGATAGACGATACACCCATCAAAACCTCCAATATCAACGACTACCTTCCACAACTGTATGACCCGCCTCCAAAAACTTCTATCGAATTGGTTGTCTTGCGTAAAGGCAGGCGTACCAAATTGCAGGGAAAAGCGGCGGCTTTTCATAGAAGACATCGGCATTGGTGGGGTGAAAATAGAGATGCTTCTAAAAAAGGAAGAACTTTGAAATCGAAAGTTTTGTATGGGAAGTAATAAGATGTTACTTTTTCATTGATGACCAAATCAGGTCTTATTATTTCCATTCTTGGTTTTACATTTATCGTTTTTAACTAAGAAAATGACATAGAATGTGTGAGTTTTAATCCTCTTTCACCTACCAATCAAAGCAAAAGCTGCCCAATCTTGCGGACTCACGCCCTCTTGTTTGAGAATGTGCAGTTTGGCTTTCCGCAAAGCCGCAGTGTAGGTGTTTCCTTCTAAAATAGCGGCAAATAGTTTTTTGATCAAGAGGCTACTCATTTCATCAGGAATATCGAATTGGGTAAAAATAATATTGCTTGCTCCTGCATACAAAAAACCTCGGTGCATCGCCATCATCCCTTCTCCTTTCTGCAATCTACCAATGCCACTGCTGCAACTACTCAAAACGACCAAATCTGCTTGAAGCGAAAGCAGATAAGATTCGGAGGTGGTGAGTATAGTATTGGAGTTTTTGGATAGTTGAGATGGGTTTGTTCCTCTTTTTTCACTTGCTTCTTCAAGGGTTTGATTGTCGATTTCCTCGCCTCCATTTGCTAGATAAATGCCCGTCAAATTTCCCGTTTCATCGTATTGGAAACCATGTGTAGAAATCAGGACATATTTGTGTTTGGAGGCTTCTTCAAAGAGGTTTTGCTTGGAGGCAGCATCGTATAAAAAAGCTTTGGCAGAGAGTTTTTGTTGGTGAAAAAGCTGATAGACTTCCTCTACTTCAATGGCTGTATTGGGCAAGTTGCCTAAGATGTTTTCGCCCCAATTTTTGTTTCTGAAAACTTTGCTTTTTCCTCGATAACTTTCCAGCGTTAATTCGTTTTTTTCGGTAGTGTTGGTGACAAAATTCACAGGTGCAAAGCCCAAAAAAGTGGCGGCTTGTTGGTTGGTGTGTTGTTGTCTCTTTTCGCTGTGTAGGAGTAGGGTAGCGGAATAATGATAAGCAATGTTGAAGTGGTAAATGAGGTAGTCCAAATCGTGGAAGTCGTATATTTCTGCTGCTTCAAAATCTCGGTTTGCAGGCGGGAAAAACAGCGCATCGAAGGGGAGGTAATGCAGCACATCGTGGCGAAGAATGGTCAGGTTTGAAGGTTGTTTTGGGCTTTTCTCCAATTGAAGGGGAGTAATTAACAAATCGTACAATTCTATGGCTGTTTCTAAAAAATCTTCTATTTCAACACTGTTGATGGCTTTGTTGAATCCTATAATGAGTTGATGGAAGTGAGCAGGTTTTTCCACCTTTTGAAGGCTGTAAGTGTCGGCTGTTATTTTGAAAATGTAAATGTAGGTTTCACTCACAAAATAGGAAATAAGTATTTGTCGAAGGTTTGTTTTTTCGGCAAAGGCTGCTTGGTTTTTTTGCCGCAAATAGGATTGAATACTGTCTATATTTGCCAGTTGTGAGTTGTATTTGAGTTGATAATATTTGGGATAATCCTTTTCAAATTGGTGAATCAATTTTTCGTATTGATGGTTCAAATCAAACAACCGACTTTCGATGGAAACGACTTCGTCTTCATTTGTTGAATTGTGCTGATTACTGACCTTCAAAAGATTGTCTTTCAATTGGGTGATTTCTTTTTGGTATTGAAGTTCTTGTTGAAGCAGGTTTTGGGGAATGTGGGCTTTGGTTTTGGCTTCTACTTCATTGATAGCGGTTTTGAGTAGATGCACTTTTTCTTGTTCCGATAGGGAAAATGCCTTGTGTATGTATAGTGCATTTTGGCTTTGTTCAAAAAATGCGTGACAAACTTCAATACTCTGACCATAGATTGTAGTAGATTCACGGTTCAACAGAAAATTAGACATTTCGGTACTGTAATCTTTCCTCATACAGTCGATTATCAGGCAGGCATATAGGTAGGTTTGATAGGCAGCTTTCAAGTCCTTCAAGTTTCCTTTATTCTGAGCTTTTTCCTTCAAGTATTTCTCGTAAAACGTAGCAGCTTTGTTGTTCACGAGTCTAAAAAATTCTTGGTTGGGATATGCTTCTTCTACACTGGGTAGGCTGTATATGGCATCCTCATTGAAGGAGGGCAATAGACTGACGATACCTTTTTGGAAGTATTGAAGTGCTTCTATATAGTTCTCTTTAATGCGGTGATATTTAGCAAGATAGCGATAAGTAGAGGTGATTTGGTTTTGATACAATTGAGGGTGTTTTGCCAAGATTTTTTCTGCTTGTTGGTAGTAGGGAAATGCGTCTTCAATTTTTCCCATCTTAAATAAACACAAGCCTACTCGCTTATTGAATAAGGCTACTTCGGCGGATTTTTTGTCAAATATGCTTTGATAAATCTGCAATGCTTTTTTGAAGTAGGGGAGGGCTTCTTCAAATTTCTCTTGGTAAAAATAGGCAGAAGCCATCATATCCAATACATAGCCAATGGCTTGGTGTTTTTCTCCAAACAATTTTTTCCAAATATCGAAAGCTTTGTGACAGTAGCTCAATCCTTTCTCAAATTGGTCTTGATAGATGTATTCTCGCCCCAAAAACGAATAGGTAATGGCTGCATCATTCGTTCCTTCTTTGTTCTCTTGTTTGACTATTTGTAGGGCTTTGTAAGCATATTGAATGGATTTTCCATGCGCTCCCTTCAAGCTGTATATCGAAGCAATATTGATAAAATAGACAGGAATGGTGACTTGTCCATACAGGTCGTTTTGTACTTCAATGACCTTGTGCAGAAAATGCAAGGATTCTTCCCAGTTCCCCTTCAATTGGTGATAATTTCCGATGGCATTGTAAATGTCAGAAAGACATTGGGTGTAGTTGTTTTCTAAAGCGATTTTTAGGGATTCCTCTAAGTAAGCCAGTGATTTATCTTTTACTTTTTCGCTGTACATTCCCGATTGCCCAAGCCCCAAAAGGGCCTTGGCTTTTTCGGCAAGGTTAGGTTGGGTGAGAAGTAACTGCAAGTTTAAAGCAGTTTCGTAATTAGTAAACGATTTTTTATACTGTGTTTTGCAGAAATAAATATGCCCCTGCAAATTGTAAAGACTTATCTTTATATTTGGCATATCGGCACTTTCCTGTTCTATTAGTTGGAGGGTTTTCGTAGTTGTTTTCAGACTTTCTTCAAATTTTTCTTGCTCGAACAATTCATCTGCCTGGAGTAGATAAGCTGCTAACTTTTGTTGAAGTGCTTCTATTTGAGTGGATGTTTTTTTCATTGTTTGGTGATTTTGCTATTCCAAATATAAGAAACCGAAGCAGAAACGTCAACCCTAAAAGTCTGCTATCTCTTAGAAAAATAGCAGACCTTGTTTTTATTGGAAGTTAGCAGGTATCGAATACTTTCTTTTATTGATAACTGAATTTGGTTATGTATTTGGTTTATCCAGATTTGAAGCATCCGATGCCTATGTTCAATTTACTGAACTCTAAGTTCGGGCAATTCAAGGTGATTGTTGATTTCACTGCTTTCATTCACTCTACAAGGCGCATCATCTCGTTCGCCCATACAACCATCCACTTTGATTTCCATTTTATAGCGGTACCCTGTTGGCAAGCCATTTGGAATATGGGCAGTGAATGGTCTTTCCTGACCACTTGCTAAGGGTGTTGTTTCAAAGTTGTCGTAGTTGCTACCCTCTCTATCCGCCAACAAACTTGTCATAACTCGACCATTGTTGTTGTCTAACGGGTACTGTACCAAATTCAAGACTACTTGTGTTCTGGCAGCTACATCTTGTGTTCCAAAGTTTTTTACCTTGAAGTTTATTTTATAAGGCGCTCTGTTATTGCGTACTGCGCCATTTGGAATGGTTTCTCCCCAAGTAATTCTCAAGTCTTTTCCATTTACCAAGGCATTGTTGCCTTGAGGATTGAATACAGGAATATTGAAGTTGGAATTGGGTAAATCCGTAGGAATAGAAGAGGATGTAGTTTTCAAAGGAAAATTGAGGATGAGGTCTTTTAAGCGGTAGTGATTGTTGTCTTCAATGGTTTCTTCCACTCTACAAGATTCTGCATCTCTTTGATTCAGGCAGGCATCCACTTTGAGTTCTACTTGGTAGCGGTAGCCAACGGGCAGTCCTCGTGGAATGTAAGCCGTATAAGCTTGTTCTTGATTGCTGGCTAAGGGATTGGTTTCAAAATGCACATCACCCATTGGAGCATTTAGTAGATAATCCTTTATGACCGAGCCATTGTTGTTGTTCAGAGGATACTGTACCAATTGAAGGGCAACTCGTGTGCGATTTTGAACATTCTGCATTCCATAATTTCTTACTTTGAAGTTTACTTTGTAGGGCGCTCTATTGTTTGTGATTTTTCCATTCGCAACGAGTTCGCCCCAAGTAATGACCAAATCCTTGCCTCCTACGAGCTTTCTTTTTTGGGCTTCGGCAGTTTGGGTGAGGAACAAACTGAAAATAGTGAGAACTGTAATTACTAAAAGATTTCTTAAATTGTGCATGATTAAAATCTGTTTAATGAGGTTTAATAAAGTTGTTTTTGAAATACGACCTCTTTAAACGGATTGAAAAAAGGACTCGGAAACTTTGGTTTTATTTTTTTGAAAAAAAACTTATTTCACATCTTTACTCTTAAAAAAAACAATCTCTGTGGCTCTAAACAAACAGAAAGAAGATGAAATACTTTTAGCCCAACAGCCTCAACAACTGATTTGGAAATACAAAAAGGTAGTGGAGCAGTTGGTCAATCGGTTTTGGAAAGAAAAAGCAATTTCTGAAAGTGAAGAGGAGATGATAACAACAATGGTCTTCCAAAGATTACCTACTCGCTTGGCGAAATTTCAGAAAAAAGCCGAAGGAGAAACCTATGTTTTGACACTGTTGGTCGAATGTACACAGACTATCTGCAATGACTTATTGGACCTGCAATTACTCGACCAAAAATCTCCTCAACTGATATTGAAGTATCTGCCTTATATCAGTGCAAGATTGGACTATTTGGTGCAAACCGACTTTTTCAAAGCCCAAGACAGCGAAGATGTTCTGCAATGGACTCAGCAAAAACTACTCGAAAAACTGCAGAGTGGTCAGTTGTCAAAATTTGAATCTACCAACGAGACACTCTTTCGGACTTTTCTCTATCGGGTCGTCAAAAATTTGTTCACCGACCTCTATCGTTCGCTCTATCGAACCCAAAAAAATAGTCAACAGCTCGAACTCAAAGCTCCTTTGATAGCACACAAAAGTGATGCTTCCAGCAATCCATTCGAGCAGCTTTCAGACGAAATGAACCTTTCGCAGCAAATCCACCGAATGAATCAGATTTTGTGTCTGTATTCCTTCAATAATCGCCTAAAGTTTGAATTGTGCTTGAAAACCAATTATTTTTTACTACTCTACCCAGCGGATATACAAGCTTTGCAGCTAACTACAAAAGAGGTGAATCAGTTGTTGGATTTTTTTGGAAACGATTATCAGCAAGAAAGTTCAGGGCAAATTTGGCAGAAACTCAACCAATACATCAATAGGTGGGAAGGCAAACAAGCCAATGCCGATACACTCCGAAAATGGTTTACCCGACAACGTAATCAACTCATGGCGAAATTATTGGTGCTAACCTTGATAGATAGAGAACTGACCCAAAGCCTTCAAAAAAAAGCTACCTACAATATGTTGCTTCAAAAAATAAACAAGGATAGAGCAGTTGCGAAATACGCTTACCAATGGTTTGGAGATATTGTCTATGCTTATTATCAAATTCGTTAGAAAAAAGCATGAAACTTGCCGAAAGGCATCTAAAAGAACGTTAAAAAAATGAGTGGAAATTTTTAACTCCCATTAAACATCAGTCCTATGCAGCAAAACTACTCTAAATATTTTGATGAAGAAGGTCACCTAAACACAATAGGGAGAACCCTATATGCGGATGCAATGCAGTTGGAAAAAGTCGAAAAACTACCCGATTCATTGCAGCAACACGTAAATGATTGCAGCTTTTGCAGCAGCTTGATTGTAGTTCTGTATGATGCCATTGCCGAATTGAATTATTCAGACTTACCTTCACACCCACTCTTGAATGTTTCCCCAAAAGGTAACTTTACCCTTTCTGACAATCCTCAAGATATAGAGCGTATTTTGGAAAAACTCATGGCGGAGGCTGTGGAAATTCCTTCTATGGAGCGATTGCTAAAAAACCAAATAGCATATCGGAAATTAGGTAGAATAGAAATAAAAGTAAACAAGCCTACTCCTAATGCGCTTTGCTTCAATCAGCTTGATTTTGAATTAGAAGAAGCGCTCACTGAGTCAGCCGATTTGAGTATCCGAAACCACAAAGGAAGGGTTTTTAGAGCCTTGTTGCCGAAAGGTGAGAAAGCATATAGTGTTTCGTTGCAGCCCAAAGAGAATTACCCCAATGGCTTGTATTATTGGAAGTTAACTCCCGCAAATGGTAAACCTTTGGTGGGGAAATTTTATGTATTTCAGAGGTAATTCAAAAGTACAGCATACTTTTTCCAAAGTAGTTTTAACTGGGTTTGGTAGATGAAGTCATACTACTGTACATTTTTAATCCAACCACAAAAGGCACAAAGAAAACAAAAGTAAAGAACTGAAATTCATCTATCTCTTTTGTGCCCTTTTGATACTTTTGTGGTTCAAAAATCATTTTGTACAGTAGTATGAGATGAAGTTTTATTTTTTTGTATAAATCTCAAAACTCCGCTTCACCCGTCTCAATTTTTCATCCTTCAATACAGGCATTTGATTAAAAAATGATAATTTGATATCTGCAATGCCGTACTCTTCAAAAAGTTGCAGTAAGGACGAGAAAAGCGTTTGCTGGTCTTGAAGAAAATGAGAAGTGTGAATGAAAACATGAATTTGTTGCAGTGAAAGTTGTTCCACCACATATTCTTCCATACTTGTATCGGGAAGAATCACCGCTCGGCGAATGAAATCTGGATAAATGGTAACGATTTTTCCTTCTTTGTTTTTAAAGTAAAAAACATCATCCGATCGCCCTTCAATGTGGTCAATTGCCTGGAAAATAGACCCACATTGACAGGGTTCTATTTTGTCTATTACTATGTCATTCAGTAAGTAACGAATGATGGGTTGTCCAATTCGATTGAAGTCAGTTATGATAGGATGATAGCGTTTTTTCTCATCGTCAATGTATTGACGTTCGATTTTGATGATGTCTTCATTGAAGTGCAAAATACCATATTCACACGTTACGGCTAGAAAACCTTCTGTGCATTGATAGGCCTGATGAATAATTTGTTGGAAAACGGATTGAATAAAATCGGCATCTTCTTGCTCCAATATTTCGGCTACGGAGAGTATTTTTTCGGGATGAATATTTATGGTTTGAGCTTGTTGTTCTTTGGCAATGTGCCGCAGAACAGAGGCGGGTGCAACAAGTATATCGGGTTGATATTCATTTAATTGAAGAAGGTTTTCTTCGAATCTCTTTTTAAGGTCAAAAAAACGAAAACGAAACAAAAGAGATTGCATAGAATTGTAGAGATTGCTGTTTGATCGAAGAAAAAAGGCAATTTTTCGTTTTTGCCATTGTAGGGGAGATAATATTTTATGTAGGACATAAGCGACCCATTGCGCTCGTTCTTTGGGAGTTACCACAAACAAACCTCTGTTTCCAGAAGTGCCAGAAGAGAGTCCTACGGTATTTTTTCCCAGTTTAGAACTGAAGTTTCTACTTGTTTCTGCTTGCAAGGCGACTTTGAGAGCTGCTTGTTTTTGGATATTTAATGTATTGATGCGGTCAAATTCCTGCATCCATTGTTTTTTTTGGATTGTAGGAATTTGCCGCCAATTGGAATGTTTTTGAAGTTGTTCTTTGTAGTAAGGGGAATTGGTTTGAATTTTTCTTAACATTCTTTCGATTTGTCGTTCTTGCCATTCTTCTAAATCCTTTCTATTGGAAAAAGTGGCTTGAAAACGAAATTGAAAATAGTATTGAAGAATGGTCAAATAAAACATATCGCTCAATATTGGTGGGTTTTGAAGTTCACTAATATTGAGCAACATTTGAAACCCACCTATTTTTAGTGAATGTATGATTTTTGGAGTTTGACATTAAATTTTTCGCATTATGGACGATTATAATATTTCAATAGTTTGAGGATTTTCTCTTTACTCAGGGGTTTTTGAAAAAATCCTTTTACTTGTGGATATTCTTTTGCTTTTTGCATATCATCTTCATAAACAGAAGCAGTCAGCATGATTACATCCATGAATATGTCCATCTTGTTGAGATATTCTAAAAATGTCCAACCATCAATTTGGGGCATGTTAATATCCAATAAGATGGCGTCGGGTAGTTCTTGACTGTTCTTGAGGGCTTCTAAAGCGGATATGGCGGTGTAATAAACGCTCACATCAAACTTTCCCGTTGCTCTTTCCAACATTTTGCTTGCGATAAGTGCCGATAGCTTATCGTCATCTATTAACATTAAATTTATCATACATGTATTTTACAAGGTGAATTGAACATTGAGTGAAGTTCATGAGTTACACGAAATATCGTTCCAAATTTAATAAAACAAAAATAATAAATATGAATGATAGAACTATTATTATGGATAATCTAAGAAAAAAACAGATTTAAGTAACGGTAAAAAAATAACTCCCCGTTTTCTTTTGCTAACATACCCCACCCCCTTTCAAAAGGGGAATATCGGTCGGGAAGTTATTTTTTCTTTTTTACTAAGGTAAATAAAATCAAAAAGTATAGTTTACAACTCCAAAAGTTGCTTGTGGATTTTTAGTACTTGGGGAATAAGGAATTGTGTTCCATCATTGACAATCACAAAATCCGCCAACTCTATTTTTCGCTCGTCCTTCCATTGTTTGTCCATTCGTGCTTCAATCGCTTCTTTATTTGTGTTATCTCGCTGCAAAACTCGTTGAATGCGAATTTCTTTGGGCGCAAAAACGGTGATAACCTTGTCCAACATTTTGTATGAACCACTCTCGAATGTAAGGGCAGCTTCTCGGATAATATAGGGTACTTCTGGGTATTGGGCAGCCCATTCTTGACCGTGACGAAATACGGCAGGATGTACCAAACTTTCCAAACGTCGAAGGGCTTTGAGATCATTGAAGACGATAGAAGCTAATTTTTGGCGATCCAATACTTGGTCATGGTTATAAATATCTTCTCCAAATGCGGTTTTTATTGCACTCACCAGTATGGAATCGTTTTGCATCAACCACTTAGCTGCATTGTCGGCATAATAAATAGGTATGCCCAAAGTATCAAAGAAGCGGCTGACAGTCGTTTTTCCGCTCCCGATTCCACCTGTAAGCCCGACTTGAAGAGGAGATGTATTTTGCATTGCTTTATTGTTGTATGGCTGTATTGTTTTGTTAACTTTAGACTATTAAGCAAGAACGTGAGTTGTTAATAAAATGATAATTTGTGATTGAAGGTAAAATGAGTAAGCGATTGATAATTAAGTTTTTTATATTCTACATCATGTTTCTCACATCTTTAGTCCAAAATAGATTACAAACTACCATTTTTAAAAGAAAGAAAAAAACTGGTTCCTTGGTTCATCGTAGATTCCAGCCAAATTTTCCCTTCGTGATTGTCCATTATTTTTTTGCAAATAGATAAGCCAATGCCAGCACTATCGGTCGAATATTTATTTTCCAATCTGCTGAAAATCTCAAATATTCTATCATAATTTTCAGGAGCAATCCCCACACCATTGTCTGCTACTTCAATGATTACTCTTCCATCCTTTACTTTTTCGTCAATGAGAATCACAGGTAGTATATCTTCTCGCTGATACTTAATCGCATTACTGATAAGGTTTTGAAACAATTGTATCAACTGTTGTTCATTACCAAATACTTCGTGAGACACATTAACTTCTATTCGGGCATGATGTTCGTGAATACGTTGGCTCAAGTTGGAAATTGCTTGGTCAATTGCACTTTGGATAGGCATTTTTTTCAAAGTTACTTCCTTGCTAAGTCGAGCATACTTCAATAAACTATCAATCATCAGTTGCATTCGCATAGCACCATTGCTGACATAGTGCATCAGTTCATTGCCCGCATCATCTATTTTTTTACCATAGTGTTTATCCAATACTTTAATAAAACTCGCAATTGTACGCAAAGGTTCTCTCAGATCGTGAGAAACCATGTAAGTAAATTGATCCAACTCTTCTCTTAAAGACTCAAATTTTGCCCGACTTTCCTTCAATTGAGTCCAAAGATCCGCCCGTTGAAGGGCAACACTACTTTGGGCAATGACATTGGCACAAATTTCTAAAGCCGTTTGAGAAGGAACCGCATCTCCCGCCTTATTGAAGCAAATCACATATCCTCCAGTTTGTTCTTTGAAACTCAACGGAAAAATCAATGTTTGTTGGATATCATTGCTGATATTATTGATTACTTCAACGGATTCATACTCATTAAAAGTAACCAAATTTTGAACTTTCTCCAATAATTCATCTCCTACCAATTCTTCTTCATTGATTTGATAGGGGAGGTGAAAGTCTTTACCGTCTGTTTGTTTTAAAAGAATAAACAAAGCATCAAACTGAATAAATGTAGTTACATTTTCAGCAAGTGCTTGACAGGCCGTTTTCAGTTCTACATTGGCACTAAAACTACTGGTGAGATTGACGATTTTTTCCGAAATTTTCTGCTTTGCTTCGGCGGTCTCTTTTTCTGCTTTTACCAAATTGAATCGTTCGCCTAAGTTCAAAGAAGTTAATAATAATTCTATCCCAAAACCGATTTGATACAAGTGTTGGCTAAAAAAATCATGTGCTATCAAATCATTTAGCATCAACAACAACCAAATAGTTCCTAAAAACAAAGGAATGATAGCCAAGAAATAGTACCGAACAGGAAGTTCTTTGTGACGGAAATAATGCACGCCTGTATAAATCATCAATATGGCTGTCAATACAAAAGCTAATTCTTGGATACAAAATCTAACCTTGTAATCGAAGGTAAGAGACAATACTCCAATTACAAAAATAGAAAGTATCAAGCCATTGAAGAATAAAATCAAATGTGCATAGTGTTGCTTGACCTGAAGGTAGGTGCGAACAAACATGAGAAAGAACAAAAGAGTAGAATAAATATACACATCTAAAGCATAGTCAATCCATACAGTTGAGGAAGGGTAAAAATATTGGAATGCCATGCCATCAAAACTCGCCTGAAAGAGGAAAAAACTGATGATATAAAAGGTATAATATAAATAAGCAATGTCACCAATCGAAAAATAGAGAAACAAATGGTAAAATACCATCACTAATATCATCCCATAAAACAAGCCAATGAGCAGATAATTGTTGTCTTTGTAGCGATCAAAAGCTTTGGCAGTATACAGGTTGATAGGAGTAATAAAGAAACGTTTGCTCGAAAGTTTGATAAGGTAGGTTTTACTTTCTTTGACATCCAAACCCAATTCCAATACAGGATTTCGAAAGGGTACTTCCCATTTATCATGCTGTTCTGTTCTCCCAATCGCATAATGTATTTCTAGTTGATTGCTGTCACTTACTTCATAACAAATTATTTCATCTATTAATGCCCAATCCACTTCCAGCATCAACTCCAATGGCTTGGCATTTAAATTCTTCAACTTCAATAAATACCAATAGCTGTGTTTGGTGATTCCATGATTTTCTGCTTGTATTGATCCTTTCTCAAATCCTTCCTCTTGCGTGCTTTTTTGAAGGACATCATCTATCGAAAAATCTTGAAAGGCAAATTTAGAAGATTCATTTTCTAAATGATATACATACTGATTGATAGCAGCTTTTTGGAAATTGTAGTCCAATTCTATTACAGTTATTTTACCTTTTTCATCTTTCTCCTCAAAATTGTACTCTGATATTTCAGTCCTAAGACTATCTTCTGGAGGAGCAGAAAGGAGTTCTATATCAGTATTTTGAGCCACAATAGTCTGCAAACTAAAAAAACATAGAATGCAAATGGCCCAAGGGTAAAATGATATTTTGAAGAAAGAAGTCTGCAATAATTTTGGTGGTTGTTGGCTCAATAGAAAGAATAAGGTGCAATATATCGAAATAAAACAATTGTATCGGAAAAATAGACATTGTTTTTTAATCGGCATAGCGATAAGCAGAACTCGGTGATTCTATGGAAGAGCAAAACTTGCAAAAAAAGGACTTATTGTTTGTCTCAAAAAAATGTTTTACTTTAGACATATTTTTCATGCACATCTTCAAATCTCAAATTATGTCTGCAATCTTTGACCTACATGCCCATCCAAGTTTCAAACCCTTCAATGACAAAGACAAAAATGGAAAAATTCCCGATATAGATATTTGGACACTACGAGAGCCAAATGAGGAAGAAAAGGTAAAAATTTTTGAAATTTTAAAAAAGGTAAAAATTGATGTAGGCAGCGTCTTCAACTCTCAAATACATTTAGATGCCGCTATTGAAGGAAAGGTACGTTCTTTGTGTTTGGCATTGTATCCGCTCGAAAGAGGTTTTGTGACACGAGGAAAAAAACAGGAAAACGAAGGGCTTTTTGGTACCAACTTTCTAAACTTTGACAAGTTTATCGCTTATATTTCGGGCTTTGATGTGACTCGAATCAATGAACTACAGAGCTTGAAGCAGTCATACTTTCAACAATTGGAGTCTGAATACCAATACCTTAGTGATTTAGAGAAATCGAAAAGTAAATCGCCAAAGACAGGGCATGAGTTTGAATTGGTGAACAGTTACAATGAATTGGAAATAGCCTTAAATCGCACCGACAAAAAACTGTTCCCAATTGTGTTGTCTATTGAAGGCGCACACTCTTTTGCCAACGATATTCGGACAAAAAAAGGCAAAGTAGTGAATATGGTAAAAGAGGAGAAAAAGAAAAATTCCAAATACTTCAAAGAGTTTCAAAAACAACTCTTAGCCAATATATTGAAGGTGAAAACAGAGTGGCAACATCCTCCTTTTTTCGTCACCTTTGCACACCATTTTTACAATCATTTGTCTGGACATGCCCAAACATTTGAGTTCCCAATAAACGCTTTAGGTTGGCTACTTCACCAAAAAGGAAAGGTAAACGGTACAAAATATTTTGAAATGGGAATTACTCCTTTTGGCAGAAAAGCATTGGAATTGCTGTTGATGCGTTTTCAAAAAGGAGGGAATAAATACCGAAGCATTTTGATAG
This sequence comes from Bacteroidia bacterium, assembly GCA_030427245.1. Lineage (GTDB taxonomy): Bacteria > Bacteroidota > Bacteroidia > Chitinophagales > UBA2359 > JAUHXA01. The sequence continues at coordinate 83,241 of JAUHXA010000018.1, read as the reverse complement.
ATGTCAAGCATCTAAGCGCACAGGCACGAGTAGACTACTATCAGCTTCTGCAAACCAAATACAAAGATCAGCCGATTCCGATTATTTGCAGTCATGCAGGCGTCAACGGCAGAAAATCTATCTTGGAGGCAAAGACGAAACCACCCAAAAAGAAAGATAAGAAAAAATCTACCTTCAATTTGGGAGACATCAATCTCTTTGACGACGAAATCCGCACGATTATCAACAGCGATGGATTGATTGGGTTGATGATTGATGAACGCCGAATATTGGGTAAAAAACTTCCCGCAGATGCACTCACAACAGATATGGACACTTACAACGCATGGAAGAAAAACAAAGCTGAAAAAATGAAGGCCAAGAGTGTTTGTATCTCGGTTATCTTCAATCAATTACTACACATTATCGCCACCTATGGAAGCGAAAAAGCATGGAATCATGTCTGTTTGGGGAGTGATTACGAAGGTTTGATCAATCCAGTAGATTTGTATGAAAATGCGGCAGGATTCAAGGACATGGAGGCGGACTTTGTGGCACATTGGGAAGAACGTTTAGCAATGCCCGACTCTGATAATGTGCAGATTAATAGGTACAAAGAGCTTGTTTTTGACAAAACTCCAACCCATTATATTCGCAAATTCTTATGGGAAAATCCCATGATTTTTTTGCGAAAATACTTCAATGATGCCTATCTTTTGGATGGGATTCCGCAGACAATTCTTGTTTAAAGAGTTTTTTGGTCAATAAGCTTATATTTCGCAGTTCTTAACATAAAATTTTGTTTATCAATATTTTATGTTTTTTATATTCCAACTATCCAAACGATTGTTTATCTGTGACATCTGAAATATCTGCGAAATCTGTGATAAAATATTGAATCACAGCGGAACTAAATCATTCTTGCCCCTGTTTAAGCGATAGATTTTTTTACAATGAAAAAAAAATATTGAACAATTCTTCTTTCTGTTTTGTGAATTGTTTTATATTTGCAGCCCAATTGAGAGATTGGCATTTTTTCTCAATAAAAAGCGAAAGTAGCTCAGCTGGTAGAGCACAACCTTGCCAAGGTTGGGGTCGCGAGTTCGAATCTCGTCTTTCGCTCCGTTCTTTATAAGAAATGGTCGCCCTGGTGGTGGAATTGGTAGACACGCAGGACTTAAAATCCTGTGACCTTTACGGGTCGTGTGGGTTCGAGTCCCACCTGGGGCACAAAGAAAAAACGAATACAAAGCATAAATTCGAGAATAAAGCGGTATCTTTGCTTTGTGAATGTTTGTCAAGTTTGTTAATGACAACAAGCGAAAGTAGCTCAGCTGGTAGAGCACAACCTTGCCAAGGTTGGGGTCGCGAGTTCGAATCTCGTCTTTCGCTCTGATTTTGATGATTACTCTCTATTTTATTTCTCAACCCTCAAGGACATTTTTTCAATAAAACGCCTTGAGGGTTTTCTTTTTATCCTTCCTTTTACATATCTGAACATTTTAGGCGTTCTTTCATTCACCATATAGTACACTTTTCATTCACTATTGTTATTCCCTATGACCACTTGGAAAGATCATCTCTGGAAAAAATTAGAACAAATCGAAGTTCGTTTTGATGAATTAAAATTGAATATTGGAACTCGCAACAGAAGTATTGGAGAACTGCAAGTTGTCCCTTATCGAGGCTACTGCAATGGTAAGCGTTTGTATTGCAGAGGTCGTGTCCTTGAAAACCCTGAGATTGTACCGAATTTGGAGGATGGAAAATGGAAAAATTTTGTGAATGTTTACAAACGCTTTGAAAGCGACGAAATCCCAAATGCTCATGTTCAAGTGAGTTTCGACGAACATACATTTGATCTCACAACCGATGAAGAAGGCTATTACATTCTCAACACCGAACTCCCGACTCCTTCTATTCACAAAACCCTGTGGCAGCCTCTCAAAATAGAATTGTTGGATGCACCAGTTCCTTTTGATGGTACAATAGTGACAACTGGCGAAATTCTTACTCCTATTCCCGATACCCAATTTGGCATTATCAGCGACATGGACGATACCGTTATCAAAACAGATGTCGTCTCCAAAAGCCGAATGTTGTACCATACCTTCTTCAAGAATGCTTATTCCCGTCTTGCCTTCAAAGGGGTCGCAGCATTTTACTGGGCATTGCGAAAGGGGAGAGATGGCGAACAAAACAATCCCATATTCTATGTCTCCAACAGTCCTTGGAACTTGTATGACTTATTGGAAGAATTTTTGGATCACAACGACATCCCCAAAGGCCCAATTTTCTTGCGAGATTTTGGAATACATAAAAATGAGGATGCAAGAAAATACAAAACCCACAAACACAACGAAGTACTCCGAATTTTGCTGAGTTATCCTTCCCTTCAATTTATTTTGATTGGCGACAGTGGCGAAAAAGACCTTGATATTTACTTTGAAGTCGCCCGTGCTTTTCCCAATCGAATTGCAGCTATTTACATCCGAAAAGTAGAGGACCGCAAACGAAATGAACGGGTTATTGCACTTGCGGAACAGGAAGAGGAAGTTCCCGTCTTCTTATTTGACGATAGTTTTGAGGCCGCCCAGCACGCCATGAAACATCGCCTTATTACTCCTGGATGGCTATTGAAGGTGAAACAGAGCATGGACGAACCCCTCAGCTTGTTGGAAGATTGGTTTGACGAAGATTGATTTTATAGTATTTTTACGGAATGGCAACCCAACGAAAAAAAAACATCCAAACCAAACCAAAACACAAGTCTTCAAAGCCTTGGTGGCAAAATATACAGATTAACAAATGGATGCTTTTAGCCGTTATATCTACCTTTATTGCCTTTTTGCCAAGTCTCCAAAATGGCTTCACGAATTGGGATGACAACCTCTATGTCACCGAAAACCCCATGCTCTTTCAGTGGAGTGTCGCCAATCTAAAAGCTATTTTTTCGCAGCCCATTGCAGGGAATTACCATCCCATTACCATGCTGTCTTTATTTCTCAATTATCAACTTTCGGGTGCAGATGCTTTTGGTTATCATTTGGTTAACCTACTGCTTCATGTATTGAATGTTGGTCTGGTGTTTTACTTTGTTTGGTTGTTGAGCAAGGGCAAAAAATGGGTCGCATTTGTGGCGGCTATTTTGTTTGGTATTCACCCTATGCACGTAGAATCGGTGGCATGGATAGCAGAACGAAAAGACGTTTTATATGCCTTTTTCTTTTTGCTGGGCTTGATTTCCTACCTTCAATATCGGGTCAAACGAGAGCAAGGTTTGTATGGATGGACATTTCTTTGGTTTTTGCTTTCGGTTTTGTCCAAGCCTGCTGCCGTTGTTTTTCCTGTTGTGTTGATGCTTTTGGATTATTGGAGGTATCAACAAAGCAGTAGCGACAAAAAACGCTGGAATTGGCAAAAAATCATCACCCCAAAAATTCCCTTTTTCATTGTTTCACTTATCATGGGAATAGTAACCATATATACCCAATCTCCAAAAGCCATTGGAGCAATAGATACTTTTACTTTCTTCCAAAAAATTGTGTATGTCTCTTATGGATTCGTAATGTATGTTGTCAAAGCCTTATTACCCTTCAAGCTGTCTGCTTTTTACCCTTACCCCAATTCAGCGACATCACTACCAACCATTTTTCAAATCATGCCCATTGCAGCATCGGTTCTAATCGCAGGGATTTGGTACTCTTGGAGATATACAAAAGTTGTAGCTTTGGGAATGGCATTTTTTATTATCAACATCCTATTGGTATTGCAAGTCCTTACGGTAGGTTCAGCAATCATGGCAGACCGATACACCTATATTCCCTACATTGGAATTTTCATCATTTTGGGTTATGGTTTTGATAGATTGATGCAAACTCGAACAAAAACCATCGCTGCAATTATTGCAACCTTATACATTGTAGTCTTATCGGCTTTGACTTTTGAGCGTACCAAAATTTGGAAAAACGATGAGGTGATTTGGACAGATGCAATTCAAAAATATCCTCATTCGGTGGTTGCTCTCAATAATCGAGGCGCTTACTTCAATGAATTAGAAAAATTGGACAAAGCACTTACAGACTTCAATAAAGCACTGGAATTGAATCCCAAATATTTTGATGCTTTGATAGGTAGAGGCAATCTTTACCGAAAAATTGGAGAATTCGACAAGTCTTTGGCCGATTCACAATTGGCAATTTCGATAAATGCGAAAGATGAACGCCCCTACATCAACATTGGAGGAGTTTATTTTCAGCAGCAAGAATATAGCAAAAGCCTTGAAGCAACTGAGAAAGCACTGTCTATCAATCCCGATAATGCAGATGCGGTGCTGAATAAAGCTATTTTGTTGAGCATAGAACAAAATTTTCAAGCCTCTATTCCATTTTTCACACAGCACATTCAGCTACGTCCAAGTGATGCAAAGGCATATTTGTACAGAGGAATTGCCTATCAAAATTTGCAGCAAAATCAAGCCGCCCTACAAGACTTCAATAGGACTTTGCAGTTGAGCCCTCAAAATGGACAAGCATATATCAAACGTTCTGAATCCTATCTAAAAATGGGGAACAAGGCACAAGCATTGCAGGATGCACAAAAAGCGAAGTCATTGGGTTTTAATGTTTCACAAGAATATTTACAAAGTTTGCAGTAAAAGAAAATCTATGAAAATCTTCAATGTCAAACAGATTCGAGCAGCCGATAATTATACGATTCAACACGAACCGATTTCCTCTATTGACTTGATGGAGCGAGCTTCTAAAGCATTTGTCGAGTGGTTCGAACAAAAATTTGCCTTTCAATATGACCAAACCATTCACATTTTCTGTGGAATCGGCAACAATGGGGGAGATGGTTTGTGTATCGCACGAATGTTGAACAATTTGCTTTACAAAGTTGAAGTACACATCATTCGATTCAGTGACAACAGTTCGGACGATTTTCGATTCAATGAGCAGAGATTGCAGAAGCAGACAGAAGATCCTGTTTCTGTTAAGAATCTTCCTGCCTCAAAGGATTTTCCAAAAATCCGTAAAACGGATGTGATTATTGATGCTATTTTTGGGTCGGGTTTGAGTCGCCCGATTACAGGATTCACTGCCGAAATCATCCAAAAAATAAATGATTCTGCTGCCAAAAGGGTAGCCGTAGACATTCCTTCGGGCTTGTATGCAGACCGTCAAAGCGAAAGTGTCGTGATTGAAGCGGATTACACCATTTCATTTCAATTTCCAAAATTGGCTTTTTTACTACCTCAAAACCACAAATATGTAGGCGAATGGTATTGGGTTGACATCGGTTTGCATCCCGATTTCATAACCAAAACATCAACACCTTACCATTACCTCGAAGCCCAAGATATTGCTGCCATAAGAAAGCCCAAAGATAAATTCAGTCACAAGGGAACAAGTGGTCATGCCTTGATTTTGGCGGGAAGTTACGGCAAAATTGGAGCAGCGGTTTTGACAAGTAAGGCTACATTGAAGGCAGGGTCAGGTTTGGTGACGGCTTATGTCCCTAAATGTGGCTATAATATTCTGCAAATTTCTGTACCCGAAGTGATGTGCTTGACCGATTTGGATGATTACTGTATTTCTAAAATTCCTTCCATAGAAAATTCGGATTCCAGTAGTTCTAAAAAAACAAAGTACCAAGCCATAGCCATAGGGCCTGGAATTGGGCAAAGCCAAAGTACACAAGAGGCACTCCTTCAATTGCTACAAACGGCAAAACAAGCTTTGGTTTTAGATGCAGATGCTTTGAACATCATCGCTCAAAACGATTGGCTTCAATATGTTCCGAAAGGCAGTATTTTGACTCCTCATCCCAAAGAATTTGAGCGATTGGCGGGCCAAACGAAAAACGATTTTGAAAGATTAGAGAAGCAAAGAGGAATAGCACAAAAATACGGCATTGTCTTGCTTGTCAAAGGCGCACATACTGCAATCGCTTGCTCTAATGGCTCGATTTACTTCAATTCGACTGGAAACCCTGCTATGGGAACAGCGGGAAGTGGCGATGTCTTGACGGGTATTATTGCAGGATTTGTAGCACAGGGTTATTCCTCCAAAGAAGCGGCTATTTTGGGCGTGTATCTACATGGACAAGCAGGCGATATTGCAGCCAATTTGAAGGGAAATATTCTGGCGAGTGATTTGATTGAGTTTTTCTCAGCAAATGGTTCGATTTAGGTTCTAAATGAATCTATTTGGTCAAAAGGTATCGGATACCTGATACCTTGAATTAAAGTAAATCAACGAATCAAAAATTCAAAATCACAATTTTATCTGATACTTAAGTTCTAACTCCTTGAATGAAATCCAAACACATGAACACCCCAACACCAAAACGCAACACAAATATTTTCTCTCCCAAACGACTTTACCAAAGCTTTGGTTATGCCTTCAAAGGTGTGTATCAAGTTTTTCGTCATGAGTTAAATATGCAAATTCATTTGTTGGCTGCAATTGTAGTTGTTGCTGCGGGAATCGTACTGCAAATCAATACAACAGAATGGTGTTTGATTGTTTTTGCGATAATAGGAGTGTGGGTAGCCGAAATGTTCAATACGAGTATCGAACTATTGACCGATTTGGTCAGTCCCGATTACCACGAATTGGCGGGTAAAGTGAAGGATATTGCAGCAGGAGCAGTGGTATTGGCGACTTTGGGAGCTGTGGTGATTGGTTTGGTTGTTTTTTTGCCGAAAATACTATAATTTAGGTGTAAAATTCATATAATAAATATTATATGAATGATATAAAATAATTATACGTTCTACATCCTACATCCTACATCCTACATCCTACATCCTACATCCTACATCCCAATTCCCTCAACTTCTCCAACAACTCTTCCAAATCTTCAATCGTTGTGAACGGATTCATCAAAGAAACCCGCAAGTAAATCTGACCTCTAATGGTGGTTTGAACGATGTAAAACCGACCGTCCTCCAGCATTTTCAAACGCAACTTAGCATTGAATGCATTGATGTCCTCACCATTTGAAGGTAAATATCGAAAACACAAAATATTGCAAGAAGGTTGAATGGCTATTTCAAAATCGTTGCTTGCTTCGATGCGTTGGGCAAACTGTTTGGTCAAGTCAATAATGTCCGTCACATAGTTTCCAATTGCCTGACTGCCATAGGTTCGCAAAACGGTATAAACCCGAACACCCATCATCGGTCGAGTACATTCAATCGTTCTATTTAAAAAATCAAACCAATTGTCAGCCCCTTCTTTGACCGCCAAATAATCTGCTTTTTGGGTAAAAGACTTCATTGAAGTTTGACCATTCTGAAACAAAACGGCTGTCACCAAAGAGGGGAACAACATCATTTTGTGGAAGTCAATTACCACCGAATCCGCCTTTTCGATTCCCTTCAATAGATGTTTGTACTTGTCAGAAAGCAACAATCCGCCGCCATGCGCTGCGTCAATGTGTAGCCAAAGCCCATGCTTTTTGCAGAAATCCGCCAAAGCCTCCAAATCGTCAAAAGAACCCGTTGAAGTAGAACACGCATTGCCGACTACTGCGATGATTTTTTTGCCTTGCTTCAAAGCCTCTTGATAGGTAATTTCCAATTTTGAAGTATCAACCCGAAAATCATCTTGGGTCGGAATTTTTACCATTCCTTTTTCGCCCAAACCCATGATTTTCACCGCACGACTCACCGAATAATGGGATTCATTTGACACCATGACCGCCAAATTTCCCTCCACACCTTCTTCCCACGCATCGAAGCCCGACATTGCTTGCCTTGCAGCCAAAAGTGCGGTCAAGTTTCCGAGAGAACCGCCAGAAGTTAAAATACCATTTGCCGACTCACCAAAACCGCATTTTTGGAGCAGAAAACCGACTACGATTTTGTCCATTGCAGCCCCCGATGCACTCATTTCATACATTGAGCCACTGCCATTCAGCACGCCTGTCAACATTTCAGACAAGCCACTCAAGGGAATGGGAGAACTCACCTGATGTCCCACATAACGCGGATGTTGGAGGTGCGTAGTATGCTCCAAAAGGGTTTTGTAAAGGACTTCAATGGGGTCGGTTGAAGCTCTACTTAAATCAACATTCAGTTCTGCAAACATTTCCTCAGGAGGAATCAAGGCAGATATGGGAATGTCTTGCCGATTTTGGGAACGCTCCAAATAATCTGCCAATATATCTACCAGTTGATGCCCTTTTTGGCGAAATTCGTTGGGTTGGTAAGCTTTTTTGATGTCGTTTTCCATGTTCCAAAAATAAAGAAAGCAATAGGAAAATTGCTTTTGAAACGAGTTTAATTTACTACATTTACAAACAAACCTTCAAAAACGAAAAATAAACAGATGAAAACGAATCAACTATTCTTTCTATATGGAAATAAATACGGTATTTTTATCTGCTCATTATTTTTATGTTTTTTTCTGATAGCGACCAACTCCTGCAATAAGGACGATGATGGCCCACCTCCAATTGTAATCAAACCACCCGTTACTACTCCAGATTGGTTTATAGTCAGAGGGTTGAATCCTGATGCCTACATTCTCGAAGAACCCAAAAGTTCGCAGGGGAATGTTAGTTATTTGCTGGTCGGGGAAGAAAAAGCGTTGATGTTTGATACAGGATCGGGTGAGAATCCAGCAGAAAACGGCTCGAAAATCAAAGCGACTATTGAAGGATTGACAGATTTACCTATTACTTTATTGCTTTCTCATTTTCATTTTGACCACAACCAAAATATTGCAGAATTTGATAGGGTTGCTTTCCCCGATCTACCGTTGTTGCGTCAAAAAGTGGATGAAAACGATGTTTATCATTTCACAAAGGAAGATTTGTTTTCGGGCATATATCCTTCAAAAGTACAAGTTACGGAATGGCTTCCTGTCAATACCGATATTGATATGGGAAACCGTATAATTCAATTGGTTAATATACAAGGACATGCTTCTGAATCAATCGCTATTATTGATAAAACCAACAAGTTTGCCTTTTTGGGTGATTACCTCTACAATGGCGTTTTGTTTGTGTTTGACAATGCGGATTTACCTCTGTATGAAGAAAGTATTGATTACCTCATTTCTATTTTGGATCCCGACTACCGACTTTTTGGCGCACATGGTTCATCCGAAATCGCCTTTGGAAAATTGCAAATATTGAAGGATTTTTTGGTTTGCATTTCTAATGAAGATTGTACTTCTACTGAAGAGGTAGTGTTTGATTTACCCGTTTTGTATTATGAGTTTAAAGGAATGAAGATGGTGGTTTTTCAATAATATCAAAGTGTTTATGAACAAGCCGATTGTGAGTATCCTCATGCCAATGAAAAATGCAGAGGCTTTTATTGAAGAGTGTGTGGAGTCTATTTTACATCAAACCTTGAAGGATTGGGAGCTGGTGGTAGTGGATGATCATTCGGAGGACAATAGCTTCCGTATTTTACTCGATTATTCACGCAAAGACCAACGCATCAAAGTATTGAAGAATGATGGCAGAGGGATAATCAAGGCTTTGCAGAAGGCTTATGGAGCATCTTCGGGACAGTATATCAGCCGTATGGATGCGGATGATGTGATGATTTTGGACAAGTTAGAACTAATGCTTGAACAATTGCAATCAAAAGGCAAAGGTCATATAGCAGTGGGTTTGGTGAAATATTTTAGTGCGGCTGGCGTAGGAAATGGTTATCTTCAATATGCGACATGGCTGAACAAACTCACCTTGTCTGCCTCCAATTTTTCGGATATTTACAAAGAATGTAGTATTCCTTCGCCCTGTTGGATGATTCATCGAACAGACTTTGAATTGTGTGGAGGCTTTGAAGCAGAAGTATATCCGGAGGATTACGACCTTGCTTTTCGGTTCCGAAAAAAGGGCTTGAAAATAGCTGCGGTCAAAAAAGTGGTACATCTTTGGCGGGATTACCCCACTCGTACATCGAGAACAGATGAACACTATTCGGATAACCGTTTTTTGGATTTGAAAATCCGTCATTTTTTGGAGCAAGATTACGATACTGATTTGCCGCTTGTGATATGGGGGGCGGGACATCGAGGCAAAAAAATCGCTCGTTTGTTAGCTGAAAATGGAGTGGCTTTTGAATGGTTTTGTAACAATCCCAAAAAAATTGGGCGAGAGATATACGGTACTTATTTGCAGGATCTTTCTCGTTTGTTTGAAAAGGAGAGGGCGCAGGTTTTGGTTTCTATCAGTTCTTTTCATACGCCTAAGAAAATTCAATCTTTGATATTGGAGTTTGTACAACATCAGTATTTTAGGTTGTCTTGATTTATAGTGTGTTATACAAATTGTACTGGTGTTACCATTGACGGGTTCAATCTTTAATATTTGCGTATGTCCTCAGATTTTAGTAAATTCATCACTGCAATACAACCCCTCTCTCTTCCCAACAACTCTTTTTCTTCACCAACCCTAACAATTCATGTTTAGCGAAACCTTACTGATGAACGATTGTACGACAGGCACTTTAGCTCCTTACATTCCCAACTCAACAAACCCTTGGAATCGAAAAAAAGCCATGCACCTCCTGCGACGTTTGGGCTTTGGCGCATCTCATTCACAAATTGAAGCAGCTTTGGAAGCCAATCCTTTGGATTTAGTCGACCAAATGATTGACAATGCCACCAACGAGCCCTTGCCCAATGCACCTAGCTGGAAAGATTGGACAGTAGAAGATTATCAGGTGGATATTGATGTGGTACAAGACCATCTTTTGGAGTGGACAACGGTATCTTTGGAGGCGATGGCAACCAATAGTTTTCGGGAACGATTGATGCTTTTTTGGCACAATCATTTTGTCACCGAATTGGAAACCTATGTTTGTCCTCCACAGCTTTATTCTTATCACAAAATACTGCAACAATACGCCCTCGGCAACTTCAAGATTTTCACCGAAGAAATGGGTAAAACTCCTGCAATGTTGGTCTATTTAAATGGAGTTCAAAACGACAAAGACAATCCCAACGAAAACTATGCTCGGGAACTTTACGAACTTTTTACGCTTGGTCAAGACAAGGGCTATACCCAAGATGATATCACCGAAACAGCAAGGGCTTTGACAGGTTGGGTTATACCTGTTGGCTGTAGTGAATCCATCTTTTTCGCACCTCGCCACGACAACGGAACAAAAACGATTTTCGGTCAAACGGGCAATTGGGGTTATGAAGATGTACACGATATATTGTTTGAACAGCGAGCCAACGAAGTTGCCCAACATATTTGCACTAAGATTTACAAGCATTTTGTGGGAATTGAAGTTGATGTAGAAATTGTAAACGGTTTGGCGGAAACTTTCAAAAACAACGATTTTGAATTAGCGCCTGTTTTTCGGCAATTGTTCAAGAGTGAACACTTTTTTGATGAAGCTAATATCGGTACGCAAATCAAAAGCCCTTTGGTGCTGTTGGTGAGTTTTTTGAACGATACCAATTTCACCTACGGCACTGATATTGTGCAGTTTTTGGGCTATGGCGCAGGTGGTTTGGGGCAGCAATTGTTTGAGCCTGTGGATGTGGCAGGTTGGCAAGGCGACAAAAGTTGGATTACCTCCGCTACTTTGACAGGACGTTGGCAGTATATTCAGGCTTATGTCGGTTACATCTACGAAAATTACAGCCCCGAATTGGTGACTTTCGCCAAAACTTTGTCGAATAATTCCAATGACCCCGCTTTTATCACCCGAAGCATTGTCGATCATTTTGTGGTCAATGGACTGCAATCAGAAAATGCCTATGAGGTGGCTACTGAAGTTTTCAAGTTTGAAGTACCTCAAAATTATTTTGACGAGGGATTGTGGAATTTGGATTGGGAATATGTGGATGTGATGGTTGCTCTTTTGCTGATTCATGTATCGCAGTTACCAGAATTTCAGTTGGGATGATGGTGATTGGTGGACTGGTAATTAGCTCTTAAAATTTAATGAATGTATGAGGTTTCTCAAAAATTTATCCGATATTTTTAGCTTTTTGTTTTTATCAGAATTTATCCATTGGATACAATTTATTGATATTTTCTCACAGGATATTTACAATATGACACCCTCTTTATTTGTCATTCTGTAATGCCTGTCCCGAAACCTCGGGAAATCTTGTGAGTAGATTAGACGAAATTTGAAACGGGTAAAGTGTTTTAAATGTATTGTTTAGTTCCAAATCAATTGATTTGTAAGAATAAAGCATAAAGCAATTTATATATATTACCCGTTTGTTTTTTGAATCATAATTAGGAGCATACTACTGTACAAAATGATTTTTGAACCACAAAAGTATCAAAAGGGCACAAAAGACGCTGTTAAGTTTCAGTTCTTTACTTTTGTTTTCTTTGTACCTTTTGTGGTTGAATTAAAAATGTACAGTAGTATGAATTAGGAGTTGAACTCCAATAGATTTCTTTGATTAGCTTTTGATTTTTTCTACAAATATTTAAGTCCTACGGACTTACCGAATCCACATTAGTTTGAAAGCTCGATTGAAAATCAAAGTTATTTTTTCCCCAATAGATTTCTCAAAACTTCAAAATTAAATAATAAAATAATGTCAAATCAATATAAAAAACACCTTCAATTACTTCAATCCAAGCTTCGAGCTGCAAAAAAACAACAATACGATGGCAGCCGATTGGAAGATGGAATTGCCCACGAACAAGCACACCGCAATTGGTCCCGTCGGGGTTTTTTGAAGGGCTTGGGTATTGCAGGGGGAATGTCCATGATGCTCGGTAAAACGCCAATCAGCGCAGCAGCTCCTTCACCTTTTTTGAAGGCTTTGAGCGAAGCAGAAACAGATAGAATCTTGGTATTGATTCGATTGAAGGGCGGCAATGATGGCTTGAATATGGTGATTCCGACTTTCGATTATGGAACGTATTCGAGCTTGCGCCCAACGATTGCAGTTCCAACCAATGCGATTACCGCCCTCAGTCCCGAATTTGGAATGCCAAATTATATGAATTCTCTGCAATCACTTTGGCAAGAAGGACAAATGAAGGTCGTGCACAGTGTGGGTTATCCCAATCAAAACTTGTCGCATTTTCGCTCCTCCGATATTTGGGCAAGTGCGAGTGATGCCAATGACATCGTGCAAGACGGTTGGTTGGGGCGATATTTGAGTGGTGAATATCCCGATTATTTGACCAATCCGCCCGCTGTTCCGCCAGCCGTACAGATTGGAGGTTCGGGCAATTTGGTTTTCAAAGAGGGCTTAAATAATTTGTCGGTGGTGGTGAACAATCCTGAACAATTGTTTGAAATCGCTCAAAATGGCGCACTCTACGATACACAAGATGTTCCTGAATGTTTGGTGGGCGACCAATTGAGTTTCTTACGGACGGTTGCCAATGCGACTTTTGTGTATGCTGGAGTTATCAAAGAGGCATATGATGCAGGGACGAATAGCGTAGACTACAGCACTCAATTGGGAGATCAATTGTCTTTGGTGGCTCGGTTAATTAAGGGCGATTTAGGCACAAAGTTGTTTATGGTCGAATTGGGCGGTTTTGATACTCATGCCAATCAACCTAACAATCACCCCAACCTAATGAACAATTTGGCAGGTGGTTTGAGTGATTTTTTTGCGGATTTGGCGGTAGCAGGTTTGGAGGATAAAGTGTTGGCAATGACCTATTCTGAGTTTGGTCGTCGCATCGAACAAAATGGTTCAAACGGCACAGATCATGGTGCAGCTGCGCCTTTGATGCTTTTTGGAGGAGGCTTAAATGGCAATGGTTTTGTGGGAACTGCGCCCGATTTGCAGGATGTAGATGAGGTTGGGAATTTGAAATTTCACACCGATTTCAGAGAAATTTATGCGACCATTATGGAGAATTGGCTATGTATTGATGCAGAAACGGTGGATAATGTGTTGGGTCACGACTTCAATCGAATCGGTGATTTGGGATTGGATTGCATTGGAGGCACTTCTATTGATTCGACTCAAAAATTGGCGATTGAACATCAGGCTCGCTATGATGGCAGTCGTCAAGTATTGATTCACTACACTTTGCCTTATTCGGCTCATGTCCGTTTGGACATTCACAATTTGGCGGGTCAGGTCGTTGCGACTTTGGTGAACGATTATCAATTAACAGGGACACATCAGGCTATTCTTCGCCCTTCTGGTTCGACTTATCTTCCTGCAGGTCAGTATATTTATCGGATTGAAGCGGGTGGACAGGCGGTGAGTCGGTCTGTTTTGATTCGGTAATTTTCTGTAGCCTATGTTCAAAGCTTTGTATTTTACCACCAATATTCTATATGCGTATTTTTATTCAAGTCAAAAGGCTTCCCTTGCTTCAAATTTCTTTTTTGCCGCCTTCTGAATAGTTGATTGTACTGCTTTTTGTATCTATGTTTTGAATGCTTACAATTTTGCCTAATCAATCCTATTCAAAAATAAGTATTAACAAACAATCCTGCAAATGAATATTTAAAAATCTTACAAAACTTAATTTCTTATCGGCATATTTTGGCGACATTTGAAGGAAAATAACAGCACTGCAAAATGAAACATACTGCAATAGTCCTTCAATTTTTAATACTCCTATCTGTTGTTGGCTGCAACAATAATACTGCTAATCAACCAACAACAAACTCAATTACCTACCAAATTCCCGAAGAAAACCTGCAAGACTACCTAAAATACGTCAACCCTTTCATCGGTACAGGCGGGCATGGACATACCTATCCCGGTGCGACAGCGCCTTTCGGTATGGTGCAAGTCAGTCCCGACACCCGTTTAGAAGGTTGGGATGGTTGTTCGGCATACCATTACAGCGATAGCTTGATATATGGATTCAGTCACACGCATTTGAGTGGAACGGGTGTATCGGATTATGGCGATGTATTGTTGATGCCGACTGTTGGAACGGTGACGCTCAACAATGGTGTGGATGGCGAAAGGGGATATCGTTCGGCTTTCAGTCACTTCCGAGAGGATGCGACCGCAGGCTATTACCACACTTATCTGACAAGCTACAATATTGATGTTAGGTTAGCCGCCAAAAAGCGTACAGCCCATCACCAATACACTTTCCCTAAGACAGCAGATGCCAACATCATCATAGACTTGTTGCATCGAGACAAGGTTTTGGAGGCTTCCTTGAAGGTCGTAAACGACAGCGAAATAGAGGGTTACCGCATTTCGGATGCCTGGGCAAAAGAACAACACATTTATTTTGTGGTACAATTCTCCAAACCCTTCAAACAATTTGGTTTGGCACTGGACGAAACCATTAAGATTGGAGCAAAGGAATTGAAAGGAACAAATGTAAAGGGCTATGTCAAATTTGACGCAAATGTGGAGGGCGAGGAGAATGAAATCATCATGGCAAAGGTGGGTATTTCGGCGGTGAGCATTGAAGGAGCGAGAAAAAATTTACAGGAAGAAATGCCACACAGCTCACGAGGCTCAAAAGATTGGATAGTGGACTTTTCAAAGGAAGAAACACAGGCGGACTGGCTTCAACAACTGAATAAAATCCAAATTGAAGGAGGAACAGAAGACCAAAAAACCATTTTTTACACCGCTCTCTACCACACGATGATTGCGCCCAATCTCTTTACGGATGTGGACGGAAAATACCGAGGCATGGACAATCAAATTCACACTGCCGAGGGCTTTGACCGCTATACGGTGTTTTCGCTTTGGGACACTTATCGGGCGGCAAATCCGCTTTACACGTTGATAGAACCTGACCGAACCAACGATTTTATCCGCACTTTTTTGTCGCAATATCGTGAAGGTGGGATTTTACCGATTTGGGAATTGGCGAGCAATTATACAGGTTGTATGATTGGCTATCATGCGATTCCTGTTATTGCAGATGCTTACTTCAAAGGGATTCGAAATTATGATGTGGAATTGGCTTTTGAAGCGATGAAACACAGTGCGGAGCAGAATCACTTGGGTTTGGAGGCTTACAAAACATTGGGTTACATTCCTTCGGAGTCGGAATCAGAATCGGTTTCCAAGACATTGGAGTATGCCTATGACGATTGGTGTATTGCCCAGATGGCAAAGGACTTGGGCAAAATGGAGGACTACCAATACTTTTTGCAGCGCAGTCAATCCTACAAAAATGTTTTTGACCCAGAAACCCAATTTATGCGAGCCAAATTAAACCAAACTTGGTGGCAGCCCTTTGAACCTTCGGAGGTAAACTTCAATTATACCGAGGCAAATGCTTGGCAATACAGCTATTATGTGCCACAAGACATTGCAGGATGGATTCAACTCTTGGGCGGCAAGTCGGTTTTGGATGCTCGTTTGGATGCCATTTTTGCGGCAGATTCGGGTACTTCGGGACGAGAACAGGCAGACATCACGGGTTTGATTGGTCAATATGCCCACGGCAACGAGCCGAGTCACCACATCGCCTACCTCTACAACTATGTCGGAAAACCATGGAAAACACAGGAAAAGGTGCGGCAAATCATGGAGGAAATGTATCAAAACAAACCTGATGGTCTATCGGGCAATGAGGATTGTGGGCAAATGTCGGCTTGGTATGTTTGGTCTGCAATGGGTATGTATCCCGTCACCCCTGCCCAAAATATCTATGCGATTGGCTCACCGCTTTTCGACAAAGCAACCATCAACTTGCCGAATGGAAAACAGTTTGTTATTGAAGCGAAAAACAATTCTCGTCAGAACAAATACATTCAGCGAGCGACCTTCAATGACCAAATTTTTACGGCTTCTTTTTTGCGACATGAAGATATGGTGAAAGGCGGTGTTTTGGTCTTTGAAATGGGCGACAAACCCAATGAAAAATGGGGAAGCAGCAGCCGAGATATGCCGACTTCTGCCATTACCGAACATTTGATTGTGCCTGTTCCGTTTGTAGCAAAAGGCGACAGAACGTTTATGGAATCAACGACTATAGAACTGGGAACGGTTTTGGGCGATGATGCGATTCACTATACAATGGACGGAAGCGAACCAACAATGGAATCTCCTGTTTATCAAAATCCTATACTCATTGAAGAAAGCATTACTTTAAGGTTTTTTGCAGCCAAAAAGAACGGCAAGAAGAGTCAAACGATGGAAGCCAAATTCTTCAAAATCCCCGAAAACCGAAATATCAAACTGTTTACGGAATATGCTCCACAATATTCGGGCGGTGGCGATTTGGCTTTGATTGATTTTATCCGTGCGCCTTCCGATTTTCGGACGGGTTCATGGCAGGGATATGAAGGCGTTGATATGGAAGCGGTGATTGACTTGGGCAAAGAACAGGACATTCACCGACTCACACTAGGTTGTCTTCGAGACCAAAATTCGTGGATTTTTCTGCCGACTTCGGTTACTTTCTCTCTCTCCAACAATGGCAAAGACTTTGAGGAGGTGAAAACCATCAAAACAGCAGCGATTCCTGTCGAAATGTTGGAGGGGTCGGAGGTGAAACACTATGTGGCAGAGCTGCATCAAACGGCTCGATATGTAAAGGTAGTCGCCAAAAATCGGGGTGAGGTTCCGTATTGGCACAAAGGGGCTGGGGGTAAATGTTGGATTTTTGTGGATGAGGTTGTTATAGAGTAGGTTTTTTGGTGATTAGTAGATTAATCGGAATATTTTTTCACATAAAAGATTCTTTGATTATACAGTTTCCAGTTTCTCTCACAATTCTTTCTTTTTCGCTTCGACTTATAGGGCAACCGACACAACTAATAGTTAAGTTTTTTTTGTGTTTATATAATGGTGCTAAACTTATTATTTGTGTTTGATTGATTGCAACTTTTACTAAACACTTTAGTTCACTCAATTCTTCAATACTTTTTATTTTAGTATTAGAGGCATCAATGCGTTTTAGTTTTCTTAGTGATTTAACTGGAAATAAGATGTTTATTTGATTATTATTAAAACAGTTAAGATTTTCTAAACTAAGTATTTGTTTAAGTTCTTCAAAAGAAGGTGTTTTATCTATATGGGATATAAATTCTATTCTTTGAGCGTAGTTTAAATCTTCTTTGTAGTATTCTTTGATTTTTCGCTTATAGTTAGGATCAACTATCCATTTCGCTATTTTTCTTTTCAAAGATTTATCATTTGTGTGCAAGACAGCATTGATTAAACCATCAAGAAGTTCTTGCTCGGTAGGCTCGAAATTCAAAGGGATGTTTTTAACAAATGTTCTTCGCCAATGATAATCAAGGCTTTCCCACCATTTAATTATTTGTGTTTTTTGTTTCAAATCTTTTACAACAATACCTTGATTTACATTTAGTTCTTTCTCAAATTCGCTCCAAAACTGTTGTAATTTATCAATAGCTTTTTTTGAAGAAAGTCGGAAAAATTCTGTCTTTGCATGTCTATATCTTCTCAGCTTCGCATGAACTCTTTTTTCAAACTCCTTATAATAAGGCGTTTGAATCCAATAGATTGCAGTAAATTTTCCAGTCATTCCCTCTGTTTTCAAATCTTTTGCTCTTTGATTCGGCTCTTTTGCAGTAAATCCAATTTTTACTTTATCTGGTTCATTTACTAAGTTCAATGCAATGTAGACATATCCTTCTTTCATCAATTTTGTATTAAAATGGCTGTAATTTTAAGAAGCCAAATATAGGAAGAAATTCCATGTATTAAAACAAGTTACGAGGAAATTAGGTTTTTAATAAATTAGTAATAAATTATTAAAATTTATTGCCTATTTTTATAGATAGGAAAAGGTTGTTAATGGTTGTAAGAAGAGCCATTAATCAAATTTGGATATAAAAAAATAGCATAGGGCAAAACGTTCTATGTTATTTTAAAATTAAATATTGTGATTTTTCTATCAGTGTTTTATATAAATAATTAAATGTGTACGAACTTTTAAAAAGTAACCTATAAGGTTTTACTCTATATACATACTTTTGTCGTGTACATAAGTGAGTTATATACACTATTATTATTCTTCAAAACTCACATTCAAGCTGATAGGTACGCTACTCAATGCTTTTGAAATTGGACAGCCCGCTTTAGCGCCATTTGCCAATTCGGTGAACTTTTCCTTACTCATGCCGCTTACCTTTCCCTTCAAGTCCAACACAATGCCTGTAATTGCAAAGCCATCCTCTACTTTTTCAATTGAGACGGTAGCAGTTGTATCCAACTTATCGGCTGCATGTCCTTCATTTGCTATCGCAAAACTCAAAGCCATTGTAAAACAACCTGCGTGTGAGGCTGCAATGAGTTCTTCGGGATTAGTGCCATCCTTTCCGTCCTCATTCTTGAATCTTGCTTTAAAGTTGTAAGGGGTTTCCTTCAATACGCCACTTGGAGAAGTGAGCGTTCCTGTACCTTCTGTTCCTGTGCCTTGCCAAACGGCTGTTGCTTTTCTTTTCATGAGATAAATGTGATTAAATTTTGTGAAATGATTGTTCGCAAATGTAACGCCTAGAAAGGTCAAAAGTTTGGATAAATCACTTCAACTCCTGCAATAAAATCACGTTGCGGATTTTCTACCTTCTAATTTTGAAGTACTACTTACAATTTCCCTCCGTCCACTTTTTGATTCCTTCCCTTTTAGCCTGACAAGCATTGCTATAGTTTTTATTATCGCAGCCACAAACAGGGGCATATACGTCAGGACAGGGGATAGATTCGGTGTTGTTAACTGCCTCATAACAGTCTTTATCCAAATTTTCTATAGGGATTGGCTTAGGAATAGTTGGTTTCTCGTATCCACTTGGAGGAGTAGAAGTATTGGGTTGGGATGTTTCTTGAGTTTGGTTGTTGTTGGTTTTATTTTGGCAATCTGTTGCCAACAAAAATAAGCTGAATACACAGCAAGATAAGCTAAATAAAACACTGGATAGAATACTTCTCATGTAACTACGTATTATTTTGACTTACTGGTTGAAATAAGCAGTACTGGTTGAGCAAAATGACAAAACCAGTACTGCAATTCTTCTCGCTAATAACTTAATTTTAAATCTAAGGATTGTGAAATAGGAGGCAAGATGTAAAACATGATAACCAATTAATATTTTATTTCTTGCCTCAATACTCCTTCGTTCAAAGTCTAAAATATGATTAGTGGCTATAAATTAGCAATGTGTTATAGAACACAAGATAGTGTTATTCAATATCTCGCGGATTTTTTTCTCGAACATCTAAAGTAGGTTTAGAAGATAACTTTTTGATTTGGGAAGCTTCCTTTGGCGTATCCATCACTTCAATTCTTTCAGGCGAATTGGCAAGTGCAGGAATGATGCCCATATAGTCAAACCTGACAGGAGGTGCGTTGTTTACTTGGGGAATCATCACTTTGACCTGAAAAAAGTAAGCAGGTTGGATATGAGTTCCCGCCCCATCATAATAAGCAAGTGCCATATTTTCAAGTTTGGATTTTGCTTCTTTTCCAAATTCGGTCAGTAGTCGTCTTTTCATTTCTACTTCTGCATCTCGGGCACTTTTCATCTCTACTTCTCCAACCCTTTTCTTGGAGGTTTCTTGCACTTTTTTCCAACGTGAAGTAGCACCGACAATTTCTCCTTTGTTTCCTACTTGTACGATGATTTTAGAACCTGCACCATACACAGGAACACCGTCTAGCAAGCGTCCATAGGTCACAGTTCTCAATACATCTATCGTTTTATTAGAACCTGCAAAGGAAGTTCGCAAACCACCTGAATGCATCATTACTAATTCTTCCTTATTTTCGGGTGCTAGCCCGCTTTCATGGATAAATTGAAGAGAAGCCTTATTGGCACTTGCCTGTGAAGGTAATTCACGACCCCCTTCTTCCAAATAATTTTTCATTCCTTTATTGAAGGCCAACTTACCTTCAGAGAGATTTGCCTCAAAAAAAGCAGTTTCATCTGATTTTGCACGTACCATGACCTCGTTACTTCTAATGGTAGGCACAGAGAGTTGGTTGCGTAGTAATTGACCCGATTTTTCGCTAAACTGAGCTATCTTTTTAGAAGAAGGTTTTTCTGTTTCAAAAACAAACAAATCGCCTTTGGTATAGGTAATCAGGTTTTTATATACGCTGGGTTCGTAAGATGCTAATTCATCTCCAGTGGAGGGATTCATGTATCGAGAAGACATAACGAATAGTCCCAAAAGCATCAATGAGCCTATCAAAAATGATGTTTTATATATATGTTTCACTGTTGTTATTTTTATTATGAACTAAAGATTTAATATGACTGAACTTGATGTAGTGATAGTATCAATACTGCCAGAAAGTTTGCATTCCTGAAGTACCTGCGGGGGGATCAGCTGCATAAGATCCAAGGCGATCGTATTTACAACCCTTTGCTACAATGGCACTTGCCAAACCTGGATAGGGGTAATTACTGCCATATTGATCATCATAATAAGACGGATTGAAAATCCACCAACGTTCCTCATTGACCGCATCAAACCAAGACTGCCATAGATAACCATTGTTTTTAAGTTTGTTTGCGTAGTTGTTGGGAATGCCATTGTCGGAATGACTCAAGGTATGAAATCCTATCAGTTGATGTAGTCCACCAAACATGTTGGAATAGTCACTCCACCAATTTGCTTTTTCAGGAGCTGATGATACGGTATAACAAGATTCAATAATCATCCACTCCAAATCGTCTCCACTGTCACCATAAGGAGGAACATTTTTTATATTGACTCCTTGACCAGTACTTTGATTTGTTTGAATGTAGTGATAATTGCCATGTCCAGCTACATAAGCCAAATCCATTGCATCTACATAGTTGTCGTGTGAAGATCCTGTAAATTGGTAGGGTTCTGCCCAGTAATATTGGTAATATTTCCAACTGTGAGAACCAATAGTTTGACTTGTTTGAAAGTTTTTGATGAAGTTCCAAACGTTTCGAACAAAGCGACTTTCTGCTTGATCGACATAACCGCCAATTTCTCGACTACCTGCATAGGAAAAAGTGACAATTAAAATGAATACCAAACTGAATGCCCATTTTGCTCGTTTTGCAAAAATGTTGATCATGATTTTTGGGGTTTTGATGTGAAATAAAATTTATGAAAAATAATTGCTTATAAAGCAAATATAATCAATGGAATTTGAGGAGTAAGTTGGTATGCATTTTTCCGAAGATAAAGAAAAAAAATGAGATTTGCAAATATCTTTTTGTGTTCCAATTTAGAACTGAGAGAAAATACAATTTGATGATTCTATACTAAGTATTGAAGTTCATATCGAGTTTACCATGAACTAAATAATCATTTAATCATAAACATTTGATTAGCTTTCATGCCCAAGGCATACACACAATAAAAACCAAAAGCTCTCCATTTTACTGCAATCGTAAAATGGAGAGTTTTGTTTTTTTAAATTTGTCTATTTGATTCCAATAGGTTCATTCAATTCAAATTTAATCTTGGATTTCAAAATTACCTAAGGTATTTACCCTGATGCCTTTTTGTGCAGCCTTCAATGCAAAGGGTTCTTTGCTACCCAACTTCAAGGACACTTCTTTACTTACTTTGAATCCTTCTTGAAATATAATAATACTGTTGGCAAATTCTCCTTTGAGTGGTCGCATCAAAAAGCTGTTTCCTTCTCTTGATACTTCTAATAGAATTTCATTGGATGCCAATTCTATAGTTTTACTTTCTTGAGGTACTCTGATTCCAACTGCTTCAACTACGCCTTTTTTCTTTTTCTTTTTGATGATGATGATAATCTTGATTTTTATCTTGATGCCCATTGCAGCAGGACTATAAAAGTTTGGATTCATTGGAGTAAACGGGCTTGCAGTCACTGTCAAATCGTTTTCTACTGCAATTTGGTTGGTGATTTGGTTTTGTGTCATTTCTGTATCTGCTGTATGAGCCGATACATTGCTGATAGATAATGTGGTCAATACGAAAAGAGCAATCAAAGTGAATACTTGGTTGAAGATACTTTTTGAATTTGTCATGATAAGAGGTATTTAAGTTTTTTTAAAAAATTGTTTTTTTGTGATGGACTGCAATGCTTTCTATTTATTTGAAGTGTTACAGTCGTTGTTTCGCCCATTTTAGACGCATGTGTTTTTGAGTTTGGAAAAAATGTGAAAAAAAAATCAGAGATTAAGAGGATAACACAGAGAACGCTGATAATTTTGACTCTTTAAAGTTTGATAGAATATTATGAGCCTAAAATCTTCAATAGCTAAAAATTGGGCAGCTTATGCAGTTCGAAAGACGGAAAATGAAAGCCGTCAATACATTGCCCTTCAGCAACAAATTTTGACACATTTGGTCAAAACAACTAATAATAAAACCGCTTTTGCCAAAGACCATCACTTCAATGATATACAATCCTATGCTGACTTCAAAGATGCAGTACCCTTAAAGGATTACGAGGCATTGAAGCCTTATATTGAGCGAGTTATTGAAGGAGAGAAAAATGTTTTGTGGAAAGGGAAGCCGCTTTATTTCGCCAAAACTTCGGGAACAACTTCTGGCACTAAATACATTCCTGTCACCAAAGCTTCAATTCCCAATCACATAGAGTCGACTCGGACGATGCTACTGCATTATATACACCATACCCAAATCACCGAAACTTTCACGAGCCGTAAAATGGTGTTTTTGTCGGGCAGTCCAGCACTGACGGATAAGAATGGCATCAAAATAGGACGACTTTCAGGTATTGTAAACCATCACATTCCCAACTACTTGCAGAAAAACAAAATTCCCGATTACGAAATGAACTGTATTGAAGATTGGGAAGAAAAATTGGAAGCCATTATTGATACTGCCTTGCAAGAAAATGTGTCAATGGTCAGCGGGATTCCACCGTGGATGTTGATGTTTTTTGAAAGATTGCAGGAAAAAAGCGGCAAAAAGGCAAAAGAGTTGTTTCCAGATTTTCGATTAATGGTTCATGGTGGAGTGAATTTTGCGCCTTACCAAGCCAAAATGGAGGCAACGATTGGAGGGAAAATTGATACACTCGAATTATATGCGGCTTCAGAAGGTTTGATTGCTTACCAAAACGATTACCGAGAAGAAAGTCTTTTATTGACCGTCAATTCGGGCATTTTTTATGAGTTTGTTCCTGCAAGTGAAATTTTTGCAGAAAAGCCTACTAGATTGAGTATTAAAGAGGTAGAGATTGGTGTGAATTATGCCATCATTATTCACAACAATGCAGGACTTTGGGGGTATATTTTGGGAGATACAGTGCGATTTGTTTCTTTGCAGCCCCCAAAATTAGTCGTCACAGGTCGCATCAAACATTTTATTTCGGCTTTTGGAGAACATGTGATAGGGAAGGAGGTCGAAACGGCATTGAAGGAAGCGGTTGAAGAATCGGATGCTTTGGTGAACGATTTTACCATTGCACCGAAGATAGATACTATTTATGAAACGCCTTTTCACGAATGGTATATTGAATTTGAGCAAATGCCGAGTGATTTGCCTGCTTTTGCTGCAAAGATAGATGCATCCTTGGTGCGGCAAAATAGTTATTATGCAGATTTGATTCGAGGAGGGATTTTGCAACCTTTGAAGATTCGGACAGTCAAAAAGGGTGTTTTTAAGGCTTATCAAAAATCAATTGGCAAATTGGGTGGACAAAATAAGTTGCCGCATTTGTCGAATGATAGGAAAATTGTGGAGGAATTAGAGAAGTTTTGAAAATCATACTTCAAAAATCATGTAATCCTACATCTTAAATCTCTTTTCTCACCTCTCTGCTCCCTTGTCCAAAGTCTAAAGTAGATGCTGTCTGATATTTGATGATTTCAAAAAAAATGTGTGAATGGAACATTCCCTTTCTGTTCCCTGTTAAAAACACTAACTTTGCACTTCAAATAGAACAAAATAAATAAATTAATAATATGGGTACAATTGTCATGACGACACAGTTGATTGCAGGATTATCACTTTTGGTATTCGTGCATGAATTGGGGCATTTTATGGCTGCAAAGGCTTTTGGAATGCGGGTCAACAAATTTTACATTTTCTTTGATGCTTGGGGCAAAAAAATATGGTCTAAGCAAATTGGAGATACAGAATACGGAATTGGTTGGTTGCCGCTTGGAGGATATGTTCAGATAGCGGGAATGATTGACGAAACGCAGGAAGCCAAAGATTTGTCGCCTGAACCTGAAGAATGGGAATTTAGAGCAAAACCAGCATGGCAGCGATTCATTGTGATGATTGGTGGGATTGTAATGAACATCATTACAGGTATTTTGATTTTTGCGATGTACTTGCATGTTTTCAAAGTGGACTATTTGCCTGTAAGTGAATTGAATAAACACGGTGTCTATGCCTACGAAACGGCACAAGAGATTGGCGTTCAGACAGGAGATAAAATCATTGCAGTAAGTGGAAATACGCCTGAAAGATTTCGTGAGTGTGTGTCAACCAATTTGTACTTGGGGAATTCAATTACTGTTCAACACTCAAATGGGCAAATTGAAGAAATCGCCTTACCAAGTGATTTTCACAAAAACATTCGACAACCTTTTATTTCGCCGATGTATGAAACCATCTCGGTGGTAGCCGTTGCACCAGATTCTGGAGCAGAGAAGGCAGGTATGAAAGCTGGCGATGTGATTGTACAAGTAGAAAATACCGAAATCAAAAATTTTCCGATTCTTCAAGAAGCACTGAAAGCGCACAAAGAAGATACGGTGGCGGTGAAGGTCAATCGTGGTGGACAGCCTGTTGTATTAGAGGCGAGAGTAGATACAGGAGGTCGTTTGGGTTTTCAACCCGAGATAGAAACTTCCAGAGATAAATACGATTTTGCGCCTTACGATTGGGGCAAATCATTTCACTACAGCTATCGTGAAGGCTACGACTTGATTGCAGCTCAGGTGGTGAGTTTTGGAATGTTGTTTTCGGGTAAGTTAAAGGTGACTGAATCTTTGGCAAGTCCGATTGGCATTGCAAAGATTTATGGTCCTATATGGGATTGGGATCGTTTTTGGTTTCTCACCGGATTGTTGTCCTTTGTATTGGCATTTATGAACATCTTACCAATTCCTGCCTTAGATGGTGGACACATGGTCTTTTTGTTGGTCGAAATGGTGACTGGTAGAGCCTTGAGTGACGAGTTTTTAGAAAAAGCACAAATATTTGGCTTTGTGTTGATTATGGCGTTGATGGTGTTCGCCTTTGGAATAGATATTTACAAGCTCTTTAAATAATTAGATTTTAGAAGCAAGAGGTGTACACCTCTTGCTTCTAAAATCTAAAAGTAATGGTCATTAAAAAAGTGTAAATTGAAGGAAGGAATAGATTTTTACTTCAATGAAGAAGGTCTAATGGTACTGACCGAAAAATATTTGAAGGAAAGGGGCTATTGCTGCAAAAATGGCTGCAAGCATTGCCCTTATGGATACGAGAAGAGAGATGTTAATCAATTGAGAATTAGTTAGTTGGAACATTTGTACAGGACAAAACGTTTTATTGAGCATGACTTTCAAACCTTATAGGTTTTTGTTTATGTAATTTAATCAGATTATCAAACCTGTACATGCTTTTAGAGGTTAAACCTATAAGGTCTTTCGCTTCAAATATAGTTTTGTCCTGTACTGAGGGTTAAAATGAATGGTTCTTTGAAAATTTGCTTGGTAACAAGAAACATTTTTGAAGTTTAGTGTTAAAAAATTGAAGGACAGTGAAATAAGTGTCTGCCTTTCAAAAAGGAAAACTTCAAAAATCTAAAACCAACTTTTTTCAAAGAACCATATTATTGGGAAATTGTTCCTCATTATCCTACATCCTACATCCTACATCCTACATCCTACATCCTACATCCTACATCTCATTCATTTAAAATCCAAAATTCACCCCAAATCTGAAAATCCAACCATTGTTGGTGCGTATTCCATTGTTCAAACCTGCATAGTAAAATAGGTTTTGGTTGTCCTTGTTTTTGGCATAAAACATATCGTACAGTGCCATTGCATAGATAGAAGTTCGTCCCATATACTGACGGTATCCTCCTCCAATAGGCAACATCGAAAAACTCTGCCGAGAGTTGTCAGAATCATCTTTGTAAGAGAAAACTCCGTACTCTCCATGTAGAAAAATATTGTCTAAAATATCATACCTGGCAAAGGTTCGAGCGCCAATAATATTAAAGCTAAAATCGTAAAACCCAAACTTGTGGTACTGATAGGAAGGCCCCAATCCTGCCGAAAACTTGTCGGTAAAATAGTAGCCAATAATAGGAGAGACTTCAATAAAAGAGTAGTTGTTGGAGAAGCTCAAACCGATGTTTCCGCCTGTAAATAAGCGACTTTTATCAAATCCTTTTTTCTCGGGCGCATTTTGTGCTTGGGTATTGAAGCTTGTAAAGCAAATGACTACTAATAGTGTCAATAAATAAGTTAATTTTTTCATTTGTTTATTTTTGTTTTTTAAAGGTCAAATGGAACTTACAATGATTATTTAACAATGGATGTTTCGTTCTTTTTTGTGTTTTAGAATATTTTAGTACAATTCGTTTGTCGAAATTACATGAATAATAACGATTTTGAAGGAAGTAAAGGTTTCTTTATCCTCCAAATTTTTTGCTGTTTTGGTAATTGGATAGCCGAACAATGAAAATTAGGTGCATATTTTGGAAATAGAATGGGAACATGCTTTTGTAAAATTAAAGGCAGAAATAGAGGGTTTGTTTCAAAATGGTTATTTTTACGCTCTTACCTTACTACTTTTTTGTGAACATTATTAAAACATAAGATGAACGAAGATCATAAGCCGTATATTAAACCGCAAACGGTTTTGCCTGAAATCACTGTCAAAGGGGTAATTTTGGGAATTATTTTATCCATTTTATTGGCGGCTGCAAATACCTATTTGGGTTTGTTTGCAGGGCTCACCGTAGCAGCCTCTATTCCTGCTGCCGTCATCTCTATGGCAGTTCTCCGAATTTTCCGAAACTCCAACATCCTCGAAAACAATGCTGTGCAAACAGCAGCTTCAGCTGGTGAATCATTGGCAGCAGGAGTGATTTTTACTTTTCCAGCCTTGATATTGATGGGGTATTGGGCAGATTTTGATTATTTCGAGACGGCTGCGATTGCTCTGTGTGGAGGTATTTTGGGTGTTTTGTTTACCATTCCTTTGCGAAATGCGCTGATTGTGAAACAAAAATTGAAGTTTCCAGAGGGGATTGCTACGGCAGAAGTGTTGAAGTCTGGAACAGAAGGCGGCAATTTCATCAAGTTTTTGTTGGCAGGCGGTTTGATTGGAGCCTTATTGAAGTTGTGCGAACAGGGCTTCAAATTGTGGGAAGGGATTTTGGAGAAAGCAACGGTTTTGGGCAACAAAGGGTACGCCTATTTTGGAATGAATACTTCTCCTGCTTTGGTGGCAGTAGGTTATATCGTAGGGATACGCATTTCGACTTTGGTATTTATGGGTGGGGCGATTACTTGGTGGATTGCAGCGCCTTTATATATTGCGATGTTTGGCTACGACGAAACGGTAAACGAATTAGTGGCTGCTGGGAAATTGGCTTCGGCTAAGGATGTTTCGGCTGTAACAGTGGGCGGTACACTTTGGAGTTATAAGCTGCGATATTTGGGCGTTGGAGCGATGTTGGTCGGTGGACTTTGGGCATTGGTGAGCATTCGTCATGCCTTGGTAGGTGCGGTAAAAGAAGGGTTGAGTGCTTTTAATAAAAAGGACGAAAATATTGTTTTACTGCGTACAGAAAAAGACATACCGATGCACTTGGTGCTGATAGGGATTTTGGTGATGATGGTACCGATTTTTTTGATTTACCAACGTGAAATCAATATGGCCTCGGTTACGCTGTTTATGGTGGTTATCATGGTCATTGCAGGATTTTTGTTTTCGGCAGTGGCGGGATACATGGCTGGATTGGTGGGAAGTTCTAACAATCCAATTTCGGGGGTAACGATTGCGACGGTTTTTACTTCTTCTTTACTTCTGCTTTTATTGATTGGAACAGGTTCGGCAAAAGGCCCTGCTGCTGCGATTTTGATTGGTGCAGTAGTGTGTTGTGCGGCGGCAATTGCAGGAGACAATATGCAGGATTTGAAGTCTGGTTACTTGTTAGGGGCAACGCCCTATAAACAGCAGATTATGCAGTTTGTTGGTGTAGCAGCAGCAGCATTGACAATTCCTTTTGTGCTTTCTCAATTGAATCAGGCTTATGGTTTTGGTCCAAAAACGGATCTTCAACCCGATGCTTTGGCAGCACCTCAGGCGACCTTGATGCAAAGCGTAGCAGACGGGGTTTTTGGTGGTAATTTGCCGTGGGGCATCATTACGATTGGTGCATTGATTGGTGTATTGGTCATTTTGGCGGATATTTACCAAGAAAAACGAGGTTCGGATTTTCGCCTCCCTGTATTGGCGGTGGCAGTAGGTTTGTACCTGCCTTTTGATTTGGATAGTGCGATTATGTTGGGTGGTATTTTGGCATGGATGGTGAGCCGCTATCATGCGAAGAATCAGGCTACAACGGATTACGAAGAGTTTGACGTGAAAAAATCAAATAGCGAACAAGCGGGTTTGTTGTTTGCTTCGGGCTTGATTACAGGAGAGGCATTGATTGGCATCGCAATAGCGATTCCTGTGGCACAATCGGGCAATCCGAGGGTTATGGCTTTGTTGGAGCACCCGATGAGTGATTGGATTGGTTTTGGATTGGTTTTGGGCGTTTCGGCTATTTTGTATGTGATGACAACGATGGTCTTTCAGGTGTCGAAAAAGGAATAGTGAAGCGTTCTCCTTCAATAACCTACTGCTCAAACTCCCACTCTGCATCCTCCTCCACATTCGATATCGTGGTTGTTCGGCGAATGCAAGTCGTCAACGAAGTGTCGACCACAGGATTGGAGATTTGCTGAATCGTATCTTGAATCAAAGATGCATATTCCATCACCAACTCATTATTTGCCAATCGAAGTAGGTTAAATGTGCGGTCATTGTAGCTGATAGGTGCGCCCGTATTCGGAATAGCCGTCACATCAATCAAGGGAAAATTGACGAATGTAACGGCCGATTTAGATTGGTTATCGTTTCGCCAATACCAAGTATTGTCCCTTACACTAAATCCGCCATTGACTTGTTCTTGAATGCTGTTGTCGAAATAGCTGTAACTCCCTTGACACTTATAGGTTCCTTTCTTGTCAATATCCAAATTGTATTGAAAGTCAATATCATACAAAAAAGTTTCTCCAACACCCGCCGTTGTATTGCTGACAATGCTGTTCAATTGTTGCCCCGAAAACTCATTGTTCACCGTTTCGTTCTGTGTCTTAGTACCTGCAATACCAGCCGTATCGCAAGTCGTATTGTTGAAGTTAATCGTCGTTTGAACCACACTCCTTTCATCCAAGGTGAATTTTTTTAATGACCAATCTCCAGCCAAACGCATGGTTCGTGTCCGAAAACTCAAAAGAGGATCGTCGCTTCCTTTTTTCAAACAAGCCGCTATCATTGGGGCTAATAAGACGAAGAGCAATAGTTTTAATAAGTCCTGTTTATTCATTGATTTTGATTCGGTTGTTTTTTGTCATTTTTATTGGAGCGACAGCCTTTGCTGCAATACTTTACCTCTTCCCAATCTTTCGCCCATTTTTTGCGCCAATCGAAAGGTCGCCCGCAAACCACACATACTTTAGTCGGAAAATGGTGTTTTTTTCGTTGCTTCACTTCTCCATTATTTTAAGACGTTCTTGATATGTCTTCTCTCTATATTCTACTTTTACTGCTTACCACTATTTGTCATAAGCAACTTGATCTCCTTCACAGGCGCACTCCCAAAACTCAAAAAAGTCTCATGGAATTCTTTCAAATTGAACCCTGCACCTAACTCTGCTTTTCTTTCTTCCCGAAAATTGTAAATCTCGGTCAAACCTGCAAAATAGCTGCAAAGCTGTACCTGACTCAATTGGGCTCTTCTCCATTTTGCTTCTGCCTCAGTCAATTCTTGAAATGCCTCATTCATCAATAGCTCCAAAGCTTCCTCTTTGCTCATGTCCAAAACATGCACTGAATAATCCAAAATGGTATTGCAGGCAATCCGCAAATTCCATTTGTAGTACATCAGCCACATTTCAGGTGCATGGTTGCCATACCCTTCCTCCAGCATCATTCGTTCTGTATAACACGCCCAACCTTCAATCATTGCGCCATTTCCAAAAATGCTTTTCACCAAACTCGGCGACTGATTGGCATATACCAACTGAGCATAATGCCCTGGAATAGCTTCGTGTATGTTCAAGATTTGAAGCATATAGTGATTGTATTCTCTCAAGTAACTTTCGGCTTGTTCATCATCATAGTGGTCAAGAGGAGTCACATTGTAGTAGGTAGGTGCATCTTTGTCAAAGGGGCCTGGAGCAGAAATGGAAGCTCCTGCTGTGCCTCGCATGTATTCAGGCGTAGCACGTACCTCTAAAGGTTTTTCGGGGTCAAGATAGAGTAAATCTTTTTCGTTTACAAAAGCAACCAACTCAGGCAGTTGTTTTTCGATGGCCTCCATAAAGTCCTCTCGCTTCACATGGTTTGTTGAAATTTCGTCAATCAAAAGACTCACTTTCATTAACTTGTCATTGGGAGCTTTGGTAGTTGGAAAGTATTTTGACCACAATCTATCTGCAATGTCAAACATTTTTTGGTGAATCGCCCCTTTTTCAGTCACTGCAATGTCGTACAATTCCTTTGCAGTATAGCCTGATTGAATATCGTATTGAAATTTTTTGTTAAACAGTTCTTCCCCAATTCTAAAACTACGAGCCTTTTCGGTTTTTTCTAATTGAGGCAATAGTTTTTTATTTAAGTACATATCAAATGTTTGGATAGCTGCAATTGCTTCTGACAAACGATTTTCAAAGTCAACAAGTGAGACTCTTCCCCAGTCTTCTTTTTTTGCACTTGTGATCAAATCCCTCATTTTTTTGTCGAACACATCCAAAGTGCCACTTATTCGAAAAGCTGCCAACTGCGTATGCTCCAAAGTGGGATTTTTGATGTTTTGCATGGCATTTTTGTAATACGCGGGTACATGTTGCATCTTGAGATAGAGCGTATATATTTTTTCAGGAATAGGCATATCCTTGTCGCTAACCAATCGGTCAAAACTGCCACCAATATTGTAAACAGAAGGATTCCATTCATAGCTGCGAAAAACTTTATCATACCATATTGAAGACTCCAGTTGATTCTTAATCAGAGAATAGTCCGTCTTATCTTCATTAGATAGTTCACTAAATTCAAATCCTTGAAGTTCATTCAAAAGGGTTCCATAAGTTTCGATACTTTCTGACCTTTGGGCTTCACTTGGAATGGTTAAATGGATGTCGTATTTGGACAATCCCAGATAAGAAGCATATTCTGGATTCAAATCCCAATAGGTTTTGAAAAAATATTTTTTGTATTGTTCAAAAGACGAAAAACTTCGAGCTCCCCTGCCATTTTGGTTGGCATGATATGCTCCGTTGATACCAAGTCTATTATTATTGATTTTTCCATTTCCTTTTTTAGACCTATCAAAAATTACAGTTTGAGCATCCAATCCATTTAGAGGAAGTGCAAACAATAAAACAAATAAAAAACACAGTATTGGGAACTTATTCATTTGCAAAAGAATTTTTAAATAGAAATATTTTGCGAAATTCGTGTTATTTGCAGTAAAAACAAATTTTATGCTGACCCTTTTTATTATTGTCATTACAGGTATTGTTTCTTATTTAGCCTTCAATGATCCACTTTTGAAGCAAAAATTGCTGCTATATCCTTATGATATGGCACATAATAACAACTACTATCGCTTCATAAGTTCTGGATTTGTTCATGCAGATTGGATGCACTTGCTCTTCAATATGTGGGCATTGTATCTTTTTGGTGATATGGTAGAAAGGTATTTTAGTGAACTTTTTGGAAGTATGGGTGTGACCTTGTATCTTCTTCTGTATTTTGGGGGAATGGTGGCCGCAAGTTCTATTTCTTTTATGAACCATAAAGACAATCCTGTATATCGAGCCTTAGGTGCTTCAGGCGCTGTGTCAGCCGTTTTGTTTGTTGCCATTATTTTCAATCCTTGGATGACCTTGATTATTTTCCCCATTCCCATCCCTATGCCTGCCATTGTCTTAGGAATTGGATACTTGGCTTATTCTTATTGGGCGGATAAACAGGGGCGAGACAATGTTGCTCACGATGCCCATTTTTATGGGGCACTCTTTGGCGTGCTGTTTATTTTTGCTTTTCGATATCAAACTGCTTTCGAGTTTTGGGAGAAATTGGTGGGGATTTTAGGTTAATTCCTTTTTTGATTTGCCCAAGAGGAGTTTGAAGTAGTGCGGAGGCTCAATGAAGATTGAAGCAAGACTACATAAAAAAAAAGATTTCAGAAATTGCGAAAATTTCTGAAATCTATCGTCTTCATATTAAAATAGAGAGTAAAGATGCAAGGTTTCCTAAAATCGGTTCATTCTGCTCTCGCTTCTCTGATCCAAAGCATTAATTATTTATTGCCCAATTGTATGGCGGCAATGCTGTCAAATACTTTTTTGTAATCTTTGGCTTCATTAAGCACCTCTACTGCTTTTTGAATATCTTCAGTCGCAAAATTATTGGGATTTCGTGTGCCTGCACTATCAATAATAGTGACCAGTTTGCTACTCAAAAAGTAATACTGTGAGCTTGGAGAACTTGCTTTTGTTGCATCCGAAATGCTGAAATGTTTGACCAAATTACCAGTGTCATCAAACAAAAAATCTTTCCAGCCCATTCGATCTGCTACTTTTGTACTTACAGAAATTTTCTTTAAGGCAACGATTCCCGCTTTCGCTTCGAAGTAGAAATAAAGGTTTTCGGTGTAGTTCAAAATGCCAGTCCAAGGTTGCCCTCCCGCATTCAATCGCAGCGTATGTGACTGCAATTCGTTATCGGAAATTCCCTTATCAATCATACCATTGTATTTATCAATACTTTGTACTTGGGTTTGAGCTTGTGCAAAAACACCCGTTGCAGCAAACATA
Organism: Bacteroidia bacterium; assembly: GCA_030427245.1. GTDB lineage: Bacteria > Bacteroidota > Bacteroidia > Chitinophagales > UBA2359 > JAUHXA01. The sequence continues at coordinate 49,337 of JAUHXA010000018.1, read as the reverse complement.
CATAAGAATAAACCCAATAAGATTTTTTTAAACATAACTCTCAGTTTATTATTTAATTAAGAAACAATATAAATAGAAAAATAATTATATTTCTTGATGAATACTACAAAGATAAAGTGTTCAAAGATAAATTTGTTAATTTGCCGTATAATAATAGCGAATGCTATGCAAACACAAAAAATGAGCTTATGAAAGACTCTATTTCAATGAAAATTTTTATCAGTGTAATCTTATTAATTACGATAGTGGTGGGTTGCAAGAATGAGGAAGCGACTGCTACTTATCAAATACCTGAAAATATAATTCAGCCTGAAACAATGAAAAAAGTGCTACTCGATATTCAGTTGGCAGAAGCCTATATTCAATCGGTAAAAGCAGACACTACTGTCCACAAAGTACCTATTGAAGAATACTATCAACAAGTTTTTGCCCTGCACGAAACGAATTTTGAAGAATTCAAAAAGTCCTTTGAGTACTACACACATGTTCCAGACAGTTTGCAAAAGATGTATGAAGACATGTTGAACATGCTTTCTAAAATGGAAACCAATCTCAGAACAGATGAGAAGTATCGTCAAGGCATCAAAAAATAGCGAGTATCTCCAATTTCGATACATTCGATTTCTTGCTTGAAGCTAAGATAAATATAAATCCGCTTAGGTTTTTCTTTCACAAACAGTTCGATGCGAGAACGAACCGAAGGAAACTCGCCTGTTCGGTATTCATAGGTTTTGGCTTCTTTGATGTTAAAAGTACCTTGTGGAGTACTGCAAGTATATTCTTTGAAATCTATAGACAGAGGACTTTCCATCATCACTCTTTCTTGATTATTAGCGATAGTAAGGTCTTTGACAATGGTATAGGGCTTTACCTCTTTGTCGACTAAATTGCCATAAGAGCGAACAAATATTTTTGATTTAGGAGTAAAGAACTTTTTTTCGGCAGCCAAGGTTTGGTCTTCTTTTTCGGCAAGGAAAAAAGTGTGTTCACCCAAAGTTTTAGAGTAAAAGTAGAGAAGATTGATGTAGTTTTCTTGGTCTATGACTACTTTGAAGCGAGCAGTTTTACCCTCCTTGCTCATAAGTTCATATACATATCCTACCCTATCCTTTTCTTTTTGGGTAATGTGAAAAGTTCCCAAATTTTCTATACCTCTAATGACGACCATTCCTGTAAGAATAGAAACCATCATTTCACCCGCTTCAATAGGAACAATTTCTTTTTGTCCCAATTGGTATTTTGCAGGAAAAAAGTGCTGGTCGTCTAACTCGTGAATGGTTTTGAAGCGATTCTCAGAAACAAAACTATAACGAAGTTCTTGTTGGGTTTCGCCATCACTTTCTGCAACAACAGGTTGACAAAGCGAAGGAGTACTTACAGATACAAATACAATAAAAAAAATAAGGTAGGTAAATTTTAACTTCATTAGAATAAATAGATTTAGGCTTGCTACATATAAGTTTTTACGAGAACAAGGAATATACCATCCCTGTTCTCGTAAATGAGGCTTAATTAAATGATGTCGCCGATTAGACTATATAAAGGTACGTACAGTTTAATAGAATGTTTGTGCCTGAATCATTTATTTGGGCAGCTCTTAATCTTGCACCAATAATTCACCTCTTGAAGTCCAATCGCCATTCACTTCAATGACGTACAGGTATATTCCTGCTTTCAAATTATTTCTCGGAATATAGAGTTTTGAAGTGTCAATTGTTTCGTTGAAAACTTCACGACCGTTGATACTAAAAACTCTCAATTGGGCATTTTGTTGTTGAAGTACTTCTAAACTTACACCGCTCAATTCCATATTGAAGCCATCTTTTGAAGGATTGGGATATGCCAAGACAGACAAGGTATTTTCGCCAATTTTTTCTTCAATTGCTACTGTTGCCAAGTCAATAATGTCAAACGCATCTACTCCCGCTTCAACTAAGTTTCCTCCATTTTGAATCCCATCTTCATCTGCGGTCTCAAAAGTAATTTGCATGTTGTCAGTAGGAGTCATATAATCGCTTACCCTAATTTTTGTTTGATGCCATTGTGAGACATTGGGATCAAAAGCATTGACTATTTCGACCACTGTTTGTGCCTTTGTTCCATTGCTCAAAGTAACAATCAATTCATCGTTTGGAGCTCCTTGTCCACCAGCATTAGCGAACCAACGATAGTAACTGATTTCGGGATCTTCGTAGCTGCTAAGGTCAAAAATCGGAGAAATCAAGCGCGTGTATCCACCATCTACATCATCTGCTCCAACATTGCTACTTGCCGAATTACCAGTCACATAGCAACTGTTTCCAGCATCTGAAGCCACATCTACATTTGGGTTCATGAATGAGCCTCCAGAAGTGGTTCCAAAGGGAATGTCTCTTACCCAAATACCAGCGGAGGCTGTGCTCTCTACTGTCCAACCAAAATCAGCTGTAAAATCATCTTGATATCCCTTTGTTAATTCATAGACAGTATTTACACTTGTCTCATTTAGGTCTATATTTGAAGTCAATACTTTGTAGCCCCATTTACCGACAATGACCTCATAAGAACCCTCTAAGAAATCGGGCAACATAAATGCACCGGAGGCATCAGTCGTTGTTTCTACGGAATAATCCTCTAGATTGAAAACTATATTTGCGTTTGATATGATTTTTGAAGTTTCTGATTCAACCACTGTACCCGATAGATTGAATCTTTTTGCAGCCTCCAAATTGGCTGAAAGATTGAGGGTTTCACCATTTTGAAGAAAAATATTTTCATAGGTGACGGATTTGTAGCCGATTTTAGAAAACGTAACAGTGTAGAAACCTGCATCGGGAATCCCATTTGTATAAGTTCCTGAAAAGTCGGTTTCAAAAGTTTTATCTACTTCTTCAATCGTCACCTTCGCCCCTGCAATATTTGCTCCAGTGGCCATATCTGTTACCGAACCTTGTATATAACAGGCACGAATATAAGAAGGTTGGATTACAAATAGTCCTTCTTCCATATCCGAAGCAATCACCAAGCCCGAAGGCAAATAAGGATATACACCCCAACAACCATTGAAGCCATCACCTTCAAAGTTGGGCGAAGTATCGTAATTTCCAACTTCTACCAAGAATTCAGGATTGGTTGCATCGTGTACGGTCACACCGTCACGGTAATAAGAAGTTACCAAAAAATCACCTATTACGAAAGTATTGTGTGGAATAACGTTTTGACCGGGGCTAGACTGTACTCTATCCAACTCTCGAATGTCGCTCAAATCGGAGACATCATAGGCTGCAATAAATGCATTGGCTCGTTCATCAGTTGTGTAAATCGTATTGCCATCATCAGACAACCAACAGTTGTGGGTAAAATCACTGGGAGTAGAAGTTGTAGCCAAAACTTGTGGATTCGCTTTGTCGGATACATCTACCACTGACAATATTCCGTCGTTGATTTCGGCAGACCAAAGGATGTTGTCTCGAACATAGCCATCGTGTATATAGCGTGTATCGTAAATGCCAACAATAGGAGGGTTCAAAGGATCTTGATTCAAGTCCAAAATAATCGCTCCACCTACACCTACATCTGCTCCAAAAATATACCCAAATCCATTTTCGTCAATGTATATATTGTGAGCTGTGTTCATATTGATGGGATAATTGACATCTTCAGAACCATTCCAGCGTGAATAAGTCACTTCTGGCAAATTGCTAACGTCAATAATCAACATACCTTGAGCACCTTCATTGGTGACATAGATAAAATCTCCCCAGACCTTCATGTCGTGCCATAAGGAAGTGGCATCGGGTACACGAGCAACTTCTTTTGGGCTGGCAGGGTTGGCCAAACTGACAATAGATATAGCCCTATCCAAACCAACAATAGCATACTCGACCTCGGTTCGTGAATCTACATAGCCCCAAATATCGTTGACTCCTTGGTCATAAGACAATTGGCTAAACAAAAACATGTTTTTTTGGGCATACGTTTCTCCGAAAGGCAAAGCAAAAAGGAAGCCTATTAATAACAATAACGCAAATCTGTTCATTCTTAATAAAAATTTGACAATGATGTTAGAAGTATGTGAAATCACATTTATGGGAAGTTCTTTTCATATAAAGGAGTGCAAATTTACGGTTTCTTTTTGCACTTAGTACGTCTTTTAGCTTGCAAGCTGACCTTTATCACACTAATAAAAATCCACATCCTTATCAAAACCATGGCTCATCAGATACTCCATACAATTTGCTATGCTGTCTCCTTCGTACAAAACGCGATACAATCCTTCTACTATAGGCAGTTCAAGTTGGTAATACATTGCGATACCTTTTGCTATTCGTACCGTTTTGATACCTTCCACCACTTGATTCATATCCGTCACAATCGCCTGCAATTCTTCTCCTTTTGCTAAGCGATATCCTACTGTATGGTTGCGACTGAGGTGACTTGAACAAGTTGCTACCAAATCGCCTACACCTGCTACACCTAAAAATGCAGTCGTATCTGCTCCTAATGCATTGCCGAGTTTTATCATTTCGCCCAAGCCACGAGAAATCAACATAGCTTTGGAGTTTTCACCAAAATTCAAACCTCTCAACATACCTGCTCCCAAGGCCATGATGTTTTTCAATACTCCTGCCAATTCGACTCCCAGCACATCATGACTGCCATAAACCCGAAACATGGATCCTCTCAAAGCTTCCTTTCCCTTTGAAATTACCTCATCAAAGCGACTTGCCACAACTGTTGCAGTCGGTTCATTGTTGGCAATCTCCTTGGAAAGGTTAGGGCCAGATAAACACCCAACTCGAATGACCACACTTTCTTGTTGTATGATGTCACTCATCGTTTGGATGTATTCTCGTCGTAGGGGAATCGCCTTGTCCATCTCCGTTTTTGAAGGAATGCTAAGACCCAACCCCTTTGTTCCATGAATCAAAATGTGTTCAGGTGTAAGGCAGGGAGCAGCCTTTTTCATCATATCTCGAAAATTGGAAGAAGGGACTAAGGGAACGATAATTTTGCAGTTTTCGGCCACTTCTTCCAGACTCAAGGTGGGACGCACATTGGGGTGCATTTTTTGACCTCTATTGAAGCGTTTATGCAAAATGTTGTCATATACCTCTTGTCGGCGTACATAAATCAATACTTTTCCATTGAGTGCCATGACATTTGCCATAGCCGTACCAAAATTTCCCGAACCAATGACACCGTAATAACTCATGTTTTAAATATTGTATTTTGAATGATTCTCGTTTTCTCCTCCCACTTCTCATTTCCTTCTTCCTATCTCCCTATATCAATTTCTCCAACTCATAACCCAACAAACGATTGTGATAATAATAAAGCAGATTCATGTTGTCACTCGTAATGTCTCCATTTTCCGTTTTTCGCACAGGGCGTTCGGTATGGTACAATCCAATATTACTCAGACCATGATTGACCAAGCGGTGAATATCTGTATTTAGGTGATCTGCGACTTGCAGTTCTCCCAGTTTTGCTCTAATATTCAGTTCTTTTCTGATTTTTTCGACTGTTTCTATATAGTCATTGTAGTCAATGACTCGTTCTTCTTCAGGTAATCTGAGCAAGCCAAAAATATCAAATTTAGGATTTCTTTTCTTCAATAGTTCAAAGGCTATAAAAGCAATCAAATCGCTGGAAATAACTACATTGTATTGGTAAAACTGCTTCAAAATGTGTTCGCCCAACAAACGAGTATATTCTTCATCTCTTTGCTTGTCTTCACTCATTTTACCGTTTGATACAAAATAATTTTCGATATCAACAAAATTGCCATTACTATCTAAACTATTGCCCTCTGAATCGACAGGATGCCCAAATATGTCAATAGGTTTGCCAAAGGAAAGCAAGATTTCGGAGCGTTCCCCAACCATGCTCGCCAAAAACTCATAAGCCTTCTTACTGCTCGGAAATACATCTTTGTCAATGTAGTATTTCTCCTTGCCGCTTTGCTTCAAATGTTGATCAATCAATCGTTTGGCTTCCAATACAAAATGGTAATTCAATACCAAAGGAACAATGAAGACTTTGTTGCCTCTGTCAGTAGGCTCCTTGCCATATTTGGGAATATCTTCTACAAAATTACGCCTTTGAGCTTCGACAATTGTACCCAAAAGCCCCAGTTTCAAGCGTGTTTCAATTGAGCCTGATCGGGAACGAGTTCCTCCAGGAAAAAACAGACTGTGACAACCTCGCTCTACCACAATTTGTGAATACATTTTGAGGGCTTCCATATACAAAGGATTCTTCTTTCTTCGGTCTAAACGATACGCCCCTAACCGACTCATAAAATATCCGAAGATTCGACTGTTGAACAAATTCAATCCTGCGCCATACAAAAAGGCAGGTAAGCCAATCGTATGCAAAGACCATCCTACCAACACCGAATCTAAGTTACTGAAGTGTGTAGGAACAACCACTAGCGTTCCTTTGGTCGCCAATTCCCGAATCAATTCAATTTGCCCTGTTATTTTGAGGCGATCTTTGAGGCGGTATTTGACTTTGAAAAATTTTCGAGAAGAAAAAGTATTGAGTAATCGAGAGAGAAAACGGGGCAAAACTTTGCTCGCCAAATGATAAGTTTTTGGGCGAAAACTGCCTACGATTTCGTGTGCATAACGGCTGATGATGTCATCAAAAATAGCCTCTTCAGAAGCACTCAATCCGTTGTCATAATTGTGTTGGGTTGCGCTTTTTAGCAATACTTTTCTCACCTTTTTGTGCCAAAATCTCCAGTCGTCACTTGGGTCCACTCTCCAAGGTTCTTCTTGAATTCGAATTTGTTCGAGGTAACGAGTCCGAGCCAAAATATCGTGCAGTTTTTTAGGACTGCCCGCCATTTCTTTGATTTTTTCTTTTGTACGAGCTATTAAGTCCTGCAAAAACTCGGTTTTTTGTTGATTTACATCATAGATCGGCCAGTCTTTAATATTGGGAATCACAAAATTGTATTCTCCTTGTTCATCTATTTCGTGCTTTAGAGACATGGGCAGGATAAAATTGATATGATGAGTAAAACAAATGCCAAAATACAAATTCAAACTGGGAATCAAAACCTTCATTCAAATAAATCCTTGAATGAAAAATAAAAATAGCCTGTGAAAATGATAATGCTCTGAATAATAGATGTAGTTTCCAACTACCCAACAATACTCGCCAAACGCAATAATTCTTTGGTCACTTCTCCCGTATCCTTTCTGATATGTTTGAGAGGAGAATAAGCGACTTTTCTCTCCTTCAAGCCTGCCATGACATTTCTTTCTCCTTTTAGCAAACCTTCCACTGCTGCTACACCCAATCTAGTAGCCAAAACTCTGTCTTTGCAGGTAGGCGGTCCACCTCTCTGAATATGTCCCAATACGGTTACTCGAATGTCGTACTCTGTATTTTTATTCAGTTTATTTTTCACTTCTTCTGCCAGCGCAAAAGTACCCTGTCCTTCTTTGTGAATTCCTTTGTACCCTTCGGCCACTACGATAATACTTGATGTCTTTTTTCGTAGAAAACCTCTCTCCAATTCTCCTACCAAATCATCTACGTTGATCTCATTTTCAGGAATTACAATCGCTTCTGCGCCACAGGCAATACCTGTACGGATGGCAATGTAACCTGCATCTCGCCCCATTACTTCAATAAAAAACAAACGATCATGTGAACTTGCCGTATCACGTATTTTATCAATCGCTTCAATAACTGTATTCAATGCCGTATCATAGCCAATCGTAAAATCAGTATTTGCCAAATCATTGTCGATCGTACCAGGTATTCCAATGAAAGGAATATTAAACTTAGTCGAAAATTCGCGTGCCCCTCTGAAAGTTCCATCTCCTCCAATGGCTATAACAGCATGGATTCCATGAGCTTCAAGATTTCGGTAGGCTTTTTCCATTCCTGCGTTTTCTTTAAATTCCAGACAGCGAGCCGATTTGAGGATTGTCCCACCTCTATGTATGATATTACTCACATCTTCTGATTTCATCTCCTTAAAATAATCCGCTCCCTTTATCAAACCCTTGTAGCCTTGTGTCACACCTACTACTCTCAAATTGTTGTGCAGGGCTGTTCTGACAACTGCTCGAATACAGGCATTCATACCAGGTGCATCACCTCCAGAAGTTAAAACGGCAATTTTTTTGATTTCATTTTTCGCTTTTGGGGTAGGAACTGAAACCTCTGTTTTTACAGAGTCTTTTTCATTAGTTATTTTCTCACTCATTGATTGAAATATTTACGATATGAAATTTGTGAAGGAAACAAAGCTAAGAAAGAATTTTTTTGTAGTTGTATTTTATATCTTTGAAACATGAAAAAACAATTTGAAATACTCGAAACAACCAGACAAAACTTGCTTTCTACGGTTAAAGGATTGACCATCGATCAATTGAATGAAATTCCGAAAGGCTTCAATAACAACCTGATATGGAACTTGGGACATATAGTCGTAACACAGCAATTACTCTGCTACGGTTTATCAGATGTGGTCATGAAAATGGATAATGCCATGATTGCCAAGTACAGGAAAGGAACAAAACCTTCAGATTTTATAGGGGAGGAAGAGTTTACTTTCATCAAAAAGCGATTAGTTGAAACCATTGAAGAAATTCAAAAGGACATTGAAACAGGACTTTTGGGCAAAGACTTCAAAATCTACCCCACTAGTTATGGCTTTACATTAAATTCTCTCGAAGATGCTATAATCTTTAACAACATTCACGAAGCCATGCACTTGGGCTACATGATGGCATTGAAACATGCCTTGTAAAACTCAAATTTTGAATTTTTAGCTATTCTATCCAATCCGCAATGAAAACATTGGTATCTCTCGTACCGCCGTTGTTTCTATTTGAGGAAAACACAATCTTTTTGCCATCGTAAGAAAACATCGGGAAAGAGTCGAATGAATCATCAAAAGTGATTTGCTCCAATCCTGTTCCATCCAAATTGATCATATACAAATTGAAGGGAAAACCTCTTTTTGATTTGTGGTTGGAGGCAAAAATAACTTTCTCGCCAGAAGGGTGCATATAGGGCGCCCAATTGGCGTTACCGAGTTCGGTGATTTGCTTCAATTCAGAACCATCTACATTACAAACAAACAACTCCATATTGGTAGGAGCAACAAGGTTTTGCGACAATAAATCCTTGTACTGTTGAATGGCTTCAGGAGTCCTGGGGCGAGAAGCACGAAAAATTAGTTTTTTGCTGTCAGGCGAGAAAAAAGCACCGCCATCGTAGCCCAATTCGTTGGTGACCTGTTTCACATTTTTGCCATCCAATGTCATGGTATAAAGGTCAATATCACCGTTTCGAGTAGAAGTAAACACTATTGTTTTACCGTCAGGAGAAACCGTAGCTTCTGCATCGTAAGAACCGTTTTCGGTTAATTTTTTGAGGATGTCTCCATTCAAATTGGCTGTATAAATCTCAAAAGTTGGATACAAAGGCCAAACATAGGCTTTGATTTTTTCACTATCGGGAGGTGGCGGACAAGCTTCTCCTGCTTGATGCGTAGAAGCATATACAATCCTTGAATCACCTGGTAAAAAGTAAGAACAGGTTGTTCTGCCCTTTCCCGTACTCACTAATTTCATGTCAAAAGTTTCATTAGCTGTTTGTGGAATGGGAGCGTAAAAAATCTGGTCACATTCTATCCCTTTTTCTTTATTGGTCACTTGAAGCACTAGTTTGGAATCGTCAAAACTAAAGTAGGCTTCGGCATTGTCGCCACCAAAAGTCAGTTGACGCATGTTTTTGAAGTGCTTTTCTTGAGGATATATCAAGTTGGCATTCGACATTGAAGTACTGTCAGATGCATTTTTTTCTGTTGCATTAGCAGCCGAATGTGCATCTTTTGTATTCTCTGTATCGTTAGAAGTAGTAGTGCATTGAAGAAAAAGAAAGGTCAATATCACTAAAAATATCATGGAAAGTGAAAAGCGATGTAATTGCATAAGTAATCATTTTACTGCAAACCTAAGGAATCTAACTGAAATCGCAAATTCAAAGTTTAAAAACAAAATTTGTCTTGAGTTTTTATCAGTAGTCAGAAATAATGGGTTTATCATTGATTTTGAATTGTTTAAAATTATTTGGATTCTTGCGAAAAATTGAATCATGTAATCATTGAAAATCAAAATGAAAAAGGATGGGTTTTTTATTCTCAAAAATATGCTTTACTTTGATTGAAAAACAACTAACAAATATGAGTGTGATTTATTTTAGACGTATAGTTTTGTGTTTTTTAGGCATTGGCTTGATTGTGGTTTTTTCTGCTTGCAATCGACAGGACGCAGATACCTCAGTGAAACAAGCACAAGAGGTTCCAAAAAGCGACACAGGAGAAGGGGAGGAGGTGCCTCCTAATCATTCGGCAATGGAGCAAAACCTCAAGATTCGCTTGTTGTCCGATAGAATCATCAAAGATTCACTCAATGCTGAACTGTATTTTACTCGTGGAAATGCCTATTTGCAGGAAGGACGAACCGAATATGCAGTAGGTGATTTCATTAAAGCCATCAAATTGGATTCGCTTCAAAGTAGTTATTATTTAGCAGCTGCCGAAATTTACTTCAAATCTCAACAATTGCCACCCGCTATCCGAATTATGGAACGTGCGATTCGCAACATTCCCGCAGAATCACTGCAATTGCATTTGGAGTTGGGAAAATATTATTTTTTTGTAGGTAAAAACAAGGAGGCAAGTAAAGAGATTAATTTTGTCTTGGCGGAAGATGCGAATATTGCAGAGGCTTATTTTTGGAAAGGAATGATTGCGAGGGATGAAGGAAAGACAAAAGAGGCAATTACGAATATGAAAAAATCGCTTCAATTGGAGTCAGAAGCCTACAATCCCAACATGATTTTGGGGCAGATTTTGGCAGAAGAAGGCAGCGAGGAAAGTGTGAAATATTTCGACAAGGCAGCCAAAATTGACCCGCTTTCGATTGAAGCAGTGTATGCAAAAGCCTTATTTTTGCAGGAAAAAGGGCAAGAAGAGGAAGCATTGAAGGCTTATGCTCAAATCATGTCTATCAGCCCACAATTTCAGGATGCTCATTACAACACAGGTTATATCTACTTCAAAAAAGGCGAATACGAAAGGGCGAAAAAAAGTTTTTATGCTGCTATTCGGGTTTCGCCAGCTTTCGCAAAAGCGTATTATATGCGAGGTTACTGCGATGAAAAATTGGGCGACAAAGCGGCTGCAAAAACGGACTATGAATTGGCATTGAAGTTTGACCCTGAATTGAAGTTAGCGAAGGAAGGGTTGGAAAGATTGGAAACAAATAAAGTAGATTGATAGAGGTGTGTTTTCAGCATTGGTATATCAAACCAGCGTATATGCAAAAAGGAATCGGGAATTTAGAAAGGATTTGATGCGTAAATTTGAATAAATTGAATACTTTTGTCCGCATTTAAAAAAACAACGTTTAAAATCGCTGCTTATTGAGGCAGCACACAAAAAAAGCAAAGATGTATTATGATTAACATCACATTCCCAGACGGCAATGTACGCCAATATGAATCGGGCGTAACAGGTTTAGAGATTGCCAAGTCACTGAGTAATAGCTTGGCGAAGAAAGTATTGTCTGTAAAAGTAAATGATGAAGTGTGGGATGCCACACGCCCATTGACCACAGACTCAACCTTGCAATTGTTGACATGGGAAGACACGGATGGTCAGAAAACCTTTTGGCATTCTACGGCACACTTGATGGCTGAAGCCATTCAAAGCCTTTATCCTGAAGCGAAATTCACAATCGGTCCTGCAATTGATAAAGGGTTTTACTACGATGTGGATTTTGGTGGACAGATTCCGAATGCGAAAGATTTGAAGAAGATAGAGCAGAAAATGAAGAACTTGGCAAAGCGTAATAACAAGTTTGTTCGCAGCGAGGTGAGCAAAGCAGAAGCAGCCGAGTTTTACAAAAATAATGAATACAAAACCGAATTGATTGAAGATTTGGAGGATGGTACGATTACCTTTTACACACAAGGTGACTTTGTGGACTTGTGTAGAGGGCCACACATTCCCCATACAGGCTTGATTAAGGCTTTCCAACTGACCAATATTGCAGGTGCTTTTTGGAGGGGCGATGATGCCAATCCACAGCTGACCCGTATTTATGGGGTGAGTTTTCCGAAGGCAAGTGATTTGGATCATTACATCGAAATGATGGAGGAAGCCAAAAGACGAGATCACCGAAAATTGGGTGCAGAATTGGGCTTGTTTGCTTTCTCAGAAAAAGTGGGGTCTGGTTTGCCTCTTTGGTTGCCGAAAGGAACAAAACTGCGAACCCTTTTGCAAGACTTCCTAATGAAGGAACAAGCAAAGCGAGGCTATCAGATGGTTATGACTCCTCATATTGGAAAAAAGGAGCTGTATGAAACTTCGGGGCATTATGCCAAATATGGAAAAGATTCTTTTCAGCCAATTCACACACCGAGAGAAGGAGAAGAGTATCTTTTGAAGCCGATGAACTGCCCCCATCACTGTGAAATTTACAAAGTAGGGCAGATGTCTTATCGTGATTTGCCGATTCGATTGGGAGAGTTTGGAACAGTCTATCGCTACGAACAAACAGGTGAATTGAATGGACTGCTTCGGGTGCGGGGCTTTACGCAAGACGATGCACACATTTTTTGTATGCCCGAACAGTTGAAAGGAGAGTTTCAAGATGTGATTGACTTGGTGACATTGGTGTTTTCCAAACTGGGTTTTGGGGAATTTACTGCCCAAATTTCGCTTCGACACCAAACCGACCGTTCGAAATACATTGGTTCAGATGAAAACTGGGAAAAAGCGGAACAGGCCATCATTGAAGCGGTTTCTGAAAAAGGATTGAATACAATAATCGAATACGACGAAGCGGCTTTCTATGGACCGAAGTTGGATTTTATGGTGAAGGATGCTTTGGGGCGTTCTTGGCAGTTGGGAACGATTCAGGTAGATTACAATTTGCCTGAGCGTTTTGAATTGGAGTATATCGGAGCAGATAATCAAAAACACCGTCCTGTGATGATTCACCGTGCGCCGTTTGGTTCATTTGAGCGATTCATAGCCGTTTTAATTGAAAACAGTGCGGGTAATTTCCCTCTTTGGTTAGCACCTCAGCAAGTGTCTGTTTTGCCGATTAGTGACAAATATTTGGAATATGCAGAGAAAGTATTGGAAGAATTAAAGGCAAATGATATTCGTGCGGAAATTGATTATCGTGCTGAATCTATTAAGCGGAAAATTCGCGATGCTTCTATGCAAAAAGTTCCTTATCAACTGATTATTGGTGAGCGTGAAGAAGAAAATAATACTGTGGCAGTGAGACGACATGGAGAAGGGAGAGGAGACAAAGGAGCGATGTCGATAGCAGAGTTTTTGGAGCTTTGTAATGCAGAATTGCAAGCTAATGAACCTGTTACTGCTTAAATTTGTTTAGACTTTGGACGAGAAAGGAGCGAGGTGAGATGCGAAATTTTACAATTTTTAATATGTGAATTTAGAATTGTTGATTATCAGTATTTTGTGTGTGGTTTTACTGTTCTCAGGTTTCTCGTCCAAAGTTCAAAACTTTGTAAAAGTGGATAATTTTTATTAAATTAGAAGGTCGAATAAAACTTTTATAGCGTATATTCGTCTAATATTTGTAGGCTTATTGATAAAACATTTAACTTATTGAAACTATAATTTAAAAATCAATGTTCCTATTGCAACCTATTTTTTTCATTTAAATAATAATAATAATTGGCAAGACCAAGAAGAAGAACCAACAGAATGCCTCAAAATAAGGGGCCTGAACATCGAATTAACGAAAGAATACGTGTCCCAGAGGTGCGATTAGTTGGAGAAAACGTAGAACCAGGGATATTTAGAACCTCTGATGCTTTGAAAATGGCTTATCGCCTTAATTTAGACCTCGTAGAAATTGCTTCTACTGCCCGCCCTCCTGTATGCAGAATAATAGATTACAGTAAATTCTTATACGAAAAGAAGCGTAAAGAAAAGGAAATCAAGGCGAAAACCCAAAAAACAGTTGTCAAGGAAATTAGGTTTACACCAAATACAGATGATCACGATTTTGAGTTTAAATCTAAACATGCAGAGCGTTTTTTACAAGAAGGCTCAAAGGTAAAGGCTTATGTTCAGTTTAAAGGTAGAGCTATTGTCTTCAAAGAAAGAGGAGAATTATTACTTTTGAAGTTTGCAGAGCGATTGAGTGAATGGGGTGCTTTAGAGCAAATGCCTCGTTTGGATGGTAAGAGAATGTTTGCTTTCATTAGCCCTAAAAAAGTCCCGAAAAAGAAACCTGAAAAACCAGCAAAAACTACAAAACGCCCAGAGAAACCTGTCGAAAAAATCACACTGGAAAGTATTGCAGATGAATTAGATATGGAATCTACAGAGTCTAACGAATCTCAACAGCCTGAAGAGCGAGAAAGACGTGTGAAGAAAAAAAGGTATATTAAAAAAGGAGATAAACGACCAAGAGATTAAGGCACACACATCATGAGTCGAATTCTTTTCTATTTAATTATCAAACCGCTTTCTTTGCTTCCGATTGCAGTATTGTTGCGAATCTCCGACCTTCTGTTTGTCATTCTGTATTATGTAGTAGGGTATCGCAAGAAAGTGGTCTTTCAGAACCTTTACAATTCCTTCCCCGATAAGAGTCCCAAGGAAATAATGCGTATTGGAAAACAATTTTATCAACATCTATGTGATTTGATTGTCGAATCAGTACGCATATTTAGTATTTCGAAAGAAGAAATCATCGAAAGGTGCAGGGTTGTCAATCCAGAAATTTTTGATAAATACTATCAAGAGGGGCAGAGTATTTTGGTTACAGCAGGACACTTCAATAACTGGGAAATGATGGCGGTAAGTTCCAATCCTCAAATCCCTCACCAGATGATGGGGGTCTATAGTTCTCTTTCCAATCCATTTTTTGATCGAAAGTTGCGAGAATCACGCGCCAAATTCGGCGTTGACCTCGTTTCTAAAAAAGACACAAAGGCGTATTTTGCAGATAACAAAAATCGCCCTGTTGCCTATTTTTTTGGTACGGATCAATCTCCCTCTTCCAGTACTAGAGCACATTGGATGGAATTTTTGAATCAAGATACGGCTGTCTTATTTGGGACTGAAAAATATGCCAAAGAATACAATATGCCTGTATTGTTTGGATACATCAAAAAGCGTAAAAGAGGCTATTATGAAATGGAATTTGTGACAGTGGAGGAGCATCCACAACAAACGGCTCATGGTGAGATTACCGAAAAACATACCCGATTGCTTGAAGAAGAAATCAGGGAAGCTCCCCAATATTGGCTTTGGACGCATCGGAGGTGGAAACGGAAGCGAGAAGAAATTCAAACTCAGGCTTCCAGTACAAATTCAACTGAATGATTGTGAAATGGCAAAATAGGATATTGCAGAATTTCCATTACACTATTTTGCCTTTTTCATTTCTTAGCAGACTATTCAAAAGTCAAGGTAATGAACTGCCCTACACAAGCAGGTTTTTCTACCCCTTCAATTTCTACTGTACAATCCCAAAAAGTTTTGATGGCATTTTCAGCATAGTCCTCTATTTTGGCAACAGTGATTTTTGCTCGCAGCTTGCTATTAACTGCTACGTGATGGGGAAAGCGAACTTTGTTCAATCCATAATTGATGCCCATTTTAGCACTTTTGATGACCACTACACTTTCCACAAACTTCGATAAAAGTGAAACCGACATAAAACCGTGGGCAATAGGAGTTTTGAAAGGGGAAAATTTGTTGGCTTTTTCTACATCAATGTGAATCCACTGAAAATCTAAAGTAGCTTCCGCAAAGGCGTTTATCATTTCTTGAGTGACAGTAATCCACTCGCTAACAGGCAATTGTTTGCCTTCCATTCCTTTAAACTCTGCAAAATTTTTAAATTCCATTTGTATTATTTTTTTGTTATTGCTTGGAAGGCAAATTTACCCAATAGTTTCACAAATTTTCGGAAATTTGATTCTAAAAAAGCGATGCAATACTTTTCGTCCAAAATATTACTGTTTGGTGAATACAGCGTGGTAGTAGGTGGTAGTGGGCTTGCTGTGCCTTTCCCTACTTACCAAGGTCATTTTCAGTTTCCTATCGAAAAAGATAAAGGCAAGTGGAAAGAGCAGCAAGCATGGTCAATGCTTGCTTTGAAGAAGTTTGCAAGAGCTATTAAAGTCCTTCAAAGCGAAAGAAAATTATCTTTAGAGATTGATTTAGAGTCCTTTGAAAGAGATTTGAAAAAACATCTCTTTTTTGACTCTAATATTCCGAAAGGTTATGGTCTGGGTAGTTCGGGGGCTGTTGTGGCGGGTGTCGTGAGCCGATACGGTAAGGAATCAGCTGAAAAAATAAAGTCGGATTCTCTGGAGGCTTTGCAGCAGGAGTTTGCGGTGTTGGAATCTCATTTTCATGGACAGAGTTCGGGCTTTGACCCTTTGGTGTGTTATTTGAATCAAGCAGTACTGAAAACCTCGAAAGGTATTCAGACGGTAGAAATAGATTTGAAGCAAGAAGGAGAGGTCGTTTTGTTTTTGGTGGATACACGATTGCAGAGAGAAACAGGGCCTTTGGTAGCGTACTTTTTGAAGCAGTTGAAGGAAGAACCTTATTTTAAGAGGTTTTGTAAAAAAGATTTGAAGTACATGAATAAAAAATGTATTAACGATTTTTTGAAGGGAAAAGGAAATAAACTTTTCAAACACTTTCAAGCACTTTCTTTTCGGCAACTTGCAAACTTCGACCGAATGGTTCCTCCTGATTTTAAAACCCACTGGAAAAATGGCATACTATCAGAGCGATACGCATTAAAGTTGTGTGGTGCAGGTGGTGGAGGTTGTCTGTTGGGGATTGCGAAAGTGGAGGATTGGGGGTTCGTGGTAGAGACTTTTGGAGTAGATAATTTAAAGGTTGTTTGTAGATTGTGAAGTCGAGGAATTTAATCCCCCCAGGCTACAAAATCTCGAATAGAAGTACAGTCGTCAATCAACTTATCGTAGTATTCCGAAAAATTACTTCGTAGAAGGTTGTAGTAATAATTGTCTTTGAATTGGGGTTCTTCACGATCCCAGGGATTATCTGCTGCCAGCGTTTTTTCAAACAATTCTTGACGGTAATCACACTTGCCAGCCATTCGGTAACATAAAGCTGAAAAACTACATGTACTTGCCGTTTCTGCCGCTTTTTCGTAGTAGGTTTTGGCACGAGTACAGCCGTAAAAATTGGCAACATCGTCGTAATTTTTGCCGCTTGCGGTTTCTCCCAAGCTGTATTCCCAAGCATTGGTCCACCAATAACGCACCAACATCCAAGAATTTCCATAAAAAGTCATATTGTAGTAACCATTGGCAATCAAAAAGTTGCAAGTAGCTTCATCCAGTCCTCCTTCTGCTGCAATGGCTTTCATAGCCAACATTTCTGATACAAATTCGGGTTTGGTATATTGTATTGTATCACCTACGGTGGGCTTGTGACCATTGTAAAAATCGGCGTAAAAGGGATTGGCTGCCAAATAAAAATCGTATTCAAAAGCCCCGCTTTTCCAGTATTTTTCGGGAATTTGTTCAAACACCACCAATGCTTCTTCCAATTTGTCCTCACGCAAGTACTTTGTGCCTAATAAGTCGAGTATTCTATTTTTATCTTTGGCCACTTTTTGAGCCAAAAACTGTTCGTAGGGTGTTGGGTTTTCTTTGACAATGAATTGAAGTAATTTTTCCAAGTCTTTGGTATTGGCTTTTTCGTTGAGGTAGAAGAAGTAGTCGGTGTAAATAGAGCCAATAAATTCTTTTGTAGGGGACCGAAGTAGTTCGTCGGGCTGTGAGAGGTACATGGCAGCTTTGTAGATTTCATCATTTTTTTCGTAACGAGCTGCCAAAGCATACATCACTTTGTCGTAAGTGTTCAAACTTCCAAAACCGAACTCACTGCTTTTGGGTTTCTCGTTTAAGTAATTTTTCTGAAGCCATTTTAAAGCTTGAAATAACTGGGTCTCTGCCTCTTCTGATATTCCTCCATAATCATTGGCAAAAGCCATAATGCGAGTGAGGTAGATTTGGTTTTGGATGACTTCGGTTGTACCTTTTGCTGTTTCGGCTTGCTGCAAATGAGTATTGGCTTTTAGGTAATTGTCCTGCATAAAAGCCAAATAGGCCGCCGAAAGATGCCAAAAAGCGAGGTTGTGAACATTGCCGCTTAGGATGCCTTTGTCAACAAAACTGGCGATTCTATCCAAATACTTTCGGTCGCTTTCTCGATTTTCCTGATTGATTTCATCGTAATTGATATTAGTACTTGCCGCTACAAAACCTGTGTACTCGGGGGTCAAAAGCCAATCTTCGAGTTTGTTGATTTCACGTGTGATGAGCAGATTCAATTCGGGCATTTTGGGTGCAAGGGTATAAACATTGTTGAGACTTTCTAAAGCTCTGCCTGGATTTTTGATGCCTTTCATGAGCCAAAGGGCGGCCTTTTCTTGGCTGTTTTTGGCAAATGCTAAACTCGCCTTCATATCCTTTCCTTCAAAACCTTGATAGGCACGATGTCGTTTGTTGGGTGCATTTTTGAAGGACATTGCAAAATTGTAATCGGCTGCGGCTTGTAAATTGATGTGATATAATGCGGTAGCTCGGTGCAGCATTGCCCAATATCTGACAATGCTTTCACTTTGAAGAGGCTTGACGAATTCTTCATATAAGACGACTGCTTGCTTGTAGTCTTCTAAATATCGTGCAAGTACAACCATTTGATAACCATATCGCAACTGAAGGTTTGGATGAACTTCTGGATAGGCATTTTTGGCGAGGTCAATGAGTTTTTGAAGGGTCGGTTTGGCCAATTCCTCATCTGTCCAAGCACCGCCAATTTCCAATGCTTTTTCTATTTCTTTGGCATAGAGCATGTAATCCAAAGTCGCCTTGTCTTCTTTCTCTACCAAATGTTTGACCAATTTGTATTGGTAAATACTTTTGCTTTTGACAGCTTCCAAATTGACATACTCTGCATCACTGGGCTTAAATTTATATCCATATAGAAATTTTTGGATATCGCTAACGCTTACCTCATTTTCCAAATAATTTGCCCATTCCTTCAAGTTGTCGTTGATACCCGCTTCAATAAGTTCTGGAATGCCTGGATTCAAAAAATCGGTGGTAAAATAAAATGGACGGTATTGCTGCAAGTCGGCAGTAGTAGGATTGAATAGATTGTAGCGATAATCTTCGGTCATTGGAAAATCACTACAGGTGTAAATGTTTGTTGGAATGAGGTAAATAGAGAAAAGAAAAGATAAATGCAATAGATATTTTAGGGAATTATTCATGTTTGAAGTTTTGGTTTTACAGGCTCTTAAATATCGCTAAATTGGGTGAAAAAATTATTCCTTGACCTCATTATTTTCGCCTGAATTCAAAATAATTTGCTCTCCTTCTTTCTGCAAATACAATTGTTGAGTAGAGTCTGCAATGTGAACAGTGAATTGATTGGTAGCAAAAACTTGTCGTCGGTATTTTTTTTCACCTGCTTCTACCAAACTTGCAGAAACATGGTTGTCACCCAAATAGAAAGGCACTTCTATCTGGTTTTGTTCACCGTCTTTTTCGCTGTTGAAGCCGAAACTGGTGAAGCCTCCCTGATTGACATGAATGTGTAGAAAGGTCGAATCTGTCAACAAACTATCCGCAATGTGTACAGGAATGATGCGCTTAAGAACGTCTGTTTTTTCACGAGCCATTTTTCGAATCATGCCTTCGACTTTGCCAAATCTTTTGGCGTGTTTTTTACGAATAAAGCTTGTACCTGCATCGCTTTTTTGGATGTGTTTTCCGTTTGCATTGAGGTTGATGCTGGTACCGCCTCTGTCATAGACCATTTCCTTTTTTTCTTTGATGATATCAAATTTTTGCTTGACACAGACTTGATAAATGTTGTCCAACTCCTTGTCGGTGAGCTGAAAATAGACTTTGTTGCGAGCATTAAAAACATGGTACTCGATATAGGAACTGTCGTTGGAAAGTTCGATGCTGTAGCCTGAGGGCAACATGCCGCCATGATCGCTGAGCCGAATACTGAAATCATTCGGGCGTTCTTTGGGCATGGTAGAACAGCCCAAAAGCGTGAGCCAAAAAGAGATGATAAACATTGTATAAATATTAAATGAGCCAGAATGAAAAAACTGCTTCTTAGTCAAGCGGTTTGAAATTTCGAATAGGGGAGTTTTGAAATTTATTTTTTTCATGGATTCTCAATTGTTGGTCAAAAAAATACTACTGGGCAAACTAAAAAATTAAATTAGCCATTTGTAATACTCAAATAATTCGCTTACAAAGTATTGTTTGAATTTGTCTAAGTTGTTGTAAACATTTGAAGGGGTTTGGAGCTTTTAATGGCGAACTATGTATCAATATACAAAAAGAAATAATTTATGCGGCAATCAAGTATTTTTATCTTACTTTTATCTCTGTTATTTTTACAGGCTACTTGCAAAAAAGAAAATACAACAAACATGACTCCAATTCCCCCCGAAAATGAAAATTCGGCTATTTTCTACCTTGCTTTGGGAGATTCTTACACGATTGGCGAATCTGTTGAAGTGTCAGAACGTTGGCCAGTTCAGTTGATTCAAGGCTTGAGGGCAGCAGAAATTGAAGTGGAAGCACCTCGAATCATTGCTCAAACGGGTTGGACTACTGGCAATTTAAAGAATGCTATTACAGAAGCCAATTTAATTTCTAATTTCGACCTCGTTTCGCTTTTGATTGGTGTGAACAATCAGTATCAAGGGCGGAGCATTGAAGAATATAGAGTGGAGTTTGAACAGCTTTTGCTAAAAGCGGTAAAGTTGGCGGGAGACAACAAAGACAAGGTTTTTGTGGTGTCTATTCCCGATTATGGAGTTACGCCTTTTGGCGCATCAAATGAAGAAGCTATTGGAGCTGCTGTTGATGCATTCAATGCGGTCAATAAGGAAATCACCGACAAGTACGAAATTCGTTATTTCGATATCACTCCTATTTCACGTCAAGCCAAAGAGAATCCTGCCTTGACAGCAAATGATGGCTTGCATCCTTCGGGTGAAATGTATGGATTGTGGGTAGAAGAAATGTTGGAGGGAGTGAAGGAAATGATGACACAATAAGACAAGTCTAAACGTGCTTTACATAGAGTATAGATTACAAATTAATTTTTAATACTCGCTTACAAAGTATTGCTTCGATTTGCCTTATTCTCCAATATCCTGTATTCTGTCCATCATATTGTGACCTTCCTTAATTTCTAAAAGACTGAAATAGCGGAAAGCAATGACAATAGAAAAGACCACACTTGTCACAATGCTCACCATGATAGAAATGATGTAAAATATGCCGAATAGAAGTTTACCCAACTCATCGGAGTTAAGCATTGTACCTATTCCAAAACCAAAATTGGAGAATAGACTTGGTACGGCACTGACACTATAGACAATAAGACCTGTTACGAAATACAAGCCAAGAGTCTGCCACCAATAGCCTTTTACCAAGAACTGAGCCCTTTTTATGGAATCCATAAAACCCAATTTTTCGTGAATTCTCAAAAGGAAGATGAAGGAGATAGGTATCATAAAATATATCCACCCAAAAAACACTGCCAATGCGCCGAGAATAGGAATAAGGGCTAAAAAGATGGACAAAAATCCTATTCCAAACAAGCCTAAATAGGTGAAAAACACGATTTTGCTGTCTCTACTCAAGTAGCGCTTAATGTCGGTATCAGTGAGGTTATTATAGTCGTCTCTAATAGCATACTCCAAAATATATCGGTAAGTAGCAGCTGTATAGAAAACACTGGCAATCATGAAAAAAATGATGGCTAATAAAGTAACCACTCCCAATAAACCGAAGTTGATATTGAAAGCTTCAAGCTCATCTACATGAGTAATATTCATCAAGTCCGCTAAGCCGAAGTAAAAACTTGCCATCATTATGAGCAAGCCTAAAAGTATATAAACACCCGCTACCTGTACCAAAATTTTCAGCATTGGTAGGAGGTTTTGGCGAGTGAATGAGGCTGCAGCATTGATGTGGCCACTAAAATCTCTGATTTTTCTTAATTCGATTTTTTCTGTTGAAGAGTAGTTCATATTACTGGGTTTTTTGAATTAAATTTTTAGGAGTAAAAAAGTGATACTCCAAACGATAAGACTGCTAATTGCCGCTAATATAAGAGAAAAATAACCAAAACTTGCTAAAATGATGGCAAAAATATTATAAATAATTGCTAAAATGATTATCCATCGAATCCTATCTACCAAGGCTCTGCATAAAGCGATGAGCTCGTTAATGAGCAATAGGCGATGATGAAAAATGCTGACATCTGCAATAACAGCAGAATCATTAAAATTGGGCATGCTTTCTAATTCTATACCAACCGATGCGCTTGAAAGCAAATCATCAGCTTCGCTGTGTTCTACAATCATTGCAGAATACCCTTCGGCTTGTAGCTGCTCTATGATGGCTTTTTTCTGATTGGGAAGTTGTTGGAAATGATAGTCCTTGATGCCTGTTTTTCGGGCTACATACTGTGTCGGAATCGCCCTATCACCACTCAGGAGCGTCACCTTCAATTCTTTTTCCAACAAATCTGTTACACAAGGTTCGGCTTCTTCTCGGAGTCGGTCTTTCAAGTCCAGCCAACCTACTAAGCGATTGTTTACCAGCATATAAATGCTGTGATGGTCTTCTTTTGTGAATTCGGCTGCAATGTTGTACGCCCCAGCCATATAGGTGTTTCCCGCAGCATCCTTTCCCATAATCCCCAAGCCATTGATGGAACGAATTTCGCTCAATTCTAAAGGAAATACATCCCCTTCAAAGTGAGCCAAAACTGCTTTGGCATAAGGATGTTCACTGTGTTGTTCCAATGCCAATAAGATGGCTTTGAAGTCGTTGGAGGGAAGAGTGGAGTGAAAATTGTGGATGTGAAATAAACCTGTGGTCAGCACGCCTGTTTTGCTGAAAATCATGGATTTTAAGGAAGCTGTTTTCTTAACAATCCAACTGTTTTTGAGGCGAATCCCTTTTTTGAAAAGTACATCCAACACCCGCCGATAGGTCAAAGGTATTGCAAGACCTAGTGCAATTGGGCAAGCGACTAACAATATCGTGGCAAATAGGGTAAGAACTTCGGTCCATATTTGAAAACTGGTCAAAAGAGGTTCTATCGCCGAAAGGGTCTGATACCGTCCGTAAGCCATTATGCTAGCCCAAAGCAAGGTAGATACAATCAGAACATTATTGAAGTAGCGCATCAACAAATGTTCTGTGGGGAGATTTCTTTTGAGTTTTCGAAGTTCTTCTAATGACTGCGCCAAAAAACTGGGAAATGGATTTGTGTGAGGCACAGATTCAATGTACAGTTGTCCTAATTCCAACTCGCTGCCTGCCCATACCCTCATGCCTTTTTGTTTGTCTTGCAGCATGTTGTTCCCTGTTAGTGCAGACTCGTTCACCAACCCTTCGCCCGATACGACTCTGCCATCTATCGGAATCAATTCACCCGCATAAACCGTAGCTTGGGTAATTTCTTTTATTTCAATGCCTTCTTGCTCGTTGGAAAGTTCGTTTACTTTAATGCTTTCCTGTTCACTGAAAGCTTCCTCTGCTTCAATAGATTCCTGTTCGTTGGAAAGTTCGCTTACTTCAATAGTGGAATTTTCAATGATGGGCAAAGGAGAAACCTGTTGTTGCAGATAGCTTAAATGTGTTTCATGTTCCAACGCACGTTTTCTCAACATCTCCAATAGATGCAAACTCACCATTGCACAACTAATAGAAACCGCCAATGCTTGCCAAAAATAATGCGAACCTGACGTATTTTGCCCTTCCCATATATAGTGAGCCAAACTCAATCCCAACAAAGAAAGGAAAGAAATGAACCACAAAATAGTATTGTGCAAAGTTTTACGATTGACATCTACATACCAAGTAGCAGTCAGATAGTAAAAACCCCATACAATGAGTGGTAGGCACAGTAATAAGTGTAATGTATGCGCCTGCAGTAAGGGAATGGGTAATAAAGGAAATAGACAAAGTATTGTTGCAATAAACACAGCCACAATGGTTTGCCTCCGTGAGGGAGTTTTCATCTCTTGAGTCGAAACTTGTGAAATTGGAATTTTGTAAATGGGATGGCTTTTGTAAAATAAAGATTATTTGTGTATTGACCACAATATCTTCAAAAAAATCTATAATCTTACATTTTTTTTAGGAGAAAGGAACTTTTGTGCTTTGAAAATAGTTTAAAAGGTGTAAATTTGCGCTGCTTAAAAGCACAAGCTAAACAAGGTTGCTTTTTTGCTTCAAAATGGTGGTTGTAGCTCAGTTGGTTAGAGCACCGGATTGTGGTTCCGGGGGCCGTGGGTTCAAATCCCATCATCCACCCTAAAGGCGACTTCTTTATATGTAAAAGTATTTAATTTAGTCGAAAATCTTTTACTAAACACCTGTTAATTATTTATTAACAGGTGTTTTTTGTTTTATATTTAGTTTAATTCAAGTGTTTAAAATTCATTTAAAAATAATAAAATAAGTTTTTAAATAATATTTTTGATGTTGAATTAAAGGTGTTTTTATGTGTGTTAAATATGCGGTGCGTTTGAGCGGTAATGGGACTATGTTGGTTTTTTGAACTCTATTTTTATTTAACTAAATTGTATGATTTCAATAATCAGTTTTATATGTATGAAATAAAGTTTTATTAATAATTTTTATACTATTATTGCGTTTTGATGTTAATGGGATTTGAACACTATTTTTCAAAGAAGTCTATCTTTTTTCTATGAAATTCATATAATTTATCGAATAATGTTATGATAGCATTAGTAGTTTCGGTAGTGTTCCTAAATGTATGATGCAGCTTGGTCATTGAGCCACTGCACTAACATGTTGAAAAGCCACCATTGATAAATAAGTTTCTTTGAAAATTTGGTTGTCCTTCTTTGGAATCGTGCTAAACGTGCTCGGACGCAGTTATTACGACCTTCAATATGCTTTGTGTATTCCTTTCCAATCAAATGAGTGTGTCGTCTGAAAATGCTCTTGAAACCTTCAAAAGCGTCTGTTTGATAAGCATCAATTTTGATGTCTAAAGACTTTATTTTCAGCAGTAAATAACTTACTTGTTTGGCTGTACGTTTTCCCATTGTATAAGCGAGAATCTCTTTGGTTTCAGGTGCATACACATAGAAAATCCAAACTTTCTTGTTTTTACTTCCAACAAATGAGTACATTTCATCTATTTGGACTTTTGAGTAATGCTCTTTTAAAGGCTTGATAGGCACATCTTTACCTTCCCTTTCAATGATATTTAATACAGTCTGACGACTTATATTAAATACAGCAGCATTATCTCGAATACCCCCACCATGTAGCAAGCTATCTTTTACATACTTGTGAATGGTGGGATTTGAGTCTTGATTTGTGTACTCACATTGAAACTGCTTTCGACAGTCCTTGCACAGAAAATTCTGTTTTCCTGTAGGTTTTTTGCCGTTTTTTACGACTTTTGGACTGGAGCAGTGAGGACAATCTATTTTGATATTTATTAGGAACATTTAAGAACACTACCCTTTTAAAAGCTTTTGATTCCAATCCTACACTGGCTCTAAAATATAGACAGAGTATCAAAGAAAATGAAGAACTATTTAATATATTTGATGCCTTTACGCCCAAAAAGGAAAAACAAGCTCGTTTTTATAAAGATTTAATTGATGGAGGAGATGACTTTGCAGAGGCGATTTTTAAGAAGCCTGAATTGGCGGAGGCTTGGGATGTTCTTGATAATGCAGATGCAACTGCATTAAAAACAGATGCTTGGTGGCTCTCAAAAATTGATAATTGGACTACTTTAGAATATCCTGCAAATCAGATTAGTAAAGCTGCTGCTGAAATCTCGAACAATTCAGCTTTAAAGGCTTCATTTGAAGCTGAAGAAGTTATTTTTGATGCTTGGAAATGGATAGATGATGGAATACCCACTTTACCTCAAGGACAGCCTACTACTTATGTAAATTATTTACGAAGGATTACGACTTACAGAAGACAAAAACTACAAGGCTCACCAGATGATGTTGTACCTTATTACCGAGTTCAAGGAGGAGAAGATAATTTTTCAGCGTATATAGTGCAGATTGATTCTAATGGAAACGTATCCTTTAGCAGTGCTACTTGGTTTAATTTTAGTACAGATAATCTTGAACATGCAAATTATTATAAAAATAAGAATGGAGAAGGGGCTGAAATCTATAAATTTGATGTCCCAAAGTGGTTCGATGATTTGGTGAAAGAGCATGCAATACCTCAGTGGAGTGCACCAAAAAATGCCTTTTATCAAGATGGGAATGCTCCTTATATAGTAGATGTTAATGTTACCGATAATGGTCACGCTTTTACTTTCCATAATTGGAATGAGTTTTGGAAAACGGAATTAATGGAAAACTTAATTCAAGGTAGTGGCGAAATTTTACCATGATATGAAAAAAAATATATTAAAAAATTTCAAATACGGTTATCATTTAATTTCGTTTGTAGTTACTGACAATATTACTGAATGGTACATATTGCCAGCAGATTACTGGATAATGAAGAGTTGGAGTCAGTATGATATTCCTTGGCAGTTATCAATTGAGGAGCAGTGTGAGCTTTTTCTTGAAGTTATTCAAGAGTTTAAAGTATGTGAAGAAGATTTAAAAAATGCCTATTGGCAAGTTAAAGAAGAACAGTTGTTTGATGAAATCTTAATCAAACCATTCGTTTATGCAGACTTTACTAATAAAGTATTTTCAACTTTTTTTGGAGAATGGGATTTAGAATTATCATTGCATTCAACATGGAAGACAAGAAAATTTGAATTAACAAAACTAATTCCAGAGGAAAATAGATATTGGAAAGAATCAGAAGAATCAAATTAAAGCAAAGATTGTTTCTTTAGGGAGTTGCTTGATTGCTTCGTCAATATTTTCAGAAATTAGTAATTGAATTTTTTTACAAATTGGAGTAATATCTTCTATTGATAGAATCCACTCATTAACATATTTTGTTACGGCAATATCTGATAGTCCTATTTGTATAGAACGATAATTTAATTTATTCATATATATATCACGTTCAGGATCCCATTGGATTCGGACAGGAGAGTTCTTTAATTTATTTTTCCATTGCTCATGTGATTCATGAATGTTGGAATCAAAATGGGATAGGCAGCTATTATTTAATGCCCATTCGAATCCTTCTCTTGTGATTTTTATTGCAAGAATATACTCTTGATTTGGCTTTGTTGCCCACCCACTACGATACATCATCCAAAGAAAAGATGGTTTTATCCAAGTCATTCTATTCATTTTATATGGAGGAGATTTAAAAGTTTGATATTTCAGAGCAGACATAGCAATCTTTCTATTGTAAGCTTGATACACAATAATTGAGGAATCATCAAAAATTGCTCTGATTTGTTTAAAATTATTAGAATTTTCCATTCAAGTTATTTTATATATTTTTGAGAAAAAGAGATACTAAAACAAAAATAAAAAAACAACCTAAAAAAATGAACAAAACAATCACCCTTTTAATCCTCAGTAGTTTACTATTCGCTACCTCTTGTAGCAAAGACGAGGAGAACCCAAATGCGGAATTTTAATTAATAATTAACAATTGATAATTAATAATTAGTATAAGTCATGTATCATATCATTTTAATTAGTTGAATTATAGATTGTAAACGATTGTGGAAATTTGAAAAGATGCCGAAATTTAAAATCTCTATTATTTGTGAATATTTTTTTAAAAATTAAAATTAGCACGACATGAACAAATTTTTTACATTTATTTTATTGGTTTTTTGGCTTTTGGCTGCCGATTGGGTGGTTGGGCAGGAGATGGTATTGGTGAAGGAGATTACTGCGAATGAATTGAATTATAGTAGGACACTTTATTCAAGTGAAGACAAGCTTTTTTTTACAATTAGCCCCTTTCAAGGATCAGTACAGTTGGACCTTTGGGTAACAGATGGAACAGAAGAAGGCACAGCTTTTTTACACAAATTACCTCAAAATCCTCAACTGGATGTGTATCAAGGAGTATGTTATTTTAGTGGATTTGACGAAGAACATGGAAAAGAACTATGGCGTAGTGACGGAACAATAGATGGTACTTATCGTCTGACCGATTTAGCAGAAGGAAGTGCCAACGCAATGCCGATGGCAATGGTGGGTTTTAAAGATGCGGTTTACTTTTGGACATTTACGGAGGAGAGCGATGAGCAGATGAATATGTACAGCATTGAATTAGGAACAGGTAATATAGTGCTGGAAGAAGTGATTGAACTGACAAAACCCAGTAATGCTTCAATTTCTCCAATGACAAATAAGCATAGAGTAGTTATAGGAGAAACATTGTATTTTGCTGCTACTGATTTTCGGCTACGTAAAAAAACAGAGCGGGGTATTATTTCTGAAACGGTAGCTGATTTTGAAGATGAGCCTGAGGATTTTATAGCTACTGATAATTTTCTCTACTTTATGACAAATGATGAGATCTTATGGCGATTGGATATTGCTACAGAGGAAAAAATAAATTTGGATATATTTACTGTTAGTAGTTATTCCCCTTTTTCAAAGTTTACTCCTTACAAAGACATGCTTTTATTTAGCGATCATTTTTCTGTGGGCGAAGAACTTTGGGTGACAGATGGCACAATTATAGGAACAAGTCTAATTAGAAAATACCAAGATGACTTCCTTGTAAATAACCCTGAATACTTAACTGTATTTAAGAATAAAGTTTATTTATCTGTGGGGGATAGATATAATGCTCCAGATTTTTCTGAAATTTTGGGGGAAGGCAAGGAACTATGGGTCACAGATGGTACAGTAGAAGGAACGCAAAGCATCATTGACATTAGAGAAGGATTTGACAGTAGTAATCCAAGACACATGGTTACTTTAGGAGGTCTAATGTATTTCATTGCTGATTATGAGCAGGGGAGAATAGGCTTATATCAATCTGATGGAACAACAGAAGGAACAATATTAATAAATGGGGCTCTATCTGATCTTGGGTTTAATCAAAATAGCATAAGGCGATTGCTTGGAATAGGAGAACGCTTACATTTGTTGGTAACTAATAGTGAGAACAATATGGAAATTTGGGCTTCAGATGTCATAAATGATATTGAGATGCCTGACTATCTGACAGAAATCAAAGTTATGCCCAACCCCTTTGATAAAGAAACCTTATTGGCTTTTCCTGAATCTACAGGTAAGCAGGTTTCCTTGAATGTATATACTACTATTGGACAAAAGGTGTCTGTATCCTACCAACAGACAAGTGAAGGTGTTTTGTTGAATAGAGGTACTTTGGAAGCGGGGATGTATTTCTTTGAATTGCGAGATGGTGCTATTGTCTTAGGAAATGGAAAACTGATGATAGAGTAAGCTAAAAATTAGCTGTCTTTCGGAGCAGGTTCCGAGCTACTTATAGAAAATTGAGTTTCTAATATAAAAGAAAAATTTTGGTGTATGAAGCCTAATTTAATACCTATTGGTAGAAGAATCTTTATTGCCCTTTTTGTATGCTTGTGGGGGCAGTTATTGTGGGCAAATACGCCCGAAGAAATAAGTATGTCTTCAATAGAAGCTTTGGAAAGCATTGAAGCCAAAGAGGTTTTGCAATCTTTGGAACAAAGGGTGCTTCCCGAATCTGTGGTGCCTTGGGTGGGTTGGAAATCCGAATCAAATGTGTTGAACTTGCCTCCTTTACAGTTCAATAACACATTGCTTACAGCCAAACCCAACGGCAACAACTCGGCAAGCTACAGCTACCAAAATGGTAGCCTAATAGGAGACTGGGGCAAGGGAATGAGCATCAACAAATACAACTATTTGGAGCATCCCGAAATCATCAGTACAGGAGAAGGACGAATAGAACTCACTTATGATACCCTCGGCAACAAACTCCAAAAAGACTCTAGGTACTTCAGTCTTTTCCACTTAGTTTTTACTCTCTTTGCTGTAATTTTCCAACAAACGCTTAAAGTCTTTGTCTTGACTCAAAAGGACAAAATTTTTGTTGATTTCTACTTCCGAAGCATCCAAAAAGCCCATACTCAACACTTGCTTCAAGAAAGAAAGAGTCAAGTCTTTTTGTCCTCTCAAAGCGCAAATATTGGACAAGGCATAGTAGGCATTTTGCCGCAAAAAACCATTCTTAGCCAGCGCCAAAGCATACTGAACTTCTTTACAGGCTTCTAAAAAATTCTCTTGTTGAGCAAGAATCAAACTTTTGAGTGCGTGATAACGGCTGTTCTTTTTGTCGAATTCCAATAGCTCGTCAATAAGCACTTTTGCCTCATCGTAATTCTGTTGTTGATATTGTTGGCTTGCTTGAAGGAATTTGACCTCCAAGGGATATTTGGCATCGTAAAAAGAACTTACCTCCACATGTCCAGCTAATCGGTTGGGTGTCCACCACTTGTGACGACCATTTCCGCTAAACAAAACCTTGTCTGTACGATTATTGGAATAATAAACGTATTTATTGGGCATCTCCTCGAAAGCTGCTGCTTGACTGTCACCAAAAGTAGGATCAAAAGGAACCCACCCCATTCCTTCCAAAAAGACTTCCGACCAATGGTGATTGGCGTTGAGGCTTAACTCTGCCACACAGCCCGCCACAACTCTTGCAGGAATTTCCTTGGCTCGACAGAGAGTAACAAACAAATCAGAGTATTCCGTACAGTCGCCATAGCCTTTTTTGAGGGCCTTGATAGACCCCAAGTTTTCTCGAACGTCGTCATTGTATTCTAAGTGATTGACCACAAAATCATAGATGTTCTGAACGATTTCCAATTGACTCCCGCCCGAAATTGTATCTGCAATTTCTTTTATGCGTTTGTTTTTCCGTCTCAAAAAAAGCTCATTTCGTAGGTATTTATCTGCCATAGGTGATTTGCTCTCCAATTGATTGAAGGTAGCTCTTGCGAGGTCATAGCGATGCAATTCTATATCTAAGTGCATCTTCAATACAAAATTTTCTCTGGGTTTATCGAAGATAAATTCGATGTATTGATTGTCCCCTTCTTCAAATATATGGTGGGGAGGACGTGAATAGTCAATGTTGATGATGCGCTGTTTGTTGGGTAAATTTTTGGGGAGGAAAAAGGTAGATAAAATGCGATTGACCTCGCCTTCTATTTGATAATTGAAGTAAATGTCTATAGAAACAGTATGGACGTTCGGATCAACATTTTGAGCAAAAGCAGTACAATTGAAGAGTAGCAGTAAATAGGCTTTCAGTAAGTAATTTTGTTTCATACCACAAACTTTCTATTCGTTATTTTGCTTCTAATCTAAGCAATTTTCAATAAAAAGAGCGTAAGTATTTGGGCTGCAATAGAGCTTTGTCATGCGTTTTACAAAAAACAAAAAGGTGTCTATCAGCCTATTTGCCGATTGACACCTTTTGCAGTGGATATGTTGATAGTTGTATTTTAGATCTTGTGAAAATCCTTGTATTGGAGTTGTCTAAAATACAATCATCTATTCCAAAACATTCTTTGTAACGATAAAAAATAACCTGAACGATTTTTCAGCTAACATACCCCAACCCCTTTCTAAAGGGGAATTAAGGTGTTCAAGTTATTTTTTTCTTATTACTTTGTTAATTATTTCCCGTTTTAGTTCGGGTTCTCACCTTGGTTTTCTTATTCGTACTACCTTGAGTTGGGGTGAGATCGACTTCTTTTTTTGCAGGAGAAGTCGAAGTAGGATTGGTGTTTGGTGTTCCTTTGTAGTATGCCAACGCTTGCGGAATGAATTTTTCGTTTAAGTTTTTGATACGGGTTTCGTGACTAGGGTGTGTACTCAAAAATTCGGGTACACCACCACCTCCACTTTGCGCCATTCGCTCCCAAAATCTTGGAGCTTCATAAGGATCATAGCCCGCCATCGCCATAAAAATCAAACCCATTTGATCGGCTTCCGTTTCATGACTTCTCGAAAAAGGCAACATGACTGCTACTTGTGAACCTAAACCATAAGCACCCATAAACAAACTTTGTGTTTCGGCAGGTTTGTTTCTCAATGCTATTTGGAGACCTACACCGCCCAAAGATTGAACCAAGCCCTGACTGATTCGCTCATTACCGTGTCTTGCTACGGCGTGTGCTACCTCATGCCCCATAACTACAGCTACTCCTTTTTCGTCTCTTGTATAAGGAAGAATCCCCGTATAAAAAGCCACTTTTCCGCCAGGCATACACCAAGCATTGACCACATCTTCATCAATGAGGTTGAATTCCCAGTTGAAATCTTTGACTTTATCGCCATACTTATTTTGTATCATCCATTTTTCTACGGCAGTCGCAATGTTTTGTCCAACATTATTAATCATTTGTGCATCGGCTGTACCGCGTTCTACCTTACTCTGACTCAATACTTGTTTGTATTGATCCAGACTTAACTGAGACACTGTTGATTCAGGTACTAAGGTCAGTTGTTTTCGCCCTGTAATCGGATTTGTAGAGCAGGAAGTGGCTAATATCATCCCTATAAAAAGGGTTAGAAAAGTCCATTGTTTCATATTAATAGGTTTATGGTAAGTTTTTAAACTTTGTTTTCAATTAAAACGCAATTTAGAGAGATTGGTTCTGTAGTTTAGAAACTTCTCTGATGAAATGGTTTAACCCACTCGTTCATTTCCATGTTTAAAATTTCCTGTAATTTTAGCCAAAAACAGTTGAATTCTATAATCATCCCCCTTCAATATCAGTTCCTTCAATTTACTGCAATCCTTCTCTTTCAAAGTCTTGATCATTTTCCCACTCCAATAGACCAATGCCTTGCCATTCTTCAATAACTTCCATGAAAAAGGTGAATCTTCTTTGAGAATGTTTCGTTTGTCTTCCATTTCAATCTATGTTTAGTATCGTGAGTTTAACCAAGAAACCTATATTTGTGTTTCAACTTTTTTATTCCCTTCTTAATTTTCATTTGCCTCTATGCTTCAATCTTATAAACAAAAATACGAAATCAGTGATTCCTTTGATGTCATTTGCATCGGTTCGGGCTTAGGAAGTCTCTCCACTGCAGCATTGTTGGCAAAAGAAGGACAAAAAGTATTGGTTTTGGAGCGACACTATACAGCAGGTGGCTTCACCCACATCTTCAAGCGTAGAGGCTATGAGTGGGATGTCGGCATTCACTACATCGGTGAAATGCAGCGTGAAAATAGCATCCTCAAACACCTTTTTGATTATGTGACGGATGGAAAATTGAAGTGGGCAGACATGGGCGAAGTCTATGACAGAATCGTGATTGGTGAGGAGGTTTTTGACTATGTGAAAGGTGCAAACAACTTCAAAAAGAGAATGTTAGATTATTTCCCGAAGGAAGCGGAGGCAATTGGTAAATACATGGAGTTGATATTTGAAGCCACCAAAGCGAGCCGCAATTTCTATTTAGAGAAAGCCCTACCGCCTTTGTTAAGTAAAGTTTCGAGTGGATTGATGCGCTCGGCTTATATGAAATTTGCCGAAAAAACGACTTTGGAGGTCATGGAAAGTATCACCAACAATCCCAAACTTATCAAAGTTTTGACGGGGCAATATGGCGATTATGGGTTGCCGCCAAGTCAAAGTAGTTTTGCGATGCACGCTGCTGTGGTACGACATTATTTTTCGGGTGGAAATTTTCCAGTGGGCGGCTCTTCGAGAATTTTGGAAACCATTCTGCCTGTGATTACCGAGGCAGGTGGAGCTGTTTTGGTGAGTGCTGATGTCGACAAAGTCATCATAGAAAACAACAAAGCAGTGGGAGTGCGGATGAAAGATGGCAAGGATTTTCGAGCCAAAAACATCGTGAGTGGTGCGGGAATCATGACGACTTACAAAAAACTACTGCCCAAAGCACTCGTCGAAAAGCACAATCTAAAAACTCAATTGAAGAAGGTCAAAAATTCGGTAGCTCATGTATGTTTGTATATTGGATTTAAGGAATCCCCCGAAGACCTCCAATTGCCAAAAGCCAACTACTGGGTTTATCCCGAAGAAGGCACACACGACGAGTGTGTGGAACGCTACTCGAAAGACATCAATGCCGAATTTCCCGTAGTATATGTGTCGTTTCCTGCTGCCAAAGACCCCGATTGGAGCAATCGCTATCCCAACAAAAGTACGGTCGACATCATCACTCTGATGCCCTACGAAGTGTTTGAACCTTGGGAGGATACTCGATGGAAAAAACGGGGTGAGGACTACGAGGCGTTGAAGGAAAAAATCTCCCAGCGACTTTTGGAAACGCTCTACCGATTGGAACCACAATTGAAGGGAAAAGTGGCTTACTACGAACTTTCTACACCCATCACCACCAAACATTTTGTAAACTACGAAAAGGGCGAAATTTATGGTTTGAGTCACGGTCCTGACCGCTTCAAAAACAAATTTCTTCGCCCTCATACGCCCATCAAAAACCTATATTTGACGGGTCAAGATATTGTTTCGGCTGGTGTTGGTGCTGCTTTGTTATCAGGTTTGCTTACTGCTTCGGCCATGACGAAGAAGAATTTTTTGAAGAAACTATCTTCTTAAATACTCCATTGCAGGTCCTGGACGGCCAACAAAACAAGTTTTGGTGAAGCCGTATTTTTTGATAACTGCAAAGGCTTGACGAGCTTCTTGTTCGTTTCCTTCAAAATCGAACAGCCAATGGTCGCCATCTACTACTTTCCAGCGCCCTTGAATTTGTTTGACTGCAATGTTGTTGGGATTGAAGTCTAAGCAATCTTCGTTGCCCATGTCACCTGTAGGAGCTTGTCCTTCGGTTAAGAAATATTTGAAGGAAGCATTGCGACGACCTACAAAACACTGTTGATTCATATAGTATCGCAGCATCACTTCTTTACTCATTTCGGCTTCTTCGTGATTGTCAAATACCATCAAAGACATACCTCCGTCCAACAAAAAATAGCGATTTCCGTCTTGTTCGACTTCTAAATTATTGGGGTTAAAAGCAATGCAGTCTTCTTCGATTTCAGGCATTTCGATTACTTCAAAATTGTTTCCTCCAAGTCGTGGATGTTCGGGTTCTACAATCTGAATACTTCCTATGCTTACTTCGGGATTCACAGGTGCAAAAACGCCTTCTACAGCATTGGGTTCCATAACGATGTAGCCGCCTTCTCCTTCTTCACAAGTGATGTCAAATCTGTATTTGTCAGGAGTGCGATATTGAGGGTGTTTGGCTGTCGCTAAAAATGTTTGCCTTGGGAGGTAAATGGCATAGTGCCCTTCACTACTGGTTGTAGTTTTGATTTTGAGGTTTCCATTTGGAGTTTTGTATAAAACGGTGGCATTGGCAATTCCGCCAGTATTGTAATCGTGCAAAACGACTCTGCCTCGATGTTCACAAGCTCCTTGTTTGGGTTGAGCTTCCATGACTATGTAGCCGCTTTCGCCTTGATTCATGCAGGCTGGAAATCCATAACGGTCGGGTGTGTAGTAGTTGGCGTGTTTGGCAGTTACATTGTAGTCGCCTTGTGGCAGCGTGATTTGGTAAGAACCATCTGCTTGGGTTTCAACGCTTTTAGTGATACGCCCGTTTACACTTGTATAAATGACCTCGGCGCTGGCAATTCCTCCATAGCGATAGTCGTGCAATACGACTTTGCCATTGTGCGTGCATTGATTGGTTGAAGTACGTCCTCTTTCTCTTTGTCCAAATAAAGTGAGGGTGCTGCAAAATAATAGGGCAAAGAAGAAAAAATGGGTGAAAGAATAATTTTGCATGAGGTTTTTCATGATAATGAGATTTTAAAGGGGTTATTGAAAGTTCAACTTTAAAGTGCAAATTCAAGCTCAATAGTTGATTTTGTTTGAATTGCAATTTGAATCGTGAAATATGCCCTTTAATACCCTACTTCAAAAAAAGGTATGCAGCATGTTGAAAAAAAAAATAAAAAGTGATAAGTAAGTAAGGGTAAAAAAATAACTCTTCGTTTTCTTTTGCTAACATACCCCATCCCCTTTCAAAAGGGGAATATTGGTCGATGAGTTATTGTTTCTTTTTTACTAAGCGAGAAATGCCCAAAATAAGCGAAGCGGATGTAGGATATAAAGCCATCCATCTCTAAATCTAAAAATCTACCACCCAACGCACACCTCTAAAACCCATTTTCCCAAATTCATCGGGCGCAAAATGCGGTTCTACTCTAAGGCTCAAATCATCACTCACATCAAAATCATACAAGTGTGCGTCAATCGTTGCGTCAATGATGTTGATGGCATATATCAAGGCTGTAAACAAAATGGAAATGGACAGCAAGCGATCTCGGCTTTCAAAAGCATTGAGGGCATTGTCAGCCGTTTGATAAAAAGGGTTGGTCAGCGGTGGGTCGCCATAGCCTTCACGAGTCAGCGCAAGGTATTGGTCACGAAAGAGCTGCCGATTTTTGAAGTGGTCAACAATCAAATAGCCTGTAAAACCCAAACCACCGTAAATAATCGGAATTTTCCAGTATTTTCGGTTGTAGGCTTGTCCCAGTCCTGGCAGCAAAGCCGAGCGAGTTGCAGCACGAAGAGGCGAATGAGAGCGGTTTTTGCGTTTGATTTCGGCACTCACAAAAGCATCGATTATATTCGCACCATAAATAATGGCTGTACTCGTAAAACCTATGGTATAGTTTCGGCTCGCAGTTCTTCGCTCGTCTCTTAGCTCGACCAAACTCAATCCTGCGGTGCGCTCGCTTTCCTGGTAATCAGGGTCTTGCAGCACTTGATTGTTGAGGCGACCTTTGTAGGCATTTTGATAAACATTGTATTCGCCCTTCAAATAAATCGTGGCCGCTACTCCTCCCACTACAAGTCCCGCATAAACAGGAGCCTTCCAATACTGCTTGTTATAAACGTGTCCGCCTCCAGGAATCAAAGACCATAAGGCAGCTCGTTTGGAGTGTTTTTTCAAGACAGAATCGGGTAATAAAGTGGGCTTCTTTTTGGCTGCAATGACCACCGAATCGGCGTTGATACCTATTTGTGGGATGCTGTCTATGGCCGTTTTGGGAATGGTGTCGGACGGGATGAACTGAAGGGAATCGGACTTGGATTCAAGTTCGATTTCTTGGGCGGTGAGGGGAGGGAGGTTGGCCAAGAAAAGAAATAACAAGGTGAAAATTTGTAGATAATTCATGGAATTTGATTTGGAGCAAAGATACTACAATGTATTTGGAGTCGTTGTATTCGATGTGCTTCAATAAGTGGAATTTACAAAAAAAGCAATGGAGAATGACTCCCAGTTTTGGTCACCTTGTTGAAATCCATATTTACAAGTTATTCAACGAATATGAACAAACTTACCCTATATTTCAGTACGTTATTATTTTTCTTACAACCTATATCTATTTTTGGACAATTGAATCAAGAAAGCCCCTATCTGTATAGTATGGGAGGCTGTGGGTTTCTAGGGAATAGTAAAATGCCAGAATCTGCAGTTCATATGATTGAACATGTTAATAATAGAAACTACAATGAATTAAAAAGGTGGCTTGAATCCCCCTACCCAGAAATCCAAGCTTTTGGAGTCAAAGGAATACACTTTCTGTGCCAAATCGGAGTTCCTATTGAAGAAGAAGATTTAGAAATAATAGATTGCCTAATAGAGAGCAGTGTGTCTGTAAAAACTTGTGCAGGATGTGTTTACTGGTCAGAACCTATGAAAAATTTATTGAAGTATGAAAATTTAGCATCTTCTTTTTGGTATTGTAAAAATGAAGGGTATTTACATTGATTTAAAGGGATTTTTAAAAGAGAACGACAATAATTTTTTCATTTTTTTTGAATAAAATAAAACCAAACCCCCTTCTTACATCGTATATACCATAGTTTTATTCTACTACAAATTAGTAATAGAACAAAACTTATCACTTTTTAGTGAGTGGTTTATTTCATTGGGTTGAGTCTTATCCTCAGTACTCCTAATTAGTACTGAGGATTTTTTAAATTTAATGAAAAAAATATTTATAGTAAGAATCCATCACACAAATCAAAAATAGAATTTATGAAAATTTTAATTGGTCAAAGCTCTTTTATTTGGATAGGTGCAGGTTTTCCTGCCATATTTCCTTACTTCCAAAAAATGAGGTATTTAAAAGCAACACCTCATTTTTAGACTTTCTACAAAGGAAGAGAGGAAAATAATAGAAATACAATAAACTCCTTTCAATCAATTAAAAGAAATCCCATTCTCGCTTTCCTCTTCTTATCTGGGCACTTCAATTTGACTTACTATCAGCTCTAAAACATCGTCTGCTGTTCGTCCTTCCATTTCCTTCTCAGGGCTCAGAAGAACTCGATGACGCATAGTAGGTTTGACCACTTCGGCAATATCTTCGGGTGTCACAAAATCACGTCCTTGCATTGCTGCAAATGCCTTTGCAGTCATCAAAATCGCCAAAGAAGCACGAGGCGAAGCACCCAAATACAAATCTTGGTGATTGCGAGTCGTATGTACCATTTTTGCGATATACTCCATTAATTTCTTCTCGACATGAATGTTTCGGACTTGTTTTCGGTACATCGCCAAAGCCTCAGTATCCAAAACCGCCTGTACATCCCCTATACTGTGGCTATTTTTGCGGCTGTGAAATCCTTCAATGATTTGTACCTCCTCCTCCAAACTCGGATAAGTTACTTCAATTTTAAACAGAAAACGATCCAATTGTGCTTCAGGCAAACGATACGTACCTTCTTGTTCGATAGGGTTTTGGGTAGCCAATACCAAAAACGGAGGAGTCATTTTGTATTCATGTCCTTCAATGGTAATTTGACGCTCTTCCATCACCTCAAACAGTGCCGCCTGAGTTTTTGCAGGCGCACGATTGATTTCGTCAATCAGCACCAAATTAGAAAAAATCGGGCCTTGTTTGAATTCAAATTCCGAAGTTTTGAAGTTGTAAACCGAAGTACCTAAGACATCCGAAGGCATCAAATCGGGGGTGAATTGTATTCGATTGAAGTCCGTTGAAATCGTTCGAGCTAACAGTTTAGCCGTTAAAGTCTTCGCAATGCCAGGGACACCTTCAATCAAAACATGACCATCCGCCAATACTGCTGCAATGAGTAAATCCACAAATTTGTGTTGACCGATAATGATTTTTCCTATCTCAGCTTTGATAGCTGTCACCGACTCATGTAAAGCGGTCAAATCCATGCGGCTATGAAAGTTTTCTTCTAAATGTTCAAAGTTAGTATCCATTTTTTTTGTTCTTTTTTTTATTTCTGTTGAGAAACTAATCACTGTATTTGCTCATAAAAATTATCCATCGCCTGATTAATTTCCAATAAATCCTCTTGTAGTACATCTGATTTTGTGCGAATCGTAATAATTTTTTGGAACAGCAATTTGACCGTCAATAAATCCACACCCGACTTACTGGCAATTTTTTCATAAAATGCTGTATCGTATTCAATAGAACGAATAAAATATCGAGTACGCAGAAAATCAAGAAAATAAGTGATTTTTTTTTCTGCCAAGTTTTTGTGGTCACCATGTTCATAATAGAGTAAGCCCACTGTTTTGGTAAATTCCAAACTCGTATTGCTCACAGGTTGAATCACAGGAATGATGCGTTGTTTTCGTTTTGCTTCAAAAAGAATAAACAACAACAAACCTATCAAACTGATATACAAAGCCCACCGCAAAGCATCATTGGACAACAAATACCTCAAAGGAGTCTGCAATTCTTGCCGCCCAACATTGTAGTATTCGTCCCAATAAGTTGGTAAAACGGGTAAGTACGACAAAGCCTTTTCGACATATTCCGCATTGTTGTTATTCACCATATTGTAGTTCGTAAATGCAATGGGATTGCTATGTAAATAGAAAGAACCCTCTCCAAAAGTAGTGCGAATAAAGTTGGCTTCATCGTGTCCATTTACTCCCAAAATAGTGGTATGCAGTGTGTCAAACTCCTCAAAATAATCGTCTGCTATGTATTTCTTCAAAAAATAGGCAGAATCTGACTTCAAATCGGGATGTACAAAATTGAAGGCTATCGTATCAGGAGATTTTTCGTCCCCAAAAAAATCAAAACTCCCTAAGCGATTGACCTTCAAGTTAAGGGTATCTGCCAGTTGTTCTGAAAGAAAATGAGTGGCAATAAAAACATTGTTTCCCTCCATTACAAACTCCAGCAGGGCTTCTTCGTCCAATTCATCCAAATCAAAATTCCAGTTGATAAACAGATAATTTTGTTTCTCTGAATTAAGAGTGCTGTCTTGCAGTTGATTGTAAATAGGCTGGTAGCTTGTTTCTATGCCTTGTTCAGGAAAAATCGTGGGAAGTAAATCGT
The DNA here is from genome assembly GCA_030427245.1 of Bacteroidia bacterium. Taxonomy (GTDB): domain Bacteria; phylum Bacteroidota; class Bacteroidia; order Chitinophagales; family UBA2359; genus JAUHXA01. Next base: position 8,948 of record JAUHXA010000018.1, on the reverse strand, counting down.
AGAGGATAAAATTCCCATAAGGAATTTTATCCTCCTTAGAGAAAGTAGTGTTCCAGTCAATGGGTTTTGGGCGGAGAACTTCAAGAAGTATCAACGTCAAAATCAAGATCAAAACCAAAAAATTGAGCTTTCGATTTTCTTTCATATTCGCAATATCCGACATTTCTGAATTATTCCCAAATATTAGTAAATTGCAGTCATGTTCAAATATCCCTTTTCGATTCATATTCGCCCAATCCTGATGGCAGTGTTATTGATAGCCAGCCTATCTTCATCCATCTATGCCCAAATTCCTACCAGTGATTTGGAAACGATTGAGCAGCTATTAGAACGCCTAGCAGAAGATGCTGAAAGTGCGAGTTCTGTTGACTTCAATACCATTTTGGAGAGCTTGGAAGATTACCGATTGCAGCCCTTGAACCTCAATACGGCTACCTTTGAAGAGTTGGCAGAGCTTCAATTTCTGTCCTCTCAACAGATTATTGCACTTTTAGCTTATCGAGAAGCGTTGGGGCAGTTTGCCACGGTTTACGAATTGCAGATGGTCAATGGTTTTGACTTGGTATCTGCCAAACTCTTGGCGAATTTTGTGGTCATTCAAGCTCCCGAAGAAAAAATACCCATTAAAAGGTTATTTTTGAAGGGGAAAAATCAATTGTTGATTCGTTACCAAGAAATTTTAGAGCCGCAAAGCGGTTTTGTGAAATCGGATACTTTGGAGGATGGAACAGCAGTCAGCAAATTTAAGGGAAGTCCTGCAAGGATTGCAATGCGTTATCGCTACAATTACGGCAATCGCTTGAGTTATGGATTCACTGCCGAAAAGGACCCTGGAGAAGAGTTCTTCAAAGGTTCTCAGAAACGAGGTTTTGATTTTTATTCGGCACACGTTTATCTGCGAGATGTTGGTATATTTAAGCACATTGCATTGGGGGATTTTGAAGTAAAATTGGGGCAAGGCTTGGCACTTTGGTCAGGATTTGGTACTCGAAAAGGGGAGGATGTTTTGAACCTTTTTAGGCAAGAATTTCCACTCAAAAAATATACTTCTGTTAATGAAACTACTTTTTTTAGAGGTGCAGCAGCAACCATTGGAGTCGGTAAATGGGAAGCTACGGCTTTTGCGTCCTACAAAAAAATTGACGGAAATGTGTTGTCAGGTATTGTAGATACATTGGATAGTTTTCAAGAAACTATAGAGGCATTTTCTTCCATTCAAACGGCAGGTTTGCACCGAACCGATGCTGAAATTGAAGACAGAAAAGCCATCCAAAGATTTGACACAGGCGCAAGCCTTCAATACAAAAGTGACCATTTTTCGGTAGGCGCAAATGCTTTTTTTAGCAAATTTGATGCTCCGCTTCAACCTTCTGATACGCCCTACAATCGTTTTCGCTTCAATGGCGATCAACTCTTGAATCTAAGTGTGGATTATCGTGTATTGCTATCGGGTTTATCGCTTTGGGGAGAAACTGCTATGAGCGACAATGGCGCAATGGCTACAACGAATGGCGCATTGATAGACATTGCAGACCAAATTTCGATGGGACTTTTGTACCGAAATTACAGCAAAAAATACCAAAGCTTGAATGCCAATGCTTTTGGTGAATCCTCTCGGCCTCAAAATGAAGAAGGACTTTACATTGGCGCTGAAATTTTGCCTGTCCGAAAATTTCGGTTGCAAGTATATGCCGATGTTTTTAAGCATCCTTTCCTAAAATTTCGAGTAGATGGCCCTTCAAGCGGTGTAGAATATTTTGCCCAACTGAATTACAGCCTCAACCGAAGTGTGGAAATGTATGCCCGTTACCGAAATGAAAACAAACAAAGAAATGCACCTGCAATCAGCGACAATATCATCAATGTATTGAGTCACCACCAAAAATCAGATTTTCGCTACAATATCGACTACCGAGCGAATTACCGACTGCGCTTCAAAAGTCGTTTGCAGTGGTCTTGGTACGACAATGGGGTAAGTGCCAAACAAAGAGGTTTTTTTCTCAGTCAAGATGTCAAATACAGTCTTCAAAACATCCCTCTTGACCTCACCGCCCGTTTTGCACTGTTTGAAACTGAATCCTTTGACACCCGAATTTATGCCTATGAAAGTTCGGTTTTGTATGATTTTAGTATTCCATTTTTTGCAGATAGAGGCAGCCGATTTTATGTAATGGGTAAATATGAATGGAGTCGAAATGTCAGTTGTTGGCTGCGATTTGCCCAAACCTATATTGCGAACGAGGAAACGATTAGTTCGGGTGATACGCAGATTGACGGAAATGTGCAATCGGAGATTCGGGCGATGGTGAGATTGAAGTGGTGATTTGCATGGCTGAATGGTTGAATGGTTGAATGGTTGAATGGTTTTTACGTATACCACAGCAACATAACAATGTGAGAATGCAAAACAATACAGCAATTTAGCAATCTAACAATTCAGCCATTCAACAATTTACCATTAAATTAAATAATTTTGCTGCCGTATAATTTTAACAAACAATTTATTGATATATGAAAAAAATATTGACCCTTGGATTGGGTAAAGTGGGAACTTTGGTGGCTACACTTTTGAGCAAGGATTTTGAAGTGGCAGGAATTGACAAGCAAGCTCCACATTATGAGTATGATTTGCCCTTTACGGTATTGAAAGGAGATGTCAGTGATACGGATTTTATGGAAAAACTGATGACAGATTTTGATGCGGTCGTATCGGCTTTGCCCTTTTTTTTAAATAAAGCGATTGCAAAAATTGCCCACGATCAAGGTAAACACTATTTTGATTTGACAGAAGATGTCGAAACAACAAATTATATTCGTTCATTGAGCAAGACTTCAAAAGCTGTGATGGCACCTCAATGTGGATTAGCACCAGGTTTGATAGGTATTATTGGAGCTGATTTGACGAAGGGTTTTACCAAGCTGCGAGACATCGAATTGAGAGTGGGAGCCTTGCCTCGTTATCCCAATGGTTTGTTGGGATATTCTTTCACTTGGTCACCAACAGGAGTTATCAATGAATACATAAATGATGCGGAGGCGATTCACAATGGCGTTCGCAAAATGATGCCTTCTTTGGATGGTCTTGAATACATCAATATTGAAGGACAAGAGTTTGAAGCCTTTACTACCTCTGGCGGATTGGGAACGATGTGTGAAACCTATGAAGGTAAAGTAGATACTTTGAACTACAAAACAATGCGTTATCCTGGACACGCTAAGTTGATGCGTTTTTTAATGTATGAGTTGATTATGAAAAATGATAAACAACAGCTTCAAGATATATTGACGTTTGCAAAACCTCCTGTAAAAGAGGATGTTGTATATGTGTATGCAGTTGTGGAAGGTTGGCAGGGTGACAAAGTGTTCAGAAATGAATATTATCGTGCTTTTCATCCCATCGAAATTGACGGACGATATTGGCGAGCGATTTCTTGGACAACGGCTGCGGGTATTACTGCTGTTATTGAAATGGTTGCAAATGGCTCTCTTCCTAATAAAGGCTTTATTAAGCAAGAGGATATTTCTTTTGATGCTTTCTTGGAAACCCGAAATGGGAGTTACTTTAAGGCGTAGATTTTTGAAGAATATATAAATATGATTTTTTAATAACAAATTCAAATTCAAAGTTCATTCCATTAATAACATGGTAATTGAATCTGGAATTTGAATTTGTTTTTTTGTTAAAACTGAAGGCTGTTTTTGTCAAAAATATGTCAAATTATTCCTTAACATCATTTTATGTTTATAAGGCAGGAATTGGTCAAGTTAAATTATTTTTTTTTGAAGAATAAAAATACATAAAGCGTTTGCTCTTACATTAAAGCGGACTTAGATGGCTTTAAATAATAGAATCTATTTTTTATTAAATGTATTGCGTTATCGAAATACCAGCTTTGGTAATTTCAAACTCATTAAACTGTGTAGAATATTTGTAACAAGATGAATCCTTATAGCAGTTTGATTCGTATATTGTAGTAGGAAACCTTAAAATTGTGTAACCCCTAATAATTTACAAGCCTATGTTTACCTTTACTACCCCTATTTTCATTAGAAACTTCTCTAAAAATATTTCTAGTATTCTTTTTGCTTATCTCAATCAAAAGCAAAACTCTCTTTTCTTATATCATAATAGAGTCACTTAAACAAGCTCCTCTTGTTTTAAGAATATTGTCCTAGATAAATTGAATACACACCAATTTATATTTTTTTATGAGCATATATAATCTACGTTTTTTGATAAAGACATAGATTGCCTAATGCGTAGTAGAAAAGTGGATATTCATACATTTTCACTAAAATAACACACACATGTATCACCCATTTTCAACCAATAAATCGGTAGGGATAGGTCTATTCCTACCCAAAATAAACATTATACGTAGAGAAGGATTTTTTTGTGAAAAAACTCTCTTTCTCTTATATAACGATAGAGTAACTTGAACAAATCCTCTTGTTCGAGTGCATTGTACTGCATAAAATAATACACGCCAGTTCATTTTTTGATGAACACTAAATAATCTGCGGCTTCGCCAAGAGCCGTGGTATAACTAATACGTAATAGAAAAGCAAATTTTTATGTACTTTCACTAAATTGAAGCACACATGTATTACAAATTTTTAATCAACAAATTGGTAGGAATGTATCTATGTCCTACAAAAACTAGTGTTATCTATAGACAAAAATTATTTTACAAAGTAATCCTATTTTTCTTGTTGTTATCACCAAGTTTGGCTTGGGGGCAATGTACAGATACTCCCAACTCTGCCATTCCAAATGGAGTATTGGGGATAGGCCTGTTGAGCAATGTGTCCGAACAACAAATCAATGTTGACTCACCTGGAGCATTGGGCACCGAGACAACAATTAGCCAAGTTTGTGTATTGATAGACCACACAGCTATCAGTGATTTATTCATTTCCCTTACTTCTCCAGAAGGCACTACTATAGATTTGAGTTCTGAGAATGGAGGGAATCCCATTCTTACTTGTTCCAATGCCGACTATGGAGATGTAGGGGGAGGAATAGAAGTTTGTTTTACCACAACGGGTTCAAATGGCTCTATTACAGGTTACTGTGGTGGAGATACGGGTGATTGGATACCAGAAGAACCTTTTAGTACTTTTGATGGTGAATCGCCACAGGGGGTATGGTCATTGAATGTGGAAGACAATAATGGAATTTTAATACTGTCTGATGGAAATCTTGTCTCTTGGACTATTGAATTTTCAAGCGGAGACTGCACTGTAGATTGCAGTGTAGATGCAGGAACAGATACCAGTTTATCTGATAATAACCTCTGTTGCAATGACAATACAGCAGCAACTGTTACAAATCAAAGTGTAGATGGAATCAATTACGATGTCTATTGGGTCTTAACTTCTGGAGATAACGGAGCTACTAATGCAGACGATGTTGCAGCAGGAGAAGCTTTTGGGCAAGGGGGGACTTCAAATACCCTTACCTATGACTGCGGAACTCGACCAGCAGGTAATTATACTTTTACTCCTTATGTTGCTACCAATACGACGACGACACAGGTATTTTCAGCCAGTGAAACCTATTTGATTGGAGTATTGGGAAGTTTGGACATAGACCTAAGTAACATACCTTTTGACGAAAATACTATCATAGAATTTGATGCCTATATTTCTGGTGGTTCAGCAGTTGCAATTGTAGCAAATACTAGTTCTCCAAACAATACTTTTACAAGCTTAAGTTTGTTTCCTGGCTATAATAACATTGAATCTTTTACAGGTACACCCAATGGGAATTACAGTTTCGACATCATTGTTTCAACAGGAACAATACCTCATGAAACTACTATTGATCTCTTTGTCACTGTCAGAAACATCCCTGCTGGATATATAGATACAGATTGTAGTGACTTTGGAACTCCCGTAACAGTCACTTTACTTGACCCCCCTACGGCAAGTGCCAGCAGTAACAGTCCAATTTGTGTAGATGGAATGTTGAACTTAATGGGAATGGGTGGAGCAACATACAATTGGAGCGGTCCCAATGCCTTTTCTTCAGGAACACAAAATCCTTCTATCAACAATGTCACGGCTGTAAATGCTGGTACGTATACGGTGACCGTAACAGATGGAAATGATTGTACAGACTCTGCTGAAACGACTGTGGTTATAAACGAGTTGCCTACTGCAATTGCAGGAAGCAATAGTCCAGTTTGTGAAAACGAAACTATTGGCTTGACTTCAAGTGGAGGAACTACTTATACTTGGGAAGGACCAAATGGCTTTAGTTCAGGTAGCCAAAATCCTGATATTCCGAATGCTCAAAACGCAAATGCAGGTACTTATACTGTCACCGTTTCGGATGGCAATTCTTGTACTTCCACGGCAGAAACAACCGTAGTAGTAACCCCTGGTGCAACAGCTGTTGCAGGTAGCAATAGTCCTGTTTGTGCAGGAGAAACCATCAGTTTGACTTCAAGCGGTGGAACGTCTTATACGTGGGCAGGCCCCAATACCTTCAGCTCAATGGATCAAAATCCTACTATTGCAAATGCCCAAGCCGCTAATGGAGGTACTTACACTGTTACAGTTACAGACGGTAACAACTGTACAGATACTGCCGAAACAACTGTTGTTGTAAACGAAGTAGCTGCAACAGCAGGTAGCAATAGTCCTGTATGTCCAGGTGATGATTTAGATTTAACTTCATCAGGTGGAGTATCCTATAACTGGACTGGACCAAATAGTTTTAGTTCGACTGAGCAGAATCCTACTATTTCCAATTTTTCTTCAAACAATGCTGGCTCTTATACCGTCATTGTGACAGATGTAAATGATTGTACGAATAGTGCAAACACCACAGTAGTTGAGGACACCAATCCTTTGACTTGTGCTACTGTTGGATGTATTGGTTTTGCGGTAGTCGCAGTAGCTGGAGATTGTGATAGTGATACTGATACTTATGATTTAACAGTTACAGTCACCAATCCTCCTATTGCAGCAATTTTAGGAGGAGCTAGCCAAGGATATGAATTGTTTGTAAATGGTAATTCCGTAGGTACGTTTGCCTATGATTTATTGAATTTAATTTCCATAGAAACCATCACAGGCTTGAGTGCAGACGAAATAGATGGTTTAACAGGAACAGTTGAGGCAGTCAGTTTGGATGGGGGATGTACTTCTAGCAGTACTTTTATTGAGCCAGTGGCTTGTTTTGATTTAGATTGTACAGGTCTTGCAGTAGTAGCAACAGCGACAACTTGTGGAACGGTAGCCAATAGCTACAATCTAGATGTAGTGGTGACTAATCCAAATTTATTGGGTTTTTTGGGCAGCGATGCTACGGGCTTTGAATTGTATGTCAATGCAGTATTGATAGATACTTTTGAATACGATGGAATTGTGGCAGGAGAATTGACCATGATTACTGTTCCCGATGTACCTTATGATGAGGTCAACGGCTTGACAGGAACCGTAGAAGTACGAGAAGTAGATGGAGGAGGAACGGGAGATTGTGTTGCCAACTCTACGTATGTAGAACCGATTTCTTGCTTAGACTTAGATTGTTTGGGTTTTGCGGTTGTGGCAACTGCAACAGAATGTGGCACGGCTGTAAACAGCTACGATGTAGAAGTAACGGTGACGAATCCCGCTTTGTTGGGCTTGCTGGGCACTGATGCAACAGGTTTTGAATTGTCTATCAATAATGTATTGATAGATACTTTTGAATATGACGGAATCGTTGCAGGAGAATTGACCACGATTACGGTTGAGGATGTACCTTATGACGCAGTAGGTGATTTGACAGGTACAGTGAGTATAACAGATGTAGATGGCGACTGCAATGCCTCCACTACTTTCTTAGAACCTGTTGCTTGTTTGGATTTAGATTGTATCGGCTTGCTTGTGGTAGGTGTTCCTTTGGAATGTGGAACAGTAGCAGGCACTTACGATTTGGAATATACCGTCACCCATCCAAACCTTTTGGGATTGCTGGGTAGCGATGCGACAGGGTTTGAATTGTATGTCAATGGCGCATTGATTGATACTTTTGCCTATGCAGATGGCATAGCAGGCTCGACAACCGTAGGAACGGTTGAAAATGTCGCTTATGATCCTGCTGGCGGCTTGACAGGTACAATTGAAGTTCGTGATATAGATGGAAATTGTGCAGCGAATTCTACTTATGTGGAACCCATATCTTGTATAGACTTGGATTGTATTGGATTGGCAGCCGAAGCAGGAACGCTAAGTTGTGGAACGGCAGTGAATACGTATGATTTGGAAGTATTGGTGACCAATCCGAATTTAGTAGGTCAATTGGGCAGCGATAGTCAAGGTTTTGAGTTGTTTATCAATGGCAATTCAGTGGGTAATTATGAATATTCTGGGCTTGCAGGTGTGGTGACAAACATTACTGTTGAAGGAGTTGAATTTGACTCAGCAGGGGGCTTAACAGGAACGATTGAAGTAGTAGATTTAGATGCCGATTGTACGGTGAATTCTACTTTCTTAGAGCCTTTGGTGTGTTTTGGCAATCAATGTGGAAGTTTTGAAGTAGTAGCAATAGCAGGTGATTGTGATGGTATAACGAATACTTATGACGTCACTGTAACGGTTACGAATCCTAATGTTTTAGATGTCTTGGGTTCAACTTCACAAGGTTACGAATTGTATATAAATGGCGCATTGATAGATACTTTCCAGTATAATTTATTGGGAGCAACATCGATAGAAACCATCACAGGCTTATCGGCAGATGAGACAGATGGTTTGACAGGCACAGTTGAGGTAATAGATTTGGATGCAGACTGCAACGCTTCAACGACATTTGTAGAACCAATAACTTGTTTTGATTTAGATTGTACAGGTCTTGCAGTAGTAGCAACAGCGACAACTTGTGGAACGGTAGCCAATAGCTACAATCTAGATGTAGTGGTGACTAATCCAAATTTATTGGGTTTTTTGGGCAG
>JAUHXA010000017.1 GCA_030427245.1 Bacteroidia bacterium | reverse complement strand
GCGAATTTTTCGCTCACAAAGCTCCGTCCATCTCGCCCTGACCTGACCTGTCTTGTCTTGTAGCTCAAAAGAGAAAAGCCCGATGGCTGACTATTAAACTAAGGCAACCCAAGGCGAAAGCCGAGGATGAAGTACTCGTAGTCAGGGTCGTTGACGTCGCGGTTAGCAACCCGACAGAAGTCGGTGAAGTAGTTGTACCACGAGCCGCCCCGACGAACCCGCCTTGAAGCTCTTGGCTCATCTATCCAAGCACTGCCATCTTTTGGAGCATCCTCATAATTCGAGTGCCAATCGTCTTCACACCATTCCCACACATTGCCCGACATATCGTATATTCCCAATTGATTCGGTTCTTTCCAACCTACGGGTTTGGTTTCCTCATGACTGTTCTCATCCCACCAAGCGACTTCCTCAATATTATCACTGCCTGCATATTCAAACTTATCTTCTTGTCCTTCTTTTCCACCCCTTGCAGCGTATTCCCATTCGGCTTCACTCAATAGGCGAAAGCCCAAATTTCCATAGTCTTGATTGAGCCTTTCTATGAACTTCTTTGCATCGTGCCATGAAACCCGCTCCACAGGTCTTTCCGCTCCTTCAAAATGAGAAGGATTTTCGCCCATCACAAATTCATAGAGGGCTTGGGTCACGGGATATTTTCCGATGTGGAAAGTCGGTACGGTGACTCCATGAATCGGTTTTTCATCATCGTATTTTTCTCCCCCCATTTGGAAAGTTCCGCCTTCTACTTGTATCATCTCCAACTCGAAGGTGGATTTGTTTTTTGGGTGTTGAAGGCGGATGGTTTTGGTTGGGGTTTGTATTGAAGGCATAGTTTGAATTTTTATTGAGGTTTTTAGATTACAAAAGTTTTGAAAACTTTTGTAGTCTGGTGGTGATGGTGTTGGTTCTCGCAGGGGTGGGTTTAAACCCACCTCTGCGATAAATTTGGTGCTTATTGAAGGAGTCAGCGTTTGTCCAGCAGTTTTTTGATTTCACTTGTTACTTTTCTCCAAACAGCATCCCGTTTTCCTACGTCTGTACTGCTGATGGGTTCTCCATTTCTGGGCAAAATCAACAAGTCCGCAAAAGGGGCGAGTTCCCACATACAATCTTTCAATAGAATAGGCACGACCAAAGCCTCTCCCTTTTGGTGTCTTTCCATCGCCAATTCCAAATCGTTTTCCCACTTTTCATCGTTTGCCAAAAATGCAGCACTGACCAAAAGAACAATGATGTCCGCTTCTTTTAGTTTTTCACGGCTTTTTTCTGCCCATTTTTCACTTGGCAGAATGTCTTGCTCGCTCCACGGAGCAATAATATTGCGTCGCTTTAAGATGGATAGCTGATTCAAAAATTGATTCAAAAAAGGTTCATCCTCTTTGGCATACGACAAGAAAAGACGAGCAGCCTTCTGGCTCGAAGTATCCGTTTCTGCTCTTGGTTTTTGCAGCCTGTTCAGCCCTTTTTCTGCTAAATGCTGCTGCATTTCTTTTCGCAAAAAATCCTCTGCCAATTCAATCTTCCCCAATTCGGCTGTCTCCCTACGTGCCTGTACTTTCCCTTCTTGGGCAATCCCCTTCAATTGTTCCTCAATTGCCTTTTCCAAGCCCAATACATTTTCATTGTATTGAATCACAATGGTTTTTTGGGTATAATCTGCTTTCACCAAAGCATGAGCGCCTTGGTATTCCACAAAAACGCCCTGTTGCCACATATCTTCCACCTCCGCCATGTGTTGGGCTTGCACAATGAAGCGGTGCATAAACACAGCAGGCAAAAAGCGGTATTGAAGCACCTTTTGTTGGTTCAATCCATAAACTTCTGCATAGTGTTGGAGATAGGCAGGTTGTTGCTCTGAGAGCAGTTGAGGCACAATAAATATACGTTCTTTCAACTCAGGGGTTCGGTCTTCTTCTTTTCGATTCGTCCATTCAAAACACAGTTCACAACTCAACATAAAATCTATGAACAAAGCCCGTTCTTCATCGCTTTCATCCGCCCATACTTCACACAAATCAGCATAGACCAAACGTCCTTTTTCTTCATTCACCCGCTGTTCCATATCCGCATAAAAATCGCTCTCTCTGTCCAAGATTTTATACACTGCTTTGATAGCCCAAGCCTGGTCTAAAATAATCTGCCCTGAAAAGTAGTGCGGTCGGTAGAACAAAACACCTGTATCGTGAAAAAACTCCAAAATAAAGGTTGCAGAATCTTCTGCCCCTTCGGCAGCGCACCAAGCACGAAATTCCTTTAAGTCTATCCGCTTTTTTCCTTTGGGGTTTTGTTCGGCACGTACCCGATTGCGTATATTGACCCAATTATTGGGCAATTGTTTCATTTCCAACGTTCTTTTCAAGTGAGCATGTTCTTTGAATATCCTTTGAATCGCCTTTTCCAAAGGCTTGAAGCCATAGCCCGTTTTGGCACTGACCGCCAAAAAACGCTCAATATGGGTGTGTTTTTCTTGGTGTGTTTTTTGGGCAGAAGGCGGCAGTAGGTATTTCTTATCCGCAGAAGTATCTACCTTATTTTGCAGCACCAAAACGGGGCTATTTTCGCCAAAACAAGCTGCATAAGACAGCCAATATTCCAATTGTTCGTTTTTGTACTGTCTGCCTTCGTATTCGTGGTGCGGCAGGTATTCATTCCTAACATCCCACACCAGCACAAACAAGGCTTTGCTCTGCATAAACATCCGATGCGTGGCATGGTAGATGTCTTGCCCTCCAAAATCCCATATATTGAGTGCCAAGCCTTCTTTTAAAAAATCGCAAGGCAAAACCCGCTTCAACAAAGAAATCCCATGTGTCGAATCGTGTTTCTCATTGAATACATATTTCTCTTGTTGGGTCAATCTCAGTGCAATTTGTGTTTTACCCACACTCCCGTTGCCAATCAAAATTAATTTCACCTCATTGTTTTGGGTCATGCCCGATTTTTTCGCATCCTTCAAAAAAGCCTCCACCCTTTTCCAACAATTTTCTTCTTTCTCCCACAATTCTTGGGGAATACCCTCCAGCTTATTCTCCTGCAAATACAAAGCCTTCATCTCCTTCAATCCCTCAAAATCCTTCAATTCAAATTCCTCCAATTGATTCTCCTCCAACCGCAGATGCTGCAAATTGGCAAAACCCCTCGGCAAAGAAAAAGACTTCAATTGATTCCCGCCCAAATGCAAAATCCGCAAATTGGGCAAGTCGCCTTTTATCCGAATAGATTGAATATCAGATTGATAGAGGTAGAGATAACGCACCGATTGAAGATAATCGGCAGACAAAACGAGTTCTTCTATCTTGCCTTTGTTGTAGCTGAGGTCGACAAATTGGATGTGTTCGGCTTTGATTTTTCGCCAAATTTCGGGAAGGTCGCTATCGGTAAGATTTTGTTTGCTGCGGTCGAGTTTGAGCTTTCGTCGGGGGTTCACCACTGTATTCATAGGGAGGCGTAGATTTAACAAATGGAAAAATAAAGTCAAATCTACTGTATCTTAGGGAGATAAACAACTTGGTAACACCTCAAATTGAAAGTCCAAACTCACTGGTTTGGACTTTGTTTGAATTGTGTTGAAGATAATTATTTGATTCTGTCGAATAGCCTGTTTGAGTTTCGAGAAATCAGGATAAATTCTCCAGACTCCTTATAGCCTGCGAGTCTGATCCAGATTCAAAATTTAATTCGTGGCTTTGTGATGCCCCTAAACCCCTGTGCAACATCCCCCCAACCCTCCCGAGGTTTCGGGACAAGCTCTTCAAAGGGGGAGTTTTGGCGCGAATTCCCCCTTTGAAGAGCTTGTCCCGAAACCTCGGGAGGGCTAGGGGGATGTTAGACAAAGTGTGGAAAACCACAGCCTGTCCCGAGACCTCGGGAAACTAAATATCGAAAATCAATGAGACTTACCGTTTGGGTTTTGTTCAAGTTCCGAGAAATCGGGATAAATTATGGAGACTTTAACGGGCAATCTTAATTATTGTATTCGTTTCTTTCACACCCAAAACTCATCTTCCCACCCTTCATCCTCAATTTTAGAATGAGCTTTTTCGACAGCCTCCAATTGTTCCTCCGTTCCAATGGTTTGTATTTCATTGAATAGCGTTCGTTCTTCAAATCGAATGTGGTCGGTGAGTTCTTTTTCGATAAGCGAAAGGTTGGTGGGTAAATCAGCTTGATTTTCAAACAATTCTTTCAATCTTCGATGCTCTTTTACCGCTTGCACAACCATCTCATGCTCTGCTCCTAAAATGGGAAAGAGGTGTTTTTCTTCGAGGTCGAAGTGTAGGATTAGGTGGGTTTCCCAGAACCAGTTTGCATAACTTTTGATTCTTTCGAGTGGAATTTCTTTCTTGATTCCCTCTCTGATTTTCCAACCGAGCAATAAGCCGTGATGGTGTTCACGGCTTATCGGTTGAATAGATTTGTGTCGTTTGATTGGTTTAGGCATAGTTGTGTTGGTATTGTTTTTCTAATTCAATGGCTTTGGGGAACAGAATGTTGTTCTCCAAATGAATGTGCAAATGTAAGTCTTCTTCAAATTCTTTGACCAAAGAAAAAGCGACTCGATAGGTATTGCAGGCATCTTCGGGAGGCGTGTAGTTGTTGCTCAATGCCGCAATTTTCCGAAAGCGACTGCCCTCATTGTCATGTTCTTGCATCATCATCTGTATGGGATTGTTCACCGTTCCAAAATGTGGGGCGTTCAATTCCGTATTCCTTTCCTTCGCTTCCACCATTTGGCGAATATAAGGAAACAAAACCAGTTCTTCCTTTGTCATGTGTGCCAAAAGTTCCCTTGCAGATGCCGAGAACAACTGCTCTATTTCTTTCAATTCGGGATGCCGTCCACCGTGTACGCTCACGATTTTTTGCAGATAGGCTTTGATTTCAGGTATTTTGGTTTCTACATAGCGGTGATGCTTTTTTTCGATGTAGTCAGCCAATAGGTCAATATCCCAAGATTGGTAATCGTTTGTCGAGTCATTGGTTTGAAGAGCTGCTTTTTGGAGTTTATACACTAAGTTTCCTGCTTCTATGTTTTTTTCCTCGCAAACTTCGTTGATAGTTCTGTTCCCTTTGCAGCAAAAATCAATGCCATGAGATTGAAAAACAGCAGCAGTTCGGTAATCACCTGCTACTACTTGCCCAATAATATCTTCTTTTGAAATATTCATAGTAATTATTTTTTTGATTTTAAAAATCATTTTTTATCCTCGCTTTTAAACAATTCAGGAGTAAAAGAGAGCATCGCCCAAGTCCAAAAAGAAACCTGATTTTCGTCGCCTCCTTTGATTTGCTGAGTGCTATAAGTGGGCAGATAAATAGATGCTCCACATTTTAAGTTGACATCCGAATTGATGGTGTGATTCATCGTCAAATCTATCTCACTGCCCATGTTTCTATCCAAGAATTCTAAGTTGGAATCATACACTTCTTTGCTCAATAAGAATTGATGGACAGTCATTTGGAGGTTGGTTTTGGAGGTCGCATCGTAAGACCATTGAAGGAAAAAATCCTGCAATCCTCCGCCTTTCGTGTCGTTTGGAATGTTCAAATAGTAGTCCATCAATCCATAAAATTTGTGGTTCGTGGCGTACAAAGTATTGAAGGCTTGGTAATCGTTGTCGTTTGGATTGTCGCCCGAAACAATGTCTGCACCGAGTGTGAATTTCATGGAAGGAAGTGAATAATCGGCTTTGAAGGCAACCAAATAAGCAGAGATTTTCTGCTCCGTTTGAGTCTTCCCGCCTTGCCAATAGGCATTTCCTTTGAGCGTGATTTTTTTGAAAGAATAAGCCGCTCCTCCTCCTATGGTATGCCTCCAATGGGTTTGGTGCAGGGTGTTGTCTTCTTCAAAAGCATCGTTTAGCCACAAAATATCGGCAGTCAAATTCTCTGCTTTTTTCTGTCCATAGAACCAAAGCATTGCTTTGTAATTATTGGCAACATATTGAGTTCCAAATACATTTTCTTGCATTTGATTGAAGGCTCCGCCCACATCCATTTTCCAGTCATTCGCATCGTACTTCAATAGCAGCGCATCGTGACTCCGTCCTTGCTGCACCCAATCCACATTCCCCATCAAACGGTGGTCGTCGTACACCAATTCTTGTCTTCCCAGTTTGACCTGCCAAAACGAATTAAGGTGGAAACTTCCCCAAGCCTCATGCACGCCCAAACTCGGTACTTTTCCCAACTGATTTTCATCTCCCCAAACCCGCACATCTTGCGGCGAAATCTTCAAACTCATTTTGTCGTTTGTATAAAAAATGTTCAAACGAGTTCGTTGGGATACAAAAAAAGCGGTTTCTGTATCAGGCGTTGCAGGAATCCGATAACCATCCCTCAACTCCAAGCGGGGCTTCAATTGTGCCGAAACCTCCAATTGTGCAAACACATTCATTGAAGTAAACAAGCAAAGAACTGCCGAAACAAAAAACGCATTTGGACTCCACGTTATCATAATCTTACTTTTTCAATAATTCATTAATATGTCCTACTATATCGGTGTTGTCTGCGCCAAAACCATCCTGCTGAAAGACCAATTCTCCATTGGGTTCAAAAACGCTGATGATGTTGGAGTGTGAAAAATCAATGGCAGAAACTTTTCGGTATTTCACTCCCAAAGTCACCGCCAACTCCAAAACACTATCAGGCGTTCCCTGCAATAAGGTCCAGTGTGACAAATCGAGTTCTTTTTCTTCTGCAAATTGATGCAATACTTCGGGTGTATCGTTTTCGGGGTCAATGCTCACCAACACAAAATTGGTTTCTGAACGTTTGTTCGCCGCCACTTCTTCTTCAATGCCCTTCATGTCTGCCACCAAGCGAGGGCAAGCATATTGACAGCTTGTAAAAATCAATGCCAACACCGTTACTTTCCCTCTCAAATCCACCAACTCAATCGTATCATTGCTTTGGGTAGCCCACTTTGAAGGGAGGTGAAAAATGGAAAGGTCGGGCAGTTCTTCCTCCACCGTTTGTGTAGAAGTTTCGAGTGTTTTTTGCTGCAATTCTTGTGGTTCGCAAGCAGAAAACAGCATAGAACAGCCAATAAAAGTCAGTAGTTGAAGGAAATATTTGTACCTCATGATTTTTACTTTTTAAGAGGAATTCTTTTGACGCACCTAAAACCCAAGTTCTTGATGTTGTAATTGGCTTTGAGGCTACCCCTAAAAGCGTAGCGCAAAAAAGCGGCATAATTCATCAAATCCGTTGCGCCAACAGCTCCCGCCGAACAAAATAGGTTGCGGTCAACTGCGCCATCTTTGCGGGATTCGCCCGATATCAATACCGAATTGAAGTCATAAGTCCACTCCCAAATCAAACTGTTTAGGTCATACACTCCCCAATAATTTTTGAAGGTGCTTTTGACTTCCTTTGGCGGAAAGGAAGAAGGTTTTTCGTACCAGTCCAAAATCCGTTGGTTGTAGTTTTCCTCCTTTCGAGCATCCTTTTTATCTGCCCCTGCCATCGCCACAATTTCCCATTCGTCAATGCTTGGAAGTGTTTTTTGTTGACATTCACAATACGCCTTTGCAGCAAACCATGAAACATGGGTGACAGGCGCATTTGAAGGTGCATTGTTTCCCAATTCTGTATTGTTTTTCCAATGCGATAGATACATTTCATCCGCAAACAGCCTCTTTGTATTGTCTCGTTGCCACTTAGGATATTGCTCTACAAACTCCAAAAACTGCTGATTGGTGACAGGAGCAATGTCCATATAAAAAGGCTTCACCTGAACAGGCACACTGTCATTGCCATACAAAGGAGTGTAAATGCCTCCTTCAATGAATGCCATGTCTGCTATTGCAGTTTGAGCATGAACATTGCAGCAAATCGAGGCGGTTATCAAAATCGAAATCAGTCGTTTTAATATATTAGTACACTGTAACATAAATAATTTAAGGGTTTGAGGTGACATCTTTGAGGCAACGAAAAGGTGTAATCTCAAAGCCGACAGCAAGATGTCATGCCGAAGTCTCGACACAGGCTCTTCTTCATTCCTCCGAAGATTACACCTTGCTGTCTAAAGAAACTTCTGTTACACGGTAGTTATCTACTCGCTTACAAAGTATTGTTTGAATTTGTATTTGAGTTTTGAATTTGAACTTACCCTAATGTCCACTTCTAATTCTCGCCACATCAGAAGCCGAAACCTCTTCTTTGTCATTGCCCCAATTGTTTGAAATAAAAGTCAAAACACTTGCTACTTCATTGTCATTCAGCACTTGTCGGGTCATGATGCTGTTGTATTTCTTTCCGTTGACGGTGATTTCACCCGATTTACCATTCAATACAATGTCAATCGCCCTATCCATATCCGCATTGAAGTAGTCTGACTTAGCCAAAGGTGGAAACGCATTGGGTACTCCCTGACCAGTTTGTTGGTGACAAGGCATACAGGTGCTGTTGTAAACCCGCTGCCCCATTTCCATTTTTTCTTGGAAGCTAAGAGCTGCTGTTTTTACAGGAGTTTTGGCAGAACCATCATCAGGCATTTCTTGAATCGTTCCCCCTTCAGGCTTGTAAATACCCTCTTGAATTGTGCCGCTGTAAATGGATTTGTCTTCTTCACCTTCGACTTTCAACATGCCCAATGCGCCCTTATTGAAGGCTCTGAAAATGGAGTGGTCGACCAAAATAAATGTTCCAGGTACATCTACTTTGAACTCTATAATGGCTGCACCTCCTGCGGGAATCAAGGTCGTTTGAACATCGTAATTGACCATGCTTCCCCCTTCAATGTGTACCTTGTCGAAAATCTCCCCAATGACGTGAAATGAACTCACCAAATTGGGTCCTCCGTTTCCGACAAACAATCTCACCGTTTCTCCCACATTTGCCGTAATCGCATTGTCCCCTATCAGCGAGTTCATAGCACCATTGAAGACTACATAATCAGCATCTTCGCTGACTGCTTTGTTCATGTCAAAAGGTTGTAATCCCGTTTCTCCATTTGCTCCTTTGGTATAAAAATCACCCTGCATTACATAGTATTCTCTATCTACTTCCGACATTCCTTCTCTGGGTTCTACCATGATTAGCCCATACATTCCGTTGGCAATGTGCATTCCAACAGGAGCAGTCGCACAGTGGTAAACATACAAGCCAGGATTCAAGACCTTAAAGGAGAAAACCGTTTCGTGACCGGGAGCAGTAAAGGAAGAAGCCGCCCCTCCCCCTTCTCCTGTCACTGCATGTAAGTCAATGTTGTGCGGCAGTTTGTTGTCGGGATGGTTTTTCAAATGAAATTCCACTTCGTCTCCTTCCCGAACTCGTATGAAGCTACCAGGAACGGTGCCTCCAAAAGTCCAATAAGTATATTCTACTCCATCGGTCATTTCCATCACTTTTTCGATGATTTCGAGTTTCACAATCTGCTTGAGAGGATGTCTCATGGATTTATCCGTCATCGGAACATGGGGAGGAGAAGTTAATTCTGCTTCTCGCACACCTCCAATCACATCGCTGTACTGCATAGTGTTGTCCTTACAAGAAACCAGTGAGACACAGATGAAAAACCACAATATTTTTTTCATAGTAAAAGAACAATTTGAGTTGGTAATTAACGTTATGAAATTGTATTTAATAATAAAAGACCTTTTTATCTTTTTTACAAATTTACACGCTATTTTTATAATTTGCAACTTTATTTTATCACCAGACTTTTTTTAGGTAGAAAGTATTTTAGTTTGGGTAGTTTTGTTTCTTCAAAAAAGAAAGATATGTTTTCTAATTCTTGTAAATACGCAATAAGAGCCGTTTTGTATTTGGCGATTCATTCCAATGAAACCCAAAAAATTGACACCAAAACGATTGCGGGAGCGTTGGAAGTACCTCTCTATTTTTTAGCCAAAATACTCCAACAACTCTCCAAACACAATTTGGTTTCTTCGGTCAAAGGGCCTGGGGGAGGGTTCTATCTAAGCGAGCAAAACTTAGAAATCCCCTTGCAAAAAGTGGTAGAAAGCATTGATGGAGAAGATATTTTCCAAAAGTGCATTATTGGTCTGCCCAATTGTGACAGTGAAAATCCTTGTCCTTTACACAATGAATACACCCAGTTTAGAGAAGATTTATCTAAACTCTTGAAACACCAAACCATAAAGGAAGTAGCAGAAAATGTAGATTTGAATGGGATTAGGTTTTGACTATTGCTGAACGGCTTTATTGTTAACCTACGTTTCGGTAACTTCATTTGGCGATAAAAAAATTAGTGTATAATTTTAAATATCAAGAATAAATGAGTTTAAAAATAAGATTATTCTATTTTTTTAAAATTTATTCAAAAAACGTTATGTAATGAAATGGTCTTTCGATTGCGAGTTATTCAATAAAAGTCCATTTTTGTTATTGCAAAGTGCTCTGAAATGCAATATTACCGAAACGTAGGTGTTAAATTGTTATAACTTGTCCCGAACCCTCGGGATTGCTTGGTTCTCAACAATTTTGCTCGACAGAAAGGTGTCAAGCGCTTAACAGTTAAAGCACTATACGCATATAATCACTGCACAAAAAACGGATTTTCGCTCGCTTCAATCTTGTGCAACATCAAACGCTCCATCATTTCGACTTTCTTCTTTGCATCCTCCGCTTTCTCCCCTTCAAAATACTCGTCCAATGTTTCAAAAAACAGCTTTTTCCACTGACTAAAATGCGCTTGGGTCAAAGCCTCTTTTTGATGCAATGCGATGTGTTTCAATACGGGATTTCCCTTGTAGCCACCGACTCCAAACAAAACCGCCTCCCAAAAATTGTACATAATAGGCATGTGTTTCTCCCAAGAGATTTGGACGACCTCATTGAAGAAATGCCCAATTACCTCATCCTCTATCACCTTTGCGTAAAAAGCGTCAATCAATACTTCAATATCTGCTCGATTTTCGATGTCTTTTTTCGTATAAATCACAGTAAAACGGATTTTAATGAACAAATTACTCTTCAGTTCTTACCTCTTGCTTCCGACTTCTCGCTTCTCACTCCCTCTCCAAATTTGACTTCAAAAAAGTAATCCCTCCAAACATCAACAAAGCCAATTTCACCACTTCTCCAGCCACATAGTACCAGTGCATGGGTGAAGCAGGAGGCGTTTGCCCATTTTGAATCATCACAATTCGCTCACCCAAAAAAGGCAGTAGAATGAAGGTCTGTACCAACAAAATGGCAATGACAGTTCCATAAGCAAGGATAAGTCTATTCATTGGTTTTACTGACCACAAAGAAACTCCAATTAGCACCGCCAATATCAATTCCATTTTGTTTAATACTCCAAAAACCAACTGACCAATCCCCAAACCCAATTCGAGGGTGATATTGGGAGCTTGAAATTTCAGTGGTGCTTCCATAAACGAAATCCCCACCAACAAACCACACCAAATAAAGGTGGAGGCTACTAAGGTAATTTTGCTCATATTCTTTGCATTTTCTTCTTGTAATACACAAGATTTAAGATGTATGATTACATGATTTTTGAAGTAAGATTATTGGGAAACCAAACATCACATATCAAGCATCCTCTATTTTAAATACACGGTACTGGAAGTTTTTTGATAGTGTGACAAAACTGGCGCAACATCCCCCTGCCCCCAAACATCCCTCTAACTCCCTTCAAAGGGAGAATAAAGGGGGAATACACTGATAGTGAGGAAACTCCCCCTTTGAAGGGGGACTTAGGGGGATGTAAATTTCAAAATTTGGTCATAGAATGATGTTAAGAAATTTGTCATAGAGTGCATTAAACCTAACCTCTATTTAAAAATTTCGCGTTGTAATAACTTAGCCCGACCCCAAACACCACCACCGTAATCGAACTCAAAGGCATCAAAATTGCGGCTACAATAGGTGATAATAAGCCCTGCACTGCAAAACCAATTCCGACAAAGTTATACAAAAACGACAGCACAAAAGCCCCTTTGACCACCTTGACCGCCTCCTTGCTATACGTCACGAAATCCACCAATTGCCCAAACCGTTTCGCCTCCACAATCACATCACAAGCAGGACTAAAATTGTTCACATTCTCCGAAACTGCAATCCCAACATCCGCTTGCTGCAAAGCTCCCGCATCGTTCAGTCCGTCGCCAATCATCACCACTCGTTTTCCTTTTTGCTGTAAAGCTTGGATATAATCCAGTTTGTTTTGAGGTGACTGTTCAAAAAGCAATTCGGCATCTTTGCCAAACAATTGCTGCAAATTGGCTCGTTCAGTGTCTTTATCTCCTGAAATCACCGAAATTTGATACTCCTTTTGCAGCCCTTCAATCACCTCCTTCAAGCCCTCCCGATAGGCATTTGAAAAGCTGAAATAGCCCTTCGTTTCGCCATTGAAGTTCACAAAAGTGTGGGTTTCATTCGGGGAAAACAAATCATACACCGCTTCGCCCACAAAAGCCGCATTGCCGATTTTCAAAGTTTGTCCTTCCACTTTTCCTTCAATGCCTTGACCTGTCTTTTCTTCAAAATACTCAAGTTCGAAAAAGGGTAAGTTCTCTTGCTGTTGCTGCAATGAGTCACAAATTTGGCGGCTGATGGGATGCGAAGATTGTCGGGTGAGGGTATAGACTATTTGCTCTTCTTTTGCAGTTAATGGCTCTCCAACATATTGTATGGCAGTATTTTGAGATTGGGTAATCGTGCCTGTTTTGTCGAAAACGATGTGGTCAATGCCTGCCAAACGTTCAATCGTTGCGGTGTTTCGGGCATAAAAACCTATACGCCCCAAAATCCGCAAAGCATTGCCGAGGGTGAAAGGTGTCGCCAAAGCCAAAGCACAGGGGCAGGCGATAATCAACACGGCTGCAAAGATTTGAATGGCATAGGCGAAATCCGCAACTGCCCACCAATAAATCCCTGCTATTGAAGCAATCAGAAGTATCGTAGGGGTGAAATACGGCACAATTTTGTCGGCAAGCAAACTCAATGACTGCTCCTCTTTTGCAGTAGCAGAAGTTTTGTCGAAAGCTTCGTTGTTCCACAATTGAGTCAAATAACTTTGTGATACTTTTTTGGTGAGCTTCAATTCGATTGCTTGCCCCAATTGCCGCCCTCCTGCAAAAATCGCTTCACCCGCTTCGACCTTCACTGCCTCCGCTTCGCCCGTCACAAAGCTGTAATCAATCTTCGCTTCGCCCTTCAATAGCATACCATCGGCAGGAATCAGGGACTGACTGCGAACAATGATAATATCGTTTTCTTGCAGTTGATTGATAGGAATACTTTTTTCAATGCCATTTTCTCGTCGAATCGCTGCAATCGGAAAGTAGGATTGGTAATCTCGCTCAAAGGAAATACGCCCATACGTTTTTTGCTGAAACCAACGCCCAATCAATAGAAAAAACACCAAACCTGCCAAAGAATCCAAATAACCTGCCCCCGTTTGCGTGACGATTTCAAACACGCTTTGCAGCAACAAAGACAAGATTCCCAAAGAAATAGGCACATCAATCGGCAAATTCCCTTGACGAATTCCATTCCATGCTGAACGAAAATAATCCGAGGCACTATACGCCACCACAGGCACTATCAAGCCCAAATTGAGGTAGCCAAAAAATCGGTGAAAGTCGCCATCAAACGCCTTGCTGAGTCCCAAATATTCGGGAAAACTCAACAGCATGATGTTTCCGAAACAGAAGCCTGCAATACCTAATTTGTAGTAAAACGATTTACTTAATTGAATCTCCTCAGCCTGTTTTTCATTCAGTGACTTGAGGTTGATAACAGGTTCGTAGCCAATTTTCGCCAAAAGTCGTACGAGTTCTTTCAATGAAAAATCACTTTCTCGAAACTGCACATAGAGTTCCTTCTTCATGAAATTGACCTTCGATTGCAGTACTGCGGGTTCGATTTTGTGAAGGTTTTCCAATAGCCAAATACAGGCGGTGCAGTGCATGTTGGGAATGGCGAAGGTGATTTTGGTTTGGTGATTGTCGGAGAAATCTATCAGCTTTTGGCGAACTTCGGGAAGGTCTAAGAAGTCGAATGACTCATCCGAAAAGTTGCTTATTGAAGAATGTTCCTCTCCCTCTTTCAATTGGTAATAATTGCACAAGCCATTGCCTTCCAGTATTTCATACACACTTTTACAGCCTTCACAGCAGAAGTATAAGGCTTTTTCGGAAGTTGGATTGTTTGCAGATATGGACTTGTCTTTACAGGTCAATCCACAGTGATGGCAAGGTATTTTTGCGGCTCCCTTAGGCATTGAAGTTATTGGAAAAGTTTGACTTATCATATTCAATGCAAATTCGTCTTTTTAATTCTGTCCACTATTGATAAATGTCATTGATAGAGGTGATTTTTTTCGTGAAATCACTTTTTCCAGTTACCGTAAAAACGGTGCAAACGTTTGTTGAGTTTGTCTATTTTCTTGTCAAGAAATCGATCGCTTATTTTGACATAATAGGGAAAGGGGCGGCGGAGTTGCTCAAATTGATGGTTTTTGATGACCAAAACACTTTCTGACATCCCCGATGTAGGGCTTGATTCTGTTCCGTCCGGATAGGTTATAGAAGGGTCTGTAATTAGGCTTCCAATTTCGGCAGTGAAAATGTGTTTTTCATTGGACACAATAGAGACATCTTTTTCCAAGTCTTTGTTTAAGAAAATACCTGTAAATGTTTGGCCCAATACTTTATCCGAATCATCACTGAAGAAAAAATAGACTTTGCAAAAATCGAAATGCTCTCGGAAAGCTTTCATTAGGTTTTTGTTGCTTGTCTGTTGTTCTTTTTCTACTTTTTTTGCCATTTTCAGGTAGCCCTTTTCTTTAAAAGCATCAATTGTATTTTGACGTGTTTTCAAACGCACCAATAAGGCACCCTTTCTGAGGTCTCTGATTTGTGTGGAAGCGGCTTGATGATCTCGCAAGGACTCGTCTTGATCTACATATCTTTGTCCTTCTTTTGAGTAATTAACAGGGTGAATATTTGCCTGTGCAAACGCTTGACTGCTCATTAAGAAAAAAATGGGCAGTACTAATAAAGTTAAAATTTTCATCTGAAACATGATTTTTAGAATCCCCTCTAATAAGGAAAGGTAGCAACTTATTCTTGGAATTCAAAATTTGTCTAAGCTCTTTCTCCTCCAGCTTTTGTCAATATTTCTACCATTTCGGTTCGGTGTAAGATTTCTGCAAAATCAAGAGGGGTAATGTCTCTAAATCTGCAATTGATGTTTGCGCCTGTCTCCATCAAGATTATCAGCGCTTCTAAGTTGTTCAAAGAGATGGCATGAGCAATCAAAGGAATTCCCAATATGGGAATATCTACACTGTCTATATCCATTGCCATTTCGGAGTTGAGGAGTTGTTTCAACATCGAATTTTGGCGTTTTTTGATGAGAAAAGGAATGAGTTCGCCAACTGCTAAAGAAGGCGTAATTTCTATTTTTGCTTCAATCAAGGCTTGGAAAGCTATCTCATTGTTGCAGTGTGCTGCAACAACCAGTGGATTTCGATAAGTAGAAGGGTTGTAGTCATTCAAATCCAGTTTGAGTTCAATCAACTCTTGTAATAAGAGATGTTGATGCCGCAAAATGAGTTTTCGCAATAGTAAGGCTGTTGTTGTATAAGTGGGTAAATTGAGTGTTGTTTTTATTTCATCAATACGTTTGCTGTGTTGTTGTTCTTGCATAAGTATTTGCAGTTCGGTTCGACAGTGTTAAATAACGAAACTACAAATAATTGGTTTATAAGTCCAAAAAAAAATGGTAGTGAAATTGTCAAAACAGGATTTATTAAGGTGTTATAGGAGAAATAGGGGATTCGATTTTTTGCAAATAATCGAGTTTGGCTTGCCGAAGGGCTTTGTTTTTGGCATTGATTTATTCCAAAAGTGTAAAACTTCTTGAAACTAAAATTTATTGCAGCAAATAGCCAACAATTCAGAAGGGGATTATACAGGTAAGGCGAAGGAATTGTTGAAGAAATTAAACGACAAATGAGTTTATTTGGCTAATTTTACCCTTTAATCACCTTTTAACCCCAACACTTATTTTTGCATCGATAATTTCTATTTTACTTGCAAAATCTGTGTTCCATTTTTATTTCATCCCCTGTGGCAAGACCAAAAAAAACAACGACGACAAGCAAGAAAGGCTCAAAAACAAAGGCAAAAAAAGAAACGCCTTTGATGAAACAATACAACGCCATCAAAGCCAAATATCCCGACGCCATCTTGCTGTTTAGAGTAGGTGACTTCTACGAAACCTTTGGTCCTGATGCGGTTACTGCTGCCTCGGTATTGGGCATCACCCTTACCAAACGCAACAATGGAGCTGCTGGAAAAATAGACTTGGCTGGTTTTCCGCATCATGCACTTGATACCTACCTCCCCAAACTGGTCAGAGCAGGATATAGAGCTGCAATATGTGAACAACTCGAAGACCCCAAAATGACCAAAACCATCGTCAAAAGGGGCGTTACCGAATTGGTAACTCCAGGAGTCGCACTCAGTGACAAAATACTCAACCACAAAACCAACAACTACCTCGCCTCGGTTCACTTCAATAAACGCACAGTTGGACTCTCGTTTGCCGATATTTCGACAGGAGAATTTTTGGTGACACAAGGAAGTGCTGATTATATAGACAAACTACTTCAAAGCTTTCAACCCTCTGAGGTCATCTATTCCAAAAATTATTCTGACGACTTCAAAGAGCATTTTGGCGACAAATTTTACACCTACCCATTGGAGGATTGGGTCTTCAAGACCGATTTTACTCGTGAGCTACTTTTGCGGCATTTCCAAACCAAAACCCTCAAAGGTTTTGGCGTTGAATCTTTGGACGTGGGCAATGTAGCAGCAGGTTCGATTATCCATTATCTCGGCACGACCGAACACGCCAACTTGCAGCACTTCACCGCTTTGGGGCGATTGAAACAAGACAAATATGTGTGGCTCGACCGCTTCACTATCCGCAATCTCGAACTACTCAACAGCCCTTTTGATGGCGGTACACCTTTGATAAAAGTACTCGATCAAACCATTTCTCCAATGGGTTCTCGTCTGCTCCGCAAGTGGATTGCCCTGCCTTTGAAGAATAGTAGAGCGATTGAGAATCGGCACAGCATGGTCGAATATTTTATGAAACAAGAGGAGTTCAAAGAACAGATGATTCACCACATTCAGCAAATCGGTGACATCGAACGCTTGATTGCCAAAGTGCCGATGGGCAAAATCACTCCTCGACAAGTAGCCCAATTGAAGAAAGCCCTTTTTGCGATTGAACCGATTCAAAAACTATGCTCCGAAGCCTCCAATGAGATTTTGAATCGAATGGGCGAACAACTCAATCCCTGCAAAATCATTCGCAGCAAAATCGAAACCGAGCTGATTGAAGAGCCACCTGTGGCACTCAACAAAGGCAGTGTGATTCGAGAGGGCGTATCGGAAGAATTAGACGAATTACGACGATTGACCAAAACAAGCAAGGACTATTTGCTTGAAATCCAGCAACGTGAAATTGAAGCTACTGGAATTACTTCTTTGAAAATCAGCTTCAACAATGTGTTTGGCTATTACCTCGAAGTCCGAAACCGCTTCAAAGCCCAAGTTCCCAAAGAGTGGATTCGCAAACAAACTTTGGTTAGCTCAGAACGCTACATCACCCAAGAATTGAAAACTTATGAAGAAAAAATATTGGGCGCAGAGGAAAAAATACTCGCACTCGAAAGTCAGTTATTTGAAGCTTTGGTAGCAAGCCTGAATACCTACATTCGCCCGATTCAACTCAATGCGGCTTTGATTGCACAGTTGGATTGTTTGCTTTCTTTTGCTCGTGCTTCTATCCGCAACAATTATCACAAACCACAAATCAATGATAGCCTGATTCTCGACATCAAAGCTGGGCGACACCCTGTGATAGAACAGCAAATGGCAATTGGCGAAGAATACGTTCCCAACGATATTTATTTGGACAGCGAAAGCCAACAATTGCTCATCATTACGGGTCCGAATATGGCAGGTAAGTCTGCTCTCTTGCGGCAAGCGGCTTTGATTGTGATTATGGCTCAGATGGGTTGTTTTGTGCCTGCTGCGGTGGCAAAGTTGGGGATTACCGATAAGGTATTTACAAGAGTAGGTGCTTCGGACAATATCAGTTCGGGCGAATCGACGTTTATGGTCGAAATGAACGAGACCGCAAGTATTATGAACAATATTTCGGAGCGTAGTTTGATTCTCTTGGACGAAATCGGCAGAGGAACAAGCACTTACGATGGTATTTCGATTGCTTGGGCATTGGCGGAGTATCTTCACAATCACCCCAAAGCCCAACCCAAAACACTCTTTGCGACGCACTACCACGAATTGACCGAACTCTCCAACAAATTTGACCGCATCAAAAATTATCATATTTCGACCAAAGAAATCGGCAACAAGGTGATATTCCTGCGGAAGTTGGTACCAGGTGGCGCATTGCGGAGTTTTGGGATTCATGTTGCACAAATGGCGGGAATGCCCAAACAGATTTTGAAACGAGCCAATGAGATTCTAGCACAATTGGAAGACAAGGGTTTGGCTTCTGACCAAATCAGTACGCAATTGAAGCAAATGCCTGAAGCTTCGCCTTACCAATTGAACATCTTTGAGGTGAACAATCCGAAGATGAAAAAGCTGGAAGAATTGCTGTCTAAGTTGGATGTAAATACGATGACTCCGATTGAAGCCTTATTGAAGCTGAATGAATTGAAGAAGGCGATGGAGGAAGAGTAGGAATTCAAAAGTTCATTTCTTTTTTTGAGCAGTCAGTAAACATAATCACAATTTTAGGATTTTATGTTAGGAAAATTTGAAGTCAATATTTAGATGACTCATTCACTTTTCCTTTAATCTTATAAACTCTAAAATGCTTTTTATATGAAACCTTTACCTATTTCTGTTGTAATCATACTACTCTTTTGCAGCACTTTCTGCAATACCAATGCCCAAACTCCACAACTGACCTCCTACGAGTTCACGTATGCCAATTTCAAAACAACCACTGAAACACAACAAACCGATAGTCAAAAAGATCCATATACCTATAAGTTCCCTACTGATTTACTCATAACAGGTGCCAACATTGGCTTGTTTGTATATGGTTTTGCACAAAGAGAGAATAAAGAAGCCATTCCAGAAGCCGAAATTTTGGCACTCTCACCCGAAGATGTCAATGGTTTTGACCGTTCGGCAACTCGACATTACAGTCTGAAATCAAAAAAACTGTCCGATGTATTTTTGTACTCTACCTCCGTCTTGCCATTGGTATATATGGCTGTGGACAACAATGCTCGAAAAGATGCAGGTAAGTTGCTATTGCTTTTTATTGAAGCATATAGCTTTAGTGGAATGGCGTATGGATTGACGGCAGGTTTGACCGATCGAAAACGCCCTTATGCTTACAATCCCGAAACTCCAATGTCACGCCGCACCTCTCGACATACTCGCAATTCTTTTTTGGGTGGTCATGCGGCTTTGTCGGCTACAGGAGCGTTCTTTTTTGCCAAAGCTTTTTCGGATTATTACCCCAATTCTTCTCTCAAACCTTTTGTATGGACAGTAAGTGTCTTGGGTTCTTTGGCAACTGCTTACTACCGTTATGATTTTGGAGCACACTTTCCAAGCGACCTGATAGTCGGATACTTAGTGGGCGCAGCAAGTGGCTATCTAATTTTGCAGACTCACAAAAAGAAGGTATCAGACAAAGGAATGAGTTTTGGAGTAGGCGGCAATGGGATGCAACTGAGTTATCGTTTTTGAGTCTTCTTTCTTATTTTATATTTTATCTCAATTTAATTTTAATGGATTCTTTATCTTTGTCGTTTTCCTACAAACAAACAAAGAAAACAATATTTTATGCAGAATCCACAAACCGTTCAAGTATCTTCTGAGATAGGAAGACTTCGGAGATTATTGGTTCACAGTCCTGATGTGGGCATTGGCAAAGTTGTGCCTAGTAAGATGCATAATTGGCTGTATGATGATATTGTGGATTTGCACAAAATGCGATTGGAGTACAATGAATACATACAGGTCTTGTTGTGGTTGTTGGATCCCGAAAAAATTGAAGGAAAAAAAATCAATGCAGCTTTTTTCAAGCCTTCAAAACCTACTTACTTCAATTCGGATAAGGTGATAGAGTTGGAACATCTACTATTGAAGGTACTGAAAAAGAGCGAGGAAGTAAAAAATCAATTGGTGACGCATGTTTGCGCTGCGGAAAAATGTAGTTTTGCAGTTATTCAAAAATTGATGAAACTTCCACTCGAAAAATTAGCGAGGGTATTGATTTCGGGCGTGATACCAGACGAAGACCTTTTTGTATTTCCTCCTATTCCCAATTTTATTTTTACACGTGACATCGCTATCACCATCAATAACCATTTGCTGCTCACCAAACCCGCAGAGAAAGCAAGAGAACGAGAGGCTATTTTGACAAAATACATGGCTTTTCACACCTTGTTTGGTGAAGAAAATGGCGATTTCTCCGACAAAGTCATCGAACTTCAAGAAGATAAAAGTTTTTGGATAGACGACCCTGACCAAAAAGCAACC
Organism: Bacteroidia bacterium; assembly: GCA_030427245.1. GTDB lineage: Bacteria > Bacteroidota > Bacteroidia > Chitinophagales > UBA2359 > JAUHXA01. The sequence goes on along the minus strand of JAUHXA010000017.1, from coordinate 84,618 downwards.
GTTGAAGGTGGGGATGTCATGATGGTCAGTCCGGATCACTTGTTAATTGGATGCAGTGTTAGGACTTCTGCAGAAGGCATAAACAAAGTAATCAAACAGCTATTTGACAGGGATGTGGTCAGCAAGGTTTCTGTAATCAAGATTCCTGCAAAACGGGATTACATGCACATTGATACGGTGTTTACGCAAGTGAAACGAAATATGTGGGTGGTCTTTGGAAAATTTCTTGAGAACACCAACAATGGAAGTGAAATTGACATCGTAAAAACATTGTTGAGTAGCAAAAAGAAGAAAACAGATACCATCAAAATTACCCAATTTATCCGCAAACGTACCGCCAAAGGCTATAAGACAAAAGTGGATACGTCCTTGTCTTCACTCAAGGATTTACTGGTGCAGGTAAGTGTGGAGGATTTTGGGTGTAAAAAAGAGGAGGTGGACATTGTGCTTTGTGCAGGAGGAAAAACACCTTATGATGAGCGTGAACAGTGGACAGATGCCTGCAATTTGTTGGCACTACGAGAAGGAGTCGTGATTGGGTATGACCGAAATAAAAAAACGGAAGAGGAATTTGCAAAACGTGGCTTTCAAGTGATTCACGCTTTGGATTTTATAGAATTGATGAACACGGGTAAATCTGTGGATGAAGTATTATACAAAGATACCTTGATTGTTTTTTCGTCTTCGGAACTTTCGAGAGCAAGAGGCGGTTCGCATTGTATGAGTATGCCGCTTTGGAGGGAAGAGGTGGAGATTTAATAATTGATAATGGAAAATAGAAAATCATTTTATATTTTCAAGCATCAGCAATTTAACAATATAGCAATCTAACAATTAATTGGCAATGAGCAATTTTAGCATCGAAGAACAACTAAAGGAAGCCACTGTACAAGCAGTGAAGGATTTGTTTGGCGCAGAGGCAAGTACGGAGCAGATAATTGTGAATGATACCCGCAAGGAGTTTGAAGGGGATTTGACCGTCGTAGTTTTTCCTTTTGTAAAATTCGCCAGACGCTCTCCTCAGCAGACAGGGGATGCAATTGGAGCTTACTTAGAAGAAAAATTCGATTTCATTACAGGCTTCAATACCATCAAAGGTTTTCTGAATTTAAGCATTGCCTATAGTCATTGGCTGCAAATCTTCAATGCCATCTGCAAAGAAGAAAATTATGGCCAGCATCCATCAACAGGTAAAAAAGTAGTGTTGGAGTATTGTGGTCCCAATACCAATAAGCCTTTGCATTTGGGGCATATCAGAAATATGCTATTGGGCTATGCGACTGCCAATATTTTGTCGGCAGCTGGAGATGAGGTACACAAGGTTAATATTTACAATGACAGAGGCACTGCCATTTGTAAATCCATGTTGGGTTGGCAAAAATATGCCGATGGTGCTACGCCTGAATCTACAGGAATGAAAGGCGACCACTTTGTGGGAAAATGGTATGTGAGGTATGCCACAGAGTTTGGCAAGGAATACAAGGCGTGGCAAGAAACGGCTGAAGGTCAGAAAGTTTTTGAAGATTGGAAACAGGATGAAAAAGCGGTCAAAAAGACCTTGAAGGAAATCGAAGCTGCTAAAAAGAAAGCGAAAAAAGAGGGAAAAGAGATCAAAGCAGAGGATTACACACTTCAAAACTACTTCTTCAAAAAAGTCTATGAACAGACTTACATGAATACGTACAGCAAACTCGGTGCTGAAACGAGCGAAATGCTCAGAAAGTGGGAGGCAAACGACCCCGAGGTGAGAAAGTTGTGGAAGATGAACAATGATTGGGTGTATGAAGGTTTGCAGGAAACATTCGACAAGTTGGGAGTGGATTTTGAGAAGGACTATATGGAGTCCGACAACTATTTGCAGGGCAAAAAAGTGGTATTGAAGGGATTGGAAGAAGGGCTTTTTTACCAAAAAGAAGATGGCTCGGTGTGGGTAGATTTGGAGGATATGAAACTCGACCAAAAGCTACTTTTGAGAAAGGATGGTACGTCGGTTTACATCACTCAAGATTTGGCAGTGGCGGAGAACAGATATGCGGATTACCAAATGGACGATTCTATCTATGTAGTGGGAGATGCCCAAGCCTATCACTTTCAGGTTTTGAAGGGGGTATTGCAGAAAATGGGCAAGCCGTATGCAGATGGAATTCATCACTTGGGCTATGGAATGGTCTTTTTGCCATCGGGCAAGATGAAGTCGAGAGAAGGTGATACGGTGGATGCGGATGATTTGATTGCTCAGATGGTGGAGATGGCGAGAGAACTCACAGAGGAACAGGGGAAAGTGGAGACTTTGTCGAAGGAGGAGATGGAAGAACTGTATAGAATTTTGGGTCTGGGCGCATTGAAGTACTTCATCTTAAGAATCGGAGCAAAAAAGAGTTTCGTCTTCAACCCTAAAGATTCTATTGATTTTCAGGGAGATACTGGCACTTATATCCAATACAACTATGCAAGGTCGCAAGCAATTTTGAGAAAATACAACAGCGATGATTACAAACAAGCCTTCTCATTTGACAATGGTATTGAAGACTTGGAGAAAGAGTTGATTATGCTGCAATATAAATATCCTTCTGTGATATTGGAAGCGGCAACAAATTACGACCCTTCAATTGTTACGGTTTATGCCTACAACCTAGCCAAAACTTTCAGCAAGTTTTGGAGCGCACATTCTATTCTGGGTAATTCGGATGAAAAGGTGACAGCTTTTAGAGTGGCATTGACGGCTAACAATGCTCGAATCATCAAATCTGCTTTGAATCTGTTGGGCATTGAAGTGCCGAATAGAATGTAGATTTTTTTGAAAAAGGAAGCGAGAGGTAAGAAGCAAGATTCTCTTGTTTTATTAGAAGTACGACCTCTTAGCTCTCGTTTCCTACTTCTTTCTTCCAAAACATTTGTAACAATTGGAAAATAAATATGCTAACCCATCGTTTTTAAAACATATATCACGCCTTTCATCGGCTGCAAAATTAGAACTTTAGTTTTTTAACAATCAACTATGGCATTATATTCTACCTTCTATTAAACTTTACTTTTATGCGTTTTGTCTAATTTAAATTAGTCAAGGTCTATACAGTTGATTTTTGCAGTCCACATCCAGATTTTATTCACTTTATTGAAGTTCCTTTGTCAAATTCAATGAGTTGAAGTTTTTATAACTTGACTATTCATTTTTAACTTAATATTGGAATTTTTCACCCTAAAATTATGTTCTCTTGAAAAGAAATTCTACCTTAACCTTACATATTGTATCAATTCATCCATAAAATTAAGAGGTAGTTATCATGTCCGAACCTAATGTCACAGCCCAAGCAGCAAGCGACAAGCCTTTAACCACCCGTGATAAGATTCTTATCGGCGGACTAGGTGCGCTTACCCCAATCATCATGAACTTATTGGTGATTGATCTGGAAAAACTATTGATTAACCTAACCATAATTTCTGTGATTGCATACATTATCAAAGTGGCAATTCTATTCTATATTGGAGGAATTGTTGCTTATTTGAACAAAGACGAACAAAAGCCCATCAAGCTATTTCAGTTGGGCATCTACGCTCCTGCTATGATTATTGCCTTTATGAATACAAACCCGCTCCAAACGAGTACGGATGACATTCCTGAAGCAATTGATACACAAATAGAACAACAGATTATCGTACCTTCAAAAAATACCGAACCCGACACAAGTGCAGATTCGGTTAGTGCGGTAATTGAATCTGCACCTTCTACTACTGTTGCTGCTTTTACCAAGGCAGATGTCGTATTGAATGAGGCCGAAAAACAACAGATTGCGAATACAAGTTTTGTAGATATTGTGAGGGCAAGTGCTCGAAACATTCCTGCAAATGCCAGAATCGCAAGCGATTTTGTGCAACCGATGATTCAAAATGATAGTATGCCTGCTGCGCTGAAATTGAAGTTTTCTACGCTCCTCGATACACTCATCCGAAGTTTTCGGGTGAGTGATTCCGCTTTTTCTGGACCTGTTATCAAAGCACTTGCTGAAAGAGATGTGAAATACTACGATAACTTGCTGCAAGATATCAGCGATCAAAAACAAAAAATTGACGAAGTAAAACTAAAAGATTCAAAAATTTATGAATTCAAATACCCCGAAGAAACCCGTAGAGAACAATTTATGCGAGGTTTTTTTGGGTGGAAATCAGAACGCTTGTGGTTTGTAGTCGTTGGAAAATTTGAGAAAAAATCGGATGCAATTCGCCATGCAAAAATACTGACCAAAGAAATGAATGAAGGGGAATTGATATCCGTCAATGATTCTCCAATGGATACTTTGTTGGTGCCAAGAATTTATAAACCTTATGGAAATATAGTCCCTGAATATTGTGTAGTTATGGGAAGACACCTCAATTTGGAAACCGCACAGCGCCTCCGAAAACGTCTGATACGAAGAAAATTATCTTCTTTAACCGAAGATACCATAGAGCTTTGGAAATTGCCTTATTGAAGTAAGAGGTGAAGGACTGATAGAGTAAAGACGAATTCACCGATTAATCTCCAATATCGTTTCCAACTTCAAACTATCTTTCGGCTCATTCACAGGAGGATTCAATAATTCACGAGGAACAGAATTAGGGGGCGTATCTTTTTTCTTTTTATTAGATTTGAACAAATCCACAAAACGCTCAAATTCGTGCGTCCAAAAAACAGCCGCCCCCGTTTTGTTGTATTGTTCATTAAAAATATCGTAGTCTGCCTTGTTGAAAAAACGAACCCTCAGCTTGCCATCATCCGTCACCTTGTATTCCAACACAAAGTCCGCCGCAAACAAGACATTGTTATCTGTGCCACTAACCTGATCATCCCCCACATTGAAGTTACCGCCCACATTGACCGCCACCTTATCGTTAAAAAATCGTTTGGTGAAAGTCAATTCTATCTCATTGCGGTCGCCTTTGAAGTCACCGCTGTTGCTGCTGAGGTCTTCCAACTGATAGTTTCGCCAAATCACATTGAAGTCACTATCGGGGATAAGGTTCGACACGATTTCGCCCAAATAATTCGACAGTTGGTTGGACAAAAATTCGCTTACGGTGGTAATTACCCCTTCCTCTATCACTGTTCCACTGACTTCAAAACGCTCGGCAGGTAAAAAACGATTCAAGACCAATAAGCCAAAAATCTGCTTATTGAGTTCTGCTATATTGTAACTATTAATGTTTTGTATTTTATTAGAAATAATATTGTCCACTCTGTCCGTACCCAGCTCAGGCATCTGAATTTCAAAAGCTATATTCGGCACTTCAAGTGAGCCCGTCAGCATCAAATACACATCAACAGGTACTCTTTGCCTCAAAGCTCTCTCCAATCTTTTGTCGTTACTATCGCCCCTCGACAGCAAAGCTTTTTCATCTTCTTCAATCAAATCTGAGCGAGTCGCCTCCAATGAATAAATCGCACTCACATCCAAAAGAGCCTTGTAAGGATCCCCCGCAAACTTCACCGTTCCGCCTTTTTTGACCTTGAAATACTTGTTAACCAAGTTTTGAAGGGTAAACAGATAACTCCCTTCTTCAATGGTGTAATTTCCGTACATATCAAATCGAAAATCGCCAATCGTATTGACAATCATCTGAATCTCACCGTTCCCACGTCCCCGCATGATGTCGCCCGCTTGCATATCAAAAATGAATTGAATTTCGGCATCAGGGGTCATTTCAAAATCAAAGTCCATCCGCATCCCCGAAAAACTTAGCCCCTCTTCTTCCGCATCTCCGTCCTTTTTTTCTTGCTTATTGATGAAAGTGTAAAAATTGTCGCTCGCCACATCCGTATCATAATTAATCGGCACATACAACACCGTCCCTTTTTCGGAGCGAGCATTGACATACAATTGTAGTTGGCTCAACAAACCCTTGAAAGTAATCAGTCCATCTGCATACGCCGTTCCATAATATTGTTCATTGTCTTTTGCCTTGGTATTCAGGCACAAAAACCGATCTTCCAGTGTTTCTATCCTTGCGTCAATACTTAGATCTACAAAGTCATTGAAGAACAATCGGGCATCTACCTTGGCAGAATTTCCCTCTTGATCGGTCATACGTCCATTGCTGACGCTGATAGTACTCCCATTGAAGAATACCTTTTGATTGTGAAACCCATAAGTCGTTTGTAGATAGTCCACAGTCGTCTGCCCATCAATGACCAACATTTCACCCTCCAAAGTTGGGGTAATCGGGTCGCCATAAAGTTTCAGATTGCCTCTTATTTTACCCTTCGTATTCGATACATAATTGCCCACATAAGCCTCCACAAAACCAAAATCCCCATCTTTGACCTTTATCAAAAAATCCAATCGCTCCCGCTCTCCTTTTTTTTCGGGCAAATGCACATAGCCATCTGCCTCCACCTTGAAACGTTGATTGTTCACATCCGCAAAAATGCGAATACTGTTGTCCGATTTACTCTTTTTAGCCCCAACCGATACCAAGCCCAACTTTTGTCCTCGATACTGAAAACCTGCCGCCTTTAAGTCTGCTGCAACCGTCTGTTCTTCAAACACATCTCGAATGTCCACTTGCCCACTTACCATCCCCTTCAAGCCCTGATTTCGAATCGCAGGCACTTGCTGAAACTGTTCAATAATCACACTATCCAAAAGAATCTCCGTATAGTTTGGGTGATTTTTGGAAGGACGGCTTCGGATTCCGATTTTTTGGCTGCCATTACGCAATTCCACACCTTCAACGGTAAAATAATTTTTGTCTTTGAAGGTAATCAAACCCGTAGTCCCTTCCCATCGGTCGTAGTTGAACGCTCCAATTGTTTTATCCAAGTGCAATTCGAGTGTGTCGGTGTGCAAACTCAATACTCCCGCAATTGCGCCCCAGTTTGCAGTCGTATCGTTTGCCAATTTGAGGTCAAAGTCTATACTGTCGTTGTAGGCGATACCCTCCGCTTTGATTTCGGGAAAAGCCGATTTGTTCTTTCTGTCATTGAAAATATTGCTGACTCCCAACGCAAAATCAAATTGCTCTGCACTTTCAGAGTGGGCATTGTAGTAAAAATCATTGAAGGTCAAACCGTCGAAAGTCACACCTGGAATGTCCACATTCAAAGCCGTCACCTTCGATTGACTGTCAAAATGCCCTTCAATCGTTCCCTCCTGCACTTCCTCCAATTTAGGGACAAATGCCTGCAAAACCGAAACAGATTTTTTCAGGTTCACACTGAAATTAAATTGTTGAGGGCGTGTTGCAGTAGCATAAGGAAAACGATGTGGAAAATAGTGATAGAGGTAGTTTTTGAAGGCAGGCAACATATCTGCAAAGGTGAAATTCCCCTTCAAATCGGCATCCAACACATCAGAGCGCACTTCCAAAGCCCTCTGAAAACCAGCAATCGTTGACTTCAAATCCAATTCTTTTAATTCAAATACTCTTTCACCCTGTTCAAAACGAAAATTCGCCAATTTCACATCTCCTTCAATATTGTCTAAATCATTGCCTTGTAGTTTCAAATTGGTTCTGCCCTTCAATACGATGTCCGCTATTGCAGGATTTTTCTTTTTCGACAAATTCAATTGATGCAAATTGATACGTTGCACATTGGCTGCAAAATCATATTTGGGTATTTCGCCATTCAAATCCACCAAACCTTCAAAATCCAACTGCAAATTCGGATCAGAGACGTGTAAATCACCTTTGAAAAGACGTTGGTTCACTTCACCATCAACCGCCAAATCCCGATAATCGTAGCCATTAAACTGCAATTGTTGTACATCTCCGTCAATCGTAGCGTGTAAGTCTTCAAAACGCAACCCCTCCCCTACTATTCGACTCGAAAAAGACACCAAGCCAAACTGCTCGGGCTTGTCAAGCCAATTTCCCAACTGAAAATCTACCAATTCCAAGTCGCCCGAATAGGCTGCAATGCGCTCATTTGTCACCATTTTCATATCCAATCCCACCTTTCCAACATTGGTTTTGAGCGTTCCGTCGGCCACAAAATCACTGGGAAAACCCGAAAAACGTCCTGAAAAACCCAAAGCTCCTAACTTGTCAAAGTTGTCAGGGATTTGAAGGTCGGGAAAGAGTCGCCGAACTTCTGCAATATTGGTACGGAGTTGTTCTACTTTGAAGTCAATATTGGTTGAAGCAAAATCAGGCAAACCCGACATTTTGAAGTTTCCTGCAAAAAAGGTATTCGCCAATCGCAACTTCAAATCTTCGCCTCTCAAACGGCTCACCTTATTTTTGATTTTTCCAGAAAGCTCAATCGGTTGATTGCGTTGAGCGTAGAGTAATTTATTTTTAGACAAGCCCTTCACAAAATAGCTCACATCTTCGAGGGTGATGATGGCCTTGTCAAAGTTGGCATCCATGAGGATGTATTTATTGAAGTCCCAAAAACCCGTCAGAGTTGGATATTCCATCGCAAAATAATCGCCTAAATAACTGCTTGGAGTAATGAGGCATAAACCGTCTAATTCCACTCTCGTTGGCGTAAAAGCCACATTTGCAGCCAAGTTCGACAGCACAAACCCCGACTTTTCTTTGGCACTCAAATGCTCCAAAACACCTCCCAATGAATCCCAGCCCAAAACAGCTTGACTCATTTCTATTTGTATATCGTGTACACCTAAGTTGGCAAAGTTGATAAGTTTGTCTTCGAGTTCGGTGTTTTTTCGATCGTTTTGTACGGTCAATTCCCCATCTTCAATCAGCAGTTTTTTGGTGCTGAAAGTCCATCCGCTTTGATTCAAAGGAATGAGGGTTTCATAGTCCACTTCTTCTTCTATGTCTTCTTTCTTTTCCCAATTGCAGAGCCACACATCGGGTTTCACAATCAATATTTCCTTTAGTGTCAATACCTTTTCCGACATATCCAAATTATCAACCGTAATGACAGCTTGTTCCAAATCTATCCAAGTATCGTTTCCTTTGAAGTGATTTTCGAGATGTATGCGAGGGTGATTTATTTGAAGATAATTGAGTGAAAGAGTAATCGGGAAATCTTTTACATCAGGAGGTAATTCTTCAAGGGCAGAGCTATCTTGCGGAAGTATCGTTGAAGGAGAGGTGAGCAGCGTGACTTTGTCTTTTTTGGACAGTTTTGCCAGTAAATTTGTTAAGTTATTGGTCGTATCATTTCGAGCTTGAAATAAGTGAAAGTAGGGATTTTGAAGTATGATTCCCTCCACATTAAGTTCTCTATCCAACAATGCCAATTTGTTTACATCTACTTCTAAGGTTTTGACAAATAGCAAAGTATCCTCCTTCAAATCTCTCACCAGTACATTTTCCAAAGCAATTCGACTGTAGATATTCACGTATGCATTGTCAATATGAACCTCTGTCTCCAACTTATCGGATAAGTATTGGGTGGTTTTTTGAAGAAGCCAAGTTTGGGTTTCAGGGCTATTGAGTATCATCCCTATTCCTGTCAACAGGAATATTAATATACTCAGCAGCAACAAACTTATTTTTAAGAGTTTCTTTTTCAAAGTAATTTTAAAGGATGAAATGATGTCGGCAAATGTAAAGGAAAAGCGCCTATGAAAATAATTGCTTTTTACTGATTTCTTACTTTGCGTGAGTATAACGCTATTGAACAAACAATCGTTGTAATTTTATCTGTCAAATTTTGACTTTTCCTTATCTTTGTTGTTTAACACTCAAACACAATTATCAACTCATATACACGAACACAACATAATAAAAATATGCAATACCGAAAAGAGAAAGATAGCTTGGGCTATGTGGAAGTTCCTGCTGATAAATATTGGGGCGCACAAACACAACGTTCTGTAGAAAATTTCAAAATTGGAGGACAGAGAATGCCCATTGAAGTGATTCACGCTTATGCGATTCTGAAAAAAGCAGCTGCTTTTACGAATGTAGAATGTGCGGGATTTTCGCAAGAGAAAGCGGATTTGATTGCGAAAGTGTGTGACGAGATTTCTGTGGGAGAACTCGATGACCAATTTCCATTAGTGGTTTGGCAAACAGGTTCGGGAACACAAACAAACATGAACGTCAATGAGGTGATAGCGAATCGAGCGCACGTTTTGAATGGCGGTGAATTGACGGACAAAGACAAGGTTTTGCATCCAAATGACGATGTAAACAAATCACAATCCTCTAATGATACTTTTCCTACGGCAATGCACATTGCAGCCTATCAACTGATTACTTCCAATACAATTCCAAATGTAAAGGCACTCCGAGACACTCTGAAAGAGAAAGCCGATGCTTATATGGATGTAGTAAAAATCGGTCGCACGCACTTTATGGACGCAACGCCTGTGACTTTGGGACAGGAATTTTCGGGTTATGTATCGCAGTTGAATCACGGTTTGAGGGCGATTGACAATGCTTTGGCGCACTTGTCGGAATTGGCTTTGGGCGGGACGGCAGTTGGTACAGGCATCAATACGCCTCCTAATTATTCCGAAACGGTAGCTAAAAATATGGCTGAGTTGTCGGGTTTGCCTTTCGTAACGGGTGAAAACAAATTTGAAGGATTGGCGGCACACGATGCGTTGGTTGAAATGTCGGGCGCATTGAAGACTTTGGCGGTTAGTTTGATGAAAATCGCCAATGACATCCGAATGTTGGCTTCTGGGCCTCGAAGTGGCATTGGGGAAATTTTGATTCCTGCTAATGAGCCAGGTTCTTCGATTATGCCTGGTAAGGTGAACCCTACTCAATGTGAGGCAATGACGATGGTTTGCGCTCAAGTAATGGGCAACGATGTGGCGATTAATGTGGGTGGTTGTTCGGGTCATTTTGAGTTGAATGTCTTCAAACCGATGATGATTTACAACTTGTTGATGTCGGCAAGATTATTGGGAGATGCTTCGGCTTCCTTCAATGAAAACTGTGCAAAGGGCATTGAACCGAATTACGAAATCATCAAACGACACCTGAACAACTCGCTGATGCTCGTGACGGCTTTAAATACCAAGATCGGCTACGACAATGCTGCCACAATTGCCAAAACTGCTTATAAAGAAGGTACAACCCTGAAGGAAGCAGCTATAAAATTGGGAATTTTAACCGCCGAACAGTTTGACGAGTGGGTGATTCCTGAGGACATGGTTGGTAGATAACAAAAATTCAAACGAACTCCTCTAAAGGCAGCGATTCCATTTGACAATATTTAGGATAGATGATTTTTGATATATGAGGTAGGATTTTTCTAATTTTGAAAATCTTATCTCATATATCATGTAATTGTACATCTTAAACCTACCTTTATGCAAGAATATTTATTTTAGTAGATATAAAACATTACAAATGTCTGCCTGATTACAAGAATGATGCAGCAATCTCCTCTATTCTATTGTCTTTTCTCTGTTCTTTGTGATTTATTTACTTTTTTAAATTTATTAGAAAATGTTGAAAAAAACTTTACTCTTAACGGCATTGCTTTGTGTGTATGCTATTTTAATTAATAACTCGTATGTTTATACGAATGCTTTTCAGCCTCCATTGAGTAGAACAGGGGCACCTGGTGAACAAACTTGTTCTGCGGCTGGTTGCCACAACACTCCTGTAAACTCAGGAAATGGTTCTTTGGATATTTCCTTTTCAGGCGGAGATGTTTTTGAAGCAGATGTTACTTATGATATGACCGTTTTGGTCAATGATAGTGGCAACAAGTTTGGCTTTGAAATGATTGCCTTAGATGAAAATGGAAACAGCATTGGCAATTTTGATTCAAATGGGGATCCCAATATTGCAGTACGTACAGTGAGCACCAAACAATACATTCACCACAAAAGTGCTCCTTCTTCAAATACTTTTAACTTCAAGTGGACAGCTCCCAGTGAAAACGTAGGATCCGTTACATTCTATGCTTCGGGTAATGCAGCTAATGGAAATGGTTCTAATTCGGGTGATAAAATATACACTAATAATTTTTCTACTTTGTTCACTGGTATTGAAAAATACAGTGCTGAAAAATTAAGTTTGAAAACTTTTCCCAATCCTGCTACGAACTACTTCAATATAGGATACCAATTGCCCCAGACTGAATTGATGACGATTTCGGCTTATGACGTGAGTGGTCGTTTGGTGAAGGTGCTATTTGAAGGAGCAGAAAATGCGGGTGCTCAACAACATCGTTTTGACTTAGAAGAAAATGAATTGACGGCTGGAGTTTATTTGATTTTGCTTCAATCGGAAACGTTTGTGAGTAGTACGAAGTTGTTTGTTCAGTAGTTTTGAAAAAGACAGAAGATTATAGACTTTTGAAGTTTATCTATGGTAAAGTACTGGATTTGTTTAATTATTCTTCAATCCTTCAATATCAAACTTCAAAAGTCTTTCTATTGGTAAGTATAATTCCTCCTCTTTTTATATAACAGATGGCATAATATGAAACATATATTTTTTATCGTTCTAATAGGCAGCTTTTTTCTATGGAATGCCTGTACCAACGATCAAGCTGCTTTGCCAGGACCTTGTGGCATCAGTGGAGAGGTAAGTTTTTCACAAGATATTCAGCCGATTTTGGTAACTTACTGTTATTTTCCTAACAGCAATAACGCTTGTCATGTCACAGGTTCTCCTGATGGTGATTTTACTTCTCATGCAGGAGTTGCAGCGAAAGCAGCCTCAATTAAAAGTAGGGTGGTTGTGCTAAGAGATATGCCTTCTATAGGCTCTACCGAAGGAGCTACCGAAATTGCAAATCCTTGTGACATCACCTTGATTCAAACATGGATTGACGAAGGGGCGAAAGATAACTAAGAAAACCCAAATTCAAAGTACAAATTCAAACTCAAAATTTATGCTACAAAAAAATACACTGTTTTTATTTTTCATCATTGTGTTTGGGCTTTCTTCCCTTCAAGCACAAGAAACATCTGAGAATTTGGTTTATGAAACTTTCTTGGGCACTCGCTTGATTCATACACATACCAATGAAACGGTCGAAAAAGGGAAATTGGATATTTTGATTACCCACCGTTTTGGAGATATGGCAGGTGAATTGGGGGGCTTCAACAACTTTTTTGGATTTGACAATCTTTCGGATGTTCGCATTGCTTTTGAATATGGTGTATCTCATCGTTTGACAATTGGAGTGGGGCGAAGCAAGGGTTTTAGTGGTCCTATAAAGTTGGTGGATGGATTGGTAAAATACCGATTGCTTCAACAAACGGTAGATAATAAAATGCCTTTTTCGGTGACATTGTATGGCAACACAGTGGTTTCACACATGAAAGCTACGGAGGATCCTTCTTTGGCAACGAGTTTCGACAAGTTTGCTCACCGAATGTCTTATGATGTGCAAGCCATTATTTCACGAAAGTTTTCGGATAAGTTTTCATTGCAGTTGATGCCCAATTTTTTGCACCGAAACTTTGTCGTGGCGGGTGATGAAAACAACAATTTTTCGATGGGCATTGCAGGGCGTTTTGCTTTGAGCAAACACGTTGCCTTGATTTTTGACTACTATCAGTTTTTCTCCAATTATCGAGACGATATCAACAATCAGGAAGGCGAAAGTTTGGTCAAATACTACAATCCTTTGGGCGTAGGTCTGGAAATCAAAACAGGGGGTCATGTTTTCCTCATTAATTTTTCTAACTCTCCTGGCATTATCGAAAATCAATACCTTCCTTACACAACCAAGAATTGGGGAGATGGTGAGTTTCGTATGGGATTCAATATTTCGAGGCCGATTCAGCTTTAACTTTTATACTCAGAAATAAGTATCTCAAAACGTTTACCTTCCTCTCAAAGACTATAAACTTTTGTAGTCTGCAAAACAAAAAAACGGGCTTAATCTATCTTCAAGATTAAGCCCGTTTCACTTTTATCAAATATTCAAATCATCAATCAAACGACTGCATGTGCTTCGCTGAAATCTCCAATACCTTGTCAAACTCCTCTGGACTCAAATCATTGTAGAAGAAATTGATAGGATTGATGCGTTTGCCGTTTTTGTGGACTTCGTAGTGTAGGTGTGGGGCAGTAGAAGTACCTGTGTTTCCGACCAAGCCAATCACGTCGCCACGCTTAATGCGTTGTCCAGTACGAACCTTGATTTTGCTGAGGTGGGCGTACAGTGTTTCGTAATTAAAGCCGTGGTCAATCACTACATGATAACCATAACCCTTTCTCAATTTTTTCACTTTCACCACTTTTCCTTTCCCCGTAGCATAAACAGGCGCACCCGTTGGAGCAGAAAAGTCCATACCGCTGTGCATTTTTCGAGTTTTATAAATTGGATGCATTCTCATGCCAAAACCCGAAGCAATTCTTCTCAATTCTTTATTCGATACAGGTTGAATAGCAGGAATTGAAGCAAACATTTCTTCTTTGTTTTTGACGAGTTCTGCTATTTCGTCGTAAGATTTGGATTGTATATAGAGTTGTTTGCGAATTTTTTCGATGCGTTGAGCGGTACTCTTCATCAAATCACTGTTGGGTAGGTTGTCCATATCTTTGTAGCGATTACCGCCTCCAAATCCAGCTTCACGCACAGCCATCGGAATCGGTTCTGCTTCAAAAATAGTACGATAAATACTTTCATCTCTCTCCTGCAAAGCTGCCAAAACATCTTCTTGTTCTTGGACTTGTCGTTTGAAGTTTTCAACCTTAATTTGGAGTTTTTCAATCTTTACTTCTTGCTCTCGTTCGGCAGGAGAAGTGAAAAACTTGAAGGCTATCATTCCACAAAAAACACCAAACACGACCGCCCCACACAGAATACCAAAAACTTGAAGGGCAATGGATTGCCAAGTAGCTTCAATCTTTTCGTATCGAAGGGTGTGTTTATTGTATTGGTATTTTACTTTTTTCATAGCGTGAGATTATGTAATTTCGCCATCTCTTTTGAAAGATTTTGAGTGCAAAAATAACAAACAATTGGTAATATTAAAACTTTAGCTATCAAAGCTAGGCAAGCTAACATCCATTTTTTTTGCTATTTAACGCTTATTAACCTTTATTTGAACTTCTAATTTTAAATAAAAAAACGTATATCCGCATGACATCCAAGGAGATAAGAGACACCTTTTTGAATTTCTTTGAAGGTAAAAGTCATAAGATTGTAAAATCAGCACCGATTGTTGTTAAAAATGATCCTACCCTAATGTTCACCAATGCGGGCATGAATCAGTTTAAAGACTTTTTCTTAGGAAACTTAACGCCAGACAATCCACGTATCGCTGATACTCAGAAATGTCTGCGGGTTTCGGGTAAGCACAACGACCTCGAAGAAGTGGGTGTGGACACCTATCACCACACCATGTTTGAGATGCTTGGTAATTGGTCGTTTGGTGACTACTTCAAAAAAGATGCCATAGCTTGGGCCTGGGAACTGCTAACAGAGGTCTATCAAATTCCCAAAGACCGCTTGTATGTCACTGTTTTTGAAGGAGATGCTGCTGATAATGTGCCAGAAGATACGGATGCTTACAACTTCTGGAAAGAACACATTGCAGAAGACCGCATTTTGAAAGCTTCCAAAAAGGACAATTTTTGGGAAATGGGCGATACGGGTCCTTGTGGTCCTTGTTCAGAGATTCATGTAGATATTCGTTCTGATGCCGACCGTTCATTGAAGGACGGCAAAAGTTTGGTAAATGCTGACCACCCGCAGGTTGTAGAGATTTGGAATTTGGTATTTATCCAATTCAATCGAAAAGCAGATACGAGTTTAGAACCTTTGCCCGACAGTCATGTGGATACAGGAATGGGTTTTGAGCGCCTTTGCATGGTCATTCAAGGCAAACAATCCAACTACGAAACAGACGTTTTTACACCCATCATTGCACAAATCAGCGAAATTACAGGCGTTCCCTACGGCAAAAGTGAACCTTCTGACATTGCGCTTCGAGTGATTGCAGACCACATCAGAGCCATTACATTTGCGATAGTAGATGGTCAAATGCCTTCAAATACTGGGGCAGGTTATGTGATTCGCCGTATTCTTCGCCGTGGTGTGCGTTATGCTTTCAGTTTTTTGGATTGGAAAGAGCCGATTTTGCACCGTTTGGTGAGCGTATTGGTCGAGCAGTTTGGAGAATTGTTTCCCGAATTGAAGGAACAGCAAGGATATGTGGAGAAAATCATTTTGCAGGAAGAAAAGGCTTTCTTGCGAACATTGGAAACTGGGCTTCAACGTTTTGCTAAAATTGAAGAAGAATTGGAGCAAGCCTTGTCTTCGACTATCAAAGGAGAAGATGCCTTTAGATTATTGGATACATTTGGATTTCCTATTGATTTGACCCGATTGCTGGCGACCGAAAAAGGTCTTACAGTGGATGAAGTGGGCTTCAAAGAGGAAATGGATGCACAAAAAGAGCGTGCCCGACAAGCTACAAAGGTAGAAACAGGAGATTGGACAGAATTGATGGAAGGCGTTGAAAATGAGTTTGTGGGTTATGATACCCTGCAAACCATTTCGCAGGTAGTCAAATACCGTGAGGTAAAGGAAAAGAAAAAATCCTACTTCCAAATCATCTTGGACGAAACGCCTTTTTATGCCGAAAGTGGTGGTCAAGTGGGCGACCGAGGTTACCTTCAATTTGGTGATGAAAAAATCTCTGTGTTTGATACCAAGAAAGAAAACAACCTGATTGTTCACTATGTCAAAAAACTGCCCGAAGACATCACTATGCCTGTGAAAGCAGTGGTGAGTGCAGACAAACGCAGCAAAACCGCCATCAACCATACAGCAGTTCACCTCATTCATGCGGCTTTGCACAAAGTATTGGGCGAACACGCTTTGCAGAAAGGACAGTTGGTAAGCGATGAATATTTGCGCTTCGATTTTGCCCACTATGAAAAGGTGACAAAAGAGGAATTGCAGGAAATTGAGCGCATTGTGAATGAAAAAATTCGTCAAAACATTGCTTTGGAAGAACTGCGAAACATTCCGATTCAAGAGGCAATGGATATGGGCGCAATGGCTTTGTTTGGTGAAAAGTATGGTGATGAAGTGCGGGTAATCGTCTTTGACCGTGACTATTCGGTAGAATTATGTGGCGGTACGCATGTTGCTGCAACGGGTGAAATAGGCTTCTGCAAAATCATTGAAGAAACTTCGGTGGCGGCGGGTGTTCGCCGATTGGTGGGGATTACGGGTGTGAAGGCTTTTGAAACAATTAGCCAACAACTCGATGCCTTCAATACCATCAATGCAATGTTCAAAAAACCAAAAGATTTGGCGGGCGTTGTGCAAGGTTTGTCAGATGAAAATGCTCAATTGAAGAAAGAAATCGAACGGATGCAGCAGATTCAGGCGAATGGGATTAAGAATGAGTTGAAGTCCAAAATTGAAGTGATTGAAGGCGTAAATTTCATTGGTCAAGAAATTTCTGTTGATACAGCGGATATGGTCAAACACATTGCTTTCAACCTCCGCAAAGAGGTCTCGAATTTGTTCCTCGTTTTGGGCGCAAACCTCGATGGCAAGGCGAATTTGACCGTAGCTTTTGACGATGCTTCAACGGAAAATAACCCCAACAAAAACGCTGGTAAAATCATCCGACAACTCGCCAAAAACATCAAAGGTGGTGGCGGTGGTCAGGCGTTTTATGCTTCGGCTGGCGGAAAGGATGTGAGTGGAATTGGCAAGGCGATTGAAGAGGCGAAAGGAATGATTGGGGGATTCTAAGAAAATCCAAAACTCAAACACAAATTCAAACTTGGAAACCAAGTATATTGGATTTTTGATTGCCTTAGTGATTAGAATGTACTGAAAGGGAATCGGCAAAATCATGTGTAAAATGTACTGTGATTTTGCCGACAATCCTTATAAACAATTATCTCTCAATCATCAATGGTCGCATAACAGGTACACCGTCAATATTGATATACAAAAAATGATACCCATTTTGTAATTCATTTTGGAGCTGGTATTCGATGTTGTGCTTGCCTTCGCTTAATTTTTCGATTGGCATAAGTTTTTGAACAGTACGCCCTTGAAGGTCTAAAACAGAAATAGAAACGTGTGCGGATTTTTCAAGCTCCAATTGAAGTTGGAAATCTCCCAAAGAAGGATTTGGAAAAACTTTTGCTTCTACTTCAAAATCCAATACATTCTCAATGTTTGAAATCAAAGCATTGAAGTGATTCATCACAGGCAAGACCGTTTCCTTCAATAGCTCAAAATTGGCTACAATGCCCAAGTCAAAAAAGTACGTGAGTGCTTGAGATGTTCCATTGTCGTAATAAATGCCTGAAGGAGTGCCTTCAAGCACGTAACCTTCGCCGCCCATTTCATAGACAGGCAAAGCTCCTTCTACCAGCGATACGCCATCCATCCAATAGTAAGTGGCGAAAATAAAATTCAGATTGTTGAGTCCAGTGATGGGTGAATTTTCGCTTGGCTGGACAAAAGGTACACCTACCCCTCCATCGTCTCCATTCGTTTGGACATCATAAGAGGAGATACCTAAATAATCATACACAAAATCACCTGCGGCAAATGACAAAGGTGGTGTCAAGTAGCGGTCAAATAAAAAATCATGTCCTACCAACCAAAGTTTTCCGCCTCCGTCAAGGTATGCTTTCAAGGACGCATTGTCTTCGTCCAATCCATTCCAAAGCAAGAGTTCGCCCCCATCATTGGAAGTTGTCCAAACGACCAAATCAAATTGATTCATATACAAGTCGGAAGGAGTTGCAGCACTATCCACCGCATTGAAGTAGGTCGGAGTGAAGCCTACGGAATCCAGCGCAGCAGCAAATAATTCAGCATTGCCAAAGGCATCATCTGAATCATCCACAAAAAGTATTGACATTTGAGCCTGAGCATGGCTAATGTTCAATACAGCACAGAGTAACATTACAAAGTAAAATCTTTTCATTTTTTGAGTAATTTTTTGTTGGTTAATCAATAAAAATACGTTGTGTCTCTGTTTTCTTTCCTATTGTTGTGGCTAAAATATAAATACCTGATGGAAGGTTTGACAAATTTAAAAGACGATTTCCTTTTCCAATAGGAAATGTCATATTTTTTAAAGTATAAACTTTCCCATTTAGACCGAATATTTGAATGTTAACCCATTGAGGTTCGGATAGTTGATACTCAATAATGGGCTGACCAAAGGCTTGGTAAAAATGGACATAATCTTGTGAGGTGTGCGGGTCAATCGAAGAAACAAAATCTACTTCAAAAGAAACTGTCTCAGATGGTCCTCCACAAAACGAAGTGGGATTCCACGCAAATACTCGCCAGTAGTAGGTCAAACCAGAAATCCAATCGTGGGTTATCGAAATGGAATTTTGAGAGGTCATCTGACCTTTTACGTCCAAATTGAAGTTGGGAGAACGGTCAAATTCGATGTAGTAGGAACTCGCTTCTGCTACGCTTTCCCATTCAAACTGCAATGTTTCTCCTTGCACTATATTTGTCATGCCCATTGGAGCAGTCAAATGGATGGGGTGGACGATTTCCATGTCAATAGGAACATTCGTTGGACGCAAAAAAGCTCTTGACTCACTCGCCAAATCCAATCGCATAATCTCCATTTGCTGCTCTGAAAAAGTGAGGCGGCAACTGTCATTGAAATAAGACATGATGAGGCTTTCGTCTGGATTGACCACTATATTATCGGGCGACAATGCACCTCCCGCATATTCACAAGACGTTTGCCAACTGATACCAAAGTTGTAGTCGGGAGCTGTGTCACAGAGAAAATCACCAGCCGTTTCGCAGTTCGAGCCATCCATTCGCTCCGTAGGTGTCTGACCATCGGGAGCTATTGCTGAAGCAGGGTTACTATTGGAAGGATTCCACGGAGAGGCATCCCATCCAAAATGTGGATGCAATAGGGAGAAAAAATGACCAATTTCGTGGGCAAGTGTTTTGTCCCCTTCCAAAAAAACGCTCCTTTGAATCAGTATCCAGTCTTTGGCTTTATCGTAGAGTCCGACTACATTGTTCGCTCCAACAGAATTAACTACAAAGACATTTAGAGCAGAGTCTTGCCGTTCGCCTTCCATTACCAATTGATTGATGGCGAGGTGATTGCTGCTAAAAATGCCATCGCTGTTGATGAAGTTGAGGCCGTTTTCGGTGAGGTAAAACGAAATCTCACTTGCCGCATACAACTCATTGAGTTCGCACAAGATATTCAACGCTCTTTCGACTGTTGCTCGACCAACTCCATTGTCACGTGCGACCAAATGTAAGGCAATCGGTACTTTCTGTTCTTCTAATTTTAAAGGAGGAGAAGGGTGCTGAGTTTCTGAAAGATGGTTCAAATATCGGGGAAGCCACTGCAATTGCATTTCATGGTTTACGCCACATTTTTGAGCGAATAATGGACTGTAAGATACCGTCCAAAGCGCAAATATTGTTATTGCAGTACTGCGAAGTAGTTTTTGTTTCATTTTTTTCTTCAATAATTGTACAAATATAAGTTTTTCACTCACAAAACCAACAAGCCCACCATCCTCAAAATATCCATATCCTGCGAATACCAAAACCGTTCAAACCCTTCAAAACAAGCCTCAAATTCTTTCTTCAATTCTCCAAAAGTCATCAATTTCCCTTCTCTGACTGACAGTCGCTCCAACGCTTCTATCAACCATTCTCCCTCCTCCTTTTGAAGGGAGAGTGTCTCCCATATTTCTTTGCCGTGAAACGTCAATTGCAACATCTCAACCCTTTGTTTGCGCTTCATCTTAATAAAAGGAGTAATAGTAGGTTTACCGCCCAGCCAAAGGAGCTTTGCAGAAGGTTTGGTAGCTTGATAGGGTGTATCGGCCAAACATTGACGGATAAAGTGCTTGTGAATTTTGGTTCGGGGAATTCGAAAGTCAAACCATTCTTGCAGTGGAAATTCAAAGCAAATGCCGTGCATATAATTGAAAAGCGATTTCTTCAATCCAAAACTAAATTTGGAGTGGTCAATGCCTGTTTTGTCTTTAAATTCGATGTCGTTGTTCGCAAAAGTGATTTTTTTATAGTCGGGTAAAATGCCGTAGTCTTTGGGGTTCAAGCCAATGGGACTATGGGCAGTCAAGGCAAATTGATGCCAAAAACCCGATTGCAGAATGCCTTCTTCAAACATTTGACGCACCATTTCGAGGCTGTCCACCGTTTCTTGCTTGGTTTGAGTTGGGTAGCCATACATCAAATAGGCATGAACCATGATGCCCGATTCTGTAAAATTTCGGGTTACTTGTGCAACTTGCGAAACGGTTACTCCTTTTTGAATCAACTTCAATAAACGGTCAGAAGCGACCTCTAAGCCACCCGAAACTGCAATGCAGCCCGATGCTTTCAACAAGCGGCAAAGGTCTGCACCAAAGCTTTTTTCAAATCGGATATTTGCCCACCAAGTCACCGTTAGTTTCCTTCGCAAAATTTCGATAGCCAAAGCCCGCATCAAGGCAGGCGGCGCAGCTTCATCCACAAAGTGAAACCCTTTTTCGCTCGTTTGAGCAATCATTTCTTCCATTCTGTCCACCAACATTTGGGCTGCAATGGGTTCGTAGTTTTGGATATAATCCAGTGACACATCACAAAACGTACATTTTCCCCAATAACATCCATGTGCCATAGTGAGTTTGTTCCACCTTCCATCACTCCAAAGGCTGTGCATGGGATTAGCGATTTCGATGACTGAAATGTATTGGTCGAGCAGCAAATCGGAGTAATCAGGCGTGCCGACTTCACTTTGTTTGTAGTCTTGACGCAGTGAAAAATTGTTGTACACTACTTTTCCTTTTTCCTTCAAAAAAGTACGTTTGAAAAAGCGGTGATGATGGTCTTCAGAAAGTGGAGGATTCAACACATTGAAAATCAGTAACTCTATTGGCAATTCGCCATCATCTAAAGTGATGTAGTCGAAGTAGTCAAATACCCTCACATCCGAAACCGACCTCAATTCGGTGTTCGGAAAACCACCTCCCATTGCCGTCTGAATGTGAGGATGGCGTTTTTTGATGAATTGAGCGCATCGAAAAGCGCTGTATAGATTTCCAGGAAATGGAACTGAAAAACACACCAATTTTGGTTGAACGCTTTGAAGTCGAGTTTCGAGGATTTGCAAGGTGATTTGGTCAATGTAGGTCGGTTCTTTTTGCAGATGTTCATGGAGTTCGTCAAACGAATTGGCACTCCTTCCGAGCCTTTCAGCATAGCGGCTAAAGCCAAAATTTTCATCCACACATTCTTTGATGAAATCGGACAAATCTTCGAGGTACAAAGTCGCCAAATGTTTGGCTTTGTCCTGCATTCCCATTCTCCCAAATGCCCACTCCAATTCTTCTGATTCACCCATTACCTCTTGAAATCGTGATGCTTGCGGCAAAAAATCTGGACTGCAAATCTGTCGGGCAAGTGTTGGGTTGTGACCTTGTAGAAAGGCAATAATATCGTCAATGGTTTTGAAGTATTCTTCCCTCAAAGCATAAATTCGCTGTGCATTTTCAGAAAAGGCAGGCTTGTTTTGGGCTGCAAAAGCGAATAAATTTTGCAGGTTTTGTTTTGTGAAAAGAGCCAATATGACTTCAATGCCCAAATCCATTTGAAAGGCAGCAATTCCTTTGGTATTGAGGAATCCTTTGAGATACGCCGTTGCAGGATAAGGCGTATTCAATTGAGTAAAGGGAGGGGTTATGAGTAGAAGGTCTTTCAATTTGTTGTATTTTAGACAAATGTAGCTTTTTTTGAGAAGAAAGGCTGCGGAGTTCTACTTTTATGTACTTCTTGCAGTTCCCATCAAGTTCTTATAATTTATGATTGAGTTTCTTGGAGCAGTATTTATTTTTAAACAAATTATTTACAAAATAAGTTAGGACTAAGCCCAACAGAAATGGCGGTTGTCAAAAGTTTTATTTTGACATTGAATATACATACCAAAAAAAAACATGCAACAAAAAAGGCTAAAACAACAATAACTTTTAATCAGTTATTA
Organism: Bacteroidia bacterium; assembly: GCA_030427245.1. Classification (GTDB taxonomy): domain Bacteria; phylum Bacteroidota; class Bacteroidia; order Chitinophagales; family UBA2359; genus JAUHXA01. Next base: position 61,762 of record JAUHXA010000017.1, on the reverse strand, counting down.
CTTCATTTATTAGAGACCGTTGCGCTCTACAAAAAATTCATGTATTTTATGAAAATCAACATTTTATTTATTGTTATTCTTAATTTTTTATTGCTATCCTGCAATAATAATGAGCTATCAAACTCCAAAGAAGAAGCGATTCCAACATTTCAAAATAAAGGTCACGAATTAGTGCATAAAATGGTACAGAAGGTGGGAGATTACAGTCAACTCCTTGACAAGGAGGATGTAATCTATACGTATACTTACAAAACACCAGATGGCAAAATGGACATTTCGACAGAGAAATACCTATTTGATGGCGAGTTATCTTATGGTGCTTATGAGCAACATGAACGGACGTTTCCCCATCTCGAAGGGTTAATTGAGCAAGGTTTTGATGGAAATGAATATTGGCTCAAACATAAAGGAGAAATTCTAACTGATGAAAGCCTCCTCAAAAGAGTGGCCTTCAATAGACCTACTAATTTTTATTGGTTCGCAATGATGCAAAAATTATTAGACCCAGGTATAAATTATGACCACGTAAAAGAAGTGACCATTCAGGATAAAAATTATGATGTGGTGAAGGTCTCTTTTAATTCAGAAGGAGGCAAACCTACGGATATTTACCAACTATATATCAATAAGAAAACATCACTGGTAGATCAGTTTCTTTTTACTGTAGCTGATTTTGGTATGATGGAAATACCCAATATGATGGTGCTTCAATACGAGGAAATAGACGGCTTGTTGATACCAACAAAACGACAATACAAAAAATCTACTTGGGATGCGGACATAAGTGACGAACCTTGGATAAATGTGGACTGGACAAACATAAAATTCAACAACAACTTAACAAAAGAAGACTTCAAAAAAGAGACAAATATGGTAAATGAACAAAGCAGTAAGAAAACGCTTAAATCCATGTTGGATGAAAAGAAAGCCCGCTCTCAATTAAGATCTGATGAAAACAAAAAGAGAGTTTACAAAGAAGGAATAGAATCCGTTGAGAAAAGCGGAATAGTTGACAAAGCCAAACAAGTAGGTGACACAGCACCCAATTTTGTGTTAAACAATGCCTTAGGGGAACCAGTAGAATTAAAAGATTACTTGAAGAAAGGCGATGTGATTTTGACTTGGTATAGAGGTGGTTGGTGTCCTTATTGCAATTTGACCTTGCATCAATTACAACAAGAACTGCCTAATTTTAAGGCCAATGGAGCAAATTTAATTGCATTAACACCTGAGTTGCCCGATAAATCAATGAGTACGGCAGAAAAGAATGAGTTAGAATTTGAAGTATTGAGTGACATTGGGAATAAAATCGCAAGAGAATACGGAATCGTGTTCAAATTGACAGACGAAGTAGCAGAAATGTACAATAAATCATTTGACATGAATGGTTACAATGGTGATGAATCCAACGAACTTCCTTTGGCTGCCACTTACATTATCAATGAAGATGGCAAAATAATATATACATTCTTGGACGCTGACTATCGCAACAGAGCGGAACCCTCTGAGTTGACAGAATTTTTAAAAAGTAATTAGGCTAAGATTGTCCACCAATATGGCAGTAAAAAATAGTTGTAGGAGATCCTAAAACAAATCCCCTGCAACTGTTTTCGCCATTTCGTATTTTTTGTCCAAAGGTTCACCTGTAATCAAAGTGTTGTCGTTCCTCTCTTGATGCCTGAAAAGCTTCGGAATTAGCAAGTTGTTCCTTCACCTTTATTTTCCATTCTTCAAAAGCTCCTTCTCCATTTTTTTGAATCAAAGTTCAATTGTTTTTTAACACTTCCTCGATTTGCTTCCACACCGCTTCCTTTTCCGTTTCGGTCAAGTCGTCTTTACGCTTCAAATCTTCTACATGCAGCCGATAAAACTGAACGGTATAGTTTTTTCCCAAAATGTTTTTTTCTTGGGTCGAATAGCTGTAATCACCGCCAGATATGACTTCCAATCTAAAGTTTTTCTGCATCTGTTCGCTCAAAAAAACAGCTTGACCATTTTCGTTTACCCTGATTTTTCGGCTAAAGGGAAAAACGTATTCCATATCTGAGGCTTCGTGTGCTTCAACGGGATAAACGCTGTGAAAAGTCGTCAAACTTTCATTGGGTTGAATCGCCATTGTTCTCCCTTTGTAGGCAATGCCCAAATAAATGAACAATACAAACAGCAGCTCTATTACCACCAAGGTTTGTCGCCAGTTTTTGACCAAAACCCTGTCTGCCATCAAAAACAAAGCACTCAAAAACAATAGAATAAGTACTTGCGGCATCAACATTATGGACGTTCCTCCTTCTTTCCATATTATGAAGGCATAGATAATAGCGGTAAGTATAGCTAAAGGACAGAGAACTGAAAATGGGGTAACTTGTTGAAAAATTTCTTTGAAGCTCATGATTGATTATTTTTTAAGGTTACAATCAGCATGGACGAAATTGAAGGAGGATTTTGGACAAAAATTTCATTCTCTAAATAATTCCCGCAGGAGACACTTCAATCTTTGACCCTTCCGCCAACATCACATTATGCGGTGTTTCGTCCTTCAAAAAAGCCCACTGTTCGCCATAAAAATGACCAAAATCAAAATTGAGGTAATGGTTTTCAACAGGATAAGCTTCCCAAACGGGATGCTTGACTTCATAGCTCAAAGTTCTACCCTTTTTGTCTTTTCCCAAACCCAAATCGTGTTCTTTGAAGTAATGCTCAACACTGTTGATTGCAGGGATAAAAGGTTTGTTTTTTGCAGCCAACCAGATTTCAGACGTTTTTCCTTTTTTTTCGATGCGGTGATATACTTTGATGTCCTCCTCATCTTTCTGTACATGAGTTTGCATTGGGTAAGCCTCATAAGGTTCATTGTATATTCGATTGGCAACGAGCGCAATACAGAATTTCGGTACAAACTCATTGATGAACACAACCGCACGCTCCCCTTTATATTTTACATAAAACCGCAAGTTGATTTCAGGAAAGTTGACGTGAAACGGAATAGTCAAACCTTTTACTTTGGTATTCAAAAACTGAAAAGCAACCAAACTAACAAAGGCATTACCTTCAATGACATCTAAATCAACACCTTTGGGCAAATAAGGAGTGAGTAAATTTGGTGAAAATCGATAAGTAATGTTGATGAGATTTCTCCATTCAGCAGTTAAAAATGCCTTCATAGCTTTATTCATTTGAGAGTTCAGTGATTTTTGTCAATCTTATCGCTGATTTTACTCCTATTTTGGTTATAATATTTGACGTATTTTGCCTCAATTTTTCAAAGTAAAATTACTGAGCTACAAAACGTTTATTTGATTTTGAACTTGCTTTTTTTGAATTTGCACTTCAATATACGGTCTTTGGTGCGTATTTTTGCACCACACCTTTCGTTCCTTTACTACGTTTATTCCAAAAAAGCATTTGCAAATCGTCTAAGGAGACTGAATCGACAAAAATAACAGTATCGCGTGAATAGTTTTAAACTTCTTACCATTACTCATAAAACGGCTAATATCAATCACATTGGTCAATACATTCCCTCTGTCAATCAAAATAAGGAAGACTTAGCGACTACTTTGCATCAGGTCAAAGCCGCATTTGATATAGATGAACTCCTCTATTTGGCAACCTGCAATCGGCTGACCTTCCTATTTGTAACCGATCAAGAAATCACCGACCCATTCATTATCAAGCTCTTTGCTATGCTTCATCCTGGCATCCCCAAAGCTTGTTTGGGCGGACTACTCAATGTAATGGCTCGATATGAAGGAATCGACTGTATTGACCACCTGTTTTCGGTAGCGGCTTCTTTGGATTCTTTGGTGATTGGCGAAAGAGAAATTTTGCGGCAATTGCGGACAGCGTATGAGTTTTGTCACCAACACAAATTGACAGGCGACCACATTCGTTTGGCAATGAAAATGGCCATTCCTACTGCAAAAGAAGTTTATACCCACACAAAAATAGGTGAAAACAGTGTATCTGTTGTCTCTTTAGCGATGCGTGCTTTACTTCAAAAAAATCTGCCTGCCGATACTCGCTTCTTAATTATTGGAGCAGGTCAAACCAATACAACGGCTGCTAAAATATTGCTTCAAAACGGTTATACACAGTTTTGTATCTTCAATCGCAGCCTGTCAAACGCCGAAGCTTTAGCAAAAAATGTGAATGGGAGGGCTTTTGAACTAACTAAATTACCTCATTTTAGAGAGGGGTTTGATGTGATTGTCACTTGTACAGGTGCAATGGAATCGGTGATTAGCTGCGAATTGTATGAATCTATTTTGGCGGGTGAGGCTGGTCAAAAAACCATTGTGGACTTAGCTGTTCCAAATGATGTTCATCGTAAGGTAGTTCAAAACTTCGATATAGACTACATTGAAGTAGAAAAGCTTCGTTTTTTGGCGGCTCAAAACATGGAATTGCGAAAGAAAGAGGTGACAAAAGCGACTGTAATTGTAGAAACAAGAGTTGAAGAATTCGACTTATTGCTTCGCAAACGCAAAGTCGAGCGCGCCATGACTTCGGTGATTCCTCGAAAAATCAAAGACATCAAAGCAAGAGCTTTGGGTTCGGTTTTCCAAAAAGAAATCGCTGCAATGGATGAAGAATCCCAAAAAACATTGGAGCGTGTGGTCAATTACCTCGAAAAAAAATACATAGGTATTCCGATTACAGTGGCTAAAGAGGCTTTGGATAAGGAATTATTTGAGGACTAGTGCTGAATGGCTCTACTATTGAGTTGTTATATTGTTTGGTTATCAATGCTTTTACTCAACAAAAAGGTGTCAAGTCCCGTCGTACTACTGTACATTTTTAATTCAACCACAAAAGGCACAAAGAAAACAAAAGTAAAGTACCGAAATTCAACCATCACTTTTGTGCACTTTTGATACTTTTGTGGTTCAAAAATCATATTGTAGTATAGTCAAGCACTTAACAGTTGAAGCCATAGGAAGCCTTGAACAAAAAAATTAACAGAAAAGAAACTCACTATACATACAAATCATACAAGCGTTCCTTTACATTAAACCTTCTTGTTCAAGGCTATATAAACTTAACCCTACTCTAACACCACCACTTCCCTCGAAAACAACTCCGTCTTTGTCTTCACTACTACATGATACAAACCCGCAGCCTTCGGCAAATCTACCTTCAAAACCTCCTTTTGAAGATGTGAATAATCCATAGAATAAACTGCCTGACCAAGTGCGTTGAAGACTGTCAAATTCACGTCCTCTGCTTGCTTCAAATCAAGCTCAATATTTACCTTATCACGAGTCGGATTGGGATAGATATTAATCGCTCTAAGGTTGGTTACATCCACTTCATCAATATCGGTAATATCATTACAGACCACGCCCAAAAAGTCGGCGGACATATCGTAGTTTACCGTAAAAGGATAGGTGATGCCATCGCCAAAATCCCTTTCAAATTCCACTAAAATGTTGTTGTTCTTATCTCTAAGTCGCACAAAACCATTCCCATCATTGTTCGCAAAAAAGTTTAAGCCATCATCGTCCGTATCTTCAAAGCGTAAGACATAACATCCTCTTTCCAACTCAAATACATCCGTATAAGTCGTGTTGCTCGACAGATTGTTGCGAGAATACAAAACCTCACCTTTGTCGTTCATCAACTCATAATAATTCTCATTTCCAAAACTATTGGTGCGGAAATTCAAGGCTAAATTACCATCATCATATAGAACTGGTGTAGAAAAATTTGATTCCATATAGTCGTTAGCAGTATATTCATCATCACCAAAATTCGGCTGACTCAATCGTACCCAAAATCGAGGGTTATCTGCTTCAAAGCCAATCCAATTGAAGAGAGGCAATTCTACTATTTCTTTCTCCGTCATTTCCAAATTACCTGACCATCGGTAGTAACAAGGCAATAATTCAATACCGCCAGGTCCATAAATTCCATAGGTAATCAAGACCGATTGCAGGGTTGTAGCACCAGTGTTTTGGATTTCGATAATTGGATTGTCACAAATCGGATTGAGGCGGCTGTAAATGTCTTTGTTATTTGGAGCGATGATATCTGAAATCGCTGCGTCCAGTTGAAAGTTGGCATCTCCATACGTCACCAACTGCGTTTCCATTACCCAGTTGCCGTTTGGAGCCAAGATGGGTTCTTCGATTTCATAATCAAATTCCACCTCATCTCCTGCTCTCACATAAGGCGTAAGTTCATGATCATAGGTACGCACATCCATCCCCGGACACCATCCTGCTCGGTCATAAATCCACGTTCCGCCTTGTGGAAAGACAGGATTGGTGGAACATTCTTCCCACAAATCCCATGCAAATTTGCGTTCGCCATTGATGTTCAAGCGGTGTTCTTTGCGGCAAAACTCGGCGCAGTTTTCGTTATTGGTCCCAAATCCATGACCAGTTGTGCGGGTTTTCACTCTGAAATATTTACCTTCTGATGGAACGGTAATCCTTCGAGGCTCGCCTCTTGTATCATCCAAAAAAGCAGTGTATTGGAAACTGCCAGCCCAAATATTGCTGACACTAATGACATCTCTCGGTGGAGTACCTTTTATCATCACAAATTTCAAATCCAACAATTCCTGAGCATTACCCGACTGCAAATACACTTTGTCGTGTAATAAGGGAGCATAGTCTGTCACATCAAAAACCCATGTAAATCCTTCTGGTCCTAAATCAAGGTTGATGCCATAAGGTGTAATGAACCGCCCCAATTCGTAACGAACAATGTTGCTGTAATAATCCTTGTCAATGCGAGTCAAGCTATTTTCGGCAACATTGAGAGTTGAATCCACTGCTTCACCGTTTTCATTGAAGGTGTAAGAATAGTTACCCGCTTCCCAAACCACCAATTCATCCGTTGCTATTGTAGGGTGATTTGGAGCATCGTCTGCAATGATTTCACCATGAGGATTGTCGAACAAAGTCAGTTGCACGGGCATATCCTCCTCCACTCTTTCAGCAATGTTTATCTCCACTACTTTTGTTAAATTGCCCTGTTCAAAAGCCACATTTGGACGCTGCTGTGTTACTTCAATATTTCGGAACAAATCCGTTGCAGCTATATTTTTGCGGCTCGCATCTCCTCTTATGATTCCATCCGCTTGTTTACCAGTCTCGTCTTTTACAGACACGCCATTGTTGTCATTGAAGGAATACTGAGCTTGTAGATTAGCATATTTTGGGTGAGCTGTCAAGTCTTGTTTTTCCATCCAAGATTTGATGTCCGCTTCCTCCAAAGCCACATCCCAAACCCGCACCTCGTCAACTTTGCCGTGAAAAGAAGCATTTTGCCAACGTCCAATTCTCAATGGAAAATCACCTGTGTCTAAGGTATTGGTATTTTGTGCCACCAATTCACCATCATAATACAGCTTGCTAACAGCACCATCATAGGTCAAACAGAAGTGATGCCAAGCATTTTTGCTATTTGGTAAGGTCACATCAAAATCAAAACCGCCTCCCCATTGTTGCACTCTCCATTTATTGTCTTGATTGTTTATCGTTCTGAGTGAAAAATCCCTACTTGCAGAACCTGTGGTTCCAGCCTGAAAAAGTCCTCCATTGTTGAAGCTTTCGGTATAAGCCCATGCTTCAATCGTTCGAGGTGCATTTCCTTCAATTTGCACTTCACTGCCCAATTCCAAATAATCGCCATCTCCGTCAAATTCAAAATACGCCTCCTCGTTTGCAGTGACATAAACACCTGTATTCCAATCATTATTTTCTGAAAGAAGACTTTGATTGGAACTTCCTTCGGGCATTTCTTCCCAGCTAAATTCTGCTGCAATCGAAGTTACCCCTGTCCAAAAAAACGGCTCGGTAAAGTGAAAACTTACCCAACCATTTTCGTCTGCTTCCAATTGAGTATTGAGGCGGTAAACCGTCGCAAAATTGTCTTTTTCGTAGATATTGGATTGAAGTTCATTGATAGTCGTATTTTTGATCCGAATGGTCAAATATTGAACTGTTTCGTCTATGTTTAGCTCTGCCAACTGCAATTTCAAACCGTGAACGTTTCCTGTGACCAATCCTGCTTCAATGAGTTCGCTTGGTCGCCAGATAAACTGTGTTTTGCCTTTTTGTTGGCTCGTTTGCAGGGGGTAAGATTCGATGCCCTCTCCTATCGTGGAGAGTTGATAGTCTGTCGTATCCATATAATTTACCAACTGCTGACTTTCTTGATAAGTTGTCACAGTGGGCGAACTTGTATAGGCAAACGCATCTCTTGGGCTGCCATTGATCCAAAAATTGGGATGTGTTCGACGAGTAGAATCCATAATGCCTGTCGAATCCATCAAATAAGTGTAGGTCAAATAGTCCCATTCGCCACAGTTGAAGTTGTCTTGTTTGGTACTTGGGTCACATTTAAGCGTTTGGTACATCAGCACTTTGCGATAGGTATTTTCGGCTGGCGGAAAATCAAATGTTCCCTTGTAGCTGCCCCAAGCTGGTGGGCCTTCGTCTTCAAAGGTGAAGGTTTGGACTTCAATCGTATCGCCCTTTTCGGTGATTTGGGCAAAGAGGTTGAAGGTGATTGTTAGGGTGAAAACGAGGAGTAAAAATTGTTTCATAGCGAATTTTAATTGTACAGGATTAAGCAAACCTAAAGTTAAGGTTTTCACCATTCTCCTACAACACCCTATTTATTATTCACTGTTATTAGCTCTTCATTTTGGCTAATACTTCATCCAAACCTTCTAACGCCATGGTCATTCCTTCTTTGAAGCCCATCTTGATGGTAGCCTCCAACTGCTCCAAAGTTTCGTAAGTAGAATGATTTTCTACGAGTGTTTTGTCGCCTTTTACAATAAATTTTATGTCAAATATAGCTTGTGGAAATTCTTCGTTGATATCGCCATTTTCGTCTGAAAAACAATCCTTTCCCGAAAAGCTTTTTTGTGCTTCTACCTTATTGTATTTGGTTACTCCCCAGTGTTCTTCTCCATCTGGACCACACATTGCATACAGTCTATATCCACCTTCGCTAAAATCCATTGATTTGGTTTTGGATTTCCAAGGCTTTGGAGCCCACCATTGGTCAAGAATTTCGGGTTTGGTCCAAGCATCCCACACCAAAGATAGGTTAGCTGCAAATTCTCGTTTGATGGTAATGGTGTTGTTTTCTTTGTTTACGAAAAACTCAAATGCTAAATTTTGTTTCATTTTTCTTTATTTTGAAGGTTTAACAATACTTGGTCAAGTTGGCTGAAGCGGTTTTCCCATTGTTTTCTAAACTGTTCCAACCATTGGTCAATTTCTTTCATTTTATCGACTTTGAGTTGGTAATAAATCTCTCTTCCCGATTTTCGTTGCTCCAATAACTCACATTCATTCAGTATTTTAATGTGTTTTGAAACAGCCTGTCTTGTCGAGTCAAAATGTTCTGCCAGTGCATTTGGGGTCATAGCCTGAGCAATAAGAAGTACCAAAATGGCTCTCCTTGTCGGGTCTGAAATGGCTTGGAAAATATCTCGCTTCATACTCAAAAAATCTTTTTATGCAATCAATCGGTTGCAAATATACGCAACCTTTCGGTTTCGCAAAATATTTTTTGATTTTTTTTTTGGGAGGGGGGAAAATATTTGGTGTTAAACTATTTTTGTCTGCATACTCATTGAATAAGAAAATTTACTCCTTCTCACCATCAGAGATATCCACCTTTATCAAGCCTAATTTCTTGGCACGCTCTTCCCATTTTCGACGAGCCAAAACCTGCATATCTTGAACATTGTCGAGTTCATCCATGATTTCCATACCGAGAAGCGTTTCTAGAACGTCCTCCATGGTCACAATACCAGCCATACCTCCATATCCATCTACCACCAATGCAATATGCTCACGTTGAGCCATTAAGGTATCAAACAGTTCGGGCATTGGCAAATCTTCACTGACCATTTGAAGCTTACGGGCAATGCTTTTAAGAGGCTGCTCGCCTTTTAGTTCGACCATCTTTAATAGAATATCGTCTTTCAAAACATAGCCTGACACATGGTCAATAGTTTGATCAAAAACGGGGATTCGAGAAAAGCGAATGTTTTTGTGCCCTTGAAAAAAATCTTCAATCGTCGTTTCATTTGGAGAGGCTATCACGACAGTTCGAGGAGTCATAATATCTTTGACTCGTATATCGCTAAAATGCAGTAAGTTTTGAATAATTGTAGATTCATGTTTTTCGATAGTTCCTTCTTTCACACCCATTTCTGCCATGACTGATAAGTCCGTCCTACTCAGCACACTCCCATGCCCAGCACCGCCTTTTCCCACGATTTTGGTAAACAATTGAAGCAGCCACAACATTCCTGTGTATTTCAAGATTTTCACCATAATATCCAGTGTATAAGTCGCAAACCCTGTCAGACTTTTCCAAAAAGTAGCTCCAATGGTTTTGGGAATGATTTCGGACAAGACCAAAATCAAGAGGGTCATAACGGCTGCAATAATGCTTGTCAGAGGAATTTCCAATGCACCAATCATTGGCAAGCTAAAGCCAAAATTGGCTTCCCCAAATACTTTCTCCGCTTGTGCGCCTACACCCATTGCGCCTACTGTATGCGCCAAGGTATTGAGGGTTAGGATAGCAATAAGCGGCTTGTCCACATCCGCCTTCAATCGCTGCAAGGTTTTGGCATACGACTTCCCTTCACTAAGCGTAACATTCAAAAACGTAGGAGTTATGCTTAACAATACTGCTTCTAAGATAGAACAGAGGAAAGAAAAAAAGATAGCTAAAAAAAGATAAAAGAGTAAAACGCCCATAGTATTTTTTGTAATCCTTCAATTTTGATTTATGATTCTAACGCCTATACTTGTATTAAGTTGGCAAATAGACGGCAAAGGTAGGGAACTTTTAGGTGATAATACTCCAATAAAAAAAGGCACCTTCCTTTCGGAAAAGATGCCCTATAAATATGCAACCACTCACTCTTTATTTTTGATTCAAAAAGACTTCTTTTGTCTTTCTAAATTAGAACAGCCTCTTTTTTTGCTGCTGTTCAATAATTTGACTACGGGATGGAGAAGGAGTTTAAGGGATGGGTAAAAATAATTATTGGAAATTGAGTTTTTCTGAAGGAAATATTGTATCTTGAAGTACTATAAGGGAAGGGTTAGGAGTGAAAAAGTATTAAAATAATTCAATCAAAAAAGGGCATTGTTCAGAAAAAGTTGAATAATAGCTACTATATTATTAGTTCACCAAAAAGTGATTGTAAGATGGAATACTTAGAAACTTTGGCGAGAAAGCTGCAAGAGTTATATGGGTTGCCTGATGCGACTATTCGTTCGTGGAAAGAAAATGGTACAATTCCAACTCATTACAAAGAATTGGAAGTTGGCAGTTTTGAAAAAATTACTGATGAACGCTTAGAATATTTTTTAAACCACAAGGCTGTTAATGTTAATAGAATAGCACCTAAATATCCCAATTCTTTTGCCAACAATGGCACGAGAGTAAGTTGGACAGAAGAGGAAACCCACCAAATAGAATTGACTCGAAAACACTTGGTTAATCAAATAGGTAAGTTCATCATGAAGCCCAATTATAAAAAATTGAAGAAGCTATTGGTAGAAGATGAACGCATTAATGCTTCTCAATTGCTGCAAGTAACCGATTGGACTCCTAAAGAAATCCGAAAATTTTGTGAACGATTGCAGAAAGATGCCATTGTATTTCAAGAAGAAGTTGATACTTGTGTGGCAGCTTTAGGAATTTTTATGAACCAAATTGAGTAATCAATTCATAAACCACAAAAAGGCATCTTTTCTAAAAGGAAGATGCCTTTTTGCATTTAGTAAAACACCTAATTCTTGTCTCCTCTCTTCCACCAATACACCACCACAGGCAACAAAAACAAATCCGCAATCAAGGCACTCAACAGCGTAATACTCAACAACAAACCAATGTAAAAAGTAGCCGCAAAATCAGAACCAATCAGCGAACCAAAACCACAAAAAAGGATAAAAGTGGTGATGCACAAAGCCTTACCCGTCTCTTGAAACGTATTGGAAAGAGCCGTGTCTATATCGAATCCCTTTTGAAATTGCAGCTTCAATTTGCTCAAAAAATGAATCGTGTCGTCCACTGCAATGCCAAAGGCAAGGGTAAAAATAATCGAAGTTGAAGCTTTCAAACTGATGCCAAAATAACCCATTACAGCCCCCGTAATCAATAGCGGAAAAATGTTGGGAATCAAAGCAATGAACACCATTTGTACATCCCGAAACAACAGCGCCATCAACAAACTCACCACCAAAAACGCCAATCCCAAACTCGAAAACAAACTTTGCCGCAAGTATTGGTGATTCTTATCCAAAACGACTCCGCTGCCCGTTAAGCGAAATTGAACAATTGCAGAATCCGTATTGTCTGCAATCCATTCTTCAATATGTTGGTTCAGTTCTGCAATCGGTTCAGAACCCAAATCCAGCATATTGCCATTGATGCGGGCATATTTTCGGTCTTTGGTCATCGCTGATAGTGCATTATCTCGTCGATCGAGTTGCTTTAATTGACGCTCGTATTTTTTCAGTGTTTTGGAGTCGGGCGGCAAGCGGTAGTACTGAAGGTTGTTACCATTGTTGGCTTGATGCAGGCTTTTATAAATCGTTGCGGGAGAAACCAAACTACCTATTTCGCTTCTGCTTTGAAGGTAAGTAGCCAGTGTATCTATTTGCTGCAAAACAGCTAAGTCATTGATTTTGTAGTTATTTTGTGGAATAATAGCCATTTCAAAAGGCCTTGCACCCGAAAGTTTTTCTTCAAAAAAGAGGAAATCCTTCCGAATTTTATCCGATCTCGGCAAATCATCCAACAAAAACGCATTTGTGGAAATTTTAGAAATACCTATCAAACAAACTACAAAAACCAATCCGCTGATACCTGCAATCATTCGCTTTCGGGCTTTGACAAATCGAAAAAGTCCGTCCATCCAACGCTCCCAAAAATCACCACTTTGTTGACTGACCAATTTTTCGGGTGGAATCAAGGGCAGAACGATAATCAACACGCCCAAAACCGCTGCATAGGTCAACAAAACCCCCGCTGCCGCATACAAACCAAAGACTTTCAATGCAGTAATGTTGGCAGTATAAAGCGATAGAAAGCCGACTGCCGTTGTGAGAGACGTCAACAAAGTCGCCCAACCAATTTCCCGAACCGCTATCTTCAATGCCTCTGAACGCTGTTTACCTTTGCTGAGTTCGTCTATGTATTTGGTCAAAATGTGAATGACATCCGACAAGCCCACCATCACCGCCAAAGTCGGAAACAAGGTGCTCATCACATCCAAGTTTTTGCCCGTAATTCCCAAAAAACCCATGAACCAAATCAACCCAACAACTACGCTTGCACAAGCGACTACCACACCCCAAAATCGCCGCAACAAAAACGACATTACTGTAAGGGCCAAAATCGTGGCAATAATGGCATAAAAAATAAATTCTTGACCAATTTTTCCGACAATTGCAGAAAGCGTGGTCGCTCGACCTGCTACTCGAATCTCCTCAAATTCTTCTTCAAACTGCCTTACTATTTCACTCGTCACTTCACTGATTGCAGCTATTTCGTCTGCATCCGTATTTTCTTTGTGAACTACGACAATCGAAAAAACGGTTGCATCTTCCGAGACATACCGCCCAACCAATCGCTCATCTTGTAAAATCTGTGTACTATCTATGGCGTACCTTTCGGGTTCTTTGAAGTGCAAAACCGATACGGGCACTGTTCCAAAAGGAGTTTTGATAATATTTTGGAGAGTAGTTAGTGAGCTTACACCTTTGATGTAGGGAATGGAATCACAGGCTTTGGTGAACTGATGTGCTTTTTGCAGAAAAACTGAATCAAAAATACCCTCTTCATTGATAAGGGCAATGTACACAAAATTGTCGTCTGAAGGAAAATGCGTTTTGTGTTCATTGTAAAAATCTAAATCGGCATCTTTCTCTGGAAAGAAACCGTCTAAGTCGTGAAATATACGCAGTTGGGAAATGCCGAAAAAAGCGACAATCGTAATGGTGAAAAGACTGAAAAGTAGGAGGCGGTATTTGGTCATAGACTGAAATTTGGAAGCGGGAAGTCAGAAGCGAGATTCGAGAAAATCTCACTTCTCACATCTCGCTTCTCTCCTCTAAAGTTTAGAACGGAATATTCTGAAAACTTCCATTTGTGACAGTTGTCTCATTGCCGTCAGTATCTTGACAGGTAAACTCAAACGTACCCGAAACCAAATTGTTCGTTGTATCAAATGTGGTGAAAGTGACGCTTCCCGTTTGAGCGATACATTCGTTGGTGATGCCCGTTCCTGTGATGAATGCGGTATTGGTAATCATATCGAAATTGCCTGTTCGAGGGGTAAATTCTTCGCCATAAGTAATCGAAATATTGAAGTCTTCACCTTGTCCGTCGCTGTCCAAACCCGCAAAGGTAATGGTTTGATTCACCACACCACTGCTGACTTGCAAGGCTGACCAATTTGTTCCATTTACAGTAGCGGTAAAAATAGGGTCGGGTTCAGGTTCGACAGGAGGTTGATCAGTGCAAGCAGCAGGACAAGGACCTCCACAGTCGACACCCAATTCTTCCCCATTTTGGATGCCATCAGAGCAGGTTCGCATGTACTCACAATTGGGACAAGGACCGCCACAATCAATACCTGTTTCACCTTGGTTTTGTTTGCCGTCTTCACAGGAAAAATTATCGTCTCCACAGCCATTCATGACAAAAAGACCGCCGATTAAGAGGGTTAAAATTAAGAGATTAAGTTTCATTATTTTATTTTTTAAAGGATTGAAGGTTAAAATTGAAGTAGCGAATATACGCACCTTCTGATTAATTCTTGGGTTTTATATAGAGTTCTTTCCCCGCAAAAACCACTGCCAACTCAATGCGTTTTTCGATTTGATGTTCGATAAGTTCCTTGTAGTATTGGTTTTTGCTGATTTGCTTCAAAGCATCACCCAATTGCTTATCAATTTGATTTTGAGTAGCTTCCTTGTCCATTGCCTTTACTTCAATGACCACTCCATACTTTGATTTGTCATGTCTCGGCAACATCAAAATATCGTATCTTCCTGCACCCGATTCCCGATTGGACTTGATGATATATTCATCACTGCTAATCGCCAACAAACCCAAAACATAGGCTTGCCATACTTTTTCAGCTTCTTGGTTTACATCAAAATAGCTAAAAGTATCACCCATGATTTTTTTGAAATATTTCTCAAACTGTGGGATTTGATTGTGGGTAAGCGCTTGTACCATTTGAAGGAGTAAGGTAGAAGGAATGTGTAAGCCTTTGTTGAGCCAATCCAAAATAAACTGCTCAAATAATGTGGTGATTTCGTAATTGGGTATTTTGAGTTCACGTATTCTTTTGTTCGTTTTATCAACAGGAATCAAATACCCCGCAAAAACCAACAAGGTCCACAAAAGCTCTCTATTGTAGTCAAAACTAGGAAAAATGATGTTTTCATATATAGGTTTTAAAAGGGTTTTCCCTAATAGCAAAGTTTCTATATCACTTCGAGTTTCTTCTGCATTTCTTTCCACCACCCTTTCTTTGAGCAAATCATCCGAACTCGTATTGACCCAATAAGGTCGGAAGCCTTGCTGCGGCGTATCAATATAACCCGATACAGACCAAGGGTTGTACAAATGCGTAGAATCTCCAATATTGTAACCGTCGTACCATTCCTTCATCAACTCAAAATCATCTTCCAAGTTGAAATGCTTGAGCATTTTTTTCGTTTCAGTTTCTGTAAACCCAAAACTATCCGAAAATTGGTAATCCAAGACGGTATAAACACCTGGATTGTTCCATTCCGAAAACAAACTTTCTTTGGCGATGCGTAAAATGCCTGTCACTACGCCTTTATAGAGATAAGGATTGGTCTTAAAAACGCCTCCTAAAAATCCCCGCATAAAAGTGATGATTTCTCTATAATATCCATTTCGATATCCTGCAATAATTGGACTGTCGTATTCATCTACCAATACAATCACTTGTTCTTGATGATGTTGATAGAGATAATTGCTTAATTTTTTGAGACTGTTTTTATACTTAATCAGATGTGCCTCTCCAATCATGATTTCTTTGAAATCTTCCTTTTCATAATCTCGCAGTTTATCAGAATCCAATAAATAATCATGTTGTCCGTACAGTTCTCCAATCAAGTATTTCAATGATTCAACGGTATCTTTGTAGTTGGCTTCCTTCACATTCTTCAATGTCAGCTCAATTACAGGATACTTCCCTTGCTGTTGGGTATAAAAACCTCCCTCTTGCCAAATTTTGTAAGGTTCAAACAACTTAGCGGAGTCTTTTTGAGTGACATCAAAGAAAAAACGTAGCATACTCATGTTGAGGCTTTTCCCAAATCTTCGGGGGCGAGGAATCAACATCACTTGATGGGCATTGTCCAACACATCTTTGATAAACAAAGTTTTGTCGACAAAGTAGCCATTGGCTTCAATGAAACCTTTGAAGTAATCCATTCCACGAATCAGTCGTTTTTTGCCTTGCTGCATGATGTTGAGTTTTAAACTTTTTGAAATCTCCCCTCTCGCAACGAATGTGGTCTTATCCTGAGATTAAGAGGCCAGATAGCTTGCCTCTTAGTCAATACTGTATATCCAAATTCAACCTTTCTTGCATTTCCTTCAAAGCAGGATTTTCCTCTACCATTTTTTTGAAGCGGTCGACAGGTGAATACAATTTGTGGGTAGATTGTTCTTCTACTTTGCTTTTATCTACTTCAATTTTTAGCATCAAATTTGTTTCGCCCAATTGACGATTCAAGAAATTCAGAAAGTTGTGGCTTTGTGCTTCAACGATTCCTTGCTGGGTAACTCCTGCTACTGTAACCAATATTTCTTTGTCCTTCAATTCTGGTTGGATTCCCCTGAAAAGTCCCTTGCTGCTTTCGCTGTCCAATTGTTCTGCAAATGAAAACCAAATATTCTGAATGGTTTTTGCAGTTAATTCCAGTTTTGGAGCAGCAGCCCTTGCTTCCGCCAACTTTCTTTCTTCCTCTATTTTACGCTTTTCCTCAGCTATTGCAGCTTCTTTTTGTTTCTTCTTCAGACCTGCCAACGAACCTGTAATCGTGCGTCCTTTTTTGGACTTCAAAGCAGCTGCTTTTTCGAGCATACTCAATTTTGGAGTTTCTGTTTCTTCCTTTTTTTGAATAGGTGAAGACGTTTTAGCGATCGCTTGTGGCGGCTCGTTTTTCTGCAAAGAAGCCGGAGGAGATTGGTAAACGGTTTGTGGTTCTTTTACTTTTGGAGTATTTGGGTTAGCACTTGAGTCTTGAGTTTGAATTTTAGAAGTTTGTACTTCATTTTTGATTTGCGCTTGCATTCTGGGCGCAGCCGAAAGATGTGTTACCGTTTTGGCTTCTTTTGATAGGTCAATTGCAGCCATGAGATAGCACATTTTCATCAAACACAATTCCACTTGCAATCGCTTGTTTTTGGCCGTTTTATAGTTGATTTCACATTGATTGGCAATGTTCAAGGCTGTCAGAAGGAAGGAGCCAGAAGTAATGTTGGCTTGTTGGGCATAGCGGTTTTTGAGACTGTCCGTCACCTCCAAAAGTTGCACCGTTTTGGCATCTTTGCAGACCAGTAAATCCCTAAAATGACTCGCTAATCCACTGATAAAAATATCACCATCAAAGCCCTTTTGCAGTATTTCATCGTACAATACCAAAGCAGTTGAATGGTCTTGTGAAAGCAAAGCATCTGTTAATTGGAAATAATAATCGTAGTCAAGGACATTGAGAGTATGTAGGATTTTTTGGTACTCAATTTTGCCTTCGGTAAAACTCGCTACCCTATCAAAAATCGAAAGTGCATCCCGCAAGGCGCCATCCGCTTTTTGGGCGATGATGTGCAACGCATCTTTCTCGGCTTCAATGCCTTTGTCTTCACAAATCGTTTGCAGATGATCTACGGTATCGCTGACTTTGATGCGAGAGAAATCAAAAATTTGACAACGGGACAAAATCGTTGGGAGGATTTTGTGTTTTTCGGTGGTTGCCAAAATAAAAATCGCATAGGGTGGAGGTTCTTCCAAGGTCTTCAAAAAGGCATTGAAGGCAGCTTGTGAAAGCATGTGCACCTCGTCAATGATATAGACCTTATATTTACCCGCTTGTGGCGCAAAACGCACTTGTTCAATGAGGTTTCGAATGTCGTCCACCGAATTGTTGGAGGCGGCATCTAATTCAAAGATATTGAAGGAAGCCGATTCATTGAAGGATTTGCAGGACGCACAAGTGCCACAAGGTTCGGTGTCTTCGGTAACGTTTTTGCAGTTGATGACTTTTGCTAAAATTCTCGCACAGGTCGTTTTACCCACGCCTCTTGGGCCGCAAAACAAAAAGGATTGCGCCAATTTATCGTTTTTAAGGGCGTTCTTCAAAGTTGTAGTGACAGAGGATTGTCCTACTACTTCTTTGAATTTTTGGGGTCGGTATTTTCGTGCGGATACTACAAAAGCCATATAGATAAATGAAAATTAAATTGTTGATTTTAACTTTGAGTTGTGCCTTTTTGCTGAAATTGACAACAAATTTGCCAAACAATTAACTTTCATGAAATAATTCGTAGTTTCCTGTACTTATTCTGACATCCCCCTAACCCCCTTCAAAGGGGGAATTATGACGTGAAATTCCTCCTTTGAAGGGGACTATGGAGATGTTGCACAAAGATTTGGAGTATTAAAAACCACAAAATAATTTTTGAACCTTAATAATTTGGCGATTACATCATTGACAAAGATATTCAATTGCAGGGCATTATTTGACGAACTCAGCCTAAAATTGAAAAAAGGAAAGAGGAAAATTTAATATTGGAACTTTTTGCTGTAATTTGC
This sequence comes from Bacteroidia bacterium, assembly GCA_030427245.1. Lineage (GTDB taxonomy): Bacteria > Bacteroidota > Bacteroidia > Chitinophagales > UBA2359 > JAUHXA01. Next base: position 42,903 of record JAUHXA010000017.1, on the reverse strand, counting down.
GATTTTTAGTCTATATATTTTTCAAATTTCATTTTTCTAAGAATGTTAGAATTAAATCTCATTAGAACAAAGCCTGATTTTGTGAAAGAACGATTGAAGGTCAAAAATTTCACTCGTTTAGAATTGGTAGATGAAGTGGTGGTGTTGGATGTCGAAAGACGAAGACTTCAACAAGTGTCTGAAGCTGCTCAACATGAAAGTAAGTCCTTGTCGAAGCAAATTCCTAAACTTTACAAACAAGGTAAAAGAGATGAAGCGGAAACACTCAAATCACAGGCTGGTTCGCTAAAAGAGAGTATCAAAAACTATCAAGAGGAACTGAAAATAACAGAGGAAAAACTTCACGACGCATTGGTACAATTGCCCAACTTGCCGCACGAAAGCGTGGCGGTGGGTTTTGGAGCAGATGATAATGAGGTAGTTGCTGAAAATGGGACACACCCTGATTTGGGTGAAGACGCAAAACCTCACTGGGAATTATTCGAGCAATACAATATTGTGAGTCTTGAATTGGGCAGCAAGATTGCAGGAGCTGGTTTTCCTGTTTTCATCGGCAAAGGGGCAAGACTGCAACGGGCGATGATCAACTTCTTTTTGGATGAAGCGAGTAAAGCGGGCTATCAAGAATACATGCCGCCTTTGATGGTGAACAAAGATTCTGCTTATGCGACTGGACAATTACCCGACAAAGAGGGTCAAATGTATCATGTCACCATTGATGATTTGTACTTGATTCCGACTGCCGAAGTGCCTTTGACCAATATTTACCGAGATACGATTGTGAATGAAGAAGATTTTCCCATCAAATTGACGGGTTATACGCCTTGTTTTCGTCGAGAAGCAGGCTCTTATGGCGCACATGTTAGAGGATTGAATCGGGTACATCAGTTTGAAAAAGTGGAGATTGTACAATTGACACATCCCGACAAATCTTATGCAGCACTGGAAGAAATGGCAAAGCACGTTGGAGGTATCCTTCAAAAATTGGGCTTGCCTTACCGAATTTTAAGATTGTGTGGTGGGGATGCCACTTTTACTTCTGCCTTGACCTACGACTTTGAAACCTACTCTGCGGCTCAAAAACGATGGTTGGAAGTGAGTTCTGTGTCTAACTTCGAGACTTTTCAGTCCAACCGAATGAAGCTTCGATTCCGTGATAGTGAAACCAAAAAAATGCGCTTGGCTCATACGCTCAATGGCAGTGCTTTGGCTTTGGCGAGAATCGTGGCAACTGTTTTGGAGAACAATCAAACACCTGAGGGGATTGTGATTCCGGAGGTGTTGCGACCTTATACAGGCTTTGATATCATTGATTAATCGGTTAAAATACTCCAAACAGCAACTAAAATTCCTCTAAATGATAGCGAAGTCAAAAAGAATAACATATCTCGATTCCGTTAGAGGAATTGCAGCAATGATGGTTGTATTTTATCACTTTATTGGTTGGCATTGGGGGGAAACACACGCTTACCATCTAGCTTCTATGATTTTTAATGGAGCAGATGCGGTTTCTTTCTTTTTCGTATTGAGTGGATTTGTTTTGTCTTACAAGTATCTACATTCAGATGCAGAGATTGACATCAAAAAATACACCTTCAATAGGGTTTTGCGGCTTTACCCTGCATTCATTGTAACGATTTTACTGAACTATTTATATTGGAGTCGTCATAATTTGGGAATCAACATTTTAGAGGAAGTATTCTTAAATTTGCATCGCCCTTTGTGGACAGAATTGATGATGGTAAGAGGACACCACATGTATTATGTGCCTGGCTGGACTTTGGGGGTTGAAATGGGTTTGTCGTTGATCATGCCTTTTTTTATTCTTGCTGCCATTAAAGACATCAAGCTGATATGGTGGTTCGTTCCACTTACGATATACATTGGCGCTCAATACATAAGCCCTTTTGCTCTACACTTCTGTTTTGGTGTTATATTGGCGTATTACTATCCACAGATACAAGAATACAATTTTAAAGAAAGTAAGTATTACCCCTATAGATGGCTGATAGCCTTCGGGGTATTTCTGTTGTTTTCTATTCGTCACATAGAGCGTATGGCAGGAGATTTTGGAAAGGTGTATCAAAAACTCGCAGAATTTTTGAAGTTAGATCTTTTTCATTATACAGGATTCGCTTCTTTCATGATTCTGCTTTTTGTCATGAATAACGAAAAAGTCCAGCATTTTCTAAATGGAAAGGTATTGCATTTTATAGGGAAGATTTCATACTCTATCTATTTGATGCACTGGCTGATAGTCGTTATTATCATGGAAAGATGGGACAGAATTGTAGCCTTCTTTGGATCTACTAAGTTGGCTTTTGGTACAATGCTCTGTGTTACAATTATAGCTACCATTGTTTCTGCAACGTTTCTATACTATTTTGTAGAAAAACCTTTTATCAAATATTCTAAGAGGGTTTCGAGCAAGTTCTCCTAATAAAATGTTAGATCAGGCATTTCATACTACTGTACATTTTTAATCCAACCACAAAAGGCACAAAGAAAACAAAAGTAAAGAACTGAAATTCATCTATCTCTTTTGTGCCCTTTTGATACTTTTGTGGTTCAAAAATCATTTTGTACAGTAGTATGCAGGCATTTGCTTCTGATTGAAGTGGATGCCTGTTTTTTTGTGGCAAAAAAGGAATATTTTGTGTATCTTCTGTGCTTCAACGTTCATCATTTAAATCATTGAAGCATGAATTTTTCAAGAATCTATCAAAACACCGTATTGACCCTCATTTTGGTTTGTTTGGTTGTACTCGTTTTTCAAAATCAAAACCCAACGTCCTCTTATTACGGTGCTGCAAATTCAAAGGCAAATCCAAACTCCCAAGTAGTATTGACCAACTATGCGACACACAATCTCAGCAGTTTTGCCCTTGTTCCTGTCAATAAAAATGGCTCTATTGATGTGAATGTGCGGGAAGTCTCGGATGTGATTGATGTCAATATTGAAGATATCAGCACTTACGACAAACTGAATGTACATCTGAAGTCGACCGATTCTTATTCTTTGAGGAGTGCGGGACCATTGGAAGTCGAGATAGACTGATTGGAACTGATTTTTTTTAGACCTTCAAAAACATTGTAAAACAGACATTTATTTCCCCTCAGGGACAAATGTCTGTTTTTTTTGGTTCTTTCATCATCCAAATCCAAATTCTCTACGTAGGTAAAATCAAACAACAACATAGCAGACCTTCACACTCAATATCGCATTTGAATAACACACTTTTCAATTCTACTCCCTATGGCATAAGGTTACTTTTATTGCAGCACATCTCTTTTAAATTACTATTCTTTAAATTTTAAACCTTTTTATCATGACAACTTCAAAATGTAATCGAAGTAATGGAAGTATTATGCTCGTAATCATCGCCTTATTCACAGTATTCACTCTTCAAAGCTATGCTCAAAACGATGTTTACTATCCACCTACCACACCCAAATTCAGCCTACCACAAGAAGGTAAAACGCTGAATAAGAATGCAAACAATGAACTACTCTTACAACAAAAACCGCAATATCAGTTGCCAACTCAAGATTGTGCAATCCTAAATCGTCAAGCCAATCAAGCCTATTCCAAAGCTCTAAATGCCAAAGCAAAAGGAGATAAACAAACGGCACTTCAAAATTTTCAAGAAGCCCAAAAACTGTTTGAGAAAGCGTATTTGTGTTATCAATTAAAAGACGATGGAGATGCTATGACAAGCATTGCCAAACTGTTACAAGACATTGATCAACAACTGCAAAATGGAAATGGTACTTTAGAACGACCCAAAGGCCCAATAGTGACCGTACCTAGAGAAGGAAAAGAAACTACTAATCCTACACCTAACAAACCCAAAGATGGCCATAAAACCACTGTTCCAAAAAATCCAGTAATTGTGCCGAATAATTGTGGTTGTGGAGATTTTGATGTTCAAATTACAGCTGTGAACCTCACTCAAAACCAAACTATTATCAACTCCAATCAACATTTCGATGGCAACAATACCAACAAAAAACGGGTCAGTATCGCCAGTAATGCGGGCAATAAAAATGGGGACATCATTCGTGTGACTTTCACCAATATTCGCCCTCAATGCCTCAATTGTAATGTGGGCAACTGCAATCCTGTTGCACCTGAATTACTCAATAGAAATATACGTGCTAATGAAATCAACCGTCTCAACGATGGCAGAGGAAACACCTCTTATCTTTCTCCACGAGTAAAAATTGTATTGGGTGAAAACGATGCTGCAACGAGCAATGATAACTACAATCTTCTCCGAGTTCGCACCAACAAGGGCAAATATGCTGCGGGAAATGCAAGTGAAGGTTGGACGAGCAACACACAAGATACTTTTGTGATGTATTTAAAAGTAGATAAAGTTCAAAATCCTCTAAAAGGCGAAGGCAGAAGCTACCAAAAAGTTACTTTCAAAAACTACTGTAAAAACGACAACTGCAAGAGAAGTGATTTGTGTATCTACAAAATGCGTCTTGTGATTCGTTGATAACAGTTTGCTATATTTTTAAAGTTTCCTTATTTTAGAATGTGGACGGTTTACAGAATGGAATACCATTCTGTAAACTGTCTTTTTTTTGAACAGAAAACGGATGGTCAATCAATCATACTCGTCAGAACGATACCTTATAGCTTATATTGGGTATCATCAAGGCCTCTCTAAATTCTTCTACTTGCTTGGTTTTGAGGTTGTATCTGTGTCCTAAAAACTCTTCAAAGTTTGTACCATTGAGTATTTTTAGAGATAACTTGTGGCTTGTGTTCTTTTTGAACCATTCATAATTGAGGGTAAAATGCAGTACCGAAGAGGGCTTTGTTTGTTCGGTGAAGGGTGTGGATTCATCGTAGATTACGTCTTGTTCTATCATTGAAGCCGATTGGTCAATGATGGAATATCTATCTCCGCCTTGAATACTCCATCTTACATTGAAGCCCAATAGGTTTTGTTTTTCTTTGCCAAGTCTAAATTCTTTTCCTACTAACACATTGAAGAGATAGTTCTTGTTGAATCTTGTATTGTACCAAGTATCTGAATCTGAATCCGTTTTAAACTTAGAATTGAAAATAGAACCTGACAGAAGGTAATAGAATCCATTGTTGATGTACTGTTCTATGGTCAAATCGACTCCATAGTTTTGTCCCTTTCCCAAGTTGGTATAGGCATCATTGATAAACCAATCACTTTGCAGGTTGAGAAGGGAGGACGTGCTGTTGGCGACTATTGGAATATTGTATAAATGCTGAAAGTAGGGTTCGATTTTTAAGTGGACTTTTTCGGCAATGTCCAAATCATAGGCAAGTACAAAATGATGGGCTTTTGAAAAGTCTAAGTCCTTGTTGGTCTGATTGAAAGAATCATTGGCAATGTTGGCAAAATAGATGTTTAGGGGTTCGAGCCTGCTGTGTAGTCCATAAGCAAAACTTAACTTGCTCCTTTCGTCAAGTTGTCGACCAATTCCCAGTCGAGGTTCAAGGGTGTAGTTGTTGTTTAGTGTGAAAAATTGGGCATTGATTCCTGCATTGATGTTCCAGTTGTTGTACGAAAAAATAGAACCTGAATAGGCGGATATCAATGCACTAAATCCATTTTCTGACACCAATGTATTTAAAGTATTCTCTCCACCGGCTGCTTCTTTGAGTGATAAATTGTAGCCCATTCCCCTGACGGTAATGCCCGTTTTGTTGGTGTGGTTTGGACTGAATTTTTTATTTAGGTAAGATTTGAAGGTGATGTTGTAGTTGGCGTTTTTTATCTCATTCTGCGGCTTCAATTGTGAAGATTCATCCAACCTATCTGTTTTGAGGTCAAGTCCATTTGCAGATAGTGCCAAAGTGGAGTTTAGGTAAGCCTTGTTTTTCAGTATCAATCGGTGATTCAGCCCCAATGCTCCCATGTATTGTTTGGCATCTTGTTGTTCGATGTCTTGGTAATAATTTTGCTTTGAAGTTTCGGTTTCAGGCTGTGTACCCGAATTGTCTATTAAACCGATTCCCCAAACAGAGAAAATTCCTGCCTTTGCTGTGGGTAGCTTCAATTTGAATGAGAGGTCTTGATAGTTAGTGCCTTGGGCATCTTCGGGAAGTAATGAAGAGACAAGCCCTAAGGTAGAATATCTGTAATTGACGAGATAGGAGGAGGAATTTTTCTTGCTCAATGGTCCTTCGGATGCAAAGTCAAGTCCTATCGCTCCGACTTCAATACTGTATTCGTGTTCAGAGCTGTTTCCGTTTCTCATTCTGATATCAAATACGCCAGAAAGTGCATTGTTGTATTCGGCAGGAAATGCACCTGTATAGAAATCTGAATTAGCCAGCAAATTGCTACTCAATGCGGTCAATCCTCCGCCGCCAAATCCTCCCAAATCAGCAAAGTGATTGGGATTGGGTATTTCGACACCTTCAATTTTCCACTGCAAAAACTTGGGCGCATTTCCCCTTATCACAATGGCATTGTTGCCGATACTACTCGACACACCAGGAAACGAGGAGGCGAGTCGGGCGGGGTCGTCAAATCCTCCAGCATACCTATTCGCTTCTTCGACACTCAACATTCTGGCGCTTACGGTTGCCATAGAGTTGATGGGTTTGTTTTTGATGACTTTTGGCTTGATGACTATTTCGTCCAAAAGGCTGACATTTTCTTTGAGGCTGATATTCAGTGAGACTTCTTTGGCTGAGGTAAGGACTACTTCGGGTAAGATAACGGATTCATAACCTATGTAGGAAACCTTGATGTCGTATCTTCCTATAGGAACATTGGTAATAAGAAATTCGCCGTCAATATCTGTCACTGCTGCAATAGTAGGGTCTGTGTTGAGTATCTCTATCGTTGCATACGGCAGAGGTTGTTGAGACGATTCATCGGCAATGATTCCTTTGATGGTTTGGGTGATTTCTTGAGAATAGGTGAATGTGCTGAGTGTTAGGAACAATCCGCTTAAAATACTTTTGAGTAAGTTCGTCATTATTGAAGCATTAGGAGTTAAATGTTGGAATAAAGCCTCAAAAATATTCTATAAAGGGAAGGTTGGCAATACTGATTTATCAGTAGTGTGGTTTGAAGTGGCTTAGGCTAAGTTCAAATTTCTTGCGAAGTGCAAAGCTTCAATCGAATTGTTTGCGCCTAATTTCTTCAATATGTTTTGTCGATGAGTATTAACGGTGTGAACACTGATTGATAGTTTGTCAGAAATTTCTTTGCTCAACAAGCCGCCTCTAATGTGTGAAAATATCTCTTTTTCTCTTTTAGAAAGTATTGGAGTTGGAGTCGGGTCTGGAACTGTTGGCTCGACAAGTCTGTATTCTCCTGTACTGACATTGATGAGTTGACTTCGGATGCCTCCGTATTCTTCTTGATTGGGTGAAATATCCATAGTGCTCAAAGCCAACCATAGATTCCCTTTTTTATCCAACTCCAAGGCTTGAAACTGCTCAATAACCCGAATGTACTTTTCTTCGGCGTTCAGAATACGGTACTCATTTTGCAGTTTATAATTCTTTTTTTCTGAAGTAGGCAGGGCATAAAAATATTTGAGGGCTACAACTCCTACGTGCATAAGCGCAAGACGGTCATTGAAGTGTACTTTGGAATTGTAATAGTCTGTGTCAATACCACTGAGGTCATAACCAAACAGGCTTTGAAGGTTGTAAGAGTTGTAGATGTGTTCTTTTTTGTGCAAATCAAAGACGGTTACACCACTATTTTTGATTTCGGATAGTTGGTTCAGTAAGGATTTTTGTTTTTCAAAAATGGTGTAATCCAATGTTGATTCATCAAACTTTTGTTGACTCAAAAGCTCAAAATATTCTTGCCCTATTTTTTGTAAGTCATTCATATTGTATTGATTGCCTGCAATGTTAAAAACGACGTTTTCCTTTATTTTCTTCAATCTAGGACTTTCTCTGCTTTCCTATCCTCCTCCAAACATTTTTCTTGTTGTGCGATTTCCTCTCTTGCTCTAAAAATATACTCCTCCTCATTTTTCATTTTGACGGCTAATCTTCTCAAGCTTTCCTCATCAAACTGTATGAATTTTTGGGCTTGATTCTGAACCATTCTTTTACCAAATCCCATTTGCAGTAGCACATCGCTCGCCAATTTGACCGAAGTATCAAGCGACTCACGGTAGATATTCTCAACCCCCCAATTGATCAATTCATAAGCATCATAACGATTTTTGGCACGAACCATCAACTTCACATTTGGATATTTTTTCTGCAATTTCTTGACCAAATGCAGGGTCGTTTCGGGATTGTCAATCGCACTTATCAAGAAGTCGGCTTCTGCAATTCCGGCAGACTCCAACAAGTCTATCCTCGAAGCATCTCCATAATACACTTCAAATCCCATTTTTCTCAACAAATCAACTCGGTTGGAATCTTGGTCGAGTATCGTCGCTTCAACTCCATTGGCTCTGAGAAATCTTCCAATCGTACTACCAAAATGACCAAAACCTACCAGAATCACTTTGTGTACTTTTTCTATGTTGTCCATCGGTTTTTGTTCCGATTCTTTTGTTCCGACTCGAGGTAGAATCAATCGTTCGTTTGCAATTCCAAGAAGTGGCGTGAGAGTCATAGATAGCGCTGTGACAACGAGCATTATATCCAATTGCATTTGGTCAAAAATATTCAACTCATAAGCAAAAGAAAGCAATACAAAGGCAAACTCACCAATTTGAGCCAGTCCAACCGCCAACAGTAGTTTTTGGTCAATTTTCAACTTAAAAAGAGAAGCCACAAAAAACAAGACGATGGCTTTCAGCACTATCACTCCAATGACAAGTCCGCTTATCATCACAGGATTTTCGCCAATCACAACAAAGTTGATAGACGCTCCAACTGCCATGAAGAACAAGCCCAAAAGTAAGCCTTTGAAGGGCTCAAGTGTACTTTCCAGTTCATGCTTAAACTCACTCGTTGCCAAGACTACGCCTCCCAAAAAAGCCCCCAAAGCTGGACTTAAACCCACCAGCTCCATCAAAAAAGCAATGCCAAAAACAATGAACAAAGCCGATGCGACCAAGAGTTCTCGTACTCCCGTAGCAGCAATTCGCCTGAGCATAGGAACAATCAAGTAACGTCCCGCAACGACTACCAAAGCAACAGACAAAACGATTGCCAAGGCATGAAGTCCTAATGGCAGATTTTCGAGTAGGTTGATATTTTCCGCACTGCTATGACCATCGCTAGTAGAAGCGCTTTCTCCTTTCTGCAATAATGGGAGAACACCCAACATGAAAATAACGATAATGTCTTGAAACAAAAGTATAGAAAAGGAAGAAGCCCCATAAGTCGTTCCCATCAAGCCTTTTTCCTTGAGGGTCTGCAATGAAATAGCCGTTGAAGAAAGGGATATTGCCATAGAAGCGGCTAATGAAACCTCCCACTCAAAACCGAATAAAGAAAATGCAAAAAAAGAGAGCAGCATCGTTCCGAAAACCTGCGCTCCCCCCATTCCAAGAATGGTTTTTCTCATTTTCCAAAAGTTCTGAGGTTCTATCTCAAGACCGATTAGAAAAAGCATCATGACCACTCCAAATTCGGCAAAGTGCATAATGCTCTCTCCTTCTTCTCCTACAAATCCTAAAACATACGGACCAATCAGTATGCCTGCCAACAAATACCCCAAAACGGAACTCAGTCCGAATCGCTTGGCAAGCGGTACACATACGATGGCACCTGCCAGAAAAACAATGGCTTGAAAGAGAATACTACCTGTCATATTATGGGTTTAGCTTTTTTCATTTCGTTTATACAAATATTCAATCAAAAAACAGAATACCACTATTCCTACTGCAATAATTACATTCGTTTTGTTACTGCCGTATTGCTTCACAATCAAGGTAAGCAATGCTATCAAGCAGGATAATTTAGACTGACCTCATCTGTTGAATTTGTATTCATGTTTATATAAAGTATTCTCTATGCTATCTATCTGAGTCATTTCATGGAGTATAAATTCTTCAACTGCTCCATCTGTTGCTTTCATGTATGCGGCCAAACTACTGAGCTATATCAATGAGCATCATACTACTGTACAAAATGATTTTTGAACCACAAAAGTATCAAAAGGGCACAAAAGAGATAGATGAATTTCAGTTCTTTACTTTTGTTTTCTTTGTGCCTTTTGTGGTTGGATTAAAAATGTACAGTAGTATGAATGAGCATATTGCAGAGCCGCATTTATTGAAGGTAGAGCAGTTGGCAAATACGTTCTTGTTGTCTCCTACTTATTTGAGTGAGTTTTTTCGCAAAAAGGTGAAGATGTCCCTTAGGGCATACATCATCAAAGCCAAATTGAAGTTGGTCGAAATCCGATTGCTCAATTCTGACTATACACTCACCGAAATTGCAGATGAACTAAGTTTTACGGATGTGAGCCACCTGTCCAAAACCTTCAAAAAATATACAGGAATGTCTATTCGAGATTTTAAGAAGGAGGGTGAATATCATTTGTTGAAGCGAGGGCTATGTTGAGCTTGAAAGAATTACCTATGCTTACTACAAGAAGTAAATCACTCCAAGCAAACCAATAACGCCTAAAACAATTGTATAAGGCAAAGCCATCCAAATCATCCTAACATAAGACAATCGAATCACTGGAGCCAAAGCAGAGGTCAATAAAAACAAGAAAGCTGCTTGTCCATTCGGCGTTGCGACACTTGGAAGATTTGTACCTGTATTGATGGCAATCGCCAAAGTTTCAAACTGTTCTCTGTCAATTGTTCCTGCCTCAAAAGCTGCTTTCACCTCATTGATGTAAACAGTTGCCACAAATACATTGTCACTAATCATAGATAAAACTCCATTTGCAACATAGAACAAAGCAGGTTGGATAGCCTTATCTTGTTCTAAAACATACTGAATGATAGGTTTGAAGAGATGTAAGTCGTGAATCATTGCTACAATTACAAAAAAGACCGCTAATAAAGCCGTAAAAGGTAGCGCCTCTTCAAAAGCATGTCCAATACGGTGTTCTTCCGTTATTCCTGTGAGAGCAGTTTGTAATACAATAATTGTCAAACCTATCAAACCAACTGGAGCTAAATGGAAGGCCAAAGCGATAATCAAAAATATCGCAGAGACAGCTTGTACGACCAAGGCATATTTTGCTGCACCTGATCTATTCGCATCCTGTTCTTCCAAAAAACCTTGGATAATATCTCTGGCTTTGTTAGGTAATTTTTCTCCAAAACCAAATTTTCCAGTCACCTCCAATAACACACAAGTCATTAAACCTGCTACTAAAACAGGCATAGTAACGGGTGCCATGGCATAAAAGAACTGCATAAAATCCCAACCTACTTTATCTCCAATTAGTAGATTTTGTGGTTCTCCAACTATCGTACAAACTCCTCCTAAAGCTGTTCCGACTGCTCCATGCATCACCAAACTTCTCAGAAAACTTCTAAACTTTTCTAAGGTGTCTCCACTTAATTCTTTCCTATCAACAACACCACTTTGATTAAAATCGGTATTACTTGAATGTACTTTGTGATACACTTCGTAAAAACCAACAAACACACCAATTAAAACCGCTGTGACCGTCAAAGCATCTAAAAAGGCACTCAAAAAAGCGGCAATGAAGCAAAAGAGTAAAGATAAGGCTACCTTCGAGCGCACCTTAATGAATATTTTTCCAAAAATAAACATCAACAATGGCTTCATAAAATAGATGCCCGCCACCATAAACACCAATAATAAGATGACCTCTAGGTTACCTTCAATTTCATGGAAAATCGTCTCGGGACTTGTCAATTGCATCAAAACTACTTCAAAGGCAATCAATCCACCTGCTTGAAGCGGATAACATTTTAGAGCCATTGCTAAAGTCAATATGAATTCTCCTATAATTATCCAGCCCGTAGCCGTAGCTCCAATCGTGACTAATAAGATAGGATTCAATATCAAAAATGCTAAAATGGTTTTCTTATACCAATTGGGGGAATTCCCCAAAAAAGAATTAAATGCCTCCATAGACTATTTTACTTGTTTAAAATGTCGTTAATAATGGTTCAAAGGTAATCTAAGTCATGTAAATTTTGAACCAAAATAAGACTATATAATTAACTATTCCTATTTTTCATTAAGCCCTAATTTTTCAGAGGCCATTTTTGTTCCTTCTACACGTGCTGTAATTTTTGCAAAAGCAGTATCACGGCTTGTAACAATATCATCGCTGAATGGTGAAAAACCACAATCGTCCGTTGTACCCAATTGATGAACAGGTATATATTCGGCTGCGGTCATAATGCGGTCGCAAACCATTTCAGGGGTTTCGATTTCTTCATTAATCACATCTATTACTCCAACATATACTTTTTGATTCGGGCGAATGTTCTCACCTATTATTCTCAAAGGTTTCACTGGATTTGTTTCGCTAGCCATTTGCATATAGAAATTACCACAGTTTAAGGTTAAAAACAACGGAATGAGATTCGCATAATCCACATCTCCACTATGAGTACTATTATGATCTCCGCCAGGACAAGTATGAAACCCAATACGCTGTCGTTCTTGTTCGGAAAAATGAGACAACACTTTATTATTCAAATTGATAAACTGCTGGAGCAGACCTTTTGAAGGATCCAACTTGATAGACAACCGAGCTTCCGTAAAATCTACTTGTACGTGATATGCACCGTTGTCAAAACAACTTCTAATATCAGCTACTGAATGTCTAATCAGGTCATTTAAAAATTGTTCTTGAGAATAATTGGGCAGTCCATCTTGGGGGTAAAGCAGACTCATAGCAGAGGCAGAAATTACTGCTTGCTTTAGCGGACGTTTTGCAAATTTTTTAGCTCTTGGAAGATAACTACCCGCATAAGTAGAATAGCGAAATGGACCGTTGGTTAGCCTTGGCAATTGACGGGTGTGTCCGTCTTCAAATGGAATACTAATTCCATCCCCTGCCAAATTGTCCAAGCCATCCAAAGGATAGGTAACAAAGCTTGTCTTGGTTTGCTCTCCATCGGTAATAATTGGCGACCCTGTAGCTTCCATACTTCGGATGGTTTCTTTGACCGCTCTATCGAAATGTTGGTTCAATTTTTCCGAAGATAGATGCCCTTGAGAAAAAGCAACTATTGCTTCCTGTAATTCACGAGAACGGGGAACACTTCCTACCGCTTCTGTTGGTATTAAGTTCATTTTATAGGGTTTTTATATAATTAAATTATCAATTTTTCGGAATACTCATTCCTACATGACCATGACCTCCAATGCGGTATGAAAAACCAATACTTACCAAATAATCTGCAAATGCGGCATCTCCATGCCTATATACTCCAGTATGTTGAGTCTGTTCTATATCCTCAAAACTTTGGATTCTATTTCGGTATATTGCCATGGGAAAACTTGCAAAGACAGAATAATTATTCTTAAAATAACCAATACCCGGTTCTGCCGAAACTGCATAACCTGGCCTTCGATAACCAGCACTACTTCCAAAAATATCGCTTGAAGGTACTCCCTCTACCCTTCCTCCTAAATAAACGTTAAACCCTTTCATAGAGTTATAAAATGCTCCAAGCCTTACTGCAAACTGGTCAGGACATGAAAATTCACTATTCCCATTTCTAGTAAGAACTCCGTTTGACTGCTGAAAATTAAATAGATAATAAAGATTGGAGCTTATTCCGAAATGGCTGGACAATGGATGATATCCTTGAAAGTCCAAAGCTATCCCTATTCCTCCATCTCCTGGCTGAATAGATTGATCTACAACTTTCTCTAAATCTTCATTCCTATTTACACCTTGATTATAAAAAGTATCCGTATAATCATATTTTCCAGTTGGCAACTTTACTCCTAAACCGATCGAATAATTGAAATCGTGCTTATTGGGGTCAAATAACCAATATCCAAGCCCCAATCGAATATCGGAAATGCCTTTAGATGATGTTTCATTTCGATCCCCTAAACCATTAGGCGGATTTCCACCATGTTCATACATGGAGGAACGGTTATGAAAGACGAAAGGTAAAATAACATTTACATAAACCCTGTCTGAAATCCCATAGGTTAGGGAAAAATCTAAAAAAGTAGATTTATTGATGACCTCTGTACCTTCTTCCAACCTGTGTGTTTCCTCCACATCACCTCTAAAATGCCGAAACGATTTAAAGTGCCTATATCCTGCTTGCACATTAAATTCACCTTTGTTGAGATTTAAGGTGTTTCCTAAACTTCCTCCGCAAGCAGAATTGCCTCTTATCGCAACACAACCTTGTCCATAAACAGTAGAACAATAAACCAGTGATAAAATCACAAGTACGAGTAGAAGTAAATTTCTTTTCATTTTTATTCATTTTTTAATTCCATCTAACCCAAAGATATATATACCGTACTCAAATCTCTGATATTATTCCAAGATTCATAAAGGCAAGCTTTTTGGTTGAATGGAATTGGTTTATAGAAAAAATTCTCTTTATTTTGGCTAACTTTTTATCGTAAATATAGCCAAATTTGGTTTTGAGGCAAAAAAAAATCGAAAGCCTTTTTGTAGAATGAGGATTGCGGAATAGGACATTCCTATGAATCCAAAACTTACCCATGCCCAACCTCAGGCGTTGGTTGCGACCAAAAATCGTGACTTGGCGTATTCAATGCCAAACGATGTATATTAGAAGTATGGTTCAAAATACCAGGACGCAACTTTCCATGCAATACTTGAATGTCGTAGAGTTCTTCCACACTCGATTGATAGCGAATATGTCCAACGGGCACTCCTGTTGGAAGGTGAATGATTTCTACGCCACTGTGTAGAGCTTTTTGAGCAATTGGTAAATCTCGAAATGTTGAAGCATTTTGGCGGAGTTTGGACATTCCCACGAATAGGTAATCGCCCCATTTTGCCATGCCTCGAACAAAACCTTGCAGTTGGGTAATCACCTCGTATTTTCCTGTTTTCAAATCCACTTTTGCTACCTCACCCGTTGCAGACAACAATACATACAATTCACCATTGAAAATTCTGGGCGAATGTGGCATCGGCAAGTTGGGCGCAACAATTTTACCACTTTCTACATCCATAATCACCCCTCCCTTCAATACATTGGCTCGCCAACCTTTGGGCGTATCCGTCGTTCCCAAAGCAGTCACATATTTCGGTCTGTCGTTTTGCATCGCCATGCCATTGAGATGACACCTATCCGTAGGCACAAAATCAGTCACAAAACTGGGTTTCCATTTTGGAGTGAAGCTGTAGTGATTGTCTATCACCGAAATACACGAAAAACGGGTATTCACCGCATACAATCCATCTACGCCCCAGTGCATATCGTGGACATCTACCTCGCCTGTATAATACACTGCCCGTGGCACATACAGCGCATCGTAGGTATTGGGTTTGGGAGGATAATTGGTTGCAAGTCCCGGTGCATCCGACAAAACCACGACTTCGTTTTTGGTCGCTACTGCAATGCGTCTGCCATCTATTGCCAAGCCCATTGCTTTTTTGAAATCTCTTGGCAACTGTATCAATTCATTCGGCCCATTAGGACTAATAAAAATGAGTTTGCCTGCTTGATAGGTCGTAATCGCCAGTGAACAATCCAATTGAAGCAGTAACTCGGCTACGTTTGGAGAATAGATACAGCTAAAAGGAGGAGGAGGTTGTTGCATATTTTTGTTGTGTTGTTTTGATTTATTTTGCAGTAATACTTTGATTTTGTTTGGATTGAAAGAATTGAGGCTGAAACAAAGTTAGTTAAAGCTAAGAAATAATGGCATTTTCTTAGCTTTAACTAGGGCTTCAAAGCTTTTTCAAAAAACGCTTCTAACTCCCTCACCGCCTCCATATCCTCAAAGACCTTGTGCCGATTCGCTACAATTTTTTCTGCAATGTTTTTCCGTAAATCTGAATGGTTGGCAATCTCGACCGCCAACCGTACATAATCTGCCTCATCTTTCGCCACTGCATCCAATACTCCAATTTGTTGGTATGCCGCAAATCCGTAGCGACCACGATGGTACTCAGATGGTAATGTCACATAAGGAGTGCCTACTCCAAACGCATCATAGCAAGTATTGGCTCCACCTGTATAGTGCAAGGTGTCCAATAAAACGGAAACCAATTGGAGTAAACTCAAATAATCGCTTTCGGGCATACGCTCCAAAAACAGAATGCGTTCTTTTGCTTCGGGAATGTTTCGCTGCAATCTTTGATGCAATAACTCGGTAACTTTCGGTTCTTTGTCGTGAATAAATACGAGTATGCCTTTTGTGTCTTGCTTCAATATCTCTTTGAAAAGTACGTCCATATCGGGGTGCACTTTGCGGAGGTTCTGCACACAGGCATACAAAGGAACATTGGGAGGAAGTTGAAAATCGATTCGAGTTTTAAGTTTTGAAGGGAGTTTGGGAGGATAATAGCAGGTTGGTAAATGCTCCAACTCTATGAGTTTTTCGGTATAGTGGTTTTGGCTGTCAGGTGTTTCCAAGAATTTAGAGGAGACGTAGTAGTCCATTTGCGGAATACCACTTGTCACAGGTGTTCCCCAAGTCATCGACTGAACTTTTGCCAAACGGAAATAGGGCAGAAAGTAGTTGGT
Organism: Bacteroidia bacterium; assembly: GCA_030427245.1. Lineage (GTDB taxonomy): Bacteria > Bacteroidota > Bacteroidia > Chitinophagales > UBA2359 > JAUHXA01. The sequence goes on along the minus strand of JAUHXA010000017.1, from coordinate 26,328 downwards.
GAAATCCGTGCCGACTTCCCAATAATGCAATAAGTCAAAATTGGCTTTTTGAAGAACAGTAACTACTTCGGTCATTTTTTTGGGCAGCGAAAGATATTCGATGTCTTTTCGTTTGATTTTTTGGCTCAAAATCGGCTGTCCTGCGGGATAACTACAAACAATAGTCAACCGAAATCGCTTTCGGTCCAAATGTTCGACAATTCCCCGCATACACTTCAAAAATACTCCTTCGTGTCCATTCGTCACCACAAAGCCAATGTGCGGAAGAGCCTTGCCCATTTTTGAAGGAATCGAAGCACTTTGCTGCAATTGTTGACGGATTTTTTGGAAATAGTTTTCCCAAAATCGCCCATATTTTTCCTTCAATGGTCGCTCAAATCTCCCTTGATAATTGCAGATAAAAGGCGGTTGTGGACTGTGGTCTTGCCAAATTTCGGGATTGAAAATGGGAGGGTTTTGAAGGGCTGTTTGAATTTGATTTTGCAGCGTTTGGCGGTATTGATCTATCTCTGCATTGCTTTGGTAAATCATGGGCAACATTCCATTGATTTGCCATTGCAGCCAACGGTTGTCGGGTTGCTGCTTGAGTAAAGTTTGCAGTTGTTCTTGGGCTTCTTTGAAGTAGCCTCTTTTTTCGAAATTGGAAGCCAAGTTTCGCCTCGCCTCCACATAGTTCGGGTCTTTTTTTAAGGCTCTTTTAAAATACTGAGCAGCTCGCTCGCTTTCCTGCAATTGGTCCCAAACGCTTCCAAGATTGTTGAAGGCGGGAACATAGGTTGGATCGAGAGAAATACAGGTTTGCAGTTTTTCTTTGGCCTCTGAATAGCGACCTGTTTCTAAAAGCAGGTTTCCCCAATTGTACAAAGTCATAACATGCTTGGGGTCGGCGTTGATGGCTTTTTTGTATTTCTGTTGGGCTTCTTTGAAGCGCCCCATTTTCTTCAAGGTATTCGCAAGCATGAACCATGATTCGGCTGAATGGGGAGCAAAGTTGGTCGCCATCCGAAAACAACCCAAGGCTTGTTGCAAATTGTTCATTTGCAGATAAACACGTCCCAAATTGTGATAGTACATCGGGTGTGTCTGTTGTTGAATCGCTTTCGAGATGTATTGAAGGGCTTCTTGGTGTTGCCCTTGCTGACTATAGCAAATGCCTAATAGGTGCAGGGCATTTGCATTAGTAGGTTGTTTTTGCAGGACTTGATGAAATCGCTGAATGGCAACTGCAAATTGCCGAGCTTGCATGGCCTGTTGTGCTTGTTGGAAGAGTGCTTGCATGGGGTAAATTTAAAGAAAAAATCATCATCCAATAAATAAAAGATAAATCAGATTTTTCGGTGTGGAGAATTTGTTAGGCTTGCATACTATAAGGAGTTTTGAATGGTGAAAGTCTTTCCTTCAAATTTACCCTCAATAATTCAGTGGGTTCAGTCTATTTCTTCAACAATAGATTCACCTTCCGAACAATCCCCCGAAGTCCAAGCCCACTTTTCATGCAGTCGAATTTTTCCGTTCGGCAATACTTCTGGTCTAGAGCGACAAACGCCTGTCATCAACTCGCCTGCGTGATTCACTTGGTGATAACTCATTTCGATATTACCATCTTCATCCACCAAACCCATCAAATGCCCTTTCACGATTTTGCCGCCACTGTATGCTGCGGTCAAAATTGCACCCTGTTGTTGGTACAAAAATATGGTTTCATTGGAGGTTTCTCCGTTTGCAGTATTCTGAATCGCTCGGAATTTTTTGTTGTGGTAGTTCATATCTGTTCCAATTCCGTTTTCGTTAATTCACCCTTTTCGCCCCCTGTATTCACCGTCCCCGCAGGTTCAAACAACATAATCGAAACCTCTTCTTCTGCCACAGGACGATGTTCTACTCCTCTCGGTACAATCAAAAATTCTCCTTCCTTCAATACCACCGTTTTGTCTCGAAACTCCATTCGCAGTTCTCCCTTCAAGATGTAAAACAGCTCGTCCTCACTGTCGTGTTTGTGCCACACAAATTCCCCTTTCAGCTTCGCCAATTTGACGTGTTGCCCATTCAATTCGCCCACGATTCGGGGATTCCAATGGTCGGAGAACAAGGTGAGTTTTTCATTTAGATTTACTTTTTGCATGATTTTAAATATTTGCTTATTTTCCTTCAACATAAAATGTTCTTTTAGCAATCAATATCCTCCTTTCCTTTTACAAAAACAAAACATCACTCCAAAAATATCCTCCAATCCCCACCATTTTTTCCTTATTTTACCCTCCAATTGCAACACTGTAACCAATATGCCCACAAAACAATTCCACCATACAGCAATATAACAATCCCAGCAAATGAACTCATTCGCCATCCTCTCCTTCCTCTTTTTTACAGGTTTAGTTGCCCTCGTCTCGTGGTACAAAACCCGTCAAGAAAACCTCACGACCTCCGAAGGTTACTTTTTGGGTGGGCGAAGTTTGGGTTTTTTCATGGTCGGTGGTTCGCTGTTTTTGACCAACATGAGTGCCAACAACTTCATTGGCGAAAATGAATCCGTTTATCTGACCAATATGGCGGTCATGGCATGGGGCATGAGTTCTATTTTTGCCATGCTGATAGTTTCCGAATTTTTCATGCCGATTTACTTGCGGAGTGGAATGATTACGACTCCCGATTTCTTGGAAGAACGCTTTGATTCGAGCGTCAAATATTGGGTGTCCGTTTTGTTTGTCTTGGGTTATGCCATCAACTTGATGCCGCCCGTTTTGTATGCAGGTGCGCTCGCCTTCAATGGCATGTTTGGCATTTCGGACTTGTTGGGTTTGGACAGTTGGACAACGCTTTGGATATTGGTTTTCGCAATTGGAATAGTGGGCAGTATTTACGCCATTTTTGGAGGACTCAAAGCCATTGCCGTTTCGGATGCTATGACAGGCGTGGGAATGGTGGTAGGAGGTTTGATGGTACCCTACTTTGCTTTGAAGTTTTTGGGCGATGGTAGTGTTTTTGAAGGCTGGAACATCATCACCTCCTCCAAAACCGAACACCTCAATGCCATTGGCAGACCGACTGACCCTGTGCCCTTCAGCACCTTGTTTACAGGAATGTTGCTGGTCAATCTACACTATTGGGGAACAGAACAATACATTATGCAACGGGCTTTGGCAGCCAAGAATTTGGCAGAAGGACAAAAGGGAATTATTTTGGCGGGTTTTGGGAAGGTGATTTCACCGCTATTGTTGAATGTACCTGGATTGGTTGCCGTTCATTTGTACTTGAATATGGAAAATACAGCAGAGGTCTATCCTCGATTGGTGGGTGATGTCTTGCCGCCTTATTTGACCGGATTCTTTGCAGCCGTCATTTTTGGCGCAGCTTTGACGACCTTCAATTCGGGCTTGAACAGTGCCAGCACACTGTTTGTCTTGAACATTTACAAACCCTTGAAGGAAAAGAAAAATGAAGTCGTCAGTGATTTGGAACTGATTGGAGTCGGTAAAAAATTGCAGTTGTTCTTGGCAGTTATGGCGATGTTTATTGCGCCTTTTATTGCATTGGTCAAGGGTGGTTTCTTCAATTACCTCCAACAAGTCGCAAGCCTATTCAGTGTACCGATTTTTAGCATCCTGTTCATCGGTTTTGTCACCAAGCGAGTGCCAACGATTGCAGCCAAAATGGGCTTGGCGTTTTTTGTAGTCGTCTATGGATTGACCCAAACCGTTTTACCCACAGGATTGCATTTTTTGCATGTTTCAGCTATTTTGTTTGTCGTCACAAGTGGTGGAATGTTGTTGTATGGTAAATTGTTCCCAAGAGAAACGCCTTATGTTCAGGAAGACAAAAAAATCGTTGACCTTCATCCGTGGAAATACCGACATGTCTTTTCTGTTCTTTTGATTTTGATAGTTATTGGAGTCTATGTGATTTTTTCGCCTTTGGGATTGGCGAAATAGGAAAGGCAAAAATATGTGTTTTTGTTCCCTATTCATAGGTTATAAAAAATCACATTCAACAAGTTAGCTTTTGTTTTGTCTTTCCATTATCAAGTGTGTTTTAAGGTTGGCACTTGCATTTGAGTTTCCTCATTCCACTTCAATATCATATTTGTCCAACAAGCCCATCACATTCGCAGCCGAAAACTTTGCTCGTTTGATTCGGTTGTTATTTGGATCAATAGAAAAATTAAAGGAAGTGCGAAAATCTGCTTTTTCCAAGACGGTTCTATCAAAAATTGCTCCCGAAAAATCACAATTGTCAAAGGAGGCTTGGGTTAAATCTGTTGCCGAAAAGTCGACTTCTTTTAGGCTGCAATCCTTGAAAACAGTCTGTTTCAAGGGCAATTGATTGAAGGAAGACAAATTCATTTGACAATTCCGAAAATCCATTTTCAGCAAAAACACATTGCAGCCTTCAAAACGTGTTCCTAACAACTTGCAGTCCTTGAACTCCACCTCTCTAAGCGTGGTGTTTGCCAAATTGGTCATACTAAAATCGCAATCCTCAAACACACAATCTGCAAAATTCACCTGCCCCAAAAACAACTTCGAGAACACACATCGTATAAAATGACAGGCTTCGTAATCGCCCTTTGGCAATCCTTCAATGGTAAAATCCACATCCTCAAAACGTTCCTCTTCTTCAAAAACTCTGCTCATGCTACTAATTTTTAATCAACTACGATTCCGTTGTTCATGTCCACAATATTGTCAAACTGTTTTTTGAACCCCTCTTTCCCTCCAAAAGAGATGACCTGAATCATGCCCCAATCGGTAGAAAGGTAATAATTGTAGTAGCTCAATTCGTAATCGTTGATACTTGCGTCCATTTCCATCTTCAGTAATTCTTGTCCATTTACTTCCAACATTCCCACTTCCTTCACGACCACATCCGAGGCAACTTTGTAAACATTTACCAAAGCAGCTGCCTTCAAATACGGTAAATCACCCTCCTCATTTTCGGCAATTATCATCGAAAAAGTATCCTCTCCTTCAATATAAAAACAGGCATCTGCCATGCCATTGATTTTATTACAATCCAGTTCTGTCCAAATCTTTTCATCGTAGTGGATTGTGTAGGGAAACTGCTCGCTTTTGAAGCCAGATTTGGCTTTTTGGGGTGTAGAAAAAGTGTAAGGATTTAGTTTTTTAAATTCTTCATCAGGATTGTACAAAGATTCAAACGAATATTTGTTTTTCTCTGCTTCAATAATGGGCTGCAATTTTTCCTCTAACAATGGGGCATTCGCCTCCGCCCAATTGTGTCCAGCCTGAGTCGTTAAATCCATAATAGTAGGAGTCAATTCAATGATTTTTTTGCCCACTTCTGTGTCATAAAAATCCAACATATCATCAATGTCCTGCTTCGTAAAAAGACGGTCATATATAAGCACCAAACTGTCAAACATAGCTTCTGTACCTTCTTTTGACCAGTCTTTTATAGCTTCTAAGGCATCTTGATTTCCATTCAGTTGTTTTTCGTATATTTTTCCATAGCTTTCCACCATTTGTTCCCCAATGGCATTGTAATCACAGGCTTCCAACAATTTGTGTATTTTTTCAGCTTTGGTTTGGGAAAAAGCATAATTGATATTTCCCAATAACATCAGTAGAACAATGAATTTTAATTTCATGGAATTGTTTTTTTAATTTGACTTACAAAGTCGGGTTAAATAATTAAGTGTGAAGATAGTAAATGGTTTTGAGAATGTAAGTTTGGTTAAGCCATTAAAAAGTCCAAGTTTTTGCTTATTATTGTCAACACTCAAACGGGTAATCGTTAATCTAAAAACACCTCCAATATGAGCCTTCACTCTATCCTCCTTTACCTACTCCTCACTTCAATAACAGTGCTTTTTTATGCCTGCGACCCACAGCCCGAAATCCAAAGAGAATACCTTATGAAAGAAGATTGCAGCTACCTTGACTTCAAAACACCTACTGATTTTCAAGCCGCTGGCGTACAAATGATAGAATTGAAGGAAGGCTACAAAGTGTGGACAAAACGGTTTGGCAACAGCCCAATGAAGGTATTGATACTGCACGGAGGTCCTGCATTGACGCACGAGTATATGGAGTGTTTCGAGAGTTTTTTCCCAAAAGCGGACATTGAATTTTACCACTACGACCAACTTGGTTCGCATTATTCCGACCAGCCTGAGAATGACAGCCTTTGGACAATCGAGCGATTTGTGGAAGAAGTCGAACAGGTGCGGATAGCATTGGGTTTGAATAAAGACAATTTCTATTTGCTCGGCAATTCTTGGGGTGGCATTTTGGGAATGGAATATGCCTTGAAATACCAGCAAAATCTCAAAGGGCTGATAGTCTCCAATATGACCGCCGACTTCGACAAATACGAAGCCTACAATGCCCAATTGCGGAATCAAATGCGTCGGTCGTTGATAGACTCTTTGGAGATGTTTGAAAACAAAGGCGACTATCACAACCCCATTTACCAAGACCTCGTGTTTGAAGAATACTACACCAAACACATCTGCCAAATGCCCTCCAAAGATTGGCCAGAACCCATTCTCCGTAGCTTCAAGCACATCAACCAACACGTTTATGAATTTATGCAAGGCCCAAGTGAATTTGTCCCTGGCGGCATCCTCAAACATTGGAGCGTTTGGGATGATTTACACACCTTGACCGTTCCCACCCTCATGATTGGTGCCAAATACGACACCATGAATCCCGAAGAAATGAAGGAAATGAGCGAATTGGTTCAGAATGGTACTTACCTCTATTGTGCCAATGGCAGTCATTTGGCGATGTGGGACGAGCAGGATTTTTATATGGATGGGGTGATTGACTTTATTAAGGGGGTTCAGGAGGGAGAGTTTCCTGAAAAGAAGTAAATTCAAACCTCAAAAATCATGTAATCTTACTTCTTAAATCCATCTAATGATGCACATAGAAACAGTTCTCGAATAGGGTGGATATATGATGTACGATAGACGATTTTTGAAGTTTGATTTGGACTATATTACCAATCACAAATCCACGAATCACTACTCCCCATACAACGCCATCAAAACCTTTTCGGGAGTCATCGGCGCACAATAAGGCAAGTGAAGTGGAGCATCGGGATTGAAGGCTCTGATGGCTTCTGCAATGGCAAAAAACGCTCCAATGCCATACATCAAAGGCGGTTCGCCTACTGCTTTTGATTTGTAAATCGCCATATTGTTGTTGTCGGTCGGTAGAAAGTGCGTATTGATTTCTTTAGGCACAGAATAGATGTCAGGAATCTTGTAGGTAGAAAGTGCGTTGGAGAGCAAGCGACCTTTATTGTTGTAAGCTACTTCTTCCATCGTCATCCATCCGATTCCCTGCACCAAACCTCCTTCAATCTGTCCCAAATCCACCAAACGGTTCATGCTCGTTCCGAAATCATGCACGATGTGAACAGCCTCCAATTCATAAGTACCTCTGATACAATCCACCGTCACCGTAGTCAAAGCCGTTCCATACACATGATACGCAAAAGGATGACCTTTCTCTTTGATTTTGTCGAAGTGAATTTTGGGCGTTGCATAATGTCCTTTTGCGCTCAAATTGATGCGCCTTGCAAGGGCATCCAAAACCACATCTATCCATATTGCAGGTTCTTCCATACCTTCCATCCACACTTTTCCTCCTTCAAATCGAACCTCTGCGCCTGCTTCCAAATCATTTTTTACCCAAAGCATATTTTTCAGTCTTGCCTTGATTTGTGAACAAGCATCTAACAAAGCTTTTCCGTTCAAATCCGAAGTCGCACTTGCAGCCGAGGGAGAGGTGTTGGCGACTCTGGTGGTATTGGTGGTTTCGAGTTTGATTTGACTGGCATCCAATCCAAATTCTTGTGCCGCAATTTGCAGCATCTTTGTATTTACGCCTTGCCCCATTTCCACTGCGCCTGTACTTACGCCCACCGTTCCATCAGAATATACATGCACCAAAGCTCTCGAATGATTCATCATGGTGTTGGTAAATGAAATACCAAAACATACAGGCATCAATGCCATTCCTTTTTTGAGAAAAGCATGGTTTTCATTGAAGGTGAGAATGTCTTTTCGGATTCCTTCAATCGGATATTTGGCGTTCAATTCCTCCCAACAAGTTCTGGCTTCACAGCCTTCAACGATTTGACCGTAAGGAAATTGATAACCATTTTCCATCAAGTTTCGGGCTTGTATAGATTCTCTGGACACCTTCAGTTTTTGGGCGGCATGGTCTATTGCCGACTCAATGACAAACATGCCCTGCGGACCTCCAAAACCTCGAAAAGCAGTGTTTGGGGGTAAGTTGGTTTTGCAGCCATGTGCTTGCACTTTCACATGGGGAATTTGGTAACTATTGGTGGCGTGAAACAGCGTGCGTTCCATAACGGCGGGCGAAAGGTCGGCTGCTGCACCTCCATTTTGAAAGAAAGTAGCCTCGTAGGCAATGATATTGAAGTCTTTGTCTAAACCGATTTTATAATCACTGCGATAGGGATGGCGTTTGCCTGTCATTCGCATGTCTTCCATTCGGTGCAAAACACACTTTGCGGGCTTCTTCAAAACCCAAGAAACGAGTGCCGTCATTGCAGCCCACGGACTTGCTTGGTCTTCTTTTCCTCCAAATCCACCTCCCAAACGTGCCACGTCTACTTCGACTTTGTTCATGCCGATTCCCAAGACTTTTGCCACTGTTCGCTGTACCTGTGTAGGTCCTTGTGTAGAGCTGTGAATCTTGATGCTCCCGTGCTCCATAGGGTAGGCATAAGCGCCTTGTGTCTCCAAATACAGATGTTCTTGTCCGCCCGAATCTGCGCTGCCTTCAAAAATATATCGTGCTTCTCGAAAGGCATTTTCAGTATTGCCGCTCTCAAAAGTTCTGGAGTTGTGTAGAAATTTGCCCTTCAAAAAGGCTTCTTTCGGGTCGGTAATAACGGGGAGTTCTTTGATGGAAATATGAATCTTGTGTAAGGCTTCTTCGGCTGCAATTTCGTTTTCGGCAACGACCAACAATATCGGCTGTCCCCAAAAGTGTACTTCTTTTTCGGCTAAAAGCGGCTCATCTGCAATGATTCCTCCAATTTGGTTTTCGCCGGGAATATCCTTGTATGAAAACACTTTCACCACGCCTTCCATCTCCTCCGCTTCCGAATAGTCCAATGCTTCAATGACACCATGAGCGACAGGTGCATCAAATACTTTGATAAAAAGTGTGCCTTGCATTACTGGAATGTCATCTACATAGATACTTGTGCCTGTGACATGACCAAAGGCATCTATGTTGGCCATGCTGGGAAGCTTTTTAGCGATTGAAGTTTGGCTGATTGTTTTCATATTTGTTCTACAAATTGAAGAGGTAAAAGTTTTCCAAAAAAAAAGAGTTGTAGGTTTGAATGAACAAACCTACAACTCTTCAATGATATTGGTAAAACATCGGTTGCAATTTACAACTTATACCGCAATCCTACTCGGAGTCCAGCCAATTTGTACTTAGCAGAAAGTGAATAATCGTCTTGCATCCAACTGTTTGGATAGATGCGTACAGTTGGATTGAAGTAGAGTTCCATGCTGCTGCCTATGTTGTGTCCGAGGTGCAATCCTGCAAAGAAAGACGCACCGAGTTTTCGTTTGTAAACCGTTTCGTAGTTGTCTTCATTCAAGGCGACAAAAGCATTGCTGTCATTGATGATTTTACCTTCAAATTTGTGCGACAAGTTGATGTTTGCGCCTCCAAAAACGCCAATATTCCAATTGTTTGCGTGGATATTGTAGCCCAATATCAAAGGTAGGTTGATAATTGTGTGTTCTTTGCCTGATTTGACACTTCGTTCATAAACCGACTGAGTCGTTACAGAATCGGCTACAAAAACCTGATTGCCGCTTTCGTCAATGTAAAAATAGGCTTCTTCTGACCAAACAGTAACTCGTTGGATAACTGTCTGTTGGTACTCCAATTTTTCGACCGTTTTTTGGTATTCCAAACCCAATCCTGCATACAACCCACCGTCAAATTCGTAGCCCAACAATACACCGAACTCATAACTGCCTAAAGGCGTATCGGTATCGTTCCATGAGTTTTGGTAGGCATCGGTATCGGTGTTTTGGGATTCGATGGTGGTCATATTGAAGTCTCCTTCTCCGTAAACATCTATGAATCCATGACCTTTGACGGGTTTACGCACTTTCCCTCCCACCATAGGACAATTCAAATCTCCATCTCTGAGGGTTGTTGCTTTCTGAAGCAGATTGGGAGTCGCTATTGAAGTAGAAGAAATGCTTGGCAGCAAACTTATGCGACTCTGCATTTCACGAGCTTCTTTGTGTATTCCCGTTGAAGCAAAATGACTCATTTTTTCATCTACTGCAATAAGTGTTGTTGCTTTTGAAGTATTTGCAGAGAGCTGACTTTGAAGTACTTTAATTGAAGGGGAGTTTGTTTTTGCAGTGATTTTATGAGTTTGCTGCAAAGTGTTTTGAGAATCCATCCCTGTTCCTGCTAAGAGGGAATTTTCTTCACTGGATACATTGGTTTGCTGCAATGTTTGTTGCTTGAGAATATTCGCTTGATTTCCAGCCAGTGAAGGGTTGTTTTCCACTTCTTTGTAGGCATCAGCTACCAATGTTTCACTTTGAAGCGGACTCGTCACTTCAACCATTTTTTCTACCTCTATTTCACTTGCAAAGTTAGCTTGTGGAGCATCGTAGTTCATCCACAGAGCACCTGCTAAGATGCTCACAAGGAATGTGCTTGCAAGAGCAAAAATGGCAATTTTGGGCTGTGATGGCTGGGGAAGAGCAGCATCTAAGCCTTGCCACATAGCAGTTTGATCAAAATCGTGTTGGTAGTTGTCAAATTGATTTTTATACTGCTGTTCTATGTTGTCGTAAACTCTTTTCATATACGGTTTCGGTGATGTTTAACAATTGCTTAAGCAGGTTCTTAGCTCTCGAAAGTTGAGAACGAGAGGTGCTTTCACTGATTTTTAATAATTCGCCAATTTCTTTGTGCGAAAATCCTTCAATCACATACAGGTTAAATACTACCTGATAGCCTTGCGGAAGAGTTTGCAGGGCTGCGAGTAGGTCTTGTGTGTAAAGTTCGGATAAAATATTTGAGTTTTTGGAGGTATAAGCTTCACTCTGTGAATTTTCTTCTACTTCCAAAAAGTGATTATTGTATTTTTTGAGCCAACGAATTGCTTCATTGATGGTGATGCGTTTCATCCATGCCATAAATGCGTTTTCGCTTTGGTATTCAAACTTTTGAAGTGATGAAAAGATGCGAATGAAAGACTCTTGAAGGATGTCTTTTGCACTGTTTTCATCTTTAACATAACGAATCGCAATTCCCATTAGGTATTTGGAGTAAGCCAAAAACAATTGCTGCTGCGCTTGTCTTCGTCCTTTTCGACATTCATGTATTATTTTTTTTAGGTTCAAAAGTTTGGTGTTTAATGATTAGATGCGATAAGTCGCCTAATTGCTGCCTATGGGTCTAAATAAAGTCTTTGGATGAAGAAATTGGTAATAGTGTTGTGAAATACAATAATACTTTGTTTTTCAATCAGATAAAGCTTATTCCTCTTATTCTATATCCTTCAACTCAATAAAATAGGAACGAGGGAGGTTGACATTCCCTCATTCCTTAAATAATAAGTCAATATCACTATTTTCTTTTTGACATGAGAAGCGAGATTTTAGGTTTTAATACGTCTTATCAACATGTTATTGATTAATCCCATTTCCCACTCCCCTACTCTCTCTTCGTACTATTGCCTAATCGCCTTGAAAGTGCCACTCACAGGAATCATTACAGTTGTACCATTCTGTTGTCCGAAAGCCTCTCCTTCAAAAGTTCCTCTGATGATGTCTCCTGGATTTGCCCCAAATTCAGTGACTTCCATTGTTCCTGTTTCCATTTGGTAGAAATCTTCTTGAGTTTCGACTCCAAAATAGCCACTTACATTCGTATAAGTACCTGTACCTGTCACATCTTGAGTGTAGAGGTTCGCAAAATAATAGTTGTTGGTCGTGCTGTCTGCTTGCTCAGAACTGATATTCATACCATTCGTATCGAAGGAAGCGGTCACATCAAAAAACAACAAGAAGTCTTCACCATCTATGTTTATATCCAAAAAGGAGGGCAGTTCGTCACAGGCTTTGAGTGTACCCGCATCTACGGGATCGTTGGTGAGGTCTAAAGTTTGAGCCGGACTTACCTTTTCACTGGCTAAGTCAATCACATTAATATCGCCCATCGTTTCGTCACAAGTGTTGATGACAAACTCAAATGTACCATCTGTTTCTAAAGGATAGATAAAGGTCAAATCGTCCAATTCAAACTGTATGTAGCCATCCGAAATCGCCACATCATCGCAGTCTGTTCCTATACCTGTAACCGTAATAAAATTATCGGCAGTTGGCTGTACGACAATCGTACCCAAGTCTGTATCCGAAGAAAAAGGACCAAACTCTTGCTCAAAAACGATGTTGTCGCATCGGTCTTTGATGGTCAGAGTGAAGACTTCGTTGGCTGCAAAGTTATAAAATTCAAACTCGCCACTGTTGTCCAAATAACCACCTTTGGTCAAGACATCTTCAATGCTGACAAACACCTGCAAAAAAGGAGCTTCCACATCTTGCCCTGTGCTGTTTCGAGAAATCACTTTTCCGATGACGGTAATGCGTTCGCCTTTGTAGTCGCAGTTCCACGAACTGAAATGTGTCACATCTCCCACATAAAATCCTCCCTGCAATGTTGCACTTCCTTCTTCAAGCCATGTTCCCAAATCTTCATTGTAAGCCCAAAGCGGAATTGTAGAAGGCGCTTGACTTCGGATTTTGTCGGGAACAGGAAAAGAAAGCGTAGCTGGATTGCCGCTTTTGAGCTGCAATTCTTCGCCATTGTCTGCCAACAATTCAACGTTCAACATACCGTAAGTCCCCAAGTAAACTTCCTCTCCTTCAATATCTACACCGCTCAAATCCCCGACCATTCTTTCGGGCAAATCGCTCGCAGTTGGGTCAATCCAAGCCATCGCCACATTTACATTGCCTGTATATTCGCCCCCATTTTCGTAGCGAACACTATTAGGAGAAAGTTGTATAGTAGCATTACTCGAATGACTTAGAGTTCCACCTGTTGTAGAAGAAACGGTTCCTATAATGGTTTTGTCCAAGAGTTTGATTTTGGTGTAGTTATAGCTATTGGGAGTCACATTCATTTTGCGAAAACCTTCAAATTTGCCTGATTGACGCACTTTGAGGAAAGCTCCTTCTCTGACGACTCGCACATCAAAATACTTGAAGTTACCATCTTCGTCTGTAGTCGTAGCTTCAAACCCTTTGTCGGTTTTCAGCAGCACTTCGCTGTCTCTTACAGGTAAATCGTTTTCGTCAACGACCAATCCAAAGATGTTGGTTTGAATGAGTTCTTTAGAATCAGGCAAAATGATGGTATCTACTGCAATGTCTTGGTCTTTAACACAAGAATGAAAGAAAGTTGTCATGCTCATGATGAGCAAAAGAGCCAATAGTTTTTTGGAGGTGAAATGTACTGTCGTATTCATAAGTCAATATTGTTAATTCTTGTTGGAATTATTGTGTTCTTATGATATAAAAGCAGAAGTAGGGAAAACGCTGCGTGGAGAGATAATTTTTTGTAAAAAAATTAACAGGGGGTGAGATTGGTTTCGAAAAATTAGCTTTTGGGGTTTTGGGATACTCCATAACCATTTTGACAAAAATCACTTTTATGATGTTATCCACAGGATATTTCCAATATGATACACTCTTTTTTGTTATTCTGCAAGAATCTTGTGTGACATACATGATCAATTTTATTGATAGTTACATGCTTTCAAGTCTTTAGTTAGGTATAAGATAATGCTATCGTCAATGATTACTTTTTCTCCATACTTCAATGGTTTCAAATCTTTTACCAAACCATTGCCATCTGGAATATAGCCCCTATTGATGTAAAGAATTTGAGCTGCACCATAATCCTTATACACTCCAAAACCAATCCCAGCAGAGTCTGAAACCTTCTTTATTCTTCTTTCTGCTTCGTCCATCATTAGAGTACCAAAGCCTCGCCTTTGGTGTTTTTTTAAGACATTAAAATCAGCGATTTCGGGGATTCTCTTTTCTTTAAAGAGAGGATATTCTGGTTTCCAAATAATGGTTACATAACCTACAAATTCCCCTTCCAATTCTTCAATAATCACATCTCTTTTTCCTTCCTCTTGGTACTCTACGTATTTCTCATATTGAGAAGTTGGTTTGTCCCAGCCTTGTTCCTCAAAGGATTCACTGATTGTTTTACAATCATTTTTTTGGATGGCTCGGAGAGCTAAATTGTTTGTCATCATAATTGTTTACTTTTATCTTTAAATTTCTTAAAAAAATCAATTAAATGGCACATCTTATAATTGTCTATGGCAGAATAAATGGAGCAAGTGGAAATCACAGGATTACCACAAACTGCATAGGTTGAACAAAGAAATCATTGAACAAATTCCAGAAAGCGATGAAAATTTTCCGTGGATAAACAAAATAGAAAAACAACATGCTCAAAAGAAACACCTTCTCAATCGCAATTCTACTATTCACCCTCTGTATTTCTTGTCAACAAGAGTCCAAACCTTCAATCAACGAAACGGCAGAAAGAGCAAAAATCATGGAACAGCACGACCTTCAACGCACATTCCACTTTGACAAATTAGCAGAAGAATTTGCCGCACAATTGTCTGAAAATCATATTTCGGTCAATCGAGGTGAAATAAAAACGCCCACAAGACAGGAAAATACGAAGCGATTTGAAGGCTACTTCAATTCTGTTGAATTTGAGAAATGGGACGATATTGTTCCTCCCATTATTCGATTTTCGGACGATTATTCGTTGGCTTACACCATCGTAAACAAAGAAGTAACTTTGACCTATGAGAATGAAAATGGGGGCAGGCAACGAGAAACAACCGAATTTGCATGGGTAGCGATTTACAAAAAATACGATGGAGGATGGAAAATAGATTGTGTGGCTTCAACCAACAAGCCGAGTAGCGTGAGTGTCGTGGAAGAGTGAGACAATTGTACTTCAAGTCACTATTCCAATTCTTTCACCCAAAGCCTAAAATGGGATGGAATATAAGATTTGAACGAAATAAATTCCATTCTACTTTCGTACCTTTGAGGCATGAAGACCCTCTTTGATATTGAACAAACAGACGAGCCAAAAGGCAATGACAATCAGCCGGAGAATGAGTTTGCTTACCTTGATGAACTCAACCCTGTGCAGCGACAAGCCGTAGAACAAATCACGGGCCCAGTAATGGTCATTGCAGGCCCTGGTTCGGGTAAGACACGAGTGTTGACCTATCGCATTGCACACATCATCAAAAAAGGAAATGCGCCCTATCGTATTCTTTCCCTGACTTTTACCAATAAAGCAGCGAAGGAAATGAAGGAACGTATTGAAAAAATCGTGGGGGAACAGGCGGCCCGACAATTGTGGTCGGGAACGTTTCACGCCATTTTTGCGCGAATATTGAGAGTCGAAGCGGAGAAAATCGGTTATCCTTCCAATTTTACGATTTACGACACGCAAGACAGCAAAAACCTGCTCAAAAATATCATCAAGGAACAGAATCTCAATCCCGATATTTACAAACCCAATGTGGTCTACAACCGCATATCGAATGCCAAAAACAACCTCATCAGCCCACAGGCTTACAAGGCTCATGCAGGTTTGATGGAAAACGACAAGCACGCAAATGTGCCGAAAATTGCGGACTTGTATGGGCGGTATATGCGGCGTTGTAGACAAGCAGGAGCGATGGATTTTGACGATTTGTTGGTGAACATGTATGGACTGTTGAAGAAAGTGCCTGAAGTATTGGAGAAATATCAAAACAAGTTTCACTTTTTGATGGTCGACGAGTTTCAGGATACAAATTTGGCGCAGTACCTCATCATTCGGACTTTGGCGGACAAGCGCAAAAACATCTGCATTGTAGGCGATGATGCCCAGAGTATCTATGCGTTTCGAGGCGCAACGATTGAGAATATTTTGAGTTTTGAGAAAGATTATCCAAATGTCAAGACCTTCCGCTTGGAACAAAATTACCGCTCGACCAAAGCGATTGTGCGGACTGCAAATGAGGTAATTAACTACAACAAAAAACAGATTGCCAAGAAGATATGGACTTCAAATGACGATGGCGACAAAATCAAACTCATTGAAGCCGCCAATGATTCGGACGAAGCAAAAATTGTAGCAGGGTCTATTTTTGAGACGAGACTGCGAAATCACTTCAAAAACGAAGATTTTGCAATTTTGTACCGTACCAACGCTCAATCCCGTCTGTTTGAGGAAGCTTTGCGGAAGCGAAACATTCCCTATCGGGTGTTTGGAGGACTGTCGTTTTTCCAGCGAAAGGAAATCAAGGACATGATGGCGTATCTGCGATTGACGGTCAACAACAACGACGAAGAAGCACTCAGGCGGGTCATCAACTACCCCAAACGAGGCATTGGCAAAACAACAACCGATAAAATGGCCGCTTTTGCAGTAGCCGAACAAAAACCCCTCTGGGAGATAGCTGCTAACATTCAACTTTATCAGTTTTCACAACGAGTCAAAACAGGTGTTGGGGGCTTTGTGAACATGATTCGCTTGTTTATGAAACACCTTCAAAAAGAGGATGCTTTTGAATTGGCGCAACGCATTGGGCGTATGAGTGGCTTGACCAAAGCGATACATTCCGACAGGTCTGTCGAAGGAATCAGCCGTCAAGAGAACATTCAGGAACTCTTCAACAGCATCAAGGAGTTTACCGACTCCAAAAAAGAGGAAGCAGTCGAGCTAGAGGATGGTAGTTTTGCAGCTGCGGATAGTAGCTTGGGGGCTTACCTGCAAGAGGTGAGCTTACTAACGGATATGGATCAAGGAGAGGAAGATAGCAATGATAAGGTGAAACTCATGACGGTTCACTCTGCAAAGGGTTTGGAGTTTCCTGCGGTCTATATTGTGGGTTTGGAGGAAGAGCTATTCCCTTCAAAGCGAAGCAAAACGCAAAGTGATATTGAGGAGGAACGCCGCTTGTTTTATGTGGCGATTACCCGCGCCGAAAAACAACTCACACTATCTTATGCCAACTGCCGCTACAAATTTGGGAGCTTGGTCTATTCCGAAAAGAGTCGCTTTGTGGAGGAAATTTCGCCTTTGTATTTGGATATGATTGGCGGCAAACCTGCTGCTCGGGAGCGAAGATTTGGATCTTCGAGTTCTTATGAAAGTTTCAAAGAAAGTGACTCGATTGGCAACAATGTTCGGTCTGCCCAAAAGCGAAACCTTCAAAAGAAACGTGCTGCGGTTCAACCTTCTGCGGAGTTGGTCAAAAACTTCAAGGCAAGCCCTGTGTTACAAATCAAACCTGGCTGTCAGGTACTGCATCTGCGCTTTGGGATGGGTGAGATTTTGCGGATTGAAGGGGCGGCGGATAAGCCGATTGCGGTGATTGATTTTGAACATCATGGGGAGAAGAAGATAATGTTGAAGTTTGCGAAGTTGATGGTGGTGGGTTGAAGAAATAAATACACAGATGGGCATTTTGTACAAGGGAACCCTTCTTATCAAAATCAATATTGGACTAATGGAAACCTTGATTTTCAAGTTACTATCCAATTCCCTTCCAATCTCTCTGCCCCCACCCTCTCCGAATGGGGCTTAATCATCCTCGCTCTGTTGTTGATGACTTTGGGGACTTTGTATTTGTTGCAGCCGAAGTTTAGAGGTGGGATTTTTGAACAAGAACGCTAGATGAAAAGGAACGCTCACTGTACATACAATGAGTTCCTTTCTATCTAGGAGTTCTTGTTCAAAACGAGCAAAAAAAAAGCCCTATCTGCATTGAAGGAATGTAGATAGGGCTTTTTAAATTCCCAACACCAGTGAAAATTCGCCAACGTTTGAAAAACTTGGCGACATTTGAACGACAAACAGCAACCAATCATCACTTATCCAACACCCCCTGCAATTTCCTCGCAAAAATCTCCCCATTCGGCGCATCAAACAAATTCAGGTGATTTCCTTCCACCTCATGTGCCACAAGTAAAATATCTCCAATAAAATCTACACAGCAAGTATCTGTTTACCGACATTCCAAAAACAGAAATATTTCTTAACATAACAAAAAGCTTATAACCATTCGCCACATTATAGCTACCACTCGTCACATTTTTCAATTTCAGAAATAAATATTTCTTAGGTTTGGTTTAGGTTTTCCCCAGAAACGGAAAGCTATAATAGGGAACAATTCCCACTAATTCATTTTCTCATTCAAAATTTTAAATCTTGTTTTCTTATGAACAATTTCCACAAAACAACGAATTTCAGCCCAACAGCCCAACAGCCCAACAGCCCAACAAAGTAAATTAAAATTGAAGTGGCTACTTTCCTTTTGCTTGATTTGCTTACTCTCTCTTTACTCCAATTTTGTATTGGCTCAACCGATTACCTTTACTTTTGGTGCTTCGGATGATAATCAAAGTACGATTACCAAAACAGTATCAGGAGTGACGATGACCCTTAATAATCAACAACCTAGCAATGCATTCTACGCTGATACTGATGGACTCGGCGTACTGTGGAATGCCACTACTCCACCTCCTAATGCAGATACGGATGGTTTTGACATAAGTTTCTCTAGCGAAGTACAGCTTCTTTCATATAATGTAGGCTTTGTCCAAGAACTTGATAATGATGAATCCCTAACTTTTACAAATGGCACTTCAACAAGTATAGAAAATTCTCCTTTTACAACAGACAGTCGAAATTTTGCAACTCAATTCTGTGTTGCGGCAAACGAAACGATAAATGTAATGGCAGGTGGTGTCGATGTTAATTCTACTACAGATGTTGACATTTTACAGTTCATTACCATCACTGTCGAATCTTCACCTTCATCCCCTGCACCTGCTCCCGCAGGCATCCCTACCCTCTCCGAATGGGGCTTACTCATCCTCGCTTTGTTGTTCATGACTTTGGGTACTTTGTATTTGTTGCAGCCGAAGTTTAGGGGTGGGATTTTTGAACAAGAACGCTAGATGAAAAAGAACTAAAATCCACACGTACAGTGAGTTCCTTTCTATCTAGGAGTTCGTGTTCAAAACGAGCAAAAAAAAAAGCCCTATCTGCATTGAAGGAATGTAGATAGGGCTTTTTAAATTCCCAACACCAGTGAAAATTCGCCAACGTTTGAAAAACTTGGCGACATTTGAACGACAAACAGCAACCAATCATCACTTATCCAACACCCCCTGCAATTTCCTCGCAAAAATCTCCCCATTCGGCGCATCAAACAAATTCAGGTGATTTCCTTCCACCTCATGTGCCACAAGTAAAATATCTCCAATAAAATCTACACAGCAAGTATCTGTTTACCGACATTCCAAAAACAGAAATATTTCTTAACATAACAAAAAGCTTATAACCATTCGCCACATTATAGCTACCACTCGTCACATTTTTCAATTTCAGAAATAAATATTTCTTAGGTTTGGTTTAGGTTTTCCCCAGAAACGGAAAGCTATAATAGGGAACAATTCCCACTAATTTATTTTCTCATTCAAAATTTTAAATCTTATTTTCTTATGAACAATTTCCACAAAACAACGAATTTCAGCCCAAGAGCCAAAAAAAATAGTCTAAAATGGCTAGCACCCTTAACTTGTTTTGTTTTGCTTTGCTTCTGCTTTTTATCAACCTATAGTTTAAATGCTCAAATTAACCCTACTTACAAAAGTCAATTTGGAAGTAATGGCTCTGCAAATGGAGAGTTTTACTACCCCACTGGTATAGCTATTGCCTCGAATGGAGATATTTTGGTGGCAGACCAATATAGTCATCGCATACAGATTTTTGATAGCAATGGCAATTACAAAAGTAAATTTGGAAGTAGTGGCTCTGCAAATGGACAGTTTAACTACCCCGAAGGTATAGCTATTGCCTCGAATGGAGATATTTTGGTGGCAGACACTGGTAATGATCGCATACAGATTTTTGATAGCAATGGCACTTACAAAAGTCAATTTGGAAGTTATGGCACTGCAAATGGAGAGTTTTACCAACCCACTGGTATAGCTATTGCCTCGAATGGAGATATTTTGGTGGCAGACGCTAATAATGATCGCATACAGATTTTTGATAGCAATGGCACTTACAAAAATCAATTTGGAAGTTATGGCACTGCAAATGGAGAGTTTTACCAACCCACTGGTATAGCTATTGCCTCGAATGGAGATATTTTGGTGGCAGAGACTGATAATGATCGCATACAGATTTTTGATAGCAATGGCAATTACAAAAGTAAATTTGGAAGTTTTGGCGCTGGAGATGGAGAGTTTGACCAACCCACTGGTATAGCTATTGCCTCGAATGGAGATATTTTGGTGGCAGACGAATATAATCATCGCATACAGATTTTTGATAGCAATGGTACTTACAAAAGTAAATTTGGAAGTTATGGCACTGGAGATGGACAGTTTAACCAACCCACTGGTATAGCTATTGCCTCGAATGGAGATATTTTGGTGGCAGACCGATCTAATAATCGCATACAGATTTTTGCGGCAGCTACTTCTATTTCCACAGATGTCCCCACCCTCTCCGAATGGGGCTTGATTATTCTTGCTTTGTTGTTGATGACTTTGGGGACTTTGTATTTGGTGCAGCCGAAGTTTAGGGGTGGGATTTTTGAACAAGAACGCTAGATGAAAAAGAACTAAAAACTATACGTACAGTGAGCTCCTTTCTATCTAAAAGTTTTCCGAATACTCGGAACAGGCTATGTTCAAAAAGAAATGAAAGCCCTGTCTGCATTGGAGGAATGTAGGTGGGACTTTTTTGTGTTTGGAGGGCAAAATGTCACATATATCAGATAATAAACTCATTATCTTCTTTTTTCGTCCAATCCTCCAATTGAATACCATCAATTTTGCTGAAATGTTTGTAATTTCGAGTCACCATAATCAAAGTTCCCAACCTTCTTAATCTTGCTTTCTCTTTGGCATACACTCTAAGTGCCTCATAGATGGGAACAACGGTAAAATTATCCTCAAAAAAATCCACTTCTTGAACATGCTTTTCGTAATCACTGCTAAACTCTGCGCCATAGAGCAGTTCGCCAATTGTTATCGCAGAAACAAAACATTTGTCTATTCCCACTGCATCAATTTTTTCCGTCAAATGGAACTTGTCTTTGAGAAAAAAGATGCAAATATCTGTATCTAACAAATAGCCTTTCATACATCGTCAAAATTTGGAACTTCACTTTTAGAAACACGAGAAGCCCGAATTTGGTCTTCCAAATCATCAGGCATATCTTTCCACGCTCCTGCCAAACTTTTCCAAGATTTCTTTTCAACCGTTGAAGAAGTTTTTTCCTTAAAATCCACACTAAGGCTTTCTGTAAGTTTGGCAATCAATTTTAGTTTTGCTTCAATGCTCAAATGATTCAAGAGCCTCATATAAACACTAACTACATTGTCGTCAGCAGTTAAAGAAGCTATATTGCTGTTATTTTCCATTTTACTTGTTTTTGATGTAACTCTACAAATATACATACATTTCGAGAAGTAAAATTCCTCCAAATCAGTGAAAATTCGCCGACGTTTTCCAAACTCGGCGACATTTGAACGGCACAAAATCAAAAAAAATGACATTTTTCTGACCCAAACAAAAACATTAATTTATAAGTGTCGCATTTGCTAGGTGTCGCATATTCTAATTCACCCTATATTTACACCAAAAATCAATCAAATACAAATAATATAAATAAAAATGTCACTTTTCTCCACCCCAACTGTTAATGTTTTCCCAAAAAACGCAACAGTATATAATAGGGGATATTCCCACTAATTTATTCAAAATGTTAAATCTTGTTTTCTTATGAACAATTTCTACAAAACAACCAACTTCAGCCCAACAGCCCAACAGCCCAACAGCCCAACAGCCCAAAAAGGTAAGTTAAAATTGAAGTGGCTACTTTCCTTTTGCTTGATTTGCTTACTCTTTCTTTCCTCCAATTCTGTATTGGCTCAACCGATTGCCTTTACTTTCAATGGTTTGGATAATAATCAAAGTACAATTACAAAGACGGTATCAGGAGTAACATTGACGCTTAGTAATGAGCAGCCTGATAATAATTTTCAGACAGATGGTGATGGACTAGCTGTTTTAGCTAACACTGCTATTGGTGGGGCGTTAGGAGATTGTAGTGAGTTCACAATGATGTTTTCTGCTGATGTACAACTTCTTTCATATAATATAGCCTATGGAATTAGTAGTATGGAAGGAGATGAATCTCTGACATTTACAGATGGGAGTTCTACAACAATAGAGAGTGGATTTTCATCTTTAGGAAGCCATAACTTTTCTAATCAAATTTGTATTACAGCAAATACCTCCATTACGGTTACTTCGGATTTTGGTGGAGGTGTTACAAATGACCTTATACAATTCATTTCTATGACTGTTCAACCTGAAACATGTTCTTCCTCCAATCCCGCGTCCATCCCCACCCTCTCCGAATGGGGCTTACTCATCCTTGCATTGTTGTTGATGACTTTGGGGACTTTGTATTTGTTGCAACAACCTCGTTTTGAACAAGAACGGTAGATGAAAAGGAACTTTTGACAGAATTGAATTAAAGCTACTCTCATTTTTAAAAATACATTTGGAAGCCCTATCTGCATTGAAGGAATGTAGGTAGGGCTTTTTTATTTCCAAGTCATAGTGATAAGTCGCCAACACCTACAAGGTTTGGCGACATTTGAACGGCACAAAATCAAAAAAAAATGACATTTTTCTGACCCAAACAAAAACATTAATTTATAAGTGTCGCATTTGCTAGGTGTCGCATATTCTAATTCACCCTATATTTGTGTCAAAAAATCAACCAATACACATAACCAAAATAAAAATATCATCTTTCTTCCCCTCTACTGTTAATGTTTTCCCAAAAAACGCAACTGCTATGATAGGGAATATTCCCACTAATTTATTTTATCACTCAAAAAATACAAATTCGTATGAAAAACATCTACAAAACAACCAACTTCAGCCCAACAGCCCAACAGCCCAACAGCCCAACAGCCCAACAGCCCAACAGCCCAAGCTGAACCTTCTGCTCAAATACTGCAACAGTAGATTCGGGTTACTTTGTTTATTATTCACTTTTTTTCATCAACAAGCACTTTCTGCTCAATCTTTTTCTGCTACAGATCAAGTGATATTAACTGTCGAGAATGGTTTTAACAGTGGCGAGGGAGCAAGAGGATTTGCTTTCATACCAAACTCTACCATCTTTATTACCGAAATAGGGCTGAGAACTCCTGATATCAGCACACCGTTTGAGTTTGTCATATGGGAAAGAGGTACTTCTACTAAAGTCCACCAACAAACCATTACTATTTCTACTGTTGGAGTCTATGAATACTTCCCAGTAACAGCTCCTATAACATTAACTTCTGGGGTTGAGTATATCAGTACATTTTATGCTCCTAATGGAACAGGCTACTATTATGGTGATAATAATAGCCAAATAAATGCGAATTTGACATATCAGGAGGTGGTTTTTTGTAATAATTGTAATACGAGTACCATGCCTATAAGCACTATACAAAATGCTCATTATGGAGTCGCAGATTTTATGTTTCAACTAACCCCTCCTGCTTCCTCTAATACTGATGTCCCGACCCTCTCCGAATGGGGCTTAATCATCCTCGCTTTGTTGTTGATGACTTTGGGTACTTTGTATTTGGTGCAGCCTAAGTTTAGGGGTGGGATTTTTGAACAAGAACGCTAGATGAAAAAGAACGCTCACTATACGTTGGCTAAGTTCCTTTCTATCTAGAAGTTCGTGTTCAAAACGAGCAAAAAAAAAAACCTATCTGCATTGAAGGAATGTAGGTAGGGCTTTTTTAGTTTGCAGAAAGAAGCCTATTCAATGCTTTAAGTGTTATTTGATTGACAAGATTTTTCATTTTTAATAAATCAAATAATGGAAACAACCTATAAAATACATGCCAACGAATTGAATGAAGCTTTTATAGCTTCCATGAAAACCTTATTTGAGAATCAAAAATTGTTGATTTCAGTACAGACCATTGAAGATGATTTTGAGGACGATACCGCTCATTTATCCAGTTCTTCTGCCAATAAAGAACGACTATTGAAGTCTATACAAAACTATGAAGCAGGCAAAAACTTGAAAAAAATCAGCTGGGAAAACCTTCAAAAACTATAAACATGGATGAGGTTATCTTTGAAAATACAGGATTTAAACTCACAAGCAAAACTCCTCCAAAGAAACCAAATTTCTTTGAAGGAGTCTCAATATTTCAGTTTTGCATTATCAATCATTTGTAAACCCCACAAACAAGTTCCTTTCTAATCTAGGAGTTCTTGTTCAAATCCAACACCCCCTGCAGCTTCCTCGCAAACACCTCCCCATTCGGTTCATCAAACAAATTCAGGTGATTCCCTTCCACATCATGCACCACAACACCGCCCATAGCAAAAGGCTTCCATCCCAAAAACTCAAAATCCTCCACATAAAAAAGCTGCTCCTTCGCCCGAAACAAATCAATCTTCACCCCCAAAGGGCGCAACACATAATTTTCGTACGCCCGCATATTCGCTTGGTCAATTCGATTGCCATACTCCGTAAAATTCTCCTCCACCTGCTGCACATTGCCATTAGCCGCATGAGGATTCGCCACCTTACCCTTACTTCGCTTCAAGCGACGACTCAACACACTTGACTTATACTTCAATGTTTTCACAGGATTTTTCACCAACAGCGACAAATTATAGCCCATCTTTTTACTCCATTTCTTCACACCACTTGCCGCCTTTTCGCCATTCGCCTCCAAAGCCTGCTGACCACCAACCGCTACCGTATCAAACATCGCCAACATCTTGACCTCCTTTCCTCTCTCCTTCAAGTGCCGAGCCATCTCATACGCAATCAAACCACCCATCGAATAGCCCGCCAAACAATACGGTCCATCAGGATTCTGCTCCAAAATCTCCGCCACATAATGCGCCGCAATATCCTCCATCCTGTCCAAAGGCTCAGATTTACCATCCAAACCCCTCGCTTGCAAAGCATACACAGGTTGGTCAGCATCCAAATATTTCGCCAAAGTCTTGAACAACAACACATGCAAACCCGCACCATGCACCAAGTAAATCGGCAATTTCTCCCCCTTCGTCTTAATCGGCACCAACGAACTCCAATGTCGCTCCAATTCTGCCTCATCACCGCCCAACAATTTCGCCAATTGTGCAATCGTTGCATTCTCCAACAAACTCGCCAAAGGCAATTTAATATCCGTCGCCTGTCGAATCTTTGCCATCAACTGCACCGCAACCAAGGAATGTCCACCCAACTCAAAAAAGTCATCATGCACACCCACTTCCTGCATCTGCAACAAATCCCGCCAAAACGCCGCCAACAACTTTTCCATCTCCGTTCGAGGCGCAATAAACTCTTTATCAGAACCCAAATCCCCAAAATCGGGTTCAGGCAATAATTTTCGATTCACCTTCCTACTCGCCGTCATCGGAAATTCCTCCAATTCCACAAAAGCACTCGGCACCATATAATCAGGCAACAACTCCTTCAAATACACCTTCAACTCATTTACCTCCAATACCTCTCCACTCTCCATCACCAAATACGCCACCAAACGTTTGTCGCCATTTTGGTCTTTCGCCATCACCACATTCTGCTGAACTCCTTCAAAACCACCAATTGCAGCTTCAATCTCACCCAACTCAATCCGAAAACCCCGAATCTTCACCTGATGATCCGCCCGATGCAAGTACTCCAAATCTCCATTCATCAAATACCGACAAATATCCCCCGTCTTATACACCTGCAAAACCTTGTCAACGGTCGAATTCCCCCTTTGAAGAGCCTGTCCCGAGACCTCGGGAGGGTTGGGGGATGTTTTTGACAACGGTTGAAGCGGCAACGACAAAAAACACTCCCTCGTCTTCTCCTCTCTCCCATAATAACCATCCGACACACCCACACCACCAATATACAACTCACCAGGCACGCCCACAGGCACAAGCTGTCGATTCTTATCCAGCAAATACAAAGGCGAGTTCGCAATCGCCTTACCCACCGACACATAACCCAAACTACTCTCCGACTTCAAACTCTTCTCCGTAACCCGTTTAGCAGTCGCCCAAATCGTCGTCTCCGTCGGTCCATAAATATTCCAAACCTCCTTACACCGATTCACCAACTCCCAAGCCAATTCCTGCGTCAAACCTTCACCACCCGACCAAACTTTCA
>JAUHXA010000016.1 GCA_030427245.1 Bacteroidia bacterium | reverse complement strand
AATCTGTATCTTAATGATTCAAAAATCTACTACAACGTGAAAAAAATCTGGTTACTCACCTCTCTATTATGCTTTTGGCTAATAAATGTCAATATTTATGCCCAAGAAGAGGGCGAAAAGGTACTTAGTGCTTGAACGGAAACCCTTAACTAACTGAATTTCAAAACATAACTAAATACTTAAATAAACGAACTTTTTAAGGCAATTTTTGTATTTCCATAGCAAACTGACTATCATTTATTAGGAATTTATTGAACTTATATCAGTTCTTTGATTTTCAAAAAAGTTCAAATGTTTTTTCAACTACAATACATTGATTATAAACCCTCTGTGAGTTTCCGTTCAGGCACTACTTATCAAAACCGTATTAGATACAACCTTTCGCATTGGCATGTTTGGGAGTTTTGAACTTCCCTATACTTTTGCCCAAGACGATGAAATCCTCTTTAGCTTTGTTGAAAAAAACGGCAATGAACTCTCTCGCCTCGAAATCCAACAACCTTCTGCTGAACTTAATATGCAGGCAAAAAAAATAATCAGTATTGAAGATAAACTCATCAATATCAGTGAAGAAGGCGAACATATTCTGCGCTTCAAACAAAATCTCTACTTTGGTATTGGTACTTTCACAAAGCGAGATTGTCAAGTAAAAATCAAAAAAATCATTCCTGTCAAAGATTTTGTGGTCATAGATACGACCTACTTACCTCAACCTCGAAAACTGGTCAAAGTGGACAGCACTTACCAGACTTTTTTGGATACCACCGTCTATGTTGCTTCCGAACTAAATGTCAACAATCGAGGACGTACCTCTGTCCCCATCTTCTTTCCACCTGAAGCCACGTATTGGGCGTATTGGGCGTATTGGATAGGTGTCGAAAATGCAGCAATCAACAACTATAATAATTACGAAAAATTGGTCATTGAAGATTGGGCAGAAGCAAAGATTGGCAGTGCGATGGAAGCTTATATGCTCGGCAACATTACTTATTTTCCTGTCAATTTGCAGGGCGAAACAACTTCTTATTTCTTTACTGATGAACGGAACAAAAATCGTTTTGAACAGAAAAAAAGCTATACCAAGTTTTCGGAAGTAAAAAGTGGACAACAAGTACGAGCTGACTATGCAAAAATGCAAAAATGGGGATTGGCTGATACAATGTACTTATGCTTTTTGAACAAAAACAATGTGAGTGGGACAAAGGTACATATTAAAATGGCTGCATTGAAGCTAAAGCATGAGTATGAGGAACAGGAAGACAACATGGTGATTACCAAAAAGGCGCTGATTATCAACACCGATGCTATGAGCATTGAAGCAGCAAAAGACAGCATCGAACAATTGAAAAAAGAGGTGGCAGATGCTGCAATAAAAGTAGAAGAAGAGTATCAAACGGCTTTAGCTGAATTGGATTCAAGCAAAGCGGAAAAATTGGCTCAATTAGACCAAACTCAAAAATCATTGGAGACTCAGGAAAAACGTTTGGCAGAACGGGATGCAGCTTTGGTAGAAGGTAATATGACCGACAAGGAGGACTATATCAAAGAAGTATTTGTGCTAAGGGACAAACTTTCCAAGGCTGAAAAAGAATTGGAAACGCTGAAAGGGGGTGATAAAAAAAGCCAAAAGAAAAAAGGTGGAAAACAGAAAAAAGACAAGAGCCGCAACAGTGAAAAGACTCCCGAAAACAAAGATTCAAAAGACCTTCCCAACAACGTGTATATTGGAGGAGATGTAGGATTTAGCTTTACCGATCGAGCATTTGATGTGCGCCTCTCCCCTTTCATAGCTTATTATTTCACTCCTAAACTTTCTTTGGCGATAGGTCCCAGATTTGAGTACCACAAAAACTTGGACAGAGCAGCCGTTTTTGCATATGGAGGTCGGGCTTTTGTACGGTACGATGTGAGCCGTAATCTTTTTGCCCACGTAGAACTCGAAGCAATGAGCCGTCAAGTAGGTTCGGGAGACGATGCGACTCGTCAATGGGATTTGGGCTTACCAGTTGGCGGCGGTTATCGGCAGCGAATCAGTCAATATGCCTACTTCAATGTTACTTTGCTATTTGATGTTTTGAACTCAAGCACAACGAATGGCAGAAGTCCGTTTACCTATCGAGGGGGAGTAACCTATGATTTGGGAGGCATTGGCAAAGAGGGCGTTCCGAAAGTGAAAAAGCCAAAACTGCCTGGCGGTTTTTGAGAATCCTATTTTTAGCACAATTAAGGAAAAATATTAACTTTCATTATTTTCATTTACCGAAAATCAGAGTGGGAGTGTTTTGTAAGACGATTGAAATCATCATCTTTGTATTTTTTAAACCAACAATTTACTCAATCCATTTTATGAAACGAATACTCTACTTTTTCTTAGCGATTTCACTTTCTATGCCTTCTGTTCGTGGGCAAGTTTTGGTGTCTTCCGAACTTATTCAAAGCCTTACAATTCCCGAATTAGCTGCTCAAGGCGTTTTTACAGCGACTTACGGTGTGGATGTCTACAAACTCATTTACAACACAGTAGATGCACAGGGTGAGCCCACAACGGCATCAGGAGCAATGGTTTTGCCACAAACAGACGATGAAACTTTGTGTTTTCCCATAATGAGTTACAACCACGGAACCGTCTTAGCAAAAGACAATGTACCTTCTCGATTAAGTGGCGAAATATTGGTGGGTTATTTTTCGGCTTCTGATGGTTATGTGGCTGTACTGCCCGATTATTTGGGAATGGGCGACTCACCAGGTTTGCATCCCTACGTTCATGCAGCGACTGAAGCAAGCGCCACGATTGACATGATTCGAGCAGTTCGAGAATACACTGTTGCCAATAATATTGCGCTCAATGATCAATTGTTTTTGACAGGTTATTCACAAGGCGGACACGCTGCAATGGCAACCCACAAAATAATGCAAGAACAGTTTTCGGATGAATTTACGGTGACTGCTTCCTCTCCAGGCTCAGGCCCTTATGATTTGTCCAACACCTCTTTCAATGATATCAGCCAAGATGAAGCATACAGTACTGGAGGTTATGTTCCTTATTTGTTGTTTGCCTATCAGTCCGTTTATGGCAACCTATACGAAAATGTATCCGATGCTTTGAAAGCCCCTTATGACACCACTTTACCGCCTCTTTTTGATGGCACACATACGATGGATGAAGTTCACGCTGCTGTGCCGGCCATACCCAATGAGATTTTTCAAGATGCTTATTTGGAAGCGGTACGAAACAACGAAAACCATCCTTATCGAGTGGCTTTAAGAGACAATGATGTATATGATTGGTTGCCCACCTCTCCGATTCGTATGTTCTACTGTGAAGCAGACGAACAAGTTCCTTTCACCAACAGTATTACCGCTTTGGAAACCATGCAAGCGAATGGTGCGACAGATATAGAAGCCTTGAGTGCAGGAGCAACGCTAGGACACGGTGCTTGTGCAACTTTTGCGCTTTTTGGTTCAAAAGGTTTTTTCGATGGAATGAGAGAAGGATGTATGGAAGTTGGTATTTTTGATTTCTCGAACGATTACCTTTCCCTTCAAATCGCTCCAAACCCAACGTCTCATACTACCCAAATTCGATTTGACAATCCAAGCCAATCTACTTACCAAATAATAGTAAAAGATATTAGCGGTAAAATGGTTTACTTTGAAGAAAATATTCACAGTGAAGCAATTACCTTCAATAGTATTGATTTGTCAAGTGGTGTTTATCTTATTGAAGTGCGTGGTGAAAAGGTCTATCGTGGTAAAATGATGGTATATTAACTTTATCTCGCTCAAACCTTATAGGCTTTTAAAACCTATAAGGTTTATTTCAAAACCAACCTTTTCAAAAAAATGCACTTCATAGATTTAAATACTTGGGTACGCCGAAAGCACTTTGACTTCTTCAAAAACATGGCCAATCCATGTGTCAACTTTTGTGCGAATGTTGACATCACCCATCTCCGAACCTTCGTAAAAAAACACAACTTGCCGTTTACTCAGACAGTGGTCTACATTGTCAGTCGTACTGCCAATACCGTCAAAGAATTTCGCTATCGAATTCGTGATGAACAAGTTGTAGTACATGACCAAGTGCATCCTTCTTTTACAATCATGACAGATGTTGAAGACATTTTTACTTTTTGTACGGTCAATTACCAAGCCGAATTGAAGCCTTTTATCGCACATACAAGGGAGGTGATGGACTTTCGCAAAAACAACCCTACACTTGAAGATGAACCAGGACAAGACAATTTACTCTTTTTGTCGGCTATCCCATGGTTTTCTTTTACCAGTTTTCAGCATCCTATGCACGCTCCCCCAATAGATTCTGTGCCTCGAATTGCGTGGGGCAAATATTTTGAAGAAAATGGACGTATCAAAATGCCTTTGGCAGTTCAAGCACATCATGGATTAGTAGATGGAGTGCATATTGGGAAGTATTATCAACATTTTCAGAGTTTGTTGGATGAGCCAGATAAGTTGTGGGAAGTTTAGTGATTAGCCCATTGTTGATTTTTATAGTTTTGAAGAGAGAGGCGAGTACAGAATAAATAATGCAGTTGTGTTTGGGTTTGCCTTAAGCTCCCATGCTAAGCGGAAAAGAAAAATAGAAAACTGTACCTTCTTCAAGTTTGGATTCGAAGCCAATTTGACCATTGTACTTATCCACAATATTTTTGCAGATGGTCAAACCAATACCAGAGTTTTGCCCCAAACCATTCTCCATCATTGTTTTATCTGACTGGTAAAACAAATTGAAGATTTTATTACCATGAGACTCGTCAATTCCTTGACCGTTATCGCTTACTTCAAATCGAAGCTCAGTATCACTGACTTGGCTGACAATTTTAATGACGGGCTCTTCATGGGAATATTTTAGCGAATTGCTGATGAGATTTTGAAAAACTTGGGTAAGATGTAGATGATTGATTCGAATGTTGGGAAAGTATTCACCATACTCAACCACTGCATTTTTGGAGCTAATCACATATTGAAGGTCGTTTATGACTTCTTGCAATACCTTTTTTGTATTTGTTAAATCGTGTTTGGGAGTTTGAATCGAAATAGTAGAATATTCTAAAAGTGCATTCAACAAATTGTTCATCCGCATCACTCCTGTAGTTACAAAGCTCATGTATTCATTGGCTTCCTCATTGAAACTTTCACCAAATTTTCGTTGGAGTAAGTGAACAAACCCGCTGATGTTTCGGAGGGGTTCTTTGAGGTCGTGAGCAGCAACATAAGTAAACTGCTGCAAAATTTCGTTGGATTCTTTGAGTTGCAGGTTTTTATCTTCAATCTCCACATTCTTTCTCAAAAGCGCACGATTGTTCTTTTTGGAGGAGTAAAGAATATATAATAGCAAAAAGGAAATGCACGAGAAAAAGGCAATAATGCCTAAAATGAGAAAACGGCTTTGCTGCAATTTCAAGTCACGAATTTCCTTTTCCGTCTTTTCAGCATCGTATTTAAGCTCCAGTTCGGCAATTTTTTTTACCTTTTCCTCATTCAGTAAAGCATCTTTAACTCTTGTGTAAGCCTCCAAATACTGCAATGCTTTGGCAGGTTCTCCTTTTTCCGAAAAAATCTGGTACAAACCAAAATTACTTTTCTGACAAAAATCTTTGAAATCTGATGCTTCTGCAATGTTCAAACTTTTTCGGTAGTCTTCAATTGCTTGATTTATTTGACCTTTAGAGTGATGAAGGTTTCCTAACTTGCAGTAAAGATCTGCTTGACCTTTTTGGGAGATAAAAGACTCGAGTTCCAAGCATTTATTGAAGTAGATTTTAGCTTGGGCATAGTTTTTTTGTTCGGTGTAAGTATCTGCAATGTATAGCAACGAACGAGCGATAAGAGGTTTGTGTTGCATCAGTTCAAAATACTTAAGCGACTCCTCAAATTTTTGAAGTGCGTCATCGTTGTTTCCAATTATTTTTAATATTTTCCCATAATCAAATACAACAATACCCATCAAAACAGTATCTTTCAGTTGATAGGCCATTACAGCGGTTTCTTCAATCGTTTTCAATGCCAATTCTGTATTAGAGCTTTCAGCATAAGTAATAGCAAGATATTGCATAGTGTTGACCAAATGAGGTTTATCTCCTCTTTTTTCGGTCAAACGAATGGATTCCATATAGTTGCGAGTAGCATTTTCATAGTCTCCTACATCTCTATAAGTCGTTCCTAAGCCATGATAACTGTTTTCGAGAGCTACTTGATCATTGATTTTTTTTGCAATTTCCATTGCCTTCAAACTATAATCTCTGCTCAAAGTATAGTTGGCTTTTCTTCTATAAACAATTGCTAAATTCGTGTAAGATTGGATTAGTTTTTTGGGGAGGTCTTCTTTTGTAGCAATTTCTAAAGTGCGTTGATAATAATATATCGCACTGTCCAACTTATTGCTGTTTTCATAGGCAAAGGCATAAGTATTGTAAATTTGGAAATATGCTTGGTTCAAGGAATGATCCTCCGCCAGTTTTTCTGCATATTTTGAGTACTGGATAGCCTTATTTATATCTTTAAAAGAATATTGATTAGAAAGTTTTAACAAAGTAGATATACTATCTTTCGCCACCTTCCTTTCTACTTCTATTGAAGAAAAATTTTGGGTGTCTTTGTTTTGTCCTGCTAATAAATTTAGAGCAAAAAACAACAAAAATGTATATGAAATGAGTGTAATTTTCATCAAAAAAAACCTAAGCAAAATAGAACAATTATATTGCTTCTGAGTACACTGAAACATAAATAATTTAAGGTTTTGAGAGCCTGCCCCGAAATTTCGGGGTAACGTGACATCTTGAAGTGAAACGAAAAGGTGTAATCTCAAGACCAACAGTGAGATATCATGCCGAAGTTTCGGCACAGGCTCTTCCCCATTCTTCCGAATATTACACCTCACTATCTAAAGAAACTTGCGTTCCAGTGTACTGAGTAATTAAGGATCACGATTTTACCAATCAAAACAATAAGTAGATCCAAGTACGCTTAAGTGTAAGTGGATTCCAAGACTAAAAAAAGAATTGTTTCTTCGACCACCTTTCTCTACTGTTTGAGAGGTTGAATTGAGCACCTTAATTTTGTCAGTGTTTTCTGTTTGGAATTTGGATAAATTTGTCATTGTAAAAGTCATTATTTTAATGGAAGAATAATTATTTGTAATTCAATGAAGCAAACGCCACTTCAATGAATCTTTTTGATTTCGCCTTACAATGTTATGACATTTCAAAAACCATTCCAATTATCTTGAAAATATTCATTTCTTTAAAATCAATTAGACCCTATGCGAAAAAGCGATTGCTGTGTATCTTTGTTGTCCATAAATGAAGTCATTCAGCCTAAATAGCCTATCTTCTATTAAAAAACAAACAAACCCTTATGAGCCACATACCTCCCAAAAAAATCATCAAAGAACGCAAAGAACAATTTCTCACCGATTCGGGAATCGAAATAAAAGCAACCTATCCGCCTGTCAACCAAGTGGTGGAAGAACCTGGTGAATTTCCCTTTACCCGTGGCGTTCATGAAGGTATGTATCGCAGTCGTTTGTGGACAATGCGCCAATACGCAGGTTTTTCGACTGCCGAAGAATCCAATAAACGTTACCACTATCTATTGCAACAAGGAACTTCTGGTTTGTCAGTAGCCTTCGATTTGCCCACACAGATTGGTTACGATTCTGATCACGATTTTGCGGAAGGAGAAGTAGGAAAAGTGGGTGTAGCGATTGATTCTATTCGAGATATGGAAACACTGTTTGCAGGAATCGAACTCCAAAAAATCAGCACCTCTATGACCATCAATGCCACAGGGTTTATTTTGTTGGCACTCTACATTGCAGTAGCGAGAAGACAAGGGGCTGATTTGAGCCAAATTAGAGGGACGATTCAAAACGACATATTGAAGGAGTACGCCGCTCGGGGAACCTACATTTACCCCCCCAAAGCTTCGATGCGAATCATTACCGACATTTTTGAATATTGCAGCAAAGAACTACCTCGTTGGAATACAATTTCTATTTCGGGCTATCATATACGGGAGGCAGGCTCAACAGCAGTACAAGAATTGGCGTTTACTTTGGCGAATGGAAAAGCCTACTTGAAGGCAGCTCAAAAGGTGGGTTTAGACATCAATGTGTTTGCAAAGCGCTTGTCCTTTTTCTTCAATGCCCATAATAACTTTTTTGAAGAAGTGGCAAAGTTTCGGGCAGCTCGTAGGATGTGGGCAAAAATGACCAAAGATTTGGGCGCAACAGATGAAAAAGCGATGAAACTCCGATTCCATACCCAAACAGGTGGCTCTACTTTGACGGCTCAACAACCTCTCAATAATGTGTCGAGAGTGACATTGCAAGCTTTGGCAGCGGTGTTGGGAGGAACGCAGTCTTTACACACCAATGGTTATGACGAAGCTTTGTCTTTGCCGACTGAGGAGGCTGCAAAAATTGCTTTGAGAACGCAGCAAGTGATTGGTTTTGAAAGTGGTGTAACAGATACTGTTGACCCGTTAGCAGGTTCTTACTTTGTTGAAAATCTCACCAATGAAGTCGAAAGGGCGGCATGGGCATACATCGAAAAAATTGATGCAATGGGTGGTTCGGTGCAAGCGATTGAGGAGGGTTATATGCAGGAAGAAATTGCTCGTTCAGCTTATCAATACCAACAAGATATCGAAAGTGGTGAAAAGATTTTGGTCGGGGTGAATAAGTTCACAACAGAAGGTGACAAGAAAATTCCTTTGCTTAAAATTGATGATTCGATTCGTCAAATTCAAACGAAAAAACTAGATGTTCTGCGGGCAGAACGAGATTCGGCCAAGGTTGCGGCTTGTTTGAAAGAGATTGAAGCACGAGCAAAGGATGGTCGAAATTTGATGCCTGCGGTGGTGGAAGCGGTGGATAATGAGGCAACACTTGGGGAAGTTTCAAATGTTTTGAGAGGGGTGTTTGGAGAGTTTCTGGGTTAGGAGAACAGGGCTATTTCTAAAAAAGTATTGAAATTTGAGACAATTCTGGAGTTGAGGTATCGCCTCCGTTTTTGTCGCCAGAAATAAAGTTAGCTCCTCAAATGACCAATGTCAACTTCCCTCTTGACTCCCATCATTCAAAAAAGCAAGTATTTGTAGTAGTTTAAAAAGTGAAACATTCACTAAAATAATACTGCAATGAAAAAAATTCTTGTTCCTTTTGATTTTTCGGATTATTCAGAAAATGCATTGAAATATGCTTTGGGTTTGGCAAAGCAGTTCAATAGCGAAGTTTTTGTGCTTCATATCTATAATACCACGCTTGTTGAAGCGGATATGCCTACTGCGGAATATTCTACTTACGATACACAAAGAGCTACGGTCGATCCCGTTCAAAATACCAGATCATTGATTGAGGTGAAATTTGAAGAAGCTATGGTTAAGCTTCAAAAAACACTTCAAGAAGATTTAGACAGCGAAGTAAACTTCGACTTTTCTTTGGCTCAAGGACCGGTTCCAAACAAAATCATGGAAACTGCCGAAATCATTCATGCCGACATCATTTTGATGAGCAACAAAGGAGATGATGATTCCTTGGACTTTTTTGGAAGCAATACCACTGAGGTCATTCGACACTCTGATACGCCCATTCTTCTCGTTCCTTTTGAGATAGAATTTAGAAACATTTCCAAAGTAGCCTATGCCACTGATTACCGAGATACGGATGCCAATGCGATTGACCGCTTGATCAATATTTTTGACCAAACGGGTGTCAAGCTTTACAGCTTACATGTACATCCTACTTCTAAGACCCCAAAAATCACCGAAATTCATTCTACCTACAATGATTTGAATTTGGAGTTTGATGTCATCAATGCCGAGGATGTTTTGAAAGGCATTCATCATTTTATTGACGAACACCACATTCAGATATTGACCATGAACCGCAAGAAAAGAAACATGGTTACACAGTTGTTTTCGCCGAGTATCACCGAAAAGATGGTGGCAGATTCGTTTTTCCCTGTTTTGGTCATCAATACTTAGGAACGAATGAGCATTAAAATAACCTGAGGTTAGTTAGAGAGTTAGATAATGAAAGCCTACCCATAAATCTGATTTTTAGCAACTTAGCCACGAGAGTCTCCAAGGTGTTGGGGAATCTCGTGGTTTAATATCACGAATTTTAGAATTGCTACTACCCCATAGATTTGTATTAACCTAAATTTTCGAAACCTCAAAATGTAAAACAAACTTGTCATAATGTAAATTTAATTTTCCCTTTAGGAAACTTTTCTTTACACAATCGTGTTTCCCCTTAAAATCAAATAAAAAATATTATGACATCGAGAACTTCGACAACATCATCATTTTTAGAGTGTGAAAGGAAAAGTTTGGATAGAATGAAGCGTTTTCAATTGCCCAATTCCTTCAAAAAAATAGGAATTGGCTTGGCGATGTTTTCCTTTGTGCTGCTTTTCACCAATGCCTTTTTGTGGGAAATGATTGAACTTAAATGGATGGCAAAATATGGATTATTGGGCGGCATGTTGCTCATTTCCATCTCAAAGGACGAAATCGAAGACGAACTGATAGCCAAACTGCGGATGCAATCCTATACCTTTGCTTTCATTGCAGTGGTTCTGTTCACCTTGGCACAACCGTTCATCAATTATTTGGTGGATTTCATGGTACAAGATGGAGAGGCCGTTTTTAAAGACATGGGAGATTTTCAAATCTTGTGGTTTTTGTTGAGTGTGCAAGTGTTTTATTTCCTATACTTGAAAAAACTCTACCGATGAAAAACCGTTTGAAAATCGAAAGAGCTATTTTGGATTTGACCCAAGAAGATTTGGCTAAAAAAATCGGTGTGTCCAGGCAGACCATCAATTCGATAGAGAAAAACCGCTATGTTCCTTCTACTTTGTTGGCATTGAAGTTGTCTGCAATTTTCAGAAAGACAGTGAATGAGCTGTTTGAGTTGGAAGAAGAGGATTGAAGCATTTTTTTGTGTGAAAGTTTTCGCCTAGTAATACTCGAAAATTATTAATAATTTTGCAGCCAATAACATAAAAGCGGCTCTCGATGATTTCATTTGGTTAGAGTTTAGGTATCGAATACCTTTTGACCAAATAGATTCACTTAGAACCATAAAAGCTCTCTCAAAGCAAGAATAAGATATGATTAACAATAAAAAAGTGGTCGTGGTCATGCCCGCTTACAATGCCGAATTGACCCTCGTAAAAACCTACAAGGAAATACCCCATGATATTGTAGATGAGGTGATATTGGTAGATGATTTTAGCATGGATAATACGACCGAATTGGCAAAAAGTATTGGGATTCAACATGTCATTCGACACGACAAAAACAAAGGCTATGGCGGAAATCAAAAAACCTGCTACAATAAAGCCTTGGAAATTGGGGCAGATATCGTGATTATGGTGCATCCCGATTATCAATATACGCCTTTGTTGATTCCTGCTATGGCGAGCATCATTGCAAGTGGCTTGTATCCGGCGGTTTTGGCTTCTCGGATTTTGGGTAAGGGTGCATTGAAGGGAGGAATGCCTATTTATAAATACATAGCCAATCGTTTTTTGACTTTTTCTCAAAATCTGTTGATTGGTCAGAAGCTTTCGGAATACCATACAGGATATCGTGCTTTCTCGAAAGAGGTATTGCAGAGCATCAATTACAATGGTAATTCGGATGATTTTATCTTTGACAATCAGATGCTTTCGCAGGTTTTTTATGCAGGTTTTGAAATTGCAGAAGTGACTTGTCCGACCAAGTATTTTGAAGAGGCCTCTTCTATCAATTTGAAGCGAAGTTCTATTTATGGTTTGGGTGTATTGAAGGTGTCTTTTATGCACTTTCTTCAAAGAATTGGCTTGGGTAATTTCAAATTGTATAAAAAATCCTAACGAAAAAGCAAATTCAAAACTAAATTTTGAAACTCTGTAAAGAACATGAAACCAACGGTCTATTTCATTCCTGGATTTGGAGGCGATTATAGAATGTTCACCAAACAACAAGAAAATCTGCCTTATCCATCTGAGGTGATTGAGTGGCTCGAACCTAATATTCCCGAAACAATTGAAGCTTATGCTCACCGTTTGAGCCGAAAAATAGATACTTCTAAGCCTTTTGTTTTAGTTGGCGTATCTATGGGAGGGGTTTTTAGCATAGAATTGCGGCGTTTTCTACCTGTCAAACCTCATGCACACATTATCATTTCGAGCATCAAGCAAACTGCCGAAAAGCCTGGCCATGTTAAGGCCTTATATAGGCTTCCAATTTACCAAGCTATCAGCCCCAATTCGTTCCGTTTCTTCAAACTTTTTTCTAAACAAGCGATTGGATTGCTTTACAAAGAACAGCATGTTGAGCTCTTCAATTCAATGATAAAAAGTCAATCTCCTATATTTTTGCGGTGGGCATTGCAGCAAATAGCAAAATGGAAAAATGAAACCTATCCCGTTGATTTAATCCACATTCACGGTACAAAAGACCGCATTTTTCCCCATAGATTGATTCAAAATCCGATTACGATTGAAGGGGGAACGCATTTTATGAACATGGAACGAGCAGAGGAAATCAATCGTTTGATTATCGCTCGGATTGAAGGGGAAATTTGATTTTATGGTTGTATGGTTGTATGGTTGTATGGTTGTATGGTTGTATGGTTGTATGGTTGTATGATAATATAGATATTATCTTCATTACAAACAACAGTCTGAGTATTTTCTAATCATTTCTTTTCGTACTCTCTGAAGGCATAAGCATAGGGGTTTTCATCACTTGAAGGGTAACGATGATAAGCGGTTCGTTCCCATATATCCCTGTCCAAAACTGGGAAAAAAGCATCTCCATCTGGTATGCGGACTTCAATTTGGGTAAGGTAAATTTTGTCAACTACGTCTTTCTTCAATGCCAAGCGATAAATTTCTTCTCCTCCAATGATAAATGCTTCCTGTTCTCCACCATCTTCGGCGACCTTCAATGCCTCTTCCAATGAGTGTACAACAATACAGCCACCTGCAGCCCAGTCCTTTTGTCGAGTTACGATGATATTAACTCGCCTTGGCAAAGGTTTGTTGATTCCTCCTTCCTCGTAGGTTTTGCGTCCCATGATGATGTGATGCCCTGTTGTTTTTTTCATAAAATAGCGCATATCGGCAGGTACTTTCCAGGGTAATTCGCCATCTACTCCAATGACATTGTTGAGGCTTTCGGCTGCAATAATGGATACTTTCATCGGTTTATTTTTTTTGTTTCTGTTGTTAAATATTTTTTGATGTGTCCATGATTAAATGCGATTTGGAGAGTTTTGGTTTTGAAGAGAAGAGGTTTAGGCAGGATAATAGCAACAAAAAATCCCCACTTTCATGGGGATTCATTGCTTTTTGATTCATTGAACGCCTTCTTTATCTATATCTTCCAATTGGTTTAGCTACGACTTTTCCTATTTCATAATTGCCCTTAGTTGGCGTTTCTTATTTTCCACTCTGGCGTTTTTTTTAATTTTACATATTACTATTTTTAAAAACTAACAGATTTCATAATATAGTATTGCTAACACAAAGGTAAGCTTAAAGCCATTCAAATGGCAATGGAAAAATAATAATAATGCCCTATTTTATTAAAATCATTTAGATTTACTTAGTCGAATTTAATTCCTGATAATCAATTTTAAATACAAAAAAATACAATCTAACAATGCACAAAATAATACCTTTGTTATTTTAACAAAAATAGCTTAACTTTATTGAGAAAGTTCTATAAATCATTTTTAACGATTGAATATGCAGGCTACAAAATTGGCAAAGATCTTAAACACGTTCTTGGATGAAGAATGGAATCGTTTTGGGCATTTTCTAGAATTGCCTTATTTGGGAGTACGGAAGAAACAAAAAATGTTATACGCATATATAAAAGCTTATAACTTTAGAAAAAAGAAGGAGCCTGGCAAAAAGAGTATTCTTTATCCTTCTAGAGACAAACTATGCAAAAAGTTTTTCTCGCCACAACAATGTAAAAATTTTGGTTTGTTGAATAAACACCTCTCTGCCTTACACCAACATGCACGAGAGTTTTTAGCTTTGGAAGAGGCAAGGAATAATCCCCAAAAATTAGAGTTATTGAGTATACAAAAAGCGCTTGAAACGAATCAACATCACTATGCAGAATTGGCTATTCATCGGATTTGGAAAACAATGACTCAAGAAACAGGTGATTGGCATCTTCGCTATTGTTTTGTTGGAAAAATGGATTTACTATACTTTCAACTTAGGGATGGGCGAAGAAAAAAGTCATTGCTTCTGAAAGACGAATCCCTAGATGATTACTACCTAATTTTAAGACTTAGAAATTATTGCCTTCAACTGATTCACCAGTATCTGGATAAAAACTTCCAAATACCATCCTATCAAAAATCTTTTGAAGCCTATATAGAAGTTTATCGCAATAGAAAAACCTACACACCTGCCATTTTTCGAGCTTATTATTACTTATTCAAAATCTTTACTCAACAAGAAGAAGAGCTATCCTTAGAGAAAATAAAAGCAATATTTATGGAAGAGCAGCATAAAATCCCAGATGATTCACTAAACGAAATCCAGAATTTTCTTTTGAATCACCTTTCTTTATTGATACGCAAACACCAAAAACAACCGGCAGAGTTACTCAGCATCTATCAAGTACTATTACACGCAGATACACTTAGAGAAAAACATGACAATTATATATTAACCCTTCGTTACAAAAGTATTGTTACTCTTGCTGTCCAATCCAAGGCCTATCAATGGCTCAAAACTGAGTTGATTGACCTTTTCATTAATATGGTAAACCCTGACGACCAAGAAACAGCGTCAAATCATGCCCTAAGTGAATACTACCTTGGCATTGGAGATTGGAAACAGGCCTTTGATTTGGCTTTCAATATTTCTTCCTATGATAATTCCTTCAAATTTTCGAGAGGCACACTACTGATTCGATCAGCTTACGAATTAGAACAATCGGATTTAATCGAAACTTTATCTGATGAAGAAAAAAACAAATACGACTACCACCGACAAATTGAAAATTTCGCCTCCCAAATACGCAATAATCAGACACTAAGCGAAACCGTCAAAAAAAGGTATATGAATTTTGTGAACTTTAACAGAAAACTATATCATTTGGAAAATGCAGGTCCCAATCCAGAACACATATCAATAATACTCATAGAGTTAAATCAGGAAACCAATGTAGCAAACAAAACTTGGCTGGTCCAAAAATTTGAACAGTATGTTCCATAAACCACCTGTTATTAGCAAGCAAACAACGACTCTACCATTTGGGTTCTTATAAAAAAACCTATGGTAAAGTGTTGTTTAAATCTATGTCACTTAATGAACAAAACATCTCTAAGTCTGTAAAAATCAGTCTAAAACCTCAATAATTCCTACGCCACCATCGCTTGGTCCGCCCCCTTTTACCATTTCTGGGCGCATGACTTCAAATTGTTCAAAATCGTTTAATACACTTTTTACTTCGGTAGTTGATACACCTTCTCCAATCCCTTTTTTTAGGTTCGTTTTCATCTGAGTACAAATTTTGTGTGAAAAAATAGGTTAGAATAAAATCCGTAAAAATCATTCTTATACCTACTAATGCCACAAAACCACTCAAGTGTGACAGCTAAATTTTATTTTTTTTGAAAAAAAACGTATAAAATCAAAAAATCCCTGTACAACCAATTGATTATACAGGGATTACTACATTTTATTGAAGTATTATTTGAATTTGCTTTACTCCTCTTCTTTCTTAAACAAATCCTCTTTTTTCACTTTCTCCACCTTCATATCATCCTCCAATTTCTTAGTAATCGTTCGATAAGGCGCACTGACAACCTCCGACGCTGCCTCCAAACCCGACAAAATCTGAATATAGGATTCATCCTGAATACCCGTTGTCACTCTGTGACTCAATACCTTGCCATCAGCATACACAAAAACCAATTCTTGCAGTTCCTCCGATTCGGCTTTGGTGAGATTGGCCTTTAGCGAATCGGGGATTTCACGAGCCGTTACTGCCTGAATGGGTACAGTGAGTGTATTTTCCACTTTGAAGGTTTGGATATCCACCGAACAAGACATTCCTGGACGAAAAGGAAACTGGATTTTTTGGCTGAGATCAGCATAAGAGTCGGGAAGGAGGCGAATCTGTACGGTAAAATTGGTGATTTGGTCACTCGAAATTTGAGAATCC
This sequence comes from Bacteroidia bacterium, assembly GCA_030427245.1. Lineage (GTDB taxonomy): Bacteria > Bacteroidota > Bacteroidia > Chitinophagales > UBA2359 > JAUHXA01. The sequence continues at coordinate 91,185 of JAUHXA010000016.1, read as the reverse complement.
ATATTGGCAGAATTGGCGATTTGAGTCACTATACCTTTGAACTTTCGGTCAATGTAGGCATCCACCTCCACAATAGCCGTATCGCCCAAGGAGACCCGCAAAATATCGTTTTCGCTCACATCTACCCTCGCTTCAATATCGCTAAAGTTGGCAATACGAATAATCTCCGTTCCTGCAAACTGCGATGTTCCCACCACTCGTTCACCCTTTTCTACACTTACCCTCGAAACAACTCCGCTAATAGGTGCGTAAATATTGGTCTTTCGAAGATTGTCTTTTGATTCTCTATAACTCGCCTCCGCACTTTCGATGCTGTATTGACCTCCTTCAATGTTCTTCAAAGCCGCTTGATACTCCGCCTTTGCACCTTCATATTGTGCTTCTGCATTCTCATATTCCGCTTGCGAAAGCAGCTTTTCTTCATACAGTTTTTTGTTTCGGTTGTAAACCCTTTGGGCATTGTCCATCTGCACCTTTGCCTGCATAGAACGGGCTTTGGTGTTCGCAAGATTGGACTTTGCTGTTTTGACTGCCGCCTCTGCCCTATCCACAAACGATACATACACTTCAGGATCAATCTTAGCCAACAATTCTCCCGCTTTGACCGAATCTCCTTCTTGAATGTTCAGTTTCACAACTTCGCCCGATACATCAGGAGTGATTTTCACCTCCAATTCAGGATAGATTTTCCCACTTGCCGAAACAGTCTCTATGATAGTGCGTTCTTCGGCAGTTTCAGTTGCTACTTTTATGAGGGCTTTTTTGTCTATAAATCCTTGTTTTTTAGCAATGACTGCGCCAATCACAAGGAGAGGTATCAATATCAAAAAAATGGTGGAGACGGTTTTACTCGCACTTCGTTTTGCCATGAGTCTTGGGTTTTGGAACGGTGGTTTGATGGTTTGTTTACAACTACAAATGTAAGCACTATCCATCAAATCAAAAATCATACTTCAAATATCGTAAATCATATATCTACAATCCTGTATTTGGATGTATGATTTACGATTACATGATTTGAGATATCGAATTTTCATCCTTATTCTTACAATCCCAAATCTTTTCCTTGGTAGTAATCCAAAATCTTCAATCGGAAAATGTATTCGTACAAAGCAGATTGAAGGTTTAACTCGGCAGAAGTAAGGTTATTTTTTGCAGTAAGATAGTCAAAGGCATTGACCAAACCCAATTCAAATCGGCGTTCTGTTTGCGACAGCGATTTGGTGAGAATTTCCATATTAGATTGATTGGCAACATGCCTTTTTGCAGCAGCGTTGGCATCCAGATAAGCCTGTTCGATGTCTCTTCTCAATTGATTTTTGGCTATGTCCTTGGCATAGACTGTACTTTCGATGTTGATGCGGGCTTGATTGATTCCGTTTTTGATTTGATGATTGCTGAAGATCGGTATGCTGACACTCATTCCTACTGATGCCCGCCAATTGTCGGTCAGCTGCGTGAAATATCCTATATTTTCTTGAGTACTAACAGGGCTGTTTAATAGCACCCCTTCCCCACTAAGAGTTGTAAGGTTGGTAAGTTCTTGGGCTATTTCCCCTGTCATCACAAAATCCTTGATGGCGCTCGAATAATCTGTGCTATAACGCCCAAATAAGGTAACAGTAGGGTAAGTCCATCCCTTGGCGATATCATAGCTCTTTTCTGCAATTTTAGTTTGTAAGTCCCTGACTTTGAATTGTGGTTGTGTTCTCAACGCTTCTTCATATACTTGACTGGGACTGATACCTGTAATCTCATTTTGGCTGGGAAGTTGTCCTTCAATATTGGGCTGCACAATGCGAATTGGCTTGTAATAGTCCAATATTTGAGCGATGGTCAAGTAGGCAGCATTGATGTTGTTTTCAGCATTAACTAAGTTGATGTCGTCTCTTGCTATCTGAGCATCCAAATCCAATAGATCACTGGGCGCACGCACACCTGCTTCAACGAGTTTGTTCATTCTTGTTCGTTGTTCCTTAGTCAAAGTAGATTGATTTTGAAGCACTTTCAGTTGTTCTTCGGCTAAGAGTGCCTGCATATAAGCTGAGAGAATTTGCAGTTGAAGGTTGTTGTTGGCTTCTTCTACTTGCAGCTTTGCCAAATCTATTTGAAGATCTCGTTGTTCAATTGTATGCTTGATATTGCCACCATTGTAGAGGGTAAAGTTGGTATTCAATCCAACATTTGAATTATTCGTTGTTGTGGTTTCAAGGCTATTTGTAGCGCTCACTACTGTTCGACCCAAATTGACAGAATGAGTGAAAAAACTACTCAAATCGGGTAGTTTTGCGGCCTTGCTTTCATCATAGTTGCCTTCTGCAGAATTTACCTGCAATGCCATCTGCTTGAGTTGAATGTTGTTTTTTTCGGCGTAGTCAAAGCACTGTTGAAGTGTCCAGGTTTCGGCTGTAGACTTGTCTTGTGCAGAAATAGATGTGCTTAAAAAGAATAGTAATACAAGACTTAAGAATAGGTTGGTAGATGCTCTCATGTAAATATCTTTGGATTGATGGTTTGGAAAATGATGTTTTATATTTGTAAACAACGATATTACAAAAAAAATGGTTGAAATAATTCCCCATTGAAGTGAAAATCGCTTGGCTTTAACCTTTTTTAATAGAATTATGCTGACAGACGAATATTTCATGCGTATAGCCCTCCAACAAGCACAATTGGCTTTTGAAGCAGACGAAATACCGATTGGTGCGGTCGTTGTAGCTCAAAATACAGTTATTGCCAAAGGCTTCAATCAGGTAGAACGCCTTCAAGATGTCACTGCTCACGCCGAAATTTTGGCCATTACTGCCGCATCAAACTATCTCGGTAGCAAGTATCTCAAAGATTGTACCTTATATGTCACCCTCGAACCTTGCCCAATGTGTGGAGGGGCAATTTATTGGGGGCAGTTGGGACGATTGGTTTATGGAGCAGCTGACATCAAAAGAGGGTGTGAAAGCATGAACCTAAATGTATTACACCCTAAAACAAATATCATTCGAGGCGTTTTGGGAGAGGAAAGCAGAAAATTGATTCGCCTTTTCTTTGAACAAAAACGCCTATAAAAACATTTCAATTTACAGAAATTCGTATTTTTGTTTTTAATTCACAAAACTTAAAATAATTTTTAATATGGCTTTTCAACTTCCTGATTTACCCTATGCTTTTGATGCTTTAGAACCACATATTGATGCTCGCACGATGGAAATTCATCACGACAAGCACCATGCTGGCTACACAAGTAAATTGAATGCAGCTATAGAAGGTACTGACCTTGAAGGCAAATCAATTGAAGAATTGATGACTGTGGCTTCAAGCAATACAGGTGTTCGCAACAATGGAGGCGGATTCTACAATCACAGTTTGTTTTGGCAGGTAATGTCTCCTGCAGGCGGCGGAACTCCTTCTGGCGACTTGGCGGATGCTATCAACAACGATCTGGGTTCTTTTGATTCTTTCAAAGATGAATTCAGCAAAGCAGCAGGTTCTCGATTTGGTTCTGGCTGGGCTTGGTTATGCGTTGATGGAGATGGCAAATTGTTTGTGACTTCTTCCCCTAATCAAGACAATCCTTTGATGGATGTTGCCGACAAAAAAGGTACTCCGATTCTTGGTTTGGATGTGTGGGAACACGCTTACTACTTGAACTATCAAAACCGTCGCCCCGACTATGTTTCTGCTTTCTTCAATGTTATCAACTGGGACGAAGTAGGCAAACGTTATGCGGCTGCAAAAGGATAATAGAGTGATAGGGCATGGATGGGGATGCTTAAAATAGTCAAACTTTTAACACTATTTAATTTATCCCAAAACCTCGCCCTTCTATTTTTTATCAAAAAACACCTGATAGGTTGTGTATCAGGTGTTTTTTTTATGTAATAGACTCTGATATTTTAAGATGAATGGAGGAACAGCTCATGGTTAATGAGCTATTTGTCTAAACATCAAAAAAAACTTTACCAAAGCAAAATAGAACAATTTCACTATGTAACCTTTTTACCTAAACGACCACTATAGAAAAGGATACATTTCTCCATCTCAACAAATCTTTGTGATTATGAATCAAACGACGAGTCATTGGGTAGAACAAGTGAAAGCAGGGGATAAAAAAGCTTTCAACCGATTAGTTAAAGAATTTTACCATATCTGTTTACAAAAAGCAACAGCATATACCAAAGACGAAAATGCTGCCAAAGACTTGGTTCAAGAGGCACTCGTACAGGCATACCTATCTATTGACAATCTATCCGACAGCTCCAAATTTAAGGCATGGCTGATGGGGATTTTGCGAAATACCTGCAACAATTATCACCGCCGAAAGAAAAAACCACTTCTCAACCTACCCGACGAATTGTTTGAAGTACAAGAAGAAATGGTAGCTGTTGAAGAAGCAGATGCCATTGGAAAAAGGGTTCGGGAAGCTGTAGAGCAGTTGAGCTACAAAAACAAGGAGGTCATTAAGGCCTTTTACTTTGACAATTTGAGCATTGAAGAAATCTCACGTCATTTTGATTTATCCATCAGTGCTACCAAGGTCCGCCTTCACCGTGCTCGAAAAGCATTGAAGTATGTACTGACAGATCCTGTGAGTATGAGCAGCAGCCTTCACAATTCAGCACAAATGTCGCTTCAATTTGATTATTTTCACCCCAATTGGCTCTATCATTTCCCGTCCTTGAAAGCAAAAGTTCCTTATTGGGGAAAAATGGTCTGTGCAGCTTAATATACTATCGGTTTAGCCAATTCTTAAAATCTCCTGACCTATCCACACTTACGATGGCATCCGTCGTACAAGGCGGATTCAGTTCTATTTTCACTCGACTTTTAGAGTAATTAATCATGTTTTGAATGGCATCAAAATTAATGATGAACTTTCGATTGATGCGAAAAAACCTATCGGGCTGCAAAACTTTTTCAAGTCGCGACAAAGTAAAGTCAACAATGAATTGCTTGCCTTCTTTTGTGGTTAAATACAAATATTTTCCTTCACTCATAAAATAAGCCACATCATTCGTCAAGATGGATTTTATTTTATCACCAGTCGTTACAATAAAGCGTTTTTGGTAACTGACTTCTTTTTTTTGGACTGCATCAAGGAGAAGACTAAAATCTATATTCTGATTAGAAGCATGTGTATCTTCGTATTTTTCAATACTATCAGCAAGATCATCTTGATCAATTGGCTTAAGAAGATAATCTATGCTGTTGAGTTTGAAGGCTTTGATAGCATACTGATCATAAGCAGTTGTAAAAATAATAGGAATCTTCACTTTCACTTCTTCAAATATGCTAAAACTATTGCCGTCTGCTAAGTGAATGTCCATAAAAATGAGGTTGATATCGAGTACCTTGGGGCTTTTTAACCATTCAATCGCATTTTTAACAGTGTCAATAGTTGCCATTACTTCAATAGATGGATTGATTTCAGCCAGCATTTCCTTCAGTTCCTCAGCAGCGAGATGTTCATCTTCAATTATTAAAACTCTCATGTTGGGTTATGTATTTTTATTAGTGTGTCTTTTTTATTCTATACTTAATTTGCTTCTATAAGCGGGACTTTCGCATAATAATACCCTCCTTTTTGTTCAAAAATAGGCTTATTGTCGGTGATATAGCTGTATCGAGAAATCAGGTTTTGCTGCCCAATTCCTGTAGAAACAACATTGTCTTTTCGAATTTGAAAATTGTTTTTTACAATCAAATAATCCCCTTCTATATACAGTTCTATCACCAATGGACTTTCTTGCGATACAATATTGTGCTTGATGGCATTTTCTACAAGGAGCTGAAGAGTAGCAGGTGGAATAAAGACATTTCTTCTATCCTTCGAAATTTCATTTTTAAAGATCAGATTTTCGTTAAACCGAATCTTTTGTAGAAAAATATAATCACGTATAAACTTGAGTTCATCCTCCAAATGAATGGTTATTTCATCTGTATATTCAAGAGAATAACGGTACACCTTCGAAAGTTTGACAATAAATTGCTTTGCAGTTTTGGGATCTCTATCCACCAATGCGTAAAGAGCATTGAGAGAATTGAACAAAAAATGTGGATTGACCTGACTTTTCAACGTTTGATATTGAGAAAGCAGATTTTCTTTTGATTGCCGTTCTGTTTCCAACTGCAATGCTTCCTTTTCCTTAGATAAAGTTCTGTTTTGCATTTGCAGTTCATAAGACTCTAAGGCCTTGTCTATCACCAATTTCAATTCATCGTGCTTCCAAGGCTTAGTGATATAGTAATAAACTTGTCCCTTATTGATAGCGTCAATAATGGCTTGTACATCACTATAACCTGTCAAAACCATACGTATAGCATCTGGAAATTCTGGCAATATCTTTTCAAACAATTGCACTCCTGTCATTTCAGGCATCCGCTGGTCACTAATAATCAAATCAATATCTTGCTTCCGTAAAATCTCAATCGCTTCTTTTCCACTTTGAGCCGAATATACTGTGTAGTGCTTTCTAAAAGTAGCCTTGAAAGAGACCAAATTTTGTCTTTCATCATCTACGTATAAGATATTGTAGTTTTTCCTAGGGTTCTCCATTATTATTTCCTCTATCTGTGAGTTATATAATTTTAATTGTTGCGGTGATCCATCATCAATCCTTCCATTAACCATTTCGCCAATGCCTGCCGATTCACCTCCAAAACAATGCGTTTTTGATCCGCTTTATTTTTGATATTTCCCAACTCTATGTAAGTTGAAGGGACTTCTGTTTCCCTCAACATGTGTAAGTCACGAGTTGTAACCGTGCCAAAGTACCCACGATTTTTTTGATAAGTGTTGTACTTTTGTTTGATGGTGTTTTGCAATGTTTTGGCCATAGACTTTCCAACCTCATCTTCTTCAGGATAGTAAAAAAACAAATCCGTACGTTCGGTCTTGTTTCTAGAATCTACATGAATCATAATGAGGCGTTGATAAGTCACTCCACGTTTTTTGTTTTTTTGGTACAATTCATTCACCGCACTCGAACGCTGTGTCAGTCGTTCCTTTTGATTTAAAGGGATTTTTAGATTTCCCCAACAATACTCATCCTTGTCACAACCCAGATATTTATTAGAGCGAATTCCATCATTCGGATCTCTAATAATGATGTAAACAGTGGCACCATGTGAAATCAATTGTCTCGCCAAACGCAATGCCACATCATAGGCATACTCATCTTCGCACAGTTTGTATTGTCCTTGCCAACCAACAGCACCAGGGTCAGGCCCACCATGTCCGCCCACAATATAATAAATTGCCCCTTTTAGTTTTGTACTTTCAAGTGGTATATATTGATGTTTTTTTCCAAAAATGGGAAAAATTCGATTCCCCATAGCCGTATCAGGAGTTTTCAAGTCCAACACAGATGTGTCTGTTTTCTCGGGGGGAGCTTGACAGTCCAATTCATGCACAGGTACCCACAGTATTTTACTACGCACATAGTCGGTCAGCCTCAACTCAGCTTTGAGCATAGACTCATTATAAGCTTGAATCCTTTTGGCTTTGTCCCAATTATCAATCCCTATTGTTGAGCGAATACTTGACCCATTGTATTTAAAGACTCGCACAGGCAAAGAATACACTCGATTGGCAAACAAATATTGACCGCTTTCTAATTCGTTAATTTTGTAAAAACTCGTTAGATTGCAGGCGTATTTGTCCAGCTGATATAGTGACAATAAAGAAACTACATCATCTCCTGGACGAGCTACAACTTGTAAATATTCGATTTTTTGAGCATAAATGCTCCATGTGTGCATAATTAAAAATAAAGAACTTACAATCAATCGCATTTGTACTACATTTGCTTTTTTGTTGAACATCAAAATATTGTAGAGGGTATACCTCCAATGTACTAACCCAATAACCTGAAATTTCAACAAAATCTGTGATTTACTTTTTTATGGCTTCCAAAATTACAACATTATTTTAAAAAGCTGTTTAACCTCATACAAATATATACTTCAATATGAACAACTGGTGGAAAGATTATTTTTTAGATGCTTGGCCCAAAATCCAGCACTATATCAAAGGAAGAGAGGATACCCAATTGGAAACCAACTATATCGAAGCACTATTTGAAGTCAAAAAATATCAGCATATTCTTGACGTGCCTTGCGGAACAGGGCGCATAGCCTTAGAATTGGCTGCGAGAGGATATACGACTTGCGGCTTAGACTTCAATGAAAAAAACATCGAAGCAGCTCAAAAAAGTAGTTTGAAAAAAAAATTAACCCAACAAACTGAGTGGGTTTGTGGTGATATGCGTTCTATCCCCTTCAAAAACACCTTCGATGCTGCAATATGTATTTTTGGGAGTTTTGGCTACTTTGATGAAAACGGAAACCGTCAATTTTTACAATCCGTTTACGACTCCTTGAAATCAGGTGGAAGTTTTATCTTAGAAACCCATACTTTAGAAACCATGTTACCCATCTTCACGCACCAAGATTTTTGGCGTTTTGAAGACTGTTGGGTACTAGAAGAACGAAACTTCGATATCGAAAATTCTCGAATAGAAAGCACTTGGTGGACTCTCAACGACAATGGCAAACAATTGCAGCACAACAGTAGCGTCCGCATATACAGCTACCGAGAATTGCTCCAAATGCTTCAATCTATCGGCTTTGAATATTTTGAAGCAGAAGGGTCTTTTGAGTCTGAACCTTATGAATTGGGAGCAGAACGGCTGATATTGACAGCCGAAAAACCTTAAAATAATTCCTTTACCTTCTCCAAAAGCCATCCCCTATCTGCCACCTGATTGGTTGCTTCAATTTTTTCCTTCAATGCCTTGATTTTCTGGGTATCATCGGGCATCAATCGGTTTAATTTTTTGACAAATTTCACCAAGTTGAGGTAGTTGCTCCGATGCTGTTTAGAGATTTCTCTATTGCGGCGAAGTAAAATATGAAAACTATCAATCAAAGATTCCAAAACCAACCATTCTCCTGACTCATAGTAAGTTTTGAGTAATAACGCTTTGGAGTCTAACTTGTAAAAAACATCATCGTATTCCACTTGCTGCAACAATTCAATCACCTTAGCCCATTCTCGTTTAGAAAAATACACTCTGGCCATATTATAGGTCGAAGCATTTTCTCGTACCTTCTCGGGCAGCTTGTTTTGATAACCTTCGATAAACTCCATCACCCAATCAAACTGCTTCAATCGCAGGGCAATCGCAATGATGTTTTTGAAGTGTTGGTGATTCAATTCTCCACCGTTCAAAATTACCGATTTGTCGAGCGTCGCTTGATACAAACCAAATAATTCTGCCAAATATTCTGCCCCACTGTTGATTTTTCGGATACAATAGTTCAAAGCATAGCCATACATTTCCCATGCTTCTTCGGCACTAAATAAATGACTGTGTTCTTCCAACAATCGTTTGAGTTCGTGGTAATGTTGTTCCTGATTCTCCTCCAATAAAGTCAAAACAACTTGGTAATAAATCGCCACCACCGGTACTTGATTCGTTCTATTGGCTTCAATAAATTGCAGCAATTCCGCCATCAAAGGCACCTGCATTTCACCGTCCAATCGCAGCACTTTTCGATAGTTGAGCCAATGACAACAGTAGCGAAGTTTTTGGGCGAGGTAAAAAGCATCCAAATGCTGCATCAAAACATCAAAACTCGATTGTTCGGAATGTCCTTCGGTCACAAACTCTTGTTTTTGTTGAGCCTCGTTGAGTTTGAATTGATGATAGTAAAAAACACTATCTCTCTGTGTTTGTTTTAATAAAGTATTCTCAGCATTGCGAAAACTACTATGGTAAAATTTTTCCAATTGACGAGTTTGCACAACTTCAATGAAAAACTGCTGTTGAGGCATCACCGCGTTTTGATAGGTTTCCTGTGCCAAAAATTGCAGCACCAATCGGGTCAAATCCGAACACCATCGCCGAAATTGGGAGTCTTTATAAGGTCTCTTCTCCTTCAATTTTACCCAAACTTCTTCTTTTGACAATGGAATGTAGTCGGATTGTTTTTGTGCATCGGTCAATAGACCAAACAAACGCACTATCCGCTCGTCTTCATTGAAGTAAGGGGACTGTAAAAATTTGCGACACCGATTGATTTCATAGACATCTAAAGAGGCTAGAAGGGAGGTGAGTTTGTTTTTCATCTGTTCATTTTTTCTTTTTGAAGGTCAGATGGAACTTACCATAAACTAACTAATCATTTCCCTTTGTGTTTTAATGATGATTTAATCATGGACGTTTCACAATAAAAAGACAGTAAAATTACCTTTTTCGTTGCCCGAACCAATAATTATTTTTCACACAAAAAAAAACAATAATTCATTCATTATCAAAATTAAAATCACTATTCAATAATTGTTTTTTTCGTACATTTTACTTTCAATGTACTTTTTTTTGCATTTTTTTTGTGGCACATTTGTATCATATAAAAATATCAACTCGAAAACATAAATTTAAAAAAATGAAAAATATACATGCTATGCCTTTAAAACACACTTTTTTCTTGTTTATCAATTCCTTATTCTTACTTGTAGCAAGTTTTCAGACTGCCCAAGCACAAGCTTATATTTCAACAAATCACGACTACTATCAAATCTTCCAAAATCAACCTTTTGAGATGGAATTATTTGTGAATGACACGATTTGGACTTCAGGAGACACCATTGTTTGGGCTTTGGTGACAGAACCCAGTTATGGCACCGTCACTCCCAATGAATCAATGGTGATTCCTCCCGCATTGCCGCCGTTTTTACCTACTACTCCTGTTTGGGTACTCAACGACCCTCATTTGATTTTTACCTATCAGTTCGATATCAATGCGGGAGAGCCAGCCGAAAGTTTTAGCTACATGGTTTGCGACCAGATGATGCTGCAATGTGATACTGCGACAGTGACATTGGATTATATGTTTGGTGGAGTCGATCCAGTAGGGCCAGAAGCAATACCTGATGCTGCGGTTACTTTAATGGGAACTTCGATAGAAATCAATGCTTTGGCAAACGATTTAGATTTGAATGTTCCTCCTTCTCTGCTCACTTTGACTGAATTGACTCAACCCGATGATGGAATAGTCAGTATTCAAAACAACAAAATTCTTTATATTCCTGCCGATGATTATGCAGGTACAGAGCAATTTTCTTATACGATAGAAAATGAATATGAATTATCCTCCACAACTTGGGTGACAGTGGTAGTAGCAGAAGGAGCCGCCAACCCCATTGATGCGGTAGACGATGTTTACTCCCTCGAAATAAGTGCTTCCAACCCTCACCCAAGCCTTTCTCTTTTTAATATTGGGGATTTTATACTCAGCAGTGCGGGAATCACCGAAAACGATGCCTTCAACCCTACTACCAGCCTACATTTTTGTTCACAGCCTGTATTGGGCAGCATTGAAGTGGGCGGCACAGATGATATACCTCAATCCGCATTTTTTGGAGCATATGTAGCTTCTACACCAGGAACGGAAACTCTATGCTACGAACTATGTGATGAACTGGTGGGAACTTGTGATCAAGCGACCATTACCATCAATATCACCATTAATCCAGACGACCCTGTTTACCCTATTGCAGTGGATGATTATTACGAGTCACCTGTCCCCGAACCCATTATTATGAATGTCACTGAGAATGATCTTTCCATTACCAATGTAGCACTTCATGTCAGTATTGTAGAAAACCCAAATCATGGTACAGCAGAAGTAGCAGCTTCATCCAGTTTAATTATTTATATCCCCAATCCTGACTTAATGGGCGAAGACAGTTTTGTTTATGAATTGTGTGATGAATCAACAGGTATTTGCAGTCAAGCAACAGTGACAGTGGTAATTTCGGACGAACCCTTCCCCGATCAAGTGATTGCAATAGATGATTTTGTGGATTATACCTTCAATGCCTCTATTACGATTGAGGTATTGGCAAATGACATTGGAACAAATTTGGATGTTGTTGAAGTCAGCAATGCAGTTCATGGAAGTGTCACCCTCAATTTGGACAATACCGTCACCTATGCTTTGGTGACAACCAATGCACCTCCCGAAGACCACTTCAATTACATCATCTGCGGTGGACCTAATCCCGACGAACCTATTTGCGACACCGCAGTAGTGTTTATCAGTCTGTGGAGCATGGGCAATACAGCTCCTGTTGCCGAAGTGGATATCGCTTACACTCATGAAGGGATTCCTGTAGTGATTGATATTCTCGCAAACGACAACGACCCTGATGGCCCAAATGCAGATTTAATACTTCAACCATTTGTGAGTGAGTATCCTGAAGGAATTATCAGTGTATTGCCCAACAACAACATCGTTTTTGCGCCCACAGAAGGCTTCACTGGCGAATTCATTTTCTCTTATCAAATCTGCGACAGTGGCGTGCCTGAAGCTTGTGACGAAGCAGATGTGGTAATTTATGTGATAGACAACGATGAAGGACCTTTGCAGGCTATGGACGATTTCTTTACAGTAGATGACAATACAAGTGAACTGCAATTAACGGTTATGAACAACGACATAACGACCGAAAATACGATTATCTCTTACTTAGGACAACCCAAACATGGTCAAATATTCTGGGGCTTCAATCCCGATGAACCGCCATTTTATTCTTCAAACGATCCCAACTTTATCGGCCAAGATTCTTTTTTCTACATCATTTGTGACTCAACAATTGGCGATTGTGATGTAGCAACGATTTACATCAACGTGGGCGGGAATCCTATCATTGATGCCGTAGATGATTATGCTACCACAGCAGTCAACAGCAACATCACAATCCAGGTTTTCAGCAATGATATTTTCAATATCAATACCTATAGCCTTGCTGAAGTTGGCGAACCTGCACACGGTACAGTAGCCGTTGCAGAAAGCTTGCCTGAGCAGATTTCGTATATGCCCGATGAAGATTTTGAAGGTCAAGACCACTTTTATTATGTTTTGTGTGATGTTCCCACAAGTGTTTGCGATACGGCATGGGTCTATATTCAAGTAGGCAGCAGCTTGCAAGCCATAGACGACTATATAACAGTGGAAGATTACAGTCCTCAATTCCTTGTTTTGCAGGCAAATGACCTCAATGCGGAACAAGCTATTATCATGAATTTCACCGAACCCGAACATGGTACAGTAGGATGTGACCCAACTGCGATTCCTTGTTTTGCACTTTACCAAGCCGATGCGGGCTATGAAGGTACAGACAGTTTCGAGTATGTGATTTGTGACAATTTTGCGAATGTATGCGATACCGCAACCGTTTATTTGAATGTTGGGGTTGATTGCAGCATGGGCTGTGTATGGGCAGGTGATGCCAACAACGACGGGGTAGCCAACAACTTTGACGTATTAGCAGTGGGTTTGGGCTTTGGAAATACGGGAACAGTGCGTTTGAATGCTTCTAATGACTGGTATCCACAATCTTCAACAGATTGGGCGCAAGAAATCAGTACATTTACAACGAATGATGGAGGCTTGACTTTCGATTCGATTACAGTCAATTCCAAGTATGTCGACTGCAATGGAAATGGTGTAGTGGAGGGAACAGACATTGAAGCCATCAATCAAAACTACGGACTGACTCATGCTAAAGATGCCGAAAAACAAGCGGCTGCAGATGCGCCTGCAATTACCTTCTCTTTGCCCGAACAGATTCCCGCCAATACGTGGATTACAGTAGATGTTTTGTTGGGTAGTGAGGAACAGCCTGCTGAAGATGCGTATGGTTTGGCGTTTACGATTGAATACGATACGGATGTAGTAGAATTGGGTTCGGTTAGCCTCGACTTTGATGAAATGAGTTGGTTTGACAGTGGAGAAAATATCAACCTCTACAAAGACTTTAGTGAACTCGGAAAAATTGATGTGGGTTACAGTCGGACGGACGGACAGAGCATTTCGGGCTATGGGAAAATCGCAACCTTTAGCATTTTTGTAATTGACAATGTAGCGGGTAAAAAATCAGGCTCAATTGACATTCCTTTCAATATTTCGGCAAGTAATGCACTGATGGTCAGCAATACTGGTTTTGTGCAAGCTCTCAATACTGAACCTGCCGAAAGTGTTGTGACAGATATCGAAACAATAGACTTGTCTGTTATGAATTTCTACCCCAATCCAAGTAGTGACCTTGTGAATTTCAACTTTGGTGGTTTAGATATTCAATCATTGGAAATATTCAATACAATGGGGCAGTTGATGTATCGCCAATCTTTTGAAGCACATACATTGGGTACGACTTTGGAAGTAGTAGATTGGAATATGGGCATGTATTTTATTCGTTTCCAAACGCCTGATGGAACAGGAACAAGAAGATTGCAGGTTGTAAAATAAATTTTTGGAAGCGAGAAGCGGGAGTAAGGAAGTGAGGTGAGTATTGAAACCTCACTTCTCCCCTCTCCTCTCTTTCTTCCAAAATCAACAATAGTTCTTATCGTTTTATTTTAATTTTGGTTTTTAACTTTTAAAAGCGTCCAATGGCTGCAAAGTGTTGGACGCTTTTTTTAATCTTCACTATCAAACTTCTTTGATTCTTTCAGTACATAGAGATATTCAGTTGTTGTATCTCCTCCAATTCCACTCCATAATCGTATTGCAAATCTTCGTGAAGGGTAGCTACCTTTTTTTTGATAATTGCGATTTGACGATAATATAGATTGTGAAGGCTTGTGCTGTTGGTGTGTGGAAATTTTTGGATTTTTCTGCAAAAATAAATCAACAAGTCTATTTCGGTTTCTTTCTTTAGAGAGTAGCGAATATAGGTTTTAATTCTGCGTAAAACTTTGCGGACACTTTTGTTGATGAAGTAATAACTTTTAGTATTGATTTGCTGAAAAGCATCATCTATCTCTTTTTTTATACCTTCAATGTAGGCTTCTTCGTCCGATGCTTCAAAAAGCAGATAGGTCAACAATTCCTTGTTTTCTTTTTTGAATTTTGACAGACGAAGACAAAGTTCAAGTAGTTCTTTGGGGCTCCGATTATTGAGTTCGTCTTTGAGCTGTTTGACAGTAGCAGTTTTCATAAAATGAATTTGTTAGAAATAACTTTAGACGTAAATTATGGTTTTGAAGGGCAAATCAAGGATATACAAAAATGACAAAATTCAGAAGTATTTCGGCTTTTTTTACAGGAGTTTGCCATTAGCAAAATGTCAATTAAAAGACAAATTTAGTTTTTTTTTCTACGCAAAATATTTCTATCGTTAAAAATAAAGCAAAACTGCCTAAGAGTATGTAAATTAGCTAATAATCTATCGAAAAACCGCTACTTTTAATACATTATTTATCCATTCCGTTCACTCTCCTAAGTGCTTTTGTTGATGGTTTTGAATAAGAACTGTTAAACCAAACACTGTCTTTTTTATCAAATATTTTTGTATCAACTAATCATTATTACAACATGAAAACATTAATCTTTTGTTTAGTGGCACTTGGATTGTCACTCGGAATCACTACAGTAAATGCCGGCTCACGCCTCAGTCCCGGAGAAGTGGAAGACAAAATAGCAGAAGCCATCAACCATCATGCAGATGAGGATGGATGGGCTAACCTTACCAAAGTTGGAGAATATCTCGACAATAACGATGTGAAAGTTGGTAGGTTGTCAAAATTTGCAAAAAAGTACAAAGACTTAGTAGAGGTAAAAGTTGATGACAGTAGAATGCCTCCTGTGACACTCGTTAAACTAAAAGCAACTGACAACGATGAGGGTAATTAACCCTTTCTTCAAAAAGCCATAACTTTACAGCTTTGAATTGGGTAATTAAATTTATTTTTACGAAAAAAATTTAATTACCCTTTTTTTATGAATAAGAATATCACGTACCGTTTCAATCCCCAACTTTCCTTTGTCAAAGAAGGCATCAAAGGGAATAAAATGATCAACGGAAAATATGTTAATGATAAACGTCGCAAACATCCAGCCTATTCGACCATCTTAAAATGGCAACTCGGTGGCAATCCACAAGCAAAAGAAAAAAAAGCTGATAACTACAAACCTGATTGGCAGGAAAACAAAACGGTTTTTCAATCCAAAGAAAACGTCTTAATGTGGTTGGGACATGCCTGCTTTTTTATTCGAATCAATGGAGTTTCGCTTTTGACCGATCCTTGCTTGGGACGTGTGAGTGGTTTATTGAAGCGAAATGTAGCTATCCCCTGTGATGTCAGCGATATTCAAAACATTGACTATATCTTGATGTCGCATGGTCACAGAGATCATTTTGATGTCTCTTCTCTCAAAAAAATCCTCAACCATAATCCACATGCACAGTTTTTAGCTCCAATGGATTTGGGTAGCCTCATTCGCCCTTTGAACACTCAAAACTATCAAGAAGCTGCTTGGTATCAGCAGTATAAAATTACCGAAGAAAACCTACAAATCACCTTTCTTCCTGCTATTCACTGGAATAGACGAGGATTATTGGACTTCAACGACATGCTTTGGGGAAGTTTTCTGATCCAAAGTCCTGACTACAATATTTACTTTGCAGGAGATACGGCTTATGGGGAACATTTTAAACAAATCAGATCTACTTTCAGCAACATCACAATAGATACTTCGATTATGCCAATTGGAGCTTACAAACCTGCCATTGTGATGCAAGGTTCTCATGTCAATCCAGAAGAATCTGTAAAAGCTTTCAATGAATTGCGTTCTCACAATTTTGTTCCAATGCACTTTGGCACCTATGATTTGAGTGACGAACCGATTGGTGAACCCATTCGAAAGGTAAGAGAGTTGGATAGTCAAGGTATATTGAAAGGAAATCTAAAGGAATTGGCAGTGGGAGAAGCTTGGATTTTGGAAAGAAACCATTGAAATAAACTAAAAACAAGGTTTATTGTAAATATTTCGCCAAAGATTTTTCATTTTCCACAAATTCTCGTACTTTTCAAACTAATAATTCACAAAGATTTTTTTAAATTTTTCAAAAATCGTATTATTGCGTATTGTAACAATCTGCAACTAAACACAAGATATGAAAGGACTAAAAATAGGTTTGAATATTGTGCTACTTATAATCGTAGCTTTTTTGACATTAGCGTTGGTCAATACTGTCAAAGAACCAATTGACTTTGAAAACGAAAAAACCAAACGTACAGATGCAGTTGTTTCTCAACTGGAAAAAATTCGACAAAGCCAGACTGCGTATAAAAATTTATATACGAAGTATGCAAGCGAATGGGATACCTTGGTGACAGTTGTAAAGAACGATAGTTTTATCGTATCGAAAGTTATCGGTAATCCTGATGATACAACTATTGTAACTAGAACAGAAATTATCAAAATTTCAATTTTAGATTCTTTGTTTGCAGGTAAAACATCTGCTGCGGATTCCTTACCTTTTGTCCCTTATACAAATGGTATCAAATTCCATATTCAAGCAGATACCATTGCTAGAAGTGGGGTGACGATTCCTGCTTTTGAAGTTTCTGTACCTTATACAGATGTATTTAATGGCTTGAAGAAGAAATACTATGTTCAAAAAATTGGAGAAGCATTCAAAGTAGGATCTATTTCAGAAGGACATACCAATATTTCCTACTAGAACTGAGATTGCTTAATTAGCGATTAATAATTGTTTTTTTCAATACGATTGAATTCAACTGATATTATCTATTTTATAAGGCGATACTATGATGTCCTATTCATAGTATCGCTTTTTTGTTCAACACACAAAACACCTCTGAACCCTGGAAACACTAAGCAACATACAAGTAAACCACCAAATAAAACATCGTTTTTTTGACAACTTGAATGTCACCAACCATGTTTTGTCGGTCTATGTCGGGCGAGATGAAATTTCTTATGCCATTATCAACGACGAGGATCAAGTAGTGGTATTTTTGAAATCTTACCGCCTTCGAGACATCAACAATTTTTTCGCCTACAAAATTTTGGTCAAGGAATGTTTGGAGCAAGAAGAATTGTTCGATAGAGAATTCAAGAAAATCAACATTGCCATCAATGCGGCAGATTTTACTTTGGTGCCAGAGGACTTTTTTGACAGCAAAAAAATTGAAGAGTACCACCGCTTCAATCACGATACAGAAGGCAATCTCGAATATTTTTTTGATGTAATTGACGAACCCAAAATCGCCAACATTTTTGGCGTAGAAAGTTATTTGTTGGACACTTTTGAAAGTAGTTTAGGCATTTTTGACATCAAACACAGTCAAACACACTTGATTCAGGAGGTTCTGAAAACAAGCAGCATGACAGAGGGGAGAAAACTTTACCTCAACCTTCAAAGAAACCATGTGGATATTATCGGGATTTATCGCTACAAATTATTGATTGCCAACTCGTATTTCTATGAAAGTCCCGAACATCTACTGTATCAAACCCTTAATGCAGCAAAACAAATTGGACTTGACTTTGACACCGATACATGTGTGCTTATTGGAGACATCAGTCCTGACGACAAAACCTACCAACTTTATTCCAAATACATTCAACATTTGGAGTTTGGCAATCGTCCTAATACGGTCAAATATTGCAGTGAGTTGGATGTTATTCCCAATCACTATCACTTCAATTTGTTCTGCATTTCTTAATTTTTATTTCTATTTTCAATTCCCATTATGAGAATCATTGGTGGCAAACACAAAGGCTATAAATTTACGCCCCCTTCAAAAACGCCTGCTCGCCCAACAACCGATCGAGCCAAAGAAGGACTTTTCAACATTCTTTACAATACCTTTGAATTCGAACATACCAAAGTGTTGGACTTGTTTGGAGGAACGGGGAGTATCAGTTACGAGTTTGCTTCGAGAGGTTGTCAAGACATCACCTTAGTAGAAATAGACAAAGGAAATATCAAATTTATCCATCGAATTGTAGAAGAATTGGAGTTTCCCATCAAAATCGTACAGTTGGATGTCTTCAAATTCATGCGGACCAATCCACTTCAATACGACCTCATCTTTGCGGGACCTCCTTATCCGCTTACCAAATTAGACACGATTCCCGATAAAGTATTTGAACACAATATTATTGCACCCGAAGGTTGGTTGGTATTGGAACACAACCCTCGCCACAATTTTGACGACCATCCCCATTTTTTGAGGAAACGAAACTACGGAACGACCATTTTCACTATTTTTGAAGCCCCAAGCCTGGAGAAATAAGTCCAACGTTAAAATGCCTACTCTATAGAGTGAAAACATTTCATTTTTATCGAACCATTTTGTCCAACTACTTAATCCTCAATTTATTTCAAACCAATTTCGTCATCACACTATTTTAGAATCATACAATCTTTCCAACACATGTCCAAAATAGCAGTTTTTCCAGGTTCATTCGACCCCATTACCACAGGTCACATAGACATCCTTCAAAGGGCTGTCCCGCTTTTTGACGAAATCATTGTAGCCATTGGCATCAATTCCCAAAAAAAATACCTCTTTTCGTTGGAGGACAGATTGGCATTTATAGAAGCCACTTTTGAAGATGAACCCAAAGTAAAAACGGCTACTTACAAAGGTCTGACAGTCAATTTCTGCAAAGATATTGGAGCAAAGTATTTGGTGAGAGGTTTGCGTTCCAACTTAGATTTTGAATACGAGAAACCCATTGCCCAACTCAACAGCGACTTACACAATGCGATTGAAACGATCTTCTTGATTACGCAGCCTCAATATGGTCACATTAGTTCTACCATCATTCGTGAGATTTACAAAAACGATGGAGACATCTCACAATTTATACCAGAAGCAGCTTGGAAGTTGATGAATTCGTAGTGATTAGTGGTTGGCATTGCAGACTTATTGGAAGAAAGTCCAAATACTCAAATAGCCTCCCATCACAACTATTCTAATGAACCATAAATAATCGCATACAATTTTTCCCAAAATTCAGGATGATAAGAAGGTGCTACTTGAGTCATAGCAACCATGATCATCTCTTCGGAAGGATCGACCCAATATTTGGTATTGAAAAAGCCGCCCCAACCAAAAGTTCCAACCGATCCCGAACTACGGTTAAGATTTTTTTTGGTCAACATCGAAAAACCCAAGGAAAAAGTAGCTCCATTGGTACCCATCAATCCATAATCTTCAATACCCATGTGCTGCAATTGGTCGGTTGTGGTCATGAGTTCCACCGTTTTACGCCCCAAAATATGCTTTCCATTGTAACTGCCTTTGTTGAGCAGCATCTGTGCAAAAATTGCATAATCCATTGTGGTCGAACTCAAACCTGCTCCTCCTGCAAAATAATCTCTTTCTTCCATCATCGGGAAACCATAAGTGCGAATATCGTGCTTGTTTAAACCCTTATTTTGTACTTCGTAATAAACAGGTACTAAGCGAGGGGAAAGGGTTTTGGGTAGGTAAAAATAAGTTTCTTTCATCCCCAAAGGCTTGAAAATGTGCTCTCTAAAAAACGCTCCCAAAGACTGTTCCGATAACACTTCTACCAAACGCCCCAAGACATCGGTGCTGTGTCCATAAGTGAATTTTTCGCCAGGTTGGTGCATCAAAGGCTGTTCCGCCAATCGCTCGGACATACTCGCAGTCGTCATACCTTCTCCCGCCAATCCTGCAACGGTTGCGCCATTTTTTGCATATATAGCTCCTGCAATGGGATTCGTAAAATCGTAGGAAATGCCCGCACTATGCGTCAATAAGTGTCGAATAGTAATGGGTTGCGCATCTACCGTAGTGTAAGTGCTGTCTGCCTCATTGAAGCTATCCAATACTTTCGTCTCTTTCCATTCGGGTAAATACCACCAAATGGGGTCGTCCAGTCGAAACAATCCTTTTTCGTAGAGCATGAAGGCGGCTACGGTCGTCACGCTTTTGGTCATGGATGCCAAGCGAAAAATATCGTTTTTTTGGTAGGGTGTTTTGGATTCGATGTCCTTATTACCAAAAGTTTTGAAATAAGCGACTTTGCCTTTCCGAGCTATCAGAACAGTACCGCCAGGCAGCCAATTTTTATCTATATATTGCCCAAACAAAGCATCAATGTTTTCCAGTTGCTTAGAGGAAAGTCCCACTGTTTCAGGTTTGGCTTCGGCTAAGGGTTGGGCTTGTAGGTTAACAGCCAAGAATAGGCTAATGGTCAATAGTAATAAAGAAATCGTTTTGCAGTTCATATTTTGTTTGTTGGATGTTTCTGCAAAAGTATGTATTTTTTGGGCTTCGCTCGCTTATCCAAATATAGATTTATTCAATTCTAAAATAAATGAGAAGATAAACTTTCCTTATATTGCTGCAATCCTTATACCTGTTAATTGCATTAGCCATGAATACATCAAAATATTTTCCTACCCTACTACTTCTTTTCACTTCAATTATTGCGTTTTCTCAAACCCAAACCATCACTTATACTGAATCTACGGCAGATATTGTAAATCCCGACAGAGGATTTTACCATCCTTACGATTGCCATTCCAGTAATTTCACCCCATTGGTATTGACCGATTTGCAGAGCAGGCGGACAACATATTTTACTCCTTGGCAGGGAAATTACAGCGTGCGAACCAGTGTGATTTTGCGGCATTATATTTTGGATTCCTTTGTGAATACAGATGATTTGTCGACGGCTTTTTTGAACAATGTTCAGGCAGATTTTGACATTGCAAGGAATGCAGGTGTGCGTTTGGTCTTGCGGTTTTCCTATACGATTAGCCCAAATACGAGTTGTGGACAATCCGCTTGTCCGCCCTATGGCGATGCGCCCAAATCGAGGGTTTTGTCGCACATTGCAGACTTAGCCCCCTATTTGCAGGCGAATGAAGATGTGATTTTAGCGGTCCAAAATGGTTTTATTGGTGTTTGGGGAGAACAGTATTACACCGATTATTTTGGGGATGCTTCGAGTCAAGGAGCGGGAAAATTGACCAATCAAAATTGGCAAGATCGAATAGATGTTTTGTCGGCTTTGTTGGATGCCGTTCCCGAAAGCCGAATGGTACAAGTGCGTTATCCACAGATGAAACAAAAGTATGTCTATGGAGTCACTGCGCCCGTTACTTCGGCTGCAATAACCTCCATACAAGCCCACAATACCACCGATATTGCCCGAATTGGCTTCCACAACGACTGTTTTTTGGCTTCATCAGACGATTATGGCACTTATTGGGATTATGGTTCTGACACCTCCTCCCCTTCTAATCAAACCGCCACCTTGAAGCCCTATAAAGTATCTGATAGTGAATTTGTTGTGGTAGGCGGCGAAACCTGCGATGATGCATTTAGTCCACAAAACAACTGTTCTGGTCAGGCCGTTTCGGATATGGAAGCGCTCCACTATACTTTCCTCAATTCAGACTACAACAATGCAGTTAACAACGACTGGGAAACAGACGATTGTATGGATGAAATCAAAAAACGTTTGGGGTATCGTTTGGTGCTGAAAACTGCCACCTACCCCACTTCTGCAACGATTGGTGAAACAGCTAATTTCAGTATGGATATCGAAAACACAGGTTTTGCAGCCCCTATCAATGAACGTTCTTTGGAGTTGGTTTGGCGAAATACGATGGACGATAGCGAATACTCGACCCTCATTTCTGGTGCAAATACCGACACCCGATTTTGGCTTTCTGGTACGACCACTACTTTAAATGGAACAGCAACCCTACCCGCAAATATTCCTGTGGGTGATTACGAACTTTTTCTGCACATTTTTGATGCCTCCAACGAAAGTGAAGTTGCCAATCGCCCTGAATACAGCATTCAGTTGGCAAATACCAACATCTGGGAATCGGCAACTGGCTACAATGACTTAAATCATATCGTCAGCGTCACCAATTCCGTTCGACTACAAGCCAAAGTCTGGCTACAAGGAGCATATCAATCCAACTCCAACAGCATGACCAACTCTCTACAAAACAAAGGTTTACTATCTTCCAATTCTCCTTTCAACAATGCTCCGTGGAACTATGTCAATGGTAGTACATCCTCTTTCCCTACAAATACAACGGATTGGCTTTTAGTCGAAATTTTGGACAGCGAGTACAACAGCATTGAAAGGCAAGTGGTTTTTGTGGACACGAATGGCAATTTGCTGGACACTGCAGGTGAAATGGGCATTGCTTTTGTTCATGCCAACACTTCTGAATCTTACTACATCCTTCTGCGTCACCGCAATCACCTCGACATTATGAGTGCCAACACTTTGGCCATTACTTCTGTTACTCCATACGATTTCACTTCCCCTGCAATGGTCATGGGTGGCAGCAACCAATTAGCGGATTTGGGCAATGGCAAGTATGGAATGTCCGCAGGTGATGTGGATGGAAATGGAGTAATTACCGTTGCAGACTACAATCTGTATATCAACCAAATTAGTATGATTAACGATTATTTATTGGGCGACATGAATTTGGACGGGAATGTGACAGTGACGGATTTCAACTTATTGAAAGAGAATGTCAGTAAGATAGGAGTGAGTTGGGTTAGGTATTGAAAATGAATGGGGTGGATTGGTCGGATTAAAATTTAGGGTGGATTAATCGGCAAAGTAATGTATCGAATGGGCAGACTATTATTGTACTGAATGAGGAAAATAGACAGGGGATTTAGACAGGGATTTGGGGATTGTACTGAATGGGATGGGTGGATTAACCTTGTAATCAAAAAGGGTGGACGGATGGATTAATCACTTGGGATGAAATGAGGTGTTAATTTTTAGACATAGATGATTATGAATGGATTAAACTTGTTTTGAAAAAGGTGAATTAATTTTTGAACTGAAAGGGTGAATTTCAGACATTTGACATAGGCGAATCAAGCTTGCCTTCAAAAGGGTGGAATGGGTGGATTCATTAATTTTTGAACTGAAAGGGTAAATTTCAGACATTTGTCATAGGCGAATCAAGCTTACCTTCAAAAGGGTGGAATGGGTGGATTCATTAATTTTTGAACTGAAAGGGTAAATTTCAGACATTTGATATAGGCGAATCAAGTTTGCCTTCAAAAGGGTGGAATGGGTGGATTCATTAATTTTTGAACTGAAAGGGTGAATTTCAGACATTTGACATAGGCGAATCAAGTTTGCCTTCAAAAGAGTGGAATGGGTGGATTAATAAATTCTGTACTGAATGGGTACAATTATCAAACATTAGATTTGGGTGAAATCAATGTATTGAAAAGGTGAATTAATTGATTTGGGTGGATTTAGTGTGAATGATAAAAAAAGACTTCAAAAGCTTGTATTTGGGGGTGTTGAATAGATTAACACTTTTGAAGTCTAATAAAAGATTTTGTATAGAATGGGGTATTTAGTTGTGTTGAATGGGTATTACCAACTAAATACACCTTCTTGTACGGAGGTATTTGGGAGAGGTTTCAAAATTTTGAAAAGAATTAGATTTTAGAACAGGTAAAAAGAGGGCACACTAAGCAAAGAAAGAGTAAAATAGGTATGATATGTATTGAAAGTCACTGATTTGTCAAAATCAAAAAAAGTTATTTTTCCTTTTGAAAAAAGTTGATTTTTTTTTTCACATAATTCAAAACCCACTATTTTCACCATTTCATTACCCTCTCTCGCTTCACTTCATTTTGATTAATAGCAAATCGGTAAAGGTAGAGTCCTTTTGACAAGAGTGCTTCTGATTGTTCCCAAACAAACCTATTCTGACCTGTTTTTTCGCAAGTAAAAGCCCATTCTTTGACCAGTTTGCCTGTCATATCCAACACTTCAATTTCGATAAAATCTCCTTTTACCGCACGATAGAGCCATTGAAGGGATTCATGAAAGGGATTAGGAGTCACTTTTACTACTTCAAAACCCAAAGTATCTATCTGTGTAGGCAGACTCAATACTGCAAAAGCACTGTCCAGCCAATCCAAGCGATTCTTCAGCCAATTTTTGAGATAGAGAACTTCTGCCGAGAAACTTCCTCCAACGTAGTTATTGGGCCAAACATATTCATTTAGAATATTCCACTTTGAAAAATTGCGATTTTGGGCTTCGTTGAGAACCATTTCCTGTTGAGTAATCAAGGACAGCAGATTTTCTTCGCTCAAGAGACTGTTTCTAAGTTCCTGCCATCTTTGGTATGCTCTTGCATTGAAGGCGGGATCTTGTCGAAGCCTTTGCCACCAAAAGGGAATCAGCCAATTATCCTCCGTACAGATTTGATTGAAGTCCAAAACCCAGCCCGTAGTCAGTTCACCTTGACAGTAATTGATATTTCCAGCCGAAAGATTGAAGTCCCATACAGGGCCAATATGTAGTTTTCCGTCCTTGCTTTTTTTATCTTTGTAGAGAAAGGTACTCAAACGATAAGCGTCAATGTTTTTACAGACTTCATTGACAATCATATAATCAATAAATGAATCCGCATCAATATACTGATGATAGCCCTGCAAACTATCTGTGAAATTTTCGCTTTGAAGGTTGTCTTCAAAATCTCGCACAAAGTCTTGAATATAAGCACTCTGCTCTGGAGCAATTACTTCACTTTCCGGATATTCATATTGAAAAAAGATGGTTCGGTCAGAATTGAAGGGAGGAGAATAAGAAGAAGTCCATCCCTCTCCACCGCTGCCCGTTTGTTTGTCAATTTTGAAAATATAGCCACCTGTTAGATCATCACCAGTCGTTTCATCGGGGTCTAATTGAGCAATGTCAATGCGGTTTTTATCTCGCTTCAATTTTTCCATCAAAACATACACACCTCTATATTCACCATTGAGAACCAATTCACAAAAGCGTGTTTGAGCAGCATATCGCCCCATGTCTCTGGCAATATGGTATGCCAATACGTTTCGCATCAGACTTTTGTCGCTGTAGGGTGCATACAAAACCCAATCGTTTTCTTCAGACATTCCTAAAAGCGACACATTATTGTTTTCGCCATTTGGTAATTGAGTCTCCAAACCATAAGATTTCTTGGGGAACGACTGAGAACTTGAACCACGTATTTCGATGCTGATACGACCATCATAAACATTGGCGGGGCTGTTGATGTGCGCTGTACCAGTGTCCTCATCATAGATGATTTTCATATTGGCAACAATTCGAGGAAGGTCTAAAATTTGCTGTCCATCGGTATCAATGACAACAATAGGAAGATTGGAAGAAGTCAAGCTTACCTGTGCAGAAAGAAATAAAGGGATTAAAGACAGAAAAGTATAAAAGACGAATTTAGGTAAACGGTATTTTTTGGAAATGGTTTGTATATTCATCGAAGATGTGCATTTGTTTTTTATTAAAACCAATCACGAATTACAAACCAACTGAGTATTAAACAACAATCTTCGGTTTACGTCAGCTTTTTTCTTCCGCTTTGTTCATCAACTTCAATTGTCTTCTATCGTGATTGTAAATATCTCGGCGAAACTGCAATGTGCCATCATCATCAACCCAAGCAGTGAAATAGACCACATGAACACGAGTGCTTTTAGGAGGTTTCACATAACGCTCTTTTTCGCTGAACATAGCATTGCGAATTTTTTGATTTGTCCAAGCATCGTTGCCCGTCAGAAGATGTTCGGCGAACAAGGCAGGATCCGCCAATCGAATACAGCCATGACTAAAAGAACGCACACGAGTCTTAAAATCCACTTTATTGGGTGTATCATGTAAGTAAATGCTGTGGTTGTTGGAAAACATAAACTTCGCACGCCCCATACTGTTAGAATCTTTTGGATCTTGCTTCAATTTTACATCCTTCCAATCTACTTTGTCCCAATCCACCTTATAAGGATTGATTTTTTTGCCCTTCAAAAACACCTCTACGTCTGCTACAATCAACACACCCGGATTCATTTTGATGTACTCCAACTCTTCTTTTGCGATGCTTCGTGGTATCGTCCAAGTAGGGCTGAAAATAATGTTTTGCATAGGTTTGTTCACTAAAATCGGGGTCATGTTTTTGTATTCACCCACCACCGACACAATTTCTGTAGTACGCTTGTCGCCATCATACACATAGACCATAAATTCGGGGATATTCGCCCAAACATATCGCTCGCCCAAATCATCTGGCAACCAACGGAAGCGATTCATATTCAACCTCAATAAATCAATCTCTTCTTCAATTGGTGTATTCAAACGCTGCAATGTCGGAGCATCAACTACTCCTGTAACAGCCAATCCGTTTCGTGTTTGGTAATTTTTTATAGCCGTCGTGAAGTCCTCATCAAAGGTATTGCTATTGGCTTTGGTGGTAGGTAAATCACCCATCGCAGCCAATTTTGCAGCCAATAAGGTCACCTCTTCCCCACTTTTGCCCTTACTAAAAGAAACTCCTGCAGGAATGGCTTTCCACGTTCCCGATTTTTCAATATCAAGGTATTTCTTAAGGTGTTGTTGTAAGAGTGCGAAATTTCGGTGAGTGGGATTCAACATTTGAAGGCTACCTTCAATATCTTTGTCTGTTAGTGCCTTATCCAACAATTCTCCTAAGTCTCGTTCACGGGCAACGACTTCCCAGTTTCGGCTTTTGGGGCGAAAACTGCCATACAGTAAATCAGAAGCATAGTTCAAGTAAGACCTACTTAACAATAAGTCTAAATCTATCATTTCCTGCAAATTTTTGGGTGCAGGAGCAGGTTCTGTTTTTTTCTTCGCCAATTCTGTAGAGTCTATTTTAGGCGCAGGAGGATAAACTTTTCTATATTGGCTCTCTATATCTGATAACTGATAGTCTGACGCTAAAAATCCATTTTCGTCTGCCTTTCGTAAATAGTCAATATATTGTAAGATGGTTGGGTTATCTGTCTGTTGAAGTACATCCTGCCATCGAAGTTTCTCAAAGTTGGACGAACCATATACTTTGAGTAATTCATTGGAAATCTTGGTCATTTCATTCTGACTCAATGATTTTGTTTCATCGTCACTTAATAAGTGATTGGTCAAATTTTCGCAAAGTTTTTCTATGACCAAAGAATCATTTAGAGCTTTATCAGCTGCTGATTGTCCGTTGGTATAGAGCAAACTATCTATTTGATCTTGTGTACAGCCGATATAAGTGCTCACAAAGAAAATCAAGATTATCCAATAGTTTTTTTGCATTTTAAAAGGCTTATTTATATATTTAATATCAAACAAGTTACAGGCTATTTGAGGGATTTCAAAACAAAATCACAATTATATGAACAATAAATCAGACTATTGGTATTTAGAAAACGTAGATTTACACGCATTGTTTTGTCCCATCGCAATGTCTGAATTGACGCATCCTTCAGAGCCTAAAAAATATCAAAAGGGAGATTTTATTTATTTTCCAGACGACAAAACTACAAAAGTTTATTTTGTGGAAGCAGGAAGGGTGAAAATTGGTTCCTATTCGGCAGATGGGAAAGAGATTATTAAGACAATTTTACATACAGGTGAAGTTTTTGGAGAAATGGGCTTGATAGGACAGGTGACTTACAATGAATTTTCGCAGGCAATGGAAGAAACAACTGTTTGTATGATGGACATTGAAGGAATGCACGAATTGATGCGACAAAACAAAGATTTCAGCC
Organism: Bacteroidia bacterium; assembly: GCA_030427245.1. GTDB lineage: Bacteria > Bacteroidota > Bacteroidia > Chitinophagales > UBA2359 > JAUHXA01. The sequence goes on along the minus strand of JAUHXA010000016.1, from coordinate 62,770 downwards.
TTCAAATCACCCAAATCATTGGTAATAAATTGGTGCGAACTCAACGTCGTTTGGAATCGCTTATCTTCAAAGATGCCCGTTCTCGAATCATTGAGTTTTTGCGAGATTTGGCCGTTCAAAAAGGGCAAAGAGTAGGCTACGAGATGGTCGTCCGTCAATTTTTCACCCATCAAGAAATCGCCAATCTAACAGGAACTTCTCGTCAGACCGTCACTACTATCCTAAACGAATTGCGAGCAGACAACATGATTTACTTCGACAGACGCAAGTTATTGGTCAGAGATGTAGACAAGTTGTCAGAGTTGATTCAATAGTTTTAGCACGGTTTTTGAACCTTTTTATAACAAAATACCTTATATTTGCAGTATATAAACTCACCTTTCTTATTTAAACAGGCGTAAGACTTAGAACTTTATTTTTTAGCGCCCATCTTAAAATTATCCTATTATGAGTCATGGATTGATATACAATACCTCTTTGACCCCTGTATCATTCAAAGAGTACGGTCGCAATGTTCAACAATTGGTTGATCATTGTCTTACCATCAAACATCCTGGAGAACGCCAAGCTTTCGCCCAAGCCATTATTGACTTGATGGGACAGATGAGTCCACATTTGCGAAATGTAGAAGATTTTCGACACAAATTGTGGGATCATCTATTCGAAATAGCTGACTATAAGTTGGATATCGAATCACCTTACCCTATTCCATTAGAAAAAGATTTATCCAGACCTCCTAAGTTGGAGTATCCTCAATCGAGAATGCGTTTTCGTCATTATGGCAAAAATGTAGAACGCTTGATTAAAAAAGCCATTGAAATGGAAGATGGCCCAAAGAAATTGGCATTTACCAAAGTAATCGCCAACTACATGAAAATGGTCTATGCGACTTGGAACAGAGATGGAGTAAGCGATGAACTGATCAAAAGCGATCTTGAATTGCTGTCCAAAGGAGAACTTACTTTGAGTACAGAAGCAGCTATCAAAGTACCGAAACAACCTCGTCCAAAACAGCGAAAACGTGCTGTTGGTGGAAGAAGTGGAGGAGGTAGAAGCAATAGAAACAACAATTACAAATCTAAGAACAATAACAAACGCAGAAATTACAGATAACTAATGGAGCAGAATGCTTTTGAGATTATTGGAGGAAAGTCTCTACAAGGAGAACTGATTCCCCAAGGTGCGAAGAATGAGACATTACAGATTTTATGTGCGGTATTGCTGACCGACGAAAAAGTGACCATCTCCAACATTCCCAATATTCGGGATGTCAACAAACTCATAGAAATCATTACGGATATAGGCGTGAAAGTAGAACGTCTTAGCGAAGACACCTATAGTTTTCAGGCGGATGAAGTGAACATGGACTATCTTCAAACGGAGGCTTTCAGAGCGCAAGTAAGCAAACTGAGAGGTTCGGTTATGATTGTCGGTCCTTTGTTGGCTCGCTTTCGCAAAGCTTATCTACCCAGACCTGGCGGCGACAAAATCGGGCGAAGACGCTTAGATACGCACTTTTTGGGATTGCAGGCTTTGGGAGGCAATTTTACCTACAGCGAAGAAGAAAATGCGTTTCGGATTCATTCGGAAGGACTGAAAGGAACTTATATTTTGTTGGAAGAGGCCTCTGTTACGGGAACTGCAAATATTGTCATGGCAGCAACTATGGCAGAAGGCGTAACAACGATTTACAATGCGGCTTGTGAACCTTACATTCAGCAACTTTGCAGGATGTTGAACAGCATGGGCGCACAAATCAAGGGCATTGCTTCCAATATGTTGACCATTAATGGTGTTTCGATGCTGCATGGTTGTCAGCACCGAATATTGCCCGATATGCTCGAAATTGGGAGTTTCATTGGCTTGGCAGCTATGACCCAATCCGAAATTACCATCAAAAACGCAAGAGTTGATCAATTGGGCATCATCCCCACAACTTTCCGCAAAATGGGTATTCAACTCGAAATCATAGGCGATGATATTTTCATTCCTGCCCAAGAAAAATACACCATCCAAAAATTCATTGACGGTTCTATTCTCACCATTTCCGACCATCCGTGGCCGGGATTAACGCCCGACTTATTGAGTGTCTTATTGGTCTTAGCGACACAGGCAGAAGGAAGCGTGTTGATTCACCAAAAGATGTTTGAAAGCCGCTTGTTTTTTGTAGACAAATTGATTGACATGGGCGCACAAATCATTCTATGCGATCCACACCGAGCTGTTGTCATCGGACTCAACCGCAGCACAGCTCTTCGAGGTATTCGCATGAGTTCACCCGATATTCGTGCGGGAATTGCGCTGTTGATTGCAGCTTTGTCGGCTGAGGGCAAAAGTGTGATCAGCAATATTCATCAGATTGATAGAGGGTATCAGAATATTGATGGTAGATTGAGGGCTTTGGGGGCGGAGATTAAAAGGGTTGATGAGTGATAGATACTTAGCAATCCTGCAATAGGAACTTATTTTTGTGTTAATTGTTAACTATTGAAAAGAAAACAAAAAGCATGAATACTCAAAATCTCTTTTACCAATTCCAATCTCTGCCCAAAGATTTGCAAAAGCAAGTGGAGGATTTTATACAGTCTTTGTTGGCTAAAACTCAAAAGGAAACAGATAATTCAGAGGAACAAAAAACGCCTGTTTACAGAAAAGCAGGAACAATGAAAGGACTGGTTTTGTATATGTCGGATGATTTTGATGAGCCTTTGGAGGATTTTAATGAGTACATGTAATTCATTCTAAAGCTATGCAAGAATATTTATTGGATACTCACACCTTGATTTGGTATTTAGAAGGAAACCCAAATCTATCTACTACTGCAAAGAATGCCATAGAAACAAGAACGAATCACATTTCAGTCAGTCCAGTAACTTATTGGGAAATGGCAATCAAAATTAGCCTTGGCAAACTAAGGCTTTCACAGTCATTGTCGAATATTATGGATGAAGCAAATAGACAAGGATTTTATCTTTTATCAATCGAAAAGCAGCACTTATTAGTTGTTGAAACACTTCCCTTTCATCACAAAGACCCCTTTGATAGAATGATTATTGCTCAAGCAATGAGTGAATCTAAAACAATCATAGGGAAGGATGGAAATTTTCCGCATTATGATGTGACTATTTTATGGTGATTTTTCTACACAATAAGGGCTTTTAGGGATGGAGATTCGGAGGATATGCGTAAAGAATTTGCAACAAAAAAAATCTAAAATGAGTTATAAATTTGTTTTTTTCATTTTTTTTAAGTAGTTTGCTTTTAAATTCTTTATTAACCCTTTAAATACATTAAAGATGAAAACAAGAATAATTTTATTGTTTGCCGTAATTATGTGTGTGTGTGTGCGATTTATAGTTGCACAAAAGATGATTCTGATTCCTTACCTCTTCCCTTTCAAAACTTTTCTGCTAACAAAACAACTGCCATGAACTATACTTATGATGGTGTAGTAGAACAAAATGGTAGATTAGTTTTCGATGATTTTGGTGCATTTAAAACAGTATTAGACTCATTGGAAAAAAATGATTCAACTTATACTGCCACCCACCCCGAACCTAACTTAGTCGATGCAAATGGACTGAATATAATTGGCATTTCCCCTATTTTAGATGACTTTGAAGATGCTTTTTCTAATTTTACTTCTTATCATCGTAAGATTGAGATAGATGAAGTAAATACATTGAATGCAGGAAATGAATATGATGTTCAACCATTAACAGAAGATGATATTCTAGCCACAGTACTTAATGAAGATGGAGAGTTAAGAATAGGAACAACAATCTATAAAGTATTAAATGAGTGTCAAAGATTAATTGTAAAAAATTTAGATGAAGCAGCCCTACAAAGATTCAATAGTGGAATTACTAATCCTATTTTTGAAACCAACTTAACAACACATAGTGAATGTTATAGGATTGGAAAATTTGAAGATGAAAATTGCATACCTATATTTACCTTTTTTATAAACACAGCAAATACTTTGAGTGTAGAATTTTTTAATAAGTCTTTTATACCAGCAAATAGTAATACAACATATCATTGGGACTTTGGGGATGGTAATAGCCATACTGGTGAAAATCCACCAACTCATACATTCTCTGCACCTGGTACTTACAATGTTTGTTTAAGTATGCTTGGGGATTGTGTAGAGCAATTTTGTAGAGAAATAACGGTACTCAATACTGCTTCTGCTTGTCATTCAGACTGGATGTGGGAATTTAGTAATACAGGTTTTACTAAAATAAGTTTCTTTAGTTCATCTTTTGCTTCTTTTGCAGGTGGAAATTTATCTTTTAGTTGGGATTTTGGTGATGGTAGTAAATCTTCGCAAGAAAATCCGACTCATACATACGCAACCTCAGGTTCATATACCGTTTGTTTAACAATAACAGATTCAAACGGCTGCACTGATTCAAAATGTGAAGTAATACAGATAGGAACAATCAATGGGTTATGCTTTTGCAAAGGTAATCTATATCAATATGATAAACTGACAATTGGAGATAGAAGAATGAAAAAAGTTACATCAATACAAAGCTATTGGTGGTTAAATAGATTTCAAGTAATAGCTAAAACTAAATCTAGAAAACAAAATAATAATGGTAAGTGGAGGAGGAGACCAGCTAATTTTATCTCAGCCTCTGTTCAAGGTAAGGTTTACGTTAAAGGCTCAGGATTTTTTGATGATTGTGATACTGAAATGGGGGTAGGAGCTATAGATGATCAAAATAATAAATCAATAGCCATAGCAAGATGGAGACCGCTTAATCCTGTTCCTGCAAAAATAAGAGTTAAAGAGCCAGGTAATGTGATTGGAACACATCAAATGACTCTAGATGGTTTTCAATTTCCGACTGAATACTTCCCTTTACCAACTACTTGCATACCCTAAAAAAGTAAATTTTAAGCACCGAAGACTCTACAGACTTCATAAACAAATGGCTTTTTATCATTTATTATGTTTTTGTGAAACTTGAGAAATAATAAGAATCAATATTTTTGACATTTTACGTTATTTCAATCTCAAAATTTGTAGAGATTTCAGTTAAGCAAGATATTTTGCTTGAATCAAAATATCTTGCTTTCTTTCTATATAAAATAACCTATAATATGAAATGCTTTTTTTTTATTTTCTTGTTTTTATTTGTAGCTTGCAATTCCTTTCTGCATGGACAATCTTATGAATTCAATCATTTTACAAAAGATTATCAAAATATAGATGCTAACCAATCTACTATTCTTTTGAAATCGCAAGATTGGAGTTGGAGTCCTTCGGATGTTCATTTTCATATTCCGATTGGTTTTAGTTTTGAGGTTGAAGAATTTAAATACGATACTGTTTTAGTCAGTCCATTAGGAATTGTTGATTTCTTTCAGAACTGTGGTATTAATCAGTTTGATGAATTCCCTCCTCCTGTACTTTATGTGTATTTTTCAGATTTTGACGATAGAGGTTGGTGGATAGGCGATGGAGAAACACCTATGACTACTATACATTATTTGACAGAAGGAGAAGAAGGTAACCGAATTTTTAAAATAGAATGGAATAATGTTGGTTTTTTTGGTTCTATTGGTCTAGGCGATGATTTTGTGAATTTCCAAGTTTGGTTGTATGAAACAGACCACACTATAGAAATTCATTTTGGCAAAAGTAATATTACTGACCCAAACGATGAAGACACTTGGTTTTATTTTCCTGGACCTTTGATGAATTGGGTTTATTATACAGGTTGTGTAGAAACTCCTGATGCTGAAATGCTGGTGGTAACAGGCGATGCAAACAATCCTAATCACCAATTCACAACCACAGAGGGTTTTCCTGCTCTCAATCCACAAACAATTGACAATGCACCAAACGAAGGAATGGTTTATCAATTCAAACCCACTTCAGTGGATATTGAAGAAAACAGTCTTACTTCACAGTTAAAACTCTATCCTACAATTGCAGAAAAGGAGTTAAGTTTGACCTTTGGTAATTTGCCCAAACAAGAATACAAAATTGAAGTGTATTCTCTTGAAGGCGAATTGCTCTTATTGCAAAAAACAAATAAAGCAAGTGAAATTATAAATATTGCGAATTTACCCAAAGGCATGTATGTCGTAAAAGTGAATGGGCAATACTTGAATCAAATATCTCGTTTTGTAAAACCTTAAAAATATTGATTATGAAAAAAATAAGCATGATAATTGTTATTCTTACCTTCCTTCAATTTCCGAAAATTGAAGCTCAAAATCAATCTTTCTATTCTGGCATTTCTCTTGGAATGGGAATTACTGTAACGCACTTAGATGAAAATATTGGAAATGCTGAGTATTGGGGCTTTAATTTGCCCCTTCCTATGGAAGCTTTTATAGGTTATCGTTTCAACTCCTCTTTAAGCATTCAAGCTGTGGGCGGTTATCACCCCAAGAATTACCAAGTTACGCCCGATAACTTTTTTCAGAGTGGAAATGTACCCAAATTCAATGGAAGCATCGGAGGGATAGATGGAAATTCACATATTGGACTCAATTTATTGCTTCGTCGACCTATTGGGAAAACCTCTACAAAATATATTGGAACTTTGTTGGGGTATAGCAAAACTTGGTATCCGTATGCGAGTAGTTCAAGTACAAGTACGTGTAATAGTTTAGACAGAACGCTACCAGATGGATGTTTAACAGGATTTAACATGCATTACGATGCAGACCAAAGGAACAATCATTTTCTTGTTTTAGGTATATTTTTTGAAAAAACAGTGGGCAAAAAAGCCAATCGAATGTTGCGATTGGGCTTGAATTACCGCAAAGGGGGAGGAGATGCGCCTCCGATTGTCGGGGAATTGTACTATTTGGAAGATGGTGCAAGAGTTGAAACGGTCAATTTTTACAGCAACGGTTCGATGTTGTCTTTGGATGTGGGATATATGTTCAATTTTGGAAAATCATGAACTTACTTTAAACTCTAAAAATCCATCAACTATGAAATCATTTATTACAATTCTTGTTATTGCTCTGTTCCTTCAATCCTTATCCATTGAAGCCCAAACAAAACCTTTCTATGTAGGCATTTCACTTGGAGTAGGAGGAACTACTTTCACACACTTAGATGAAAATGCAGGTGATGTTCATCTTATAGGTATCAAGTATCTATCACCTATTGACCTTTTATTGAGCTATCAGTTGAATGATGCTTTTGCCGTTCAACTTACAGGAGGTTTCCATAGCAAGACTTATCAAGTTTCACCTGATAAGTTTTTTCAATCCCCCAATGCTCCCACTATTGGACAAAATTTTGGACAGGTGCGAAGCAGCCCACACATTGGAATCAATCTATTGTATCGAAAATCTATTGGAACATCTTCTAAAAGATTTATCGGAGGTTTGGTTGGATATAGTAGAATATGGTACTTTTTGGGCGGGTCAACTACAGGAAGTTGTAATAATTACGATGCAGACCTTGTATTTCCTGCGAGTTGTTTGGATGGTGTAATAGTAAACTTTGACTTTGAAGAAACCAATAATCACTTTCTTGCTGTTGGAATTTTTTATGAAAAAATAATCGGTAAAAACGCTAATAGAACGTTGCGACTTGGGTTAAATTACCGCAAAGGAGGCGGAGATGCACCTCCAATTGTCGGAGAATTGTACTATTTGGAAGATGGAGATAGAGTTGAAACCGTCAATTTTTACAGCAATGGCTCGATGTTGTCTTTGGATGTGGGTTATATGTTTGGTTTTGGGAAACGAAAAAAAATTGACACTTCGCCCAAAACCAATAAACTATAATCGAAATGAAACTTATTTTTGTGTTAATTGTTAACTATTGAAAACAAAAAGCATGAATACTCAAAATCTTATTTATCAATTCCAATCTCTGCCCAAAGATTTGCAAAAACAAGTGGAGGATTTTATACAGTCTTTATTGGCTAAAACCCAAAAAGAAACAGACAATTCAGAGGAACAAAAATCGCCTGTTTACAGAAAAGCAGGTACAATGAAGGGATTGGTTTTGTATATGTCGGATGATTTTGATGAACCTTTGGAGGATTTTAATGAGTACATGTAATTCTACACCTCTCGTTTATAAATATCCTTCAATGCCGCCAATAATTTCGGATGTTCAAATACAAAACCTTCCCCTTCAATTTTTTCTGAAGAAACGCAAATCCCTTCCATCACCGCATCCGCCATTTCACCTAAAGCCAATCGCAGCGCAAATTCGGGAACAGGAATCGAAATTTTAGGTCGCCCCAATGCTTTTGCAATCGTCAAAACAAAATCTTTGTTGGTTACGGGATTGGGTGCTACACCATTGTAAATCCCCTCCATACTTTCATCTTCAATCGCTTTGATATAGATATTGCAGAGGTCGTCAATGTGAATCCAAGAATAGATATGTTGTCCATCACCAAAGTAATTGCCAATGCCAAACTTCACGGGCAGTGCCAATTTGGTCAATACCCCATCTTTTTGTGACAACACCAAACCCGTCCGAATCGCTACTGTTCGTAGCTTGAGTTTTTTCATTTGGAAAGTCGAGCGTTCCCACACTTCTGTCACATCACTCAAAAAACCAGTACCTTTTGAAGCCGACTCCGTCTTGATTTCTTTGCCGCTGTCACCATAATAACTGATTCCCGAAGAACCAATAAAAGCTTTTACCTTATGAGGCGTTTTTTGAAGATATTCATACAGTAAATTAGCAGTATCAATTCGGCTATCAATGATTTCTTTTTTTCGCTCCTCTGTCCATCTTTTATCCGCAACACCTGCTCCTGCCAAATGCACAATATAGTCCGCAGTATCAATCGCTCCTTCTTCAATAATACCTTTTTCGATGTCCCATTGATAAACTTCAATGTCATTTTTCTTTCTGTTCGAGCGACTTAGGTGCGAAACTTTGTAGCCTTTATCAATCAACAACTCGCTCAATCGTGAGCCAATCAAACCCGAACCTCCTGTAATCAATACCTTTTGCATAGTCGTTTGTTTTTTCTATATTGGAAACTGAAAAGTTAACAACATCATTGTGTTCAATAGGTTGCTAAATATTTCTTATTTTTGGAACTTTAAACATATCTTCCGAACTTCAAAAACAATTTCTTTTATGATAGGCAAATACATCAACAGGCAATTGCTGACTTCAATGTTAGCACTCACCATTATCTTCTTTTCGGGCTGTTCGTCTGATGGCGGTAGCGATGGTGGCAAAGTAGTAAGCAAAAAAGAGGGCGACAATACAGTCGTATTACACGAGCTATCTGACCCCGACTTTTTGAATCCTTTCATTTCCTCTGCTGCAAACTCTACCTACATAGAGCTAAATATATTCCAACAATTGCTGGCTATCGACTTCAAAACATTGGAATTGGTGGGTTCATTGGCAGTAGGTCGCCCCGAAATCAAAGAAGTAGAAGAAGGTGAATACGCTGGTGGAATGTCTTTGGCTTATGAAATTCGCCCCGAAGCGACTTGGGACGATGGAACGCCTATCATTGCAGAAGACTATATTTTTTCTATTAAAATAATCAAAAACCCCAAAGTAAATGCGGGTTCGGTTCGATCTTACATTGCCTTCATTGACGACATTGTAGTAGATGCGGACAATCCTAAAAAATTCACCATTTACTCCAAAGAAAGATATATTCTAGCCGAAGTATTCAGTGGCTATTATGTGTATCAACCCAAAGCTTATGACCCAGAAGGTTTGATGAGTAAGTTTACCCTGAAGGAAATGAGTGACCCAAAATTTGATGCAAACGCCCATCCTGAATTGCAGCAGTTTGCAGATGCCTTCAATTCTTCAAAATATGCTCGTGAAGTAGGTTTTGTACAAGGTTCTGGTCCTTACGAATTTAAAGGATGGGAAACAGGTCAGCGCATTACTTTGGAGCGCAAAAAAGATTGGTGGGGAGATAAGGTGAAAGATGCTCCACAATTGGCTGCAAATCCAGATAAACTCGTTTATAAGATTCAAAACGACTGGACAACTGCTGTCACCGATATGAAAGATGAAGGTATGGATGTGGCAAGAGGAGTGCGTTCTGGCGATTTTGTGGATTTGAAGGACAACGCACGCTTCACACAGCTATACAACCTTCACAATCCTACTCAGTTGTCCTACGACTATATTGGCTTCAATATGAAAAATCCAAAACTGAACGACAAAAGAGTGCGTCGTGCGATTGCTCATTTGGTGAACAAGGACCAAATCATCAAGGTGTTGCTGAAAGGCTTGGGAGAACCCGTTATAGGCCCAATTCACCCAACCAAACCTTACTACAACAAAAACCTCAAAAACATAGAATACAATGTGGATAAAGCCAAAGAACTTTTGGCAGAAGCAGGTTGGACAGATACAAATGGCAATGGAATTGTCGACAAAGAAATTGATGGTGAATTGACCGAAATGAAATTGGAGTATAAGTACAATTCGGGTAATGATCGTCGAAAAAATACAGGTATTTTATTGAAGGAAAATGCAAAACGTGCAGGTATTGAAATAGATGTCGTGACTCGTGAATGGACTGTTTTCTTGGAAGATACCAAAAAGCGAGATTTTGAATTGTACTGTGCAGGATGGGTACAGTCTCCAATTCCAGATGATTTGACCCAAATTTGGCATACTGAATCCGATCATCCTGATGGCGACAACCGTGTGGGTTTTGGTAACGCAGAATCCGATCAAGTTATTGATGAAATTCGTGTGACTTTAGACCCTCTCAAACAAAAAGATCTGTACTACCGCATTCAAGAAATCATCTACGAAGAGCAACCTTATGTATTCTTGGTTTCACCTAAAGAACGTATCGTCATACACAATCGCTTCGACAATGCTGAGCCTTCGGTGAACCGTCCTGGCTACAACCAAAATGCGTTTACGCTTCGACCTGCAACTCAGGTAGCAGATAAGCAGTAAAGTCTATTGATCCTGTTGTTGCTCGGTGGGTGCTGTTGATTCTTGATTGATACTGTTGATGCTATGGATAAGAAATATCGCTAACTACAAAAGATAGAAAATATTTGAGTATTAATAAAACATCAACCAAGAATCCATAAGAATCAACAGCATCCAAACCATCAACCAAGAATCCATAAGAATCAATAGCATCCAAAGCATCAACCAAGAATCCATAAGAAACAACAGCATCCAAAGTATCAACCAAGAATCAATAAGAAACAACAGCATCCAAAGCATCAACCAAGAAACCATAAGAAACAACAGCATCCAAAGCATCAACCAAAAATCCATAAGAAACAACAGCATCCAAAGTATCAACCAAGAATCCATAAGAAACAACAGCATCCAAAGTATCAACCAAGAATCCATAAGAATCAATAGCATAAACCTATGTTTCAATACATTATAAAACGCCTTTTAATTTTCATTCCAACCTTGTTCATCATCTCATTGTTGGCATTCGGATTGAGCAAGATGGCACCAGGCGACCCCGTAGAACTCATCAACAGAGGAGGATTGAGCGCAGGAGATGGCGGACAGTTGGCGGACATGTTGGCGACCGAACAGACCTACCTCCAAACGGCAGAACGGTTGGGTTTGCACAATCCCGTCTTTTATCTTTCCCTATCACCTGTTTCACAGTCCGATACACTCTACAAAGTGGTCAAGCAGGGACATCAAAAGATGTTGAAGAATTTGACAGGGCAATATGGGAATTGGCAGCAAGTTTCGGATTACTACAAGAATTTGCGGACAATGGAGGCAGAGATTTACAAAGTTGCTCCCGATAGCGCCAACTACAGTCCTCGTCGAAAAGCAAGGCGAGCCGTTGTCGACCTGTTTATGGAACACAAAGACAACAAAATCACCCGCTTGTTAGAGACCATTAACACGGCTACAAAAGCGGACAGTTCCATGTTTGTCCTACAAGCTCCCGCTCAAAAACTTACTGATTCTTATAACAAAATCAAAAGCGAGGCAACTCCTTCTAAAAACTACATTCCTTCTTTGAAGTTTTATGGGATGGACAATCAGTACCACAAATGGATAACGGGCTTTTTCGTTGGAGATTTTGGTTATTCTTACCAAGACAACCGCCCAATTTCGAGCAAGATGTGGGATGCTATGCGCTGGACTTTGATTATCAATTTTATTTCCATCTTCTTAGCCTACATTCTTTCGATTCCGATTGGGGTCAATACCGCCATCCGAAAAGATTCGACTTATGATAGAGTGGTGACAACCATTTTGTTTTTACTCTATTCACTGCCCGTTTTCTGGACAGGAACGCTTTTGATAGTCTTTTTTACTACGCCCGAATATGCCAGTTTCTTGAATTTGTTCCCAACAGGTGGAATTACCGATTTGCCCCCTTCTGCGCCTTTTATGGACAGAATGTTGGACTTAGCACATCACTTGGTTTTGCCTGTCGTCTGTATCACCTATGGTTCATTGGCGTTCATTTCTCGACAAATGCGGGGCGGTATGTTGACCGTCATTCGACAAGACTATATCCGCACAGCCAAGGCGAAAGGTTTGGAGGAAAAGCAAATTGTATGGAAACATGCTTTCCGAAATTCCCTTTTTCCGATTATCACCTTGTTCGCCTCTGTTTTTCCATTGGCGATTGCAGGTTCGGTGGTCATTGAAGTGATTTTTAGTATTCCTGGAATGGGTAAACTTTTGTTTGATTCCATTATTTCAAGGGATTGGCCTGTGGTTTATACCATTTTGATGTTGGCTGCAATATTAACGATGGTGGGAAATCTGATTGCAGATATGCTCTATGCCGTCGCAGATCCAAGAGTTACCTTCAATGAGAAGGCGTGATAAATGGTTTTTATTGTTATATGGCTATATTGCTAAGTGGTTTTAACAATTAACCACTGCAACAATATAGCAATACAACCATTCAGCAATTCAACAATATAACAATTCAACAATCGCAAATATGTTATTTCGTAAAAAGAAGATAGAAGATAAAATAGAAGACCAGATACTCCAAAACGAGAATCGAGACCAAGAATACTGGGCTTTGGTAAAACGACAATTCTACAAGAATCGTTTGGCAGTGTGGTCTTTGCGAATATTCTACGTGATATTTTTTGTAGCGGTCTTTGCCGATTTTTTGGCAAACGAAAAACCGATTGTGGCAAAATTAGACGGAGAAGTGTATTTTCCTGTGATGAATAACTATGCGGTCAATTTGGGATTGAGCAGTTGGGAAGATCAGTTTGTGACCAAACGTTGGGATGAACACAACTACGATTTTGTGATTTTTCCACCTATCCCCTACTCTCCTACTACGATTGACGTTTTTAATACCGACTATGTAGGGCCTTTTGACAAACAGGAGGTCAAGTCACTTCGATGGAAACATTGGTTGGGAACGGACGAACTGGGTCGAGATACTGCGGCAGGGATGATTTATGGCGCAAGGGTAGCGATTGCAGTAGGGGTGATAGCGATGTCGATTTCTACTATTATCGGTATTTTGATTGGCGCATTGGCGGGTTATTTTGGGGATAACCGCCTGAAAATGTCTCGGATTCGCTTGTTTTTGAATATCGTTGGCTTCATCATTGCAGTTTTTTACGCCTTCATTGCCCGTTCTTATTACTTCTCAAATGCCGATGAGGAGGGCGGTCTGCTGCAACAGGTGGTCATTAGCCTCTTTATTTTTGTGGGGGTCATGGGCGTTGCCAACCTGCTATCGTCTTTTTTGAAGCGAATCAGTTGGTTGGGCGAAAAGGTGACGATAGCAGTGGATATTTTGGTCATGCGTGCGATTGAAGTCCTCAATTCGATTCCAAGATTGTTGTTGATTTTGTCGATTGTAGCGATTACCAAACCTTCGGTGGTGAATGTGATGATTATCATTGGCTTGATTTCGTGGACGGGCATTGCTCGGTTTATTCGGGCGGAACTCCTGCGGGTGCGTAACTTGGAATACATTGAAGCGGCTCAAGCTTTGGGTTTTAGCGAAAAACGCATTATTTGGCGACACGCGATTCCGAATGCGCTGACTCCTGTATTGATTGCAATTGCCTTTGGGGTGGCTTCGGCTATTTTGATTGAAGCCTTTTTGTCCTTTTTGGGCATTGGCTTGGCGGCGGAGGATGTGACTTGGGGTTCTTTGCTCAACTTGGCTCGTGGAAAATTTGCGGCTTGGTGGCTGGCGATTTTCCCCGGTTTTGCGATTTTTATTACGGTGACGATTTTTAATTTGTTGGGGGAAGGATTGACGGATGCTTTAGACCCGAGGTTGAAGCAGTAGAATCAATCATCCTAAAAGCCCTATCATCAACCGCCCTCTGAGTCGCCAAAATCCCCTCCAAATGGTCATACTCATGCTGAATCAATTCCGACAAATCATCCTTCAAATCCCAGCGATGTTCCACCCAGTTTTCATCCCGAAAAGTCAGCACACAAGATTGATGTCTTTTCACTTTGACCAACAAATTGGGAAAACACATACAATCGTCCCACAATTCCATCATTTCGGTACTTAATTCGCTTAAAACGGGATTGATAATCGTATATCGCTTGTCGGTATTCATGCAGATGATTCGCTTCATCAAGCCAATCTGCGGAGCTGCAATCGCTCTGCCTGCTCCATATTTCGCTCTAAATTCTAAGACCAAATTGTGGAGTAAATCTATCTCGTTTTGAAGTGAGAGAACTTCATTGGGTTCTACTTCAATGGATTTTTGGTAAAGTAAAGGATTTCCGAGTTTTAGAATTTTGTGGAGGTTGGAGTTGGGCATATCAAAAAGATTTTAGCAGATTTCCTTACTGAGAAAAATCGTAATTTACAAAAAAACAAACAGGTCTCAATGCTTCTTTAATGTACTCCAAACAACAAGCCCTTTAAGTTGTTGATAGAACTTCTTAAATTTGTATTTTCTCCAAACCTAAAACAAACAAACTCCTATAAATTATGACTCCAATAACTCCAACTTCAACAAAAAGAAAACTTACCACCCCCAAAGGCACAACTCTCAACTGCAAAGGTTGGGTACAAGAAGCCGCTTTGAGGATGTTGCACAACAACTTAGACGAAGAAGTAGCCGAAGAACCCGAAAAACTCGTGGTCTATGGTGGTACAGGAAAAGCCGCTCGAAATTGGGAATCCTTTGATTTGATAGTCAAAGCATTGAAGGATTTGGAAGAAAACGAAACGCTTTTGGTCCAATCGGGCAAACCTGTTGGGATTTTACCCACCCACAAAGACGCTCCAAGAGTCATCATCGCCAACTCCAACTTAGTCGGCAACTGGGCAAACTGGGAACATTTCCGAGAATTGGAGCAGAAAGGCTTGATGATGTATGGACAAATGACCGCAGGTTCGTGGATATACATCGGCACACAGGGAATCGTGCAAGGAACTTACGAAACCTATCTTTCCCTCGCCAATATGCACTACGATGGTTCGCTCAAAGGCACACTCAATGTCACCGCAGGCTTGGGCGGAATGGGTGGCGCACAGCCTTTGGCGATTACGATGAACGAAGGCACAGCCCTCATTGCAGAAGTGGAAGAATGGCGCATTGACAAACGCTTGGAAACTCGCTACATAGACGAAAAATATTTGGATGTTGACGAGGCCATTGACGCTGCAATGGAAGCCAAAAACGAAGGCAAAGCGATTTCGATTGGGGTGGTCTGCAATGCCACCGAACTATTGCAGCGAATGATTGACCGCAATATCACCCCTGACACGCTCACCGACCAAACTTCTGCACACGACGAAGGCAGCTATTTCCCCGAAGGAATGAGCGTGGATGCCGCCAAAACTTTGTTGGAGGCAAACCCCGATGAATATCGTTCACGTTCTTTGGACACGATGGCGCATCATGTAGAGTTGATGTTGGAATTGCAGAAACGAGGAGCAATTACTTTCGATTACGGCAATAACCTACGTGGGCAAGCGCACGACAAACGAGGCGTAAAAAATGCCTTTGATTTTCCAGGTTTTGTGCCTGCCTACATCCGCCCACTTTTCTGCAAGGGTTCAGGTCCTTTCCGCTTTGTGGCTTTGTCGGGCGACCCTGCCGATATTGCCGTTTGCGACAAAAAATTATTGGAGTTGTTCCCCGAAAATGAAGGTTTGGCTCGTTGGATTCGATTAGCGAGTGAAAAAGTGGCGTTCCAAGGTTTACCTGCTCGTATCTGCTGGTTGGCAATGGGTGAGCGAGAAAAAGCGGCTTTGGCCTTCAATGAGTTGGTGCGAACAGGTCAGGTGAAAGCTCCTATTGTGATTGGTCGAGACCACCTTGATACGGGTTCTGTTGCTTCCCCAAATCGAGAAACGGAAGCGATGTTGGATGGATCGGATGCTGTGGCAGATTGGCCCATTTTGAATGCTTTGATTAATACGGCTGGCGGTGCAAGTTGGGTGTCTTTTCATCATGGCGGCGGCGTTGGTATGGGCTATTCGCTTCACGCTGGAATGGTGATTTTGGCGGATGGAACGGACGATGCCGAAAGAAGATTGAAACGAGTTCTACACAACGACCCTGCAATGGGTGTGATTCGCCATGCGGATGCGGGTTATGACATTGCGAAAGATACAGCACGGAAACATCGTTTGGATTTGAAGGGGAGGTTTGAATAAAATTCAAAGCACAAGTTCAAACTCAAATTGAAGTTTTCAAAGGAAAATTTATACGCTGCTGCAACCTTTTGTTTGCTTATTGCACCACATACCATATAAGCAAACACAAACCTATGTCTAAACACCTCTACATTTTCTAATTCAATTCGGTCTCTATAACCAAATCGAATCCCTACATTTAATCACTTCAATAAAATTTCAGAAACGATGAAAAATTTTCTTTTTTGCGTATTGACGATTGTATGCGTTGGCTTTATGACTTCTTGTGACAAAGAGGAAGTCCTATCTGCAAGCGACGAAACTGTAGAGCAAATCATTGTGAGCAGCAACAAAACCACTTTGGAGGAAAACCAAATTCCCGAAGCGATTACCAACCTTGTCGCTACTCGATTTCCTAACAATTGGATTGAACAAGTGCGATTGGCCGATGGTTTGGGCTATGAAGTATGGTTGGACGACTATTCCGAACTCTTTTTCAGCACCGATGGCGAATTTTTGAGAGAAGGTGCGCCTCTTGGCAGACATGGTAGAAGGGGCAATTTTGGAGAAACGATTGCATTGGAGGATTTACCAACTGCGATAACCGATTATATTGCAGCCAATTATCCCGATGCAACTGCCGAAAGAGCAAGATTGGGCGAAAGAGGTTATTTGGTCGGTTTAGACACAGGCGTTTCCTTGTTGTTTGACACCGAAGGCAATTTTGAAGGAGAGCGAACTTGTGGAGGCGGTGACGGTGAAAGAGGTCGCAGCATAGCGATTGAAGATCTACCGACTACCATTACTGATTATGTGGCTACCAATCACCCCGACACGACCATTGAAAGAGCCAAATATTATCCCGATGGCTACAAGGTCAAATTGGAAGATGGAACGAAGTTGGCGTTTGATACGGAGGGGAATTTGTTGGAAGTATAGTAGTTGTTTGCATACAGCCTTGAACAAGAACAAATCATTGAAAAGAAACTCACTTGGCGTAAAGGAATTCGCTCCACTGCATGAGCTTCTTTTTTATTAGACCTTCTTGTTCAAGGCTTTTTGAGAAAATTACATAACTATACAACCATATGACAATTCAGCAATCTTTTACACCCCAATCAAAGCTGCTCCAATCACTCCCGCAGAATCGCCCAGTTGATGTTGAACAATCGGTGTTTCCAAGCTGTCGCTAAATACAAATTTTTCAACCTGTTCAACACCTTCTGTATAAATCTCTGCTACATTGGAAGCTCCTCCTCCCAAAACAATGATGTCAGGGTCTAAGACTGCAATAAGATTGCTCATGGCTCGCCCGAAATTCACAAAAAACTGCTTCATAAACTCCGTAGCTCTCGAATCTCCTTGACGGTAACTTTCTACAATCTTCTTCAACTTCAATTCTTCCCTATAAGAGCTTTTATACATTCTTTCTAAGCCACCACCACTGATAAAAGTTTCAACACATCCTTTGTTGCCACAATAACAAAGCGGGCCATTAGGGTCAATGCTCATGTGTCCCCATTCTCCTGCAATGCTTTGCAAGCCAGTGATAACTTCACCTTTGTAGACAATTCCACCACCGCAGCCCGTTCCCATAATCACACCAAAAACCGAATCATTCCCTTTGCCCGCACCCAATAGAGCTTCTGCCATCGCAAAACAGTTGGCATCATTTTGTATGCCAATCGGACGATACAAAAGTTTCTCCAAATCTTCTTTGACAGGTTTACCATTCATACAAACGGTATTGCTATTTTTCAATAAACCCGTTTGTTGAGAAATCGCCCCTGGCGTGCCAATCCCAAAAGTATGTGGTTGGCCTTCAATATGCCTGACCATATTTCGATAAACCAATTGGATTTGATTGAGAATGTGTTGGTAACCTTTCTCTTGTTCAGTGCCTACTCGTTCTCGAAAAAGCTCCTCACCATTAACATCCAAAACAACTCCTTCAATCTTCGTTCCACCTAAGTCAATGCCTAATTGGTATGTGTTGTTGCCCATGATTATTTGATTGTGATTTTTGTGAGAGACAAAATTAAATAAAAAATATACTTTTGATGAGGTGTATTTGTTAGGTTGGAGAAATGTAAACCACCTCTAAAGTTTGGCTTGTGTTCTTGTCCATCCTCTTTTATGAATGAAGATGAAATCAAGAGTGCAGGCAACACTTGAAGAGAATGGAAACTCATAGACTCGTTCCAAGCTACTATTGTAGCAGAAATGAAGAGGAATGAGAAATAATTAACAGGTCAAGAAAACACATTCTTCAAAACCTCACTATAAAAACGATGTTCTACTTGCAATCCTCTTGCTTCAATTTCTTCTAAAGTAACTGCGCCCTGCAAATCAACCGTTTGTTGCTCAATGATATTACCCGTATCTACACCAGAGTCGACATAGTGAACGGTGATTTTGGTGCTGGGCAATTGGTTCTCAAAAGCCCACTCATAAGCCCCTAAACCTTTGAACTCGTTGGTGTCAGCAGGATGGATATTGATGATTCGATTGGGGTATTCGCTGATGACAATGGGCGAAATAATTCGCATAAAACCCGCCAAAACGATGTAATCAATGTGGTAAGGTCGCAAAAAATCCAACACCTCTTGATCAAATTCTTGGCGTTTTTTCCCTTTCGACTCAATACAGACAGTGGCAATGTTCATTCGGTTGGCAGTTTCCAAACCTTTTGCTCCTTTTTTATTGGCAAGCACCAAAACCACTTCACAACATTCCTTCAATATGCCTGTTTGTGCTTGTTTTACAATGGCTTCCATATTGCTGCCCCTTCCTGAAATGAAAATAGCAATTCTTTTTTTAATCATTTTTTGAAGACCAAAATTAGATGACTTACCCCAAACCTCGGGGTTCGAAAAATAAATATCTGATAGAGTAGCAAAAGTAATTAAAAAAGAATAGCCCTACCATTTGGTAGAGCTATTCTTTTTATCTCTATATCGTTATTTCCACTAATCACCTATCACCTAATCACTTTTATTCTTTCACCAATTTAGTAGCAATCAAACCTTCATTGGTATTCAATTGAAGGAAATACATACCGCTACTTAAATTAGACAAATCCATTTCGAACTTATTATCACCCAATTTGGCTACAAAATCTTGTGCTTGTACCAATTGTCCACCAACACTGAATACTTGAATAAATACATCACTTGTTCTTTGTGCCGTAAAATCTAAAATCACTTGATTGTTTACAGGCATTGGAGCCAAATAGTTCAATTTGAAACTAGGAGTTTCCAAACTCGGCGCACTATCCGCCATTTGACATTCAGTAGTTCCAGAAAAAGTAGCTTCACAACCAGCCACATCCGTAACCCTCACATTGTAAACACTTCCAAAGGAATATGCGCCTTGTGTAAGCATACCATTACCTAAAAGAGAAAAATTGGTATTTCCAACCCTCACAGTATAAATTTGAGAATTGTCAAAACCCGGTGCGCCACCGACAGCACTGATGGTCAAAGTTGAAATGCCTGTTGTGAGATTGCAGTTTTCAGTTACGGTTACTTCAATAGGGCTGACAAAAGAAACAGGAGTTCCCTTTGCGACTCTTAAACAAACATCGTCGTCTGTTGAATCCAAAAGTGGAGTACCATCATCATCGTTCAGTGCGACAACAGAAGAGATATAATATCGCTTATTCAAAGCAATTTTGTCTTTCAAATCTTCATAGAAAAATTCTCCTGTATTGCTGAAAGCGATAACATTTACCAAGCTTGTATCACTTCCTGAGTGAAAAGCATACAACAAAGTACGCGCTGCATCAAAGTTTGTATTTGAAGCCGTAACTGAAATACTTGTTCCGTCACAAGCATATCTTGGAATACTTGACAAAGTACCTGCTGCATCTTCAGCAGGACATTTTGTACAGGTCACTGTTCCTGAAACAATTCCACTGCAAAGTTGATCATTCACTTCAAGAATGTATTCATCGTTTTCATTTAGCTGAGCCGAAATACCTGATTGCGCTTCTGCAAAAGTATAGCTTTCGCCATTGATAACTCCTGCAACGTTATATTCACTACTGCCATCAAATTCAGGTAAACCTCCCGAAATCATAAAGTGAATTCCATATCCTTCACTTAGTAGATTGCAGTTAGCCCATCTTTCGATAACAACAGGAGCCAAAAAGACCACAGGAGTACCTGGAGCAATTCGAGTACAATCATTCTCCAAATCAGGAATTCCATCACTATCATTATCAGGACCGGCAATAGCAGACACATAATATTCTGTATTGTAACTCGCATCTGAAGACAAATCTGAAAAACCAAAGTTTCCATTTTCGCTTACTCCAAGAATAGTTCCGGCCTCTCCAGTAGGACTCGTATGGACAGCATAGACCAACACATCTCCTTCGTTTAGAGTAACATTAGTACTACTCAAGTTTACAATATTCTCAGCACAAACCAATTGTTGATCAGTTGGCATCGTACCAGGATCGGGACATTGTGCATACCCGACAGAAAAAACTAAAAGACAAATTACTAGTAAAACTATTTTTCGCATGACTACTTAAATTATTGAAATAATATGAACAGCAAATTTACAACAATAACGGTGATTCGCTAGATGGATTGTATCACTTTTCCAAAGAATATCACCAAGATTGTATCCTATATCTATAACGTAAAGTATAAAAAAAGGTAAATCAAACCTAGACTAAAGGGATAACATAGACCATACCAGTTTTTGTTTTATAGAAAAAACAAAATACATTTTTACATTTTATAGACAATTGATTAATAGCTCGTTATTTTTTTTATTAATAAAATGTAGCCTAAATGCTACTATTTTTTACTAATTTTGCGGCGTTAAAAAATAACCTATTCATTCCTTAATCAGAAAAAAAATATTTAATGTCATACGTATTTACATCGGAATCAGTATCAGAAGGGCATCCTGATAAAGTAGCTGACCAAATTTCGGATGCCATATTGGATGAGTTTTTGAAACAAGATCCCGATTCTAAGGTGGCTTGTGAAACTTTGGTAACAACAGGTTTAGTAGTTGTCAGTGGAGAAATAAAAAGCAATGCTTATGTGGATGTTCAGCAAACCGCTCGAGAAGTTATCAAAAAAATAGGTTACACCAAATCGGAATACAAATTTGATTCGGAAGCCTGTGGAGTGATATCCGCTATTCACGAACAATCGCCAGACATTAATCAAGGTGTAGAACGAGCAAAGGAAGAGGAACAAGGCGCAGGCGATCAAGGAATGATGTTTGGTTATGCAACCAATGAAACAGAAAATTACATGCCTTTGACCTTAGAATTGTCGCATCTATTGTTGATAGAGTTGGCGGCCATTCGTAGAGAAGGAAGAGAGATGATTTACTTACGTCCTGATTCCAAATCACAGGTGACGATTGAGTACAGTGACGACCATCAACCTTTGCGGATTGATACTATTGTGATTTCTACCCAACACGATGATTTTGACGAAGACGAGGCCATGCTTGCCAAAATCAAGGAAGATGTTATCAAAATATTAATTCCAAGAGCCAAAGCTCAACTGTCTGCCGAAAATCAAACATTGTTTGGGGACGACATCACCTATCATGTCAATCCTACTGGCAAGTTTGTGATTGGCGGACCTCATGGGGATACAGGTTTGACGGGTCGAAAAATCATTGTAGATACCTATGGCGGTCGTGGAGCACACGGTGGAGGTGCTTTCAGTGGTAAGGATTCTTCAAAAGTGGACCGTTCTGCGGCATATGCTACTCGACACATTGCCAAAAATATGGTGGCAGCGGGCATTGCAGACCGAATATTGGTGCAAGTAGCCTATGCTATTGGAGTAGCAGAACCTGTTGGAGTCTATGTGGATACTTATGGCAGCAAAAAAATAGCTGAAAGTGATACAGAGATTGCAAATAAAGTAGCAGAAATTTTTGACTTACGGCCCAATGCAATCGTGAAGCGATTTGGTTTGAAAAACCCAGTTTTTTCCATTACAGCCGCTTATGGGCACATGGGCAGACAACCTGTTGAAGTAAATGGCTATGAAGCTTTTGCATGGGAAAAATTAGACCATGTAGATGCAGTAAAAGCTGCATTTGGACTGTAAAAAAGACTTTTAAAAAAATGACATCTGTTGGATTTCCCAAATTTAACAGAGGTGTTGAGTTTTTCAATAAACACGGAAATAAATTTTGAGGAATGAATCACAAAATATTAGAAGGAAAAAGAGGAATCATCACAGGTGCTTTGGATGAAAATTCTATCGCTTGGCGAATTGCATTGAAGGCAAAAGAAGCAGGTGCGACTTTTACCCTCTCAAATGCGCCTATCGCCCTTCGATTCGGAAAAATCAACGAGTTGGCAGAAAGCTGCAATGCTGAAATCATCCCTGCCGACGCTACAAGCATTGAAGAAATTGAAAACCTCTACGATAAATCTATGGAGGCCTTGGGAGGAAAATTAGATTTTGTCTTGCACTCCATCGGTATGTCCCCCAATGTGCGTAAAAAACGAGAATACAGCAATTTGAACTACGATTGGTTGCAAAAAACTTTGGATGTATCTGCTATTTCGTTTCACAAAATGCTACAAGTGGCCTATCAAAAAGAGGCCATAAATGAATGGGGCTCTGTATTGGGCTTGAGCTATATTGCAGCCCAGAGAAGCTTTCCCGGCTATGGTGATATGGCAGATGCAAAGGCAACACTGGAGTCAATCGCTCGCAGTTTTGGCTATTACTATGGCATCAAAAACAAGGTGCGAGTCAATACCGTTTCGCAATCTCCCACCAAAACAACGGCGGGTACAGGTGTGAAAGGTTTTGGGAGTTTCTTCGATTATGCCGACAAAATTTCTCCTCTCGGTAATGCCGACGCTGATACTTGTGCAGATTACTGTATTACTTTGTTCTCGGACTACACCCGAATGGTCACAATGCAAAACTTGTATCATGATGGTGGGTTTTCTAATACGGGAATGAGTGAAGCCTTGATGGAAATGTTGGAACAATAAAATTTAAATGACTCAAATGGTTTGAAGAAAACCATTTGAGTCATTTAGTATTAGCCTAATCACTTCAATCTAAACCGCAATCCTCCATACACCATTCTTCCAAAAATAGGTCCCCACACCAAAGAACTATCAAAATAATCTCCATAAGGTTCGCTACTCGCTAGAATGGGATTCTCCTGTTTAAAATTGAATAAATTTTCTCCCCCTACATAGACTTCAAAACGTTCTGCCCAAACTTTAGTAACCTGCGTATTTGCCAAGAAAAAAGCAGGTGATTTTTCTTCTAAGCGATATTGCTCAGGATTGCTTGCCGTTGAAGGAATCCGTTTTTGTCCCTGCCGATTTAATGTAAAGTCAAATTTCCAACCATTCTCAGTTTGGTAGCCCAAATTAATGAACGCTCGGTCTCTGGAAGTCAAAGGTTTCTGCAATAAATCACCATTGAAGGTCATTTTTACATCATTGAAACGGTATGCCAATCTCACATCCAATCTCGGCAAAACTTCCATATCTATCTGTGTTTGAATACTATTGGAGTAAGATTTTCCGACCAAATTGTACAGGTGCAATTCTTGTGGGCTTTGTTCGTAGTCGGCAATGATTTGATTCTGAAAACGAGTGTGGTAAAAGTCCAATCCCCAGCTTGCCGTTTTGCTGCCCAGATTGATGTCTTGAGTAAGATTTAGCCCAAAATTCCAAGCCGATTCTGCTTCCAGTCCATAAGGCGTATCGGTATTTTCACTGTGAATGATGATGTCTCTATTCGATGCAAATACACCGATATTTTCTGCAAAAATATTAGCAGTTTTCTGCCCTCTTCCTGCCGATGCCCGCAAAACGGTTTGATTGGTAGGAGCGTATCGTATGTGCATTCGTGGAGTGGCAAAAAAGCCATAGTTGTTGTGGTAATCACCTCGCAATCCGAATACTGCGCTGAATTTATCACTTCCTGTATAGGTATATTCAAAGAAAGCACCGGGAACGGTTTCATTGCGTTCATAGTCCATTCCTTCGACATTTTCATCAAATTGGTCGTACTGAAAACTCAAACCCGCTTTGTATTGATGATTGGTATTGTTCAAAATGCTTTGGTAAATCAAATTGGTGTAAACCGATTTTTGAGTCGCATCGTAATTTCGAAGACCGAAAAAAGAATCTTGGTCGTGAAAAACGACAGAGGATTGAAAACCAATACTAGAAAAAGGGCGTTCAGGAAAAACTTTCCCCATTTTGAACCACCCTTCAAGGCGATTCGTTTTGATGTTTGCGCCCCACGGACTTACGCTAAGCCTGTTTCCTTCTCCTTCAAAATTTTCTTGTCCACTTGTATTGTTCATCAAGGTAGCTTTGAATCCAAATTGTCCTTCCAAGCCATTCTTGCCGAAAAATTTCCAGCGATTCATACCAATAAAATGCTTGCTAATGGGATTGTCCAAAAAACCGTCTTCGTTTTTGTCAAATTTGGGTTGTTGGGACTTGCCATGTAATAAAAGCCCAACTTGCCATTTGTCACTCAGTTTGTGACTAAAATTGGCATTAGCTTCCAAGCGTCCACCTTCATTGGCATACAGATTCAAATACACTTTTTCACTGTTTTGCGGCTTTTTGAGTTCCACATTGATTTGCCCTGCAATGCTTTCAAAGCCATTGACCACCGAACCTGTACCTTTGTTGAGTTGAATCCCTTCAATCCAGTGTCCTGGTGTATAGGTGAATCCATACAGAGCCGCCAATCCTCGAATATCAGGCATGTTTTCCTTGCCGATTTGCACATAATTACCTGCCAAACCCAACATTTGAATCTGTCGAGTACCCGTCACTGCATCCGTAAAACTGACATCAACAGAAGGATTGGTTTCAAAGCTTTCGGACAAATTGCAGCAAGCAGCCTTCAAAAGCTCGCCTTCGCTGATTTGTTCGGTTTTGATGGGGTCGAGAAAAGAGATTTCTGTTGTTTTTCTGCGGTAAGCCACTTCAATTTCATCCAAAGTGATGTCGTTTTCGAGTTGTATTTGTACTCTCGTCAAACCTTCCATATTAAGCGTGTCGCTTCCCAAACCGACAAAACTGACGACTAATAAATTAGTTTTGGGGATTTTACGAAGCGCAAACTCTCCATTTTCATCCGTAGTCGTTCCGATGATGGTATTTGCCCAATAGACATTGGCAGTATATAAAGGCTGCAAATCACCATTTTCGTCTGCCGCAAATACTTTTCCTGTTAGTTCGACTCCTTCATTTGAAGGTGTATAAGAAGATTCCTCTTGGTCGGGACGGTATTTGCAGCAGCCAGGCAGGCTATTATAAACCTCATTATTTGCTTTTGCTTTTTCGGTGTCATGCCCTATGGCTGTAAGGTTTTGGTGAAGTTGGTCTTCATTGAAGTTTTTGGGATTGACAAAAACCTTGAGTTCTTTGGCACTTATATTCCAATTGGCGGTTTTTACACCTTTCGTTTGAAGGGCTGCCTTTTCGATTCGAGTTTTACACATTCCACAAACGCCGTCAACGTGTATTTTAAGGGTATTGTCGTTTTCTTGGGCAAGTATTGAAGTGGCATAAAATAATGGTAGAATGGCAAAAAGCCATAGATATATTGATTTCATGTTGTTTTTTTAATTGATTTTTTTTTTGAGAGGTCAGGAGTTAGGTGAGCTAAAATAACTAACTAAAAGTCAGCTGAAATGATGCTTTATCAATTTCAACTAAACAATTACACACTCTTTTGTCCTGTGTCTTATGTATTCTTAAAAAAATCAACCGATTTGTGGAGGTTGCCATATAGAAGGCAGGTATTCAATGGAATACTGGAAAGTTGGAAAAAAAGGAGTTGGGGATTCGCTGTGCACTATTCTCGATGGAGTAGCTATAAAGTGTTGTTGGACAACTACGTGAATATTGCAGCAGGCACAGCTACAGAAAGAATTACAATCGTGGTTTTGGCTCTCTTCATCACTGCTCTTATCAGCGTTTTCTGATTGAGAGTGGTGATTGCAGTGAGCATGAATATCCCTTTCTTCATGGTTTTCTTGTGGCGAACCGCAACATAAACCATTGAAGGCAGGGCTTATGGATAAACCCAAAAAGAAGATTGCCAATATGATAGAAAGGTGTTTCATACGATTGTTGCAAATATAAACGAAATAATGGAAGGGGATGTTGCAAAACCTGTACTTTTAGGTATAAAATGAATAGAATATGGAGCATTGGAAATTAAATGGACAAAAAATATTGGTTACAGGTGGGACGAAAGGAATTGGTTTGGCGGTTGCAGAGGAGGTTCTTCGATTGGGAGCGAAGGTTTTTATTACGGCTCGTAATGAGACACAGGTGAATGAACAGGTCGAAAAGTGGCGTGGAGAAGGTTTTGAAGTGAATGGCTTGGCATCGGATATGAGTCGGTCGGAGGATAGAAAAAGATTGATGGAGGCGATAGAGTTGTATTGGGGTGGTTTGGATATTTTGGTTAACAATGTGGGAACGAATATTCGCAAACGGATTCAGGACTACAATGATTCGGAATATCGTCACATTATGCAAACGAATTTGGATTCAGTGTATGAGCTTTGCAAAATGGCATATCCGTTTTTGAAGGCTGCAAATCAGGCAAGTGTTGTCAATATTGCGTCGGTGGCGGGAATGGTGAGCATCAAAAGTGGAGTGATTTATGGGATGACCAAAGCAGCAATGATTCACCTCACCAAAAATTTGGCAGTAGAATGGGCGGCTGACGGAATTCGGGTGAATACAGTTGCGCCGTGGTATATTCACACGCCTTTGGTAGCAGGGGTTTTGGCTAAGCCTGGTTATTTGGAGGAA
This sequence comes from Bacteroidia bacterium, assembly GCA_030427245.1. Lineage (GTDB taxonomy): Bacteria > Bacteroidota > Bacteroidia > Chitinophagales > UBA2359 > JAUHXA01. Next base: position 35,410 of record JAUHXA010000016.1, on the reverse strand, counting down.
GTGCTGTATCGAACACCAATGAACCGAATTGGAGAGCCGATAGAAGTGGCTTCTGCAGTGGCGTTTTTGTGTATGCCTGCTGCGAGTTACATCACTGGGCAGTGTATTGCAGTCGATGGAGGATTTACTATCAATGGGTTCTAATGTGCCACAAGAGATAAAGTTTGTATTGACTTCTCCTTATTTTTTGCGATTGTGTTTTTGAGTGGTCTTCGTTTACGGAGTTTTGGACTGATACCCAATTTGGGTCGTTCTTTACCTCAAAAAAAGTCAAAAGTCTCTACCCTTTTTTCTATGAAACGCCTAAAACTTTGTACAATTTCATGCCTTTTCTTTCAAAACTCTCCAAACCTATTTCTGCTTCTTCAAAGACCAATTCCACACCATAAACCACTTCAAAATATTTCTTCAACAAGTCATTGATAAACTCGTTGGACACAAACACAAAATTTTCATTGTCCACCAACTGCAAAAAAGCATTTTTGAAAGTAATAGAAACTCCATCAGAATTTCGAGCAAGCGAAGCATAAAAATTGGGCAAAGCGGTGAGCCAACCTTGAAGAAAAAGATATTGATTCTTGGAGGACAAATTGAGAGGAGTCAAAGGGTACGCATCCTCCAGAAGCATAGCAGCGGGTAGGGTAAATACCACCGTTTTATCGCTAATTTTTTGGTTCAATTCTGCCACCATTACTTGCCGTTCTATTTGAGCTTGACGGTAAGATTGGGTAGAGGCAAAGGTACTTTTTGCAGGGAAATACGCCAAAAATAACATTCCAACAGCCCCTATCAACCAAGTGTTTTTAGTCCAAAAATGAGACGATGAAAGCATCGAACTCAACAACATATTCAAAAGCAACAAAGGCTCTAAAACTCGATTGGGCATTTTCATAGTAATATTCACACCCACCAAAACCACCACAAAAAACAACTGAAACAGCAGTAACACAATCCCAGTTTGCAGTGCTGCCTTTTTTCTTTTAGACGAAGTTGGAGTAATCAAAAACTGCCAAATACAAACACCAAATAGCACCAACAACCAACATAAAACTGCTTTGTAGCTTTGCCAAGTGCGGCCTTTGAGTTCTTGCAAAACAGCAGGAATTTTCTGCAAAGTAGTAGCGTTTAAAACCACTTCTCCTTCAAAGGTGTATTTCGACAACTGTTCTTTGGTCAAGGTTTCGTTGTCTCCAACCAACCAATAGATAGCTGCTTGGTAAATCACCGAATCTCTCCGAGTCCACCGTTCGGGATTCTTGGTAATTTTGGCGTTGACAAGTTGGGCGATTGCTGCTTGTTTGTCAATAATCTTTTGTTTTTCGGGCGTGTTGCTTGCCCATTGAAGTAGATGAAAAGCCACAATGAGGAGGAAAACAGGTAAATATATTTTGCGGCTGATTTGCTTCAAACATTGATTTCGCCAAGCAAGATACAGGCTAATCGGCACCAGTAAAGTCAATGACAAATAAGCAGTTGTAGGACGAGTGAGGAAACCAATGACGAATAAGGTGAACCAGCTTAGGAAATGAAAATCGAAATAAGAATAAAAAGATTTTTGACTTATCTTCTTTGAAATTTTATCAGATTCCGCCTCTATCCCTCCTAACAGGAAATTTTTCTCATTTGCCTGACTTTTCCTTTGAAGAATTTCCTCTTTGGAAGGGGTTAGAGGGAGCATAGGACAAAGTTGAATCCTAATAACCTGCCTCTTCAAGGCCCATAAAAAAGAGGTGATGATAAGTAGAAAAGCGGGACGAGTAAAATTGAAGTAAACAAGTTGGGAGTACAATATTGCAGCAAAAAAAGCGAGGTAAAGAATTAAATTTTGCCAAAGTGGTTTTTCTCTTTGCTCCAAAATAAAATAAACCAACACACAGGCTGTCACCAGATAAATATACATTGCCCAACCATACCAAGCTATTTTTGAAGTAAGGGCATACAAGAAGGTATAAAAAGAAGCGAGTCCGTGATGATAGTACAAAAAATCGGTAATGGGCTGCAAAGAAACATAGCCTTTCATTGCCCATACAAAAGCCAAATCGTCGTTGGTTTCGGCATAAAACCCAAAAATATAATGAGTTAGAAAAAACAATATCAAAGTTACCAGAGCAACAGGTAGGCAGGTATATAAGCGGTTATCCAAAGGTTGATTTGTTTGATTCTGATTGTTCACTTGGTCAAATGATATTCAACTAACTCCTGTATCGGATTCTGTAATACTTTCCCAATCTCAACACCAAAACCAGCAGCAACTCTTCTGATTTCTTCTTGAAAATAGTAGGCAATCGAACCTAAAAGATGAAGTGGTAATTTTTGGTGTACATCAAATACGAGAATTCTTTTGCGAAAAAAAGCCTCAAAATGAGATTGAAGCAATCGCTGTATATACGGCTCACTGCGGTATTGATGTATAAAAAAACTAAATTGTGCCAGATAACGATTCGCAGCAGGTTCTTGATACACATTCTTCAATAATATATCGTCTTCAAAACCATATTTCTCCTCCAATTGCTGCAACAAATGTGCAGGTAAATCTCGATACAAATAGTCCATTACCAACCGCTTCCCCATCACTGCGCCACTTCCTTCATCTCCCAAAATAAAGCCAAAACCCCTCGAATTTTTTACAATTTTTTCGCCATCATACAAGCAAGTATTTGACCCTGTTCCCAAAATAGCTGCCATCCCTTCCGAATATTGACACAGTGCCCTTGCCGCCCCCAATACATCTGTTTGGACTTCAATTTTAGCATTTTTGGGGAAACGCTTATTCAATACAGAGCCTACTTTTTGAGCTTCTTCCTTCGCCCCACACCCCGCACCATAAAACTGCAATTGACTTACTTCCTCCACCAAATCAAGCGGGAGAGCTTCCATAATTTGGCTCATTTGATAAGCCTCTTGAAAATAAGGATGGATACCTTTTGTTTCCACTATTTCTGTGTCACTGCCGGAATTTACAAAAGCCCAAATCGTTTTGGTGCCGCCACTGTCTGCAATTAGAAGCATGATTTATTGGTTTTGTGTAGAACTTGTTAGGAGGAAAGAATGTTTCACCTGTTTATTTTTGTTTTTCAAAGGTCACTTCCCTTTGAGTTTTAAGCATTATTTAATCATGGGCGTTTCATTTACTTAACAAAACGAATATAAAAACTTAATTGGAAATGATATCATTCATAACTGAATTGCTCTACAATTTAGACAGTTTTTTGCATCAAATGGTTACGCTTCACCCATTTGCTTCTTATTTTCTATTCTTCGCAATCGTATTCTTTGAAACGGCTTTCATTCCGCTTACTCCATTTTTGCCAGGGCATGGACTATTGATAGTGGTAGGAGCATTGGCTTCCAAAGGAATAGTTGCTTTACACATAGCAATTCCAGCTTTGATTTTGGGAGGCGTATTGGGCAATATCGTCGCTTACCGATTGGGGCAACGCTTTGGCCCGACCATTTTTGAACGTATTTCTTGGCTGGAGCAAAAACACTATAATGAAGCCCATCAATTTTACGAACTCTATGGAAATAAGGCTTTTGTACTTTCGAGATTTGTGCCAATGGTGCGGGTTTTAATGCCTTTAGTAGCGGGGATGGCTCAAATGAATTATGTTGATTTTATGAAAAGCAATGTGCTGAGTATGTCGTTTTGGGTATTGAGCCTAACTTTGGTGGCTTACTATTTGGGACACATTCCTTTTATTCGACAAAACTTCATGGCCATTGTTATTGGGATTGCTGTTGTGGGTTTTATAGCCCTGCTAATTGCCGCTTCTCGTTCTTACTTTCAAAAATAACACAAACAAAAAAGGCGCATGGTCTTTCCTTCCATGCGCCCGAGTTGTTTTTAACAGGAGTCGAACCTGTGTCCACCAGAATGGCACTCCGGTGCTCTTCCAACTGAGCTATAAAAACGTTCAGAGAGCGTTTCTTTTCAATACTATTTGATAAGAGTTTACTTGCCACCCTTGCTCTGCCACTGAGCTACCGATGCTTTTAGAAACTCAAATACAAACTCAAAGTTCAAGTTCAAGTTCAAAAAGTCTTAAATGAATATAAAAAAATAGAAAATATTTTTCATTTGGATTTTCATTTCAAATTTTCATTTAGAAAGAGAGCATCGGGACAGAATCGAACTGTCGCACTAGGTTAGTTACCTACCCAACGATTGGAAAAGAACGTTTAAGACTGAGGCTGTGGAGCGAAACACTTACGCTGATACAGCTCTCAAAACGAGGTGTCATTCCCCGCAGGAGCTTTCATGTAGGCTAAAGCTAAGCATGAAGCTGTCTCCATTAATATCTTGACAAATTCAAACTCAAAACTTCTCCCGAAACCTCGGGATTCAAATACAACTTCAACACTAAACTAAAATAGACTTCAAATCGAAATTGAGTTTGTATTTTGAATTTGAATTTGAGTTTTACAAAAGATCTTTGTGAATAAAATCAAACAATTTCTGTCCGACCTTGATATTTGTCACCTCCGCATTGTTGGCTTTAGAACGAGCAACTTTCACTGCCTCCAACATTCCTTCAATCCGCTTGACCAATTGATTCTTTTGGGTCAAAGACAGACGACCAGAAGAATAGACCGTTTCGTATTTACCCACTTGATGCTCCAAATAGAGAAGTTCCGTTTGAGCAGGATGCTTTTCGGTAGCCTCATATTTGACGATGACCTTTGGGCGTTTCACCGAACGAAATTTGACTTCAGGTTCGGTTTTGTACAAGCCCTCTTGTGGGTCAAAATGAAATTTTTTGGCGGTGTCCAAAGTAGGAATGTTTGTGTATAGGTCTTTGATTTTGTTGAGGTGACTCTCCAAAGCCAGCAAAGAAGTGGCAGAAAATAGCCCAAAATTCACTCCTTCAATAACCAATTCAGCACGAGCTTTTTCGGAAGCATTGGTTTCTTCCTTCGAGATATGGGCATCCATTCCCTTCACAATCGCTTCAATGGCTTCCTCCAATTTTCCCTTTACGGTCGTCACAATGCCTTTGGTTTCATCTGGAATCAATTCGGCATCTTCTTCCAAAGAAATATAGCGTTTCACCATTCCGTCGAAATAAATGTCTTTTTTGGTAAAAGTATTCTTGGCTTCTCCAATGGCTTGATTTCCTTTGTGTTTGCGGTCTTGTTCGACAGCCAACAATTCATGTAGTTTATTTGACATGATTCTACTTTTGTTTTTTTGGGGTTTAGGTAATAGCTGGACACAAAGGCATTAACTGATGATTGGAGTGAAAAGTTCCTTTTACAAGGAATGAAAATAACAAAGCAGCTTTTTCTCAATGATATAAGTCTATCTGAAAATGATTAAATTCCACAATATGAAAAAGATACTTCTACTTTTTGCTGTTTTGTTTCCTCCAATATTTGTCTTTGCCCAAATTGAAAAAGGCAAAATGGAAGACCCCCAACTACAATTCATTCCCAACTTTGACAAAATAGAAGCGGGTGAAATGCTGGAATTGGAGGTGTGGATAGGTAGCGAATTCAGTCCAATTGCCAATCTATATGCCATTGCGTTTGAAACGTACTTCAATACCAATTTGATAGATGGAAATTCTATTTCAATGGATTACAGTGGCAGCAGCTTAGGGATAGTAGGAGTAGATTTGTTGACAACAGGTTGGATCAATGAAGCCAATGGGCGCATCAATGTGTCCATGTCGAAAACAAATGGGGCTGGAAAATCGGGCAGATTGTACCTGCTCACCATCCGCATGAATACCAATAATCTCATCAGTCCCGAAAACTTCTCCTTCCATATCACCGATTTTGGTGCAACCGACCCCCATGGAAATGAACTGTTTATCAATGTCAATGACACTCCCACGATAAGAATTGAGCCAAATGTAGTAGGCATTGAAGATAAGGTGACAGATTCAAAACCTTATTCACTTTACCCTTCCTTTACACAAAATGGTTTTTATTTGGACTACCTACTTCAGCAAAGCCCCAATGTGAAAATCATGCTATTTGATTTATCTGGTCAAAAAATCGGTGTTTTGTTGCATCAAACGGAAAGGAGCTTGGGACAGTTTCAGCAATATATTGATTTGAAGGAAAAGCATTTAGCCACGGGAATGTATATTGTTGAAGTTGAGATAGATGGAAAAAAGCTTCAGGAGAAATTGGTGTTTTATTAGCCTCTTTTCTTTGAGAAATAACTTTCGACTCTTATTATCAGTGGTGAGAAGTGTGTATTTTTACATAGATAGCACCACCAATAATTTTTATTAGTGGTGGGAAGTGTACTTTTGGTTTGAAGCACAACAAATACAGTTTAGGATTGGTGACCAATTCACTGGAGATGGAAGCATTATTTGAAAAATAAATAGTACATTTGTCCTAATTCTTGTGTGTGCAATATAGCAATTCAACCATATAGCAATTCAACCATATAAAATGTCTTTCTTTCCAAAACTTGGTATTCTTGGCGGTGGTCAATTGGGCAAAATGCTCATTCAAGCGGCAAATCCTTTGGCGATACCGATTCACATTCTCGACCCAAATCCCAACTGTCCTGCTTCAATGTGGACTTCAAACCTAACGGTTGGTGATTTTCGAGACTACGATGCCGTATATCAATTTGGGCAAACGGTGGATGTATTGACCATTGAAATAGAACAGGTAAACATTGAAGCACTCCTTCAATTGCAGAAAGAAGGAAAAACGGTTCATCCGAATCCTGCAAAAGTCCAAATCATTCAAGACAAAGGGCTGCAAAAAGATTTTTTCAAAAAACACCAAATAGCGACTTCCGACTACCAAGTTTTTCCCAATAAAAAAGCGGTTTTGGCTGCAATCGAAGCCAACGAACTGCAATTGCCTTTCGTCCAAAAATTGCGGCAGTTCGGTTATGATGGGCGGGGTGTTCAAGTAATTCGGACAGAAGCAGATTTAGATGATTTGTTTGAAGAACCGAGTTTGGTGGAAGATTTGGTGGATATTGACAAAGAGCTATCAGTCGTTGTGACGAAGGGAAAAAGTGGCGAGATTGTTTGTTTTGATGCCGTTGAAATGGAATTCAATCCCAAAGCAAATTTGGTAGAGTTTCTGTTTGCCCCTGCAAATATTTCTACTGCAATTGCTACAAAAGCGCAAGAATTAGCCATTGAAGTGAGCAAAGCTTTTGACATTCAAGGTCTTTTAGCAGTCGAATTATTCCTCACCAAAGGAGGCGAAGTCTTAGTCAATGAAGTTGCGCCTCGCCCACACAACAGCGGACACCACAGCATTGAAGCCTGTTATACTTCTCAATACCAACAACATTTGCGCTCAATTTTGGACTTACCTCTCGGCAATACTGCTTTGAAAATGCCTGCTGTGATGGTGAATGTATTGGGTGAACCGAATCACACAGGTAAAGCGAAGTATAATGGTTTGACCGAATGTTTGGAAATGAAGGGCGTTTATGTGCATCTTTATGGGAAGGAAATCACCAAACCTTTCCGAAAAATGGGGCATATCACTATCTTAGACCCTGATTTGGAAATGGCAAAAAAGAAGGCGAGGAAGGTTTTGGAGTTATTGAAGGTAGTTTCTTGAGATGGGTAGATTGTTTCGCCTTCGGCTGATGGTTTCGCTTCGCTGATTGTTAAATTGTTGTATGGTTTTAAACAGTGAGAAAAGCAATACGACAATTCAACAATATAACAATCAATCAACCACATAAACACAATTATCAACATAACTTGCCCCTACCTGACCCGAAATCTCGGGGAACCTCGGGGAACACCTAAACACACAAAAAAATGACTCCTTTAGTCAGCATCATCATGGGTTCCGATTCCGATTTACCAATCATGTCGGCAGCAGCGGATTTCCTCAAACAATTCGAAATTCCCTTTGAATTGACCATTGTTTCGGCGCATCGAACGCCCGACAGAATGATGGAATTTGGAGAAAATGCCCATAAAAGAGGCATTAAAGTTATCATTGCAGGGGCAGGAGGTGCAGCACATTTGCCAGGTATGGTGGCTTCAATTACGCCTTTGCCTGTCATTGGCGTTCCGATTAAATCTCGCAACTCGATTGACGGTTGGGATTCGGTGTTGTCTATTTTGCAGATGCCGAGTGGGATTCCTGTGGCAACAGTGGCTTTGGACGGTGCGAAAAATGCGGGAATTTTGGCGGCAAGTATTTTGGGGGCTTCGGATGCCGCCATTCAACAAAAGGTGTTGGACTTCAAAAAAGGATTGACACAAGCAGTTGCGGATAAATATGAGCGATTGGAGGAAATGGGCTATGAGGAGTATTTGAAGGAAAAGGAGGCTAGAAGCGGGAATTGAGAGGTGAGAAAAGTTGATGACATTCGGAACGGTGAGAATAAAACATTACAAAATCAAAAGCTCCATCGGAGTGATATATCGTAACATAGGGCGAAACCCTATGAAAAACATAAAAAAATGATACAAGTTCCATTAATGGCAGATTTGGCTGCCGAAGGCAAAGAAGCAGAAGTATTGTTTTGGGTAGGCTGTGCAGGTAGTTTCGACGACCGAGCAAAGAAAGTCACCAAAGCATTTGTCAAAATTTTGCACCATGTCGGCGTGAAATACGCCGTTTTGGGACCAGAAGAAGTTTGTACGGGCGACCCTGCAAGACGAGCTGGTAATGAGTTTTTGTTTCAAATGCAAGCAGTTACCAACATTGAAACCCTCAATATGTATGGAGTCAAAAAAATCGTTACGGCTTGTCCGCATTGCTTCAATACCTTGAAAAACGAATATCCCGTTTTGGGCGGTACGTATGAAGTGATTCACCACACCACCTTTTTGCAGCAGTTGATTGACGATGGCAAAATCAAAATGAAAGAGGGTGGTAGCTTCAAAGGCAAACGCATTACCTACCACGATTCTTGTTATTTGGGTCGAGCCAACAATATTTACGAAGCTCCTCGAAAAGTATTGGAGGTTTTGGATGCCGAGTTGGTCGAAATGCGACGCTGCAAATCGAGAGGTTTGTGCTGTGGCGCAGGAGGTGCACAGATGTTTAAAGAAGAAGAAGATGGCAAACTTCGGGTGAATGAAGAACGCACCAAAGATGTGTTGGAAAGTAATGCAGGAATTGTGGCAGTAGGTTGTCCGTTTTGTATGACGATGATGACGGATGGAGTGAAAGGCGCAGAAACATCTAAAAATATTCAGGTTAAGGATATTGCGGAATTGATTGCAGAAGCGGCAGACTTAGTTTAGAAATTTTTTCTTCAATAGGTTTATTTTCAGTCTTTTATTTTGTCTGCAACTTTTATTTATGTATTGATTTTTTGTATCTTTACATATCGAAAATTAATGCTGATAAACATGAACGACAAGAACCAAAACCCATCAAATATCCGTATTTATGAAGCCAAAGATGGCAGTACTCAAATTGAAGTACAGTTGGAAAATGAAACGGTTTGGTTGACGCAAGAGCAAATGACTCAATTGTTTCAAACCACTAAACAAAATGTGAGTTTACACATTAAAAACGTCTATGAAGAAGGAGAGTTAGAGATGGATTCAACTGTCAAGGATTTCTTGACAGTTCGACAAGAGGGTAATCGCACTGTCAAAAGAAAGAGAAAATACTACAATTTAGATGTCATCATCTCGGTAGGTTATCGAGTAAAATCCAAGCAAGGAACGCAGTTTCGGATTTGGGCAAATCGGATATTGAAGGAGTATTTGCTGCAAGGATATGTGTTGAATGAGCGAAAATTGCAGCAAGCGGAGGAAAAATACACCGATTTGCAAAAAGCAGTCGCTTTGGTTTCACAAATCAGCCACCGAAAACACCTCAGTTCTAATGAAGCGAAGGGTATTTTAGAGGTATTGGAAAAATATGCCTATGCCTTAGAAACTTTAGACAAGTACGACCACCAAGCGCTGGAAATAGAAACCAATGTATCTACTGCTACTTGGGAATTGACCTATGAAGATGCAACCCAGCAAATTGCGATTTGGAAAGAAGCCCAAAACGCAACCAAGCTATTTGGCAATGAAAAAGACGAATCCTTCAAAAGTTCTCTTTATACAATCTATCAGACCTTTGATGGGATGGAACTCTATCCAAGCATTGAAGAAAAAGCCGCCAATTTGCTGTATTTCATCGTCAAAAACCACTCTTTTTCAGACGGAAACAAACGGATTGCCGCAGGTTTATTCGCTTATTTTCTGGCTCAAAATCGAAAACTTTATCGCATTGATGGTACAAAACGAATTGCAGACAATGCCTTGGTTGCCATTACGATTATGATTGCAGAAAGCAAACCCGACGAAAAAGATATGATGGTAAAATTGGTGGTGAATTTGATAAATTACAAGAATTGAATCTCTACTTCCACTCCCCTGCATACTGCACTGATTCCCCCGAAATGTGCTGCAAATAATCGTACTTCAATCGGGTAATTTGACGAATGTGCAAATAGTCGTGAGCCAACCAATTGGTGAGATAAAAATTGCCCGAAAAAGGCCCATATTTGGGATGTTGATAGGCATTATCCCATTGGGGATTTTCCAAAGATTGCAGCCATTCGATGGACTTTTCTCTCTCCTCCAAGAAGCCTTGTAGTTTTTCGTCAAAATCCTGCTCCATGTATTTCCGTTCTGCCACCCATTTTTGGGGGTGAATAGGAGGTGGTGTTTCTTCGGGTTTCTCCAAAACCAAGCCCAATCGTACTCTAAAATCTTCCCTTTCCTCATCATAAAGGTGACATACAATTTCCAACAAACACCATTTTTCGGGAGCTTGTTTCCATTGGTAGGCAGCTTCATTCGTGTCCTTCAAAAGGTTCTCGAAGACGGATTTGTTTCTTTGAAGTTCGGTGAAGATGTGTTTGTACATAGTGCCTGAACGGAAAGAGATAATTGTCTGTCTATCAAAACATAACTAATGGTTAAAACAAACGAACTTTTTCCTTCAATTTTTATATTCTTATAGCAACTTGATGTTAATTTATTAGGAATTTATTGAAGGTATTGATATATGGGGAAACTTTAAAAAGTTCGTCTGTTTAAGTGTTTAGTTATGTTTTAACACTCAATTAGTTAAGAGTTTCCGTTCAAGCACTACATAGTTGGTGATTGGTTTTGAAATGTATGCATAAATATAAAACTTTTGGTAGTATTTGACTTGAATATTGTGCAAAAATCAGTGGATCTAAGATTTTCGGTTACATGATTTTTGAAGTTCGATTTGAAAGCTGGAATGTATTATCCTCTGATAGAAGCGTACAAAAAATGGTTTGAATATTAAAACCAAGACCGCTCTAAAAATTTGACTGTCAAAATATTAACCACTTAACCATAGGGTCTAAACATTACAAAATGCGTTTTTTAGGTTCGATATTGGAAAGCGTTTGGAGGATATTTGTAGGTATAAGAACAATAAATTTTTATTACCTCAAAAACATTTATCATGAAAACATTCCAATTTGTAAGTTCTATTCTTCTGACTATTTTCCTTTTTTCTAATACTGCAATGGCTCAACAAATCGCTCAACCTGACCTTAGCAAAGGTCAAATTGCAGGTGTATGGGAATCCTACGATGAAGCAGGCAACAAAACCGTCATTGATTTTTCACCTTATTTTTACTTCAAAGTCACGACCGATGTTGGAGGTGAATCTATGGGAGCTTGGAAAATTGAAAACGGTATTCTCACCCTTGATTTTTGGACGATGGTACACACAATGAGTGCGCCCGTTGAAGAATTTTTAGCCCCTGCGGTTTATGTCGGACCTACGCAACACATTGAAGTACCTGCGGGTATGTCTATGGATGCGTTTAATAACACCATTAATATGCAAATGAATCGCACACAACAAATGCACATGAACACGATGGAAATGATTGACGATATGAGTGGCAGCGATGATTACGACTACTATTTGGAGGACAGCAATGGAAATACCTATGGAAAAGATTGGTAGTCAAAAAAAAGTCAGAGGCGAGAATAGTAAGACTTCAATATTTTGACTTTAGATGACGACATATATTCAATGGCAAGTCCTTCTTCAAGAAAGGCTTGCCATTTGATTTTTAGCCGCATCTGTGTATATTTGGTTGATTCTTTTTGAAGATTACCAAAATAGAAAATACAGATGGCTACCAATACCGACTTGTTTGACCTTATTCAATCCCTCACCCGAACCGAAAAGGCCTACTTCAAAAAATTTGCCTACAAAAAGGACAATGCCAAAGACAATCCCTATTTGCGGCTGTTTGATGCGATAGACCGACAGAAGGAATACGATGAAGATAAATTGCTTAAAAAATTTAGGAAAGAAAAATTTGTGAAACAGTTTTCGGTAGCCAAAAACTATTTATTAAACTTGATAGTCAGCAGTTTGGCGGATTACGACTCCAATAAAAACTACCACAACCGCCTGTTGCAAATGCTCCGTGAAATTCGAGCATTGATGGACAGAGGAGCAACGGATTTGGCACAAAAAAGGATTGATACTGCCATCAAATTAGCCGAAAAATACCAAGACGATTGGCTATTGTACCAACTTTATATCAAGTCTGTTATCCTGCTTCCCATCAAAGACTCAGCAGACCGTCTAGACCTTTCTCAAAAAGCCCAACAATCCCTCAACGCCCTTCAAAACTTGGAGGACTACCGCAAAGTCTATGGTCGTTTGCTGCAATTGCAAAAACGGGGTAGCAGTGTACGAGAAGAACAAAATCAGCAAGATTGGAAAGACTTAGTCCAAGACCCTTTACTGCAAGATGTTTCGAAAGCTCTCTCCTTTACGACCCGCTATCAATTTCACGAAATTTGGACCAACTATCACCACCGCCTAGACAATACAGAAGCCGTCTATGAACAGATGCAAAAACAAGTCGAACTGTTTGAAGAAAACACCATCTATATCGAAACCAAACCCATTATTTACCTAATGACACTCAACAATTTGATGTTCATTCAGGCTATCTTAAACAAACACGAAGAAGTGGAAGCAACTGCAAAACTGATTCGACAAAAACGCAAGAAAAAACATATTGAATCAGTGGCTCAGATTCGTCCCAATATTTTTTATAGTCTGGAAGGAACGCTATTGGTGTATTATTTGGAAGTGAAGAGCTTCGAAAAAGCCTACCAATTAATTCCCGATGTTCGAGCTGCCAATCCCAATATATTTGACCATGAGAAGGACAGGGTTTTCCGCAATCGCTTTAATATGGCAGCCGCTTACTTTTATCAAAAGGAGTTTGACGCTGCTTTGGATGAAGTGAATGAACTTTTGGACTTCAAAGAGTTAGAAAAGGAATCGCCCGATATTGCAAGTTTTACCCGAATCCTCGACCTGCTCATACACTTTGAACTCAACAACGACTTATTGATTGAATACACTTCTCGCTCGGCTTATCGCTATCTCTACAAACACAAAAAACTCTATCAAGTCGAAAACATCCTCCTTACTTTCTTCAAACACCTTTCTAAAATCAACGATACCTTAGAACTGCAAAAGGCTTTTGAAAAATTGCACACCGAACTGCTCGAACTGCAAAAGACTCCTTATGAAGCGGGTGCTTTTTCCTATTTTCATTTTTTGGATTGGGTAGAAGAGAAAATGGGGTGAGTAGAGTTTGAAAAGCATCTGAGATAGGAAAACCACTTCAATTTGGAGGTCGAAATTTCGGGCAGTAAACCTACCAAGGCCGAATACATTTTCCCTTGCCATAATTGCCAAAAATATATCCATAAATCACTCTAATTTAAAAACTATGTATATTTTGCAAGCTGGTTTTTAATTTCAAAAAAAATTTTAATGAAAAAATTTATTCTTTCTATTTTGATGATGTCTTTTTTGGTCACTGCTTGCGACAAAGACGATGATACTCCCAATTGTGATACTGCTGATATAGCCGCTATATTGGTAGGGTCTTGGGATGAAACCCCACTTGCAGGTGTTGGCGATGAAGTCACCTTCAGTAGTGATTTGTCTGGATCTTGTACAGCCGAATCTCTTTTTTCAACAGAAGTAAATGGAAATGTCTCCACTACTTTTACATGGGAGTTAAATGCAGATAACTCAGCCATAGAATTGGATTATCCTAATGGTTTGGGAGTAGAATATCAGGTAAATTCCGTAGATTGTGACGAGATCAAATTGGAATTGTTTGGTTTTGAAGTCAAGCTGAATAGGAAGTAGATAACATCTTCAATAAAGAAAATGACTAACTTTTCAAAACAAAAATCTGCTGATGATGATTTTTATTAGTATAAACACTGATTTGTCTCAATGAATTGTTTATCTATTTTTTGTTTCTTTGATGAAAAGAACAATCCTAATGAAACGTCTGTGAACTAAAGAATCCTCCTCCTTTGTGTTTGAATGATTCTTTAGTTCATGGATGTTCTATCTGACCTCATACTACTGTACAAAATGATTTTTGAACCACAAAAGTATCAAAAGAGCACAAAAGAGATGGTTGAATTTCAGTTCTTTACTTTTGTTTTCTTTGTGCCTTTTGTGGTTGAATTAAAAATGTACAGTAGTATGATCTGACCTTTAAAAACGAAAACAAACCGATGAAAAAAATTCTTATCCCCACCGATTTTTCTTCCATTGCAGACAATGCCACTATGTACGCCATTGGACTGGCAGAGGCATTTAAAAGTAAGCTTTTCTTAGACCATGTTTATGACATCAAAAAAGCGGATTACGATAGGAGTATTCCAGACAAGGAACAACCTTATCGAAAGAAAATGAAGGCAACATTAGAAGAAAGTGCCAAAAAATTTGAAGAAATAATAAGGGAAAAAGGGCTTTCTCTCCAAACAAAAGCCTATCAAGGTGTTATCACCTCTCTTTTTGGAAAAACAGTGAGAAGAGATGGAATAGACCTCATCGTGATGGGTAGTAAGGGGGCTTCAGGCATGACCAAGATTATCTATGGAAGTGTGGCTGCTACTGCATTAGAAGAGTCGAGAATTCCTCTTTTGGTCGTTCCTCCTGAATATACTTTTCAGCCCTTGCAGCACATTGTTTTGGCTATAGACAACAAGGAAATTGCTGCAGGATTGCTTTCACCATTACAAAAATTGGCAGCTAAGTTTGGAGCAAAAGTGACCATACTGAATATCTACACAGACTCGAATAACGAAGACAAAAAAGAAGATAGGGTAATCCTTGATGGTGTACAAACGATTTATCGAAGCGTACCGATGTCTCAGAGTATCAATGAATCCATTAGTAGATTTGTTGCACAAACTGAAGAAGGCTGCGATTTGCTGTGTATGGTAAGAAGGAAAAAAAGCTTTTTTGAACGTATTTTGAAAAAGAGTCTTACCAAAACCCAAGTATATGACAATCGCATTCCTCTTTTGATATTGCCCGAAAATGATTGAACCTAAATGGAAGTCTCGTTTCACAAATTTTGTCAAAACTTCCTTTTTATTTGGTTTTCACTTTCTCCTCCAAAAAACGATACGTAGCTATCTGCGCTCGAATCGTTGGCGCACCCAAATTATGAGACGCTTTGTAGGGGTTGTTCTGCTCCTCGTTGATGATTCGGGCTTTTACATTGTCCTTCAATTGTAGGTCAATAATGTGACGGAGTTCGGCGTAAATATCAGCATCGTAAATCGGAAAAGCCACTTCAATTCGGTGGTCGAGATTTCGGGTCATCCAATCCGCCGAAGCCAAATACATTTTTTCCTTGTCATCGTTGCCGAAGATATACACCCGAGCATGTTCCAAAAATCGGTCGACAATGCTGATAACTTCAATGTGTTCACTTTGTCCTTCAATGTCAGGCACTAAGCAGCAAATTCCCCGACAGATAATTTTGATTTTTACACCTGCATTGTTTGCTTCATAGATTTTTTCAATCATGCTTTGGTCTTGCAGACTGTTCATTTTCAGAATCATATAAGCATCCTTTCCCGCTTTCGCATTGGCAATTTCTTGGTCGACCAAGTCCGAAAAACCCGTTCTGGTACTGAATGGAGAAATCATCAAGCGTTTGGTTTTCGGAATGATGATTTTGCGCTCCAAAATATCGAACACTTGGGAGGCTTCTTTACCAATTTTTTTGTGGGCAGTAAGTAAGGCATGGTCAGCATATATACGAGCCGTTTTTTCATTGAAGTTGCCCGTACCGAGATAGGTATAGTAGCGTTTTTGACCATCTTCAATTCGCCTCACCAAGCAGAGTTTGGTATGTACTTTAATGGCAGGATAACTGTAAATCACCTTTGCCCCTGCTGCCTCCAATCTTTCGCCCCAATAGATGTTGGAAGCCTCGTCAAATCGTGCTTTCACTTCAATAAAAGCCACTACTTTCTTGCCTTTTTCTAAGGCATTCAAAAGAGCATGACCAATATCAGAATCGTCGGCCACTCGGTAAAGAGTGATTTTGATGGTATTGACGAGTTCGTCGTCTGAAGCTTCTGCAATGAATTGCGAAACATATTTGTAGGATTGATAGGGGAAATGCAGCATATAGTCCTTTTCTGCAATGGCTTTCAATAGATTGTCACAGCCTTCCAATTCTGGGTGTGGAAGTGGTGGCAATACCTCATTATGTAATGTAGGGTTTTTGGTGGGATCGGGAAAATCAAAAAAGTCGCTAAAATTGTGGTATTTGCCGCCTGGTATCAAATCGAATTTGGTCAGCTCCAAGATGTTGGTAATCTGCTGCAAAAATGTTTGAGGCATCTTTTCATCGTACAGAAAACGACTTTCTTCGTTGGTTTTGCGGTTCGCCAAACTTTCCTTGATTTTTTCTACCAAATTTCCTTCAAATTCATCTTCAATGTTCAAATCTGCATCTCTCGATACTTTGATAGAAAAAGCTTTTATGTGCGTGTAATCAGGAAAAAGCTCCTTCAAATTGAATCGAATCACATCATCAATAAACAGGATGAAATGTTGGCCATCTTCTTCTGGTAGCAACACAAAACGCTTGATAGGCTTGGAGGGAATTTGCAGTATGGCATAGTGTGTTTTGCCTTCTTTACGCATGCTTAGTGCCAAATAAAGGCAATTGTCCTCCAAAAAAGGTGTTTTTCCATCGGCCTTGAGAGGATAAATTTGCAGCAGCGATTGTACTTTTTCTTTGAAGTAATTTCTCACATAAGCTGCTTGGCCTTTATTCAATTGTTGACTGTCTGTCAAGAAAATATTATTGTCAGCCAATTCAGGTAAAATTTCTTTTCGAAAAATGCGCCCCAATTCGGATTGTTGTTTATTGACAATTTGATATATTTTTCGCAGGAGTTTATTGGGATTCGCTGCAATGGCTTCTTTCGTCTCTTTTTTGGCTGCCTTGTCCAATTGAGTAAACTTGCGAACACCTGCTACTCTAACCTTGAAAAATTCGTCTAAATTGCTCGAATAAATGGCTAAAAATTTGATGCGTTCATATAATGATACACTTGGGTCTTTGGCTTCTTGCAGAACCCTGTGATTGAAGGATAACCAACTGAGTTCTCTATTTTCAAAGGAATAGGCTGACATATAATATCGTGAAATGAAAATTAAAGTGAAAAATTTTGTCTGAATAGAATTAAAAGCAAAAATACAGTTTTTAGTTTAGGCAACATGAAGGGAATGTTCTACAATGGTTATTTTTGGGCTATAAAAAAGCCTACACCCTTTCGAGTGCAGGCCAACGGTTAAGTAAACCAATGGTAAGTTGGTTATTATTGTGGTAACTGTTTTAGACAAAAAAAGAAAAATTATTTATCTCCGCAGTTGTTTTCTACCAATCGCTGAGTTGCTTTGTTATCGCCCAATTGTTCGGCACGTTTAAAGTCCTTACAGCTGGATTCTATATCATTCAACGAAAGCTGAGTCAAACCTCTCTCGTAGTAAGCTGCTGCATTTTTGGCATCCAATTCAATGACTTTACTAAAGTCTTCAAGTGCTTTCTTGTAGTTGTTGAGTTGAACCAATGCTTTTCCACGAATCAAGTAAGTGTCTTTGTCGTTTACATTCAGTTCGACGGCTTTGTTGAGATCTGCAATAGCTTGGTTGTAAAAACTCAAATTTACTCTTGCTGTTCCTCTATTCGCATACACTGAAGTAAGTTGAGGATTGAGCGATAAAGCACGGTCAAAGTCTGCAATGGCTTCTTTGTAGCTTCCCAATTTGCTATGGGTCATGCCTCGATTGTTGTAAATAACAGCATTTGTTGGCTGCAATTCAATGGCTCTATTGAAGTCTTTTATGGCTGCCAAATATTCTCCTGTCTGTAGGTAAGTTTCTCCTCTTAGGTTGTAAGCCAAAACATATTTGGGATCCATTTGTAGGGTCATATTGAAGTCTTTCAGTGCACCATTGAAGTCGTTGAGCAATGCCTTTACTTTTGCCCGATTCACAAAAGCATTCTTAGAATCTTTGTCCAGTTCGATTGCCTTGTCATAATCCTGAATTGCTCCCACATAGTCGCCCATTGCCGTTTTGAGAGCCGCCTGATTGTTAAATACTTCAGCATTGTTGGCATCTATCGCTATGGCTATATGAAAATCAACTTTTGCAGCTTGGTAGTCATTGTTAGAAAAGTTTGCAGCCCCTCTTTGATTGTAAGCATCGACATATTTAGGATTGAGTTCGATGGCTTTACTAAAATCTTCAATCGCGGCCTTTCTTTCAGTCAATCTACTGTAAGCCAAACCTCTATAATAAAACGCTTCTGAATTTCGATTGTCTATATCTATCGCTAGATTGAGTTGCTTCAATGCTGAGGTAAATTCACCTTGCAGGATATAAATCTTTCCCAAATGATAATGGGCATCCGCATAATTGGGTTGTATGTTAATGGCCTGTTTAAAAGATTTGGTTGCAGCACGGTAATTTCCCAAATTGGATTCTGCTAAACCTTTGCCATAGTAGGCCTGTTCGTATTCACTATCCAACTCCAATACTTTTTCAAAACTCGCAATAGCTTCTTCATCTTTTCCCATTAAGAGCTGATAGTTGGCTCTACTGTAATACGCCAATTTGTACTCTGGATTCCTATTGTCACTGACCAATAATAGGTCGTCATTGGAGTCATTGCTATTGACTGCCAAAAGGTTGTCTGCTGAATCTTCAAAATAATTGATACTCAATTGTGGATTGATTTCAATGGCTTTGTCCAAATCTGCCATTGCTTCTGTGTGATTTTCGATTTTGGCATTGGACACCGAACGGTAGTAGTAGGCTGCACTATAATCAGGTGCAATACCAATGGCCTTGTCAAAGTCTGCTATTGCTGCTTGATGTTGGTTAATAGAGGCTCTTGCTTGCCCTCGTTTGAGGTAATTCTCTTGGTTTTTGATATTTATTGCAATTGCTTGGTCAAAATCTTCAATGGCGGATTCGTTTTGATTGAGCAGCATTTTTATTTTCCCTCTCATCGTATAGCCTCTGTCATCTTTGGCTCTCAATTCTACATATCGGTTGATGTCGTCTAAAGCAGACTTGTAGTTTTCTGATAAGACTCTAAGCTCACTCCTCTCATACAAGGCATGGAAATACTTGGCATCCTTTCTAATAGCTATCGAAACATCTTCAATCGCTTTTTTGTAGTCTTTCATTTCCTTATAGCTTTTCGCGCGATGGTAATACACAGAAGCGTTGTTGAAGCCCTGTGTAATGATATAATCATAGTCTTCGATGGCTCCCTCATAATCACCCACCCCAGTACGTGCATTTGCTCGATTGAAGTAGCTTAGTAAGTGATTGTTGTAAAGATTAATGGAACGGTCAAAATCTACAATCGCTCCCAAGTAGTTTTTTCTGGCTACTCGAAGTAATCCTTTGTTATAGTAAGCATCTTGGTACTCACTGTCCAGAGAAATGGCATTTTCAAAATCTTCAATCGCACCTACATAATCCTTCAAAGCAGCCTTGACAATTCCTCTTTTATTATATGCGGTTTTATCAGTCTCATCAATTTTTAAGACCACATCCAAATCCTCCAAAGCTCCTTTGTAATCTGACATGGCTATTTTAGTATTACTTCTTTTTAGGAAGGCTTCCTTGTTGTTGATATCCATACCAATCGCAATGTGGTAATCAAACAACGCTCCATCATAATCACCCATTGCAGCCTTAGCATCAGCACGATTACTATAAGCCGCTTTGTCATGCTTGTCTTTAGCCAGTAAATCATCAAAATCTTTGATGGCTCCTTTAAAATCTTTCAGCAAAATTTTGGTTTGTCCTCTCTCAATCAATGCTTCTCTATGTGTTGGATTGACTGCAAGTACTTTGTCAAAGTCAACCAGAGCGTCCTCAAATTTTTCGATTTTATAATGAGCCTTTGCTCTACTCAAACGAGCTTCTATATAGTTGTCATCTAAGCTAATGGCTCTATTGAAGTCGCCAATTGCAGTTTTGTATTTATACAACTTCATATATGCGAGCCCTCTTTTGAGGTAAGCCTCCTTGTCTTGATTGTTTCTTACGAGTAGTTGATTGTAGGTGCTAATAGCACTTTCATGGTCGTTGTAAGAAGTTTTCAAAAGACCAATCACAAACATGGTCTGTTTTTCCAAGGCAGGATTGTTGTTACCTGCTACTATTTCCGATGAGTTTTTGTTGTAATAGCTATCCTTCAATTTGGGATCGAGAATCATGGCCTTTTTGAAGTCGTTCACCGCTTCGTCGTATTTACCCATAGCTGACAACACTTTAGCACGTTCATCAAACACTGCGGCCTTGGAGCTGTCCAATTCGACTGCCTCATTGAGAGTGATCAGGGCTTCACTGTATTCACCTTGTTGAAGTTGAAGTTTTCCTTTTGTTTGATAGGCTTTTACATAAGTAGGTTGGTCTGCAATGGCTTTCTCAACATTTTCCATCGCCTCTTCAAACTTGTTTTGGGCTACCAACGATTCGCTTTTTGCCAAACGAGCATCCACAAATTTTGGATTTACCTTGAGTGTTTTATCATAGTCTTCAATGGCATCTTTAAAGTCATCCATAGATGCTTTTGCTTGACCTCGACCAAAATAAGCCTCTGTATAAGTTGAGTCCAACTCCAAAGCTACTGTAAAATAAGCATGGGCAACTTCATAGTTTCCTTCCTCCAATTTTTTCATGGCTTTCTCGTACCAATCTTTTTTCATACCTAACTCAAAGTTTTCGGGATTACTCTGAGCCAACAAAGGGTGAATAGAAGGCAAACATAACAAGGACAAAAACAGGATAAAAGACGTGAGTATAGAATATTTCCTCATCGGACTTGGGTTTAAGTAATGAACAAAAAAACAGGCGGGCTTTTAGTATATAGTGGTAAAATCGTACCCAATTTACTGTTTTTTTTACAATAAAAAGACTATTTGATGAAACCTTTTGGAGTTATACTCGTAGTCTTCAAAAATATTTCTTATACCCAATTCCGATATGAGAGTAATAACACTAATTAAAAAGAACATAAACAATAAGACAAAACACAATATGTTTTTATGTGAAATATCTAATTAAAATAAAAATATTTGAATTTTCCATTATTGCATTTTCAGCAATATTTGATTTTTCTCAACGGCATCACCTGTTTTTACTTCAATACTTTCAACGATACCTTCCCCCGAAGACTTCAATACGTTTTCCATTTTCATGGCCTCCAAAACCAAAACGGCATCTCCTTTTTCCACTCTATCTCCTACTTTGACTTTGACTTCTAATACCAAACCTGGCATAGGAGCTTTGATGTCGTTTACCTTTTGGTTCACTTCCGCACTGATGCCCATTTTCTCCAGCAACAAATCCATTTTGTCCTGCAATACTACTTCAAACTCTTTATCATTCACCGAAAGCAAAACCGTTTTGCCTGGCAAATCAATGTTAACTACTTCAATATTATACGATTGGTGATTTTGAATCAAATGGAACTTTCCATCCTTCAAAGGCAGAATATCCCAATCTTCAGGAGTGTTTTGGAGGTCAATGTCAAAATTGAAGTGGTCGTTTACTTTGGCTTTATACATTGTTTTGTTGTTTTAGTTCCTACAAAATTAAGATTTTTTTTACCATACCTACAATGAAAAACCGCCGATTACTACTCAAAGTAATCAGCGGCTCTATTTATTGGAAGTCAAAAAAACAAGGTTTACACACACAAACCCATCCATGACCACATATCGCCATAATTCAAATCGCTACACTGAGCAGTTGTACAAAGATCTCCCACACAAGCCTTTTGTTTGGCAGCCGAAGAAGTGTTTCTTCCGAAAGTCGCCAATTGTCGTTTGTTGAGGCTGTTCACCAAAGTAGCAGCTACTTGTGCTTCCCTTGTTTCTGCGGGAATCGCATCGGATTCGTCCAAAATGATAATAGCGATGTATTTTTTCACCAAATCTGCATCCAAATCATCCAAAACAATAGAAGACATTTCGGTTTCTGACAAAATAGGAATGGTAGAATTACCTGGAGGCATTTGGCGTTTTTGGGCGAATACATCGTTTGCAGAAAATACAAATAAGAAAGTAACAATTGCTAAAACGGAAAAGAAAGATGAAATTTTGTTAAACATGGTTTTACAGTTTTTGAAATGAGATAATAATAGTTTAATCACTAATAATACCTGCAATATCGCTGCAAAGCCCAAGTACCACAACTTTATTCTACCAACTGCATGTATGCTTCAACGAGTGGACGAAAAAAGGGCAAACTCCATCTTGAAGCTGCCCTTTGTCTAACAAAGATTTAATGTTCATCATTCAAAATCCAGTGCGGCTTTGAGTTTGAATTTTTTACGAAATCTCCATCGGCACTTCCATCAACAAAACCCGTGCATCATCGCTCGCTTCAATGTCAACCTTGTCCACTTCCCAAAGTCCAAAACCATCTCGTTTGCCAAGTGCTTGCCCTTCAATGGTCACATTTCCTTCTAACACAAAGGCATATACACCATTGGTCTTTGGAGCTTTCACCTCATACTTTACATTTGTTCCTTTGTCCAATTTGCCGAGGTGAAACCAAGCATTTTGATGTACCCAAACGCCTTCATCGTCCGCACTGGGCGACAAAATTTGTTGGAGTGCATTATTGCTATTGGTATCTTTCAGGGTAATTTGGTCATAACGAGGCGTGACATCTCTTTTGTCGGGAAACATCCATATCTGCAAAAATTTCACATCTCGGTCTTTGTTCTTGTTGTATTCGCTGTGAAAAATGCCCGTTCCTGCGCTCATGGCTTGTATGTCACCTTGTTTGATAACTCCCACATTGCCCATGCTGTCTTTGTGTTCCAAATCTCCTTCCAACGGAATCGAAATGATTTCCATATTGTCGTGTGGATGTGTACCAAATCCCCGACCTGCAGAAACAGTATCATCGTTCAATACCCGCAATACGCCAAAATTCATACGCTGTGGATTGTAGTAGTTCGCAAAACTAAAACTGTGGTGACTGTCGAGCCAACCGTGATTGGCATGTCCTCTTGTACTTGCTTTGTGCAATACCGTTTTCATTGTTTGTTCCTCCTTGTTTGGTAAATGATTAAAGCCTACTTGCTCCATTAAGCGGTTGTAGGTTGATTTTTGTGAAGCCAAAGCTGTTACGCCTGTGGTAGCAGCCAAGCCCAATAATGATTTTTTGAGAAAATTTTTGCGATTCATAGTGTTTAATTTTATGATTCGATGTTACAACATTAAATGTTTAGACATTGTTTTTGAAGAAATGAAAATTCTTGCAAAAAAAGATTCGCCTTGCACATGAAACGATTACAGAAAGGAATATTCACTTGACAAACTCACACTTACACTATATGTGCTTCTTTTGCTTTTAAAGCTCAATATCATACCTTCTAAAAGCCTCCTCCGCCTCCGTATCACAACCCAAAACCGTATAAGCCCAAGCCATTGTTTTGTATATTTCGGCATCTTTGTCATACAGTTGCAGGGCCTTACGACTGTAATAGAGCGCATTGTCGGGTAGTTCCATTTTTCGGTAAATAACCGCCATTGTAGAATAGGGATTGTACCAATCTTTGCGGAGTTCGATGGCTTGACGAGTGTATCGGATGGCTTCCTCAAAAATATCTTTGTCGGCGTAGGCTTTGCCGATATTGAAGGAAACAACTGCCAATAAGTCCTTTTTGGTCAGTGGACTTAGAATCATATTTGGCCCCGTTTCTTCTGCTTCAATGCCATACTTTTTTTGGTAAAACTCCAATGAACGAGCTTTACCTTCTGTGGTTTCCCAATAGATTTCTTGATTTTTTTCCTCGTCTTTCCACACCACGAATACGTGTTTGGGTAAAACCATGCCGTAAATCGGCAATTGAAGGTGTTCGGCTATGGTGAGGTAAAGAAGGCTGTTGATGTCACAGTCAAAAATTCGATAGCGAATACAGGTACTAAACGCACTTTCGTATTCCATTTGCTGCTGCCGATTACGTCGAATCGCATAATCTATGGTTTGCAATATTTGAAGAGCTTCCTGTTCGGAATAGTTTGTTTTTGAAGGGATAAGAGGCTGCAATAAATTGATAAAATCGTCAATAAACAGATATTGCGCTGCTTCAACATCTAAGTTTGCCGCTTTTTCCATATCCAATGCCACGATGCCAATCGTGCAAGAAGTATCCACGATTTGCCACAGAGGAGGCTGCAAAAGGGTTTGCTGCTCCTCTCCTACTTTCACCACCTCATTGCAGCGAATGAAGATCAGTGACAAAAGAAAAATATAATATATGTGCTTCACTCCTTGTTATTTTTACCTTACTTTTACATTAGACTTTGGATGAGTGACGAAAGATGTCGGACACAAAATATTAATCACTGATTGCCAATTGATAAATATCTCTCTTCTCGTCTTCTTGCTCTCTCGCCCAAAGCCCAATTTAACAAAATAAAAAACAACACCTATCATGAAAAAAATCAGTTTATTCCTATTTATTTGTTTGGTTTCGTCTGGATTTTATGCTTGTCAGCAAGAGGGCGGAGCGACTAAAGTGGCGGTAAATCCCATCACTTCGGCAGAATACAACTACTTAGCGGACGAGTACTCCAAAAATGCAGAAGGTGCGATGGACAACAACTTGGAGAAAGCGGAGGTCTATACCAAAGAGATTAAATCCAATTTTCACGGAGAAGATGCCAATTACACGTTTACGGCTTTTGACATCAAGCGAAAAGGAGACAGTGCGCCGATTGCGATATTCGTAAAAATGGATATTGACCGTTTGTATTCTACATTAGGCGACTACACTCGCAAGCAGGAAACCAAATATTTGGTAATTCCTTCGGGTAAAGCAGAGGATGCTTTGCATACAAAATACAATCAAGAGGTCGAAAAGTTGGGATTTAAAGACTATGAAATCTTTTTGAGTAACTTGAGTCGGTTGTTGGCGGAATTGTATTTGTAGAAAATCAACCATCAACTTTCTTCCCCCACCACCAAGACAAACTCAGTCCTACAAAGATGTGCCAAATTCCCCACCATCCTGCAACAATTGCCATACCTCCTAAACCACCAAAAAAATTGAAAATCAGGACCAAACCCAAACCTGCATTTTGAATTCCTGTTTCGATAGAAATGGTTTTGGCATCATTATCGGGTAGCCCAGCCAATTTTGCCAGTGTATACCCCCCAAGCAGGGCAATGCCGTTGTGAAGGAAAACAATGATTCCAATGATGTGGATGTACTCTAAAAATAGGCGAAGATTGTTGGCAAAAGCGATGACCACAAAAACGGCAAAAAACACAATGGATAGAATGCGAATAGGTTGACTGATTTTTGCTGTCCATTTGGGGAAATAATGGGCAAAATACATCCCCATCACCAAAGGTAGTCCCAAGAGCATCAATACGGTTTTCAACATTTCACTAAAACTCACATGAATAGCAGTCAATAACTCTGCCGTTTCGGGTATCAAATTGCCCCAAAAAGAAAAATTGAAGGGGGTGAGAACGGTGGCCAAAACGGTAACAAAAGCGGTCATTCCAACAGATAAAGCAACATTGCCTTTGGCTAACAATGCAAAAAAATTAGAAATGTTTCCGCCAGGACAAGCTGCCACCATGATCATTCCAAGAGCGATACTGGGTTGTGGCTGAAAGAGGATAATCAACAGAAAAGTCAAAAATGGAAGCAATAACAGTTGAGAAGTCAAACCTATAATAAGTGCTTTGGGCTGTTCAAAAAGTTGTTTAAAATGACTTAACTTCAATGACAACGCAATTCCAAACATAATGAACCCCAAGCAAATATTGAGGATAAACAAACTTTCTGATGAAAAATTTAAGTGGGTTTGATCTATGGGAGTAGTTAGCAAAAGAAAATGGGTTGATACAACTCAAATATCGGTTATTCAAGTTTAGAGTTAAAAAAAAGGAGCATTTTTTACGCCATCCATTTTACCAAAACAAATACGCCCACATTAATCCCAATCAAAAGCCAAACAAGCGTCAAATCAGGCTTCAATAGTTCATCTTCAATGTAGGTATCCGCATCTTTGGCAAGGCGAAAAGCGACTTCTTCTGAGTTGTCGGGAGTAATTTCGATATCTGCGCTCATTTTCTCCAATACTTCAACAAAGGGAATCTTGTCTTTCAAAAATCGAATGATCCACCGCATGACAAATGGCACATTGTCCAGTTTCTCCAAAAAATTTCCGGCCAACTGCACTACACTTTTGTTGCCTGTCTGTTTGTTTTCCACAAATGCCAACATCCTGTCGGAGATGTACTTATAGAAAGTTGCTTTGTTTTTGACATAGGCATAATAGATCCCTCCTTGAAGACTCTGTTTGTAGCTCAGGAATATATATGCAATCGGAAAGCCCAGCAAAAAAACCAATCCAATAGCAAACGAAAAAAAACAATCACTGATAAGTTCTTCAACATACGCCATCATCCCTCCTTGCTGACTTTGCTGCAAATCGCACATATCAGGCAAAAAGAAAAACAAAACCCAATTGAAGACAACTCCCAAAAAGGTGAAAAAGAGAATGCGGCTGACCACCTGCCAGGTAATGCCTACTCCAAACCGAATTAAGGATTTTAGTGCCATATTCGAAACAATGAATTTTGAGTTTTAGAATGTGGAATGGCGAATAAAGCCAATGCAAGTTATAACTTTGCAGTCCATTTTCATTTTGATTTGGTGTTTAATTTTTATTTTTTTAGCATTATGATACTGATTGACGACAAAATTTTGAGTGATGACCTTGTAGAAGAGCATTTTGTATGCAACTTGAATGCCTGTAAAGGAGTGTGTTGTGTCTTGGGAGAAGGTGGTGCGCCTTTGGAGGATGAGGAACTGGGTATTATTGATGATATCTATGAAGATGTCGAACCCTATCTGACTGAAGAAGGAAAGGCAGCGATTGAAGCTCAGGGACGATA
Organism: Bacteroidia bacterium; assembly: GCA_030427245.1. Lineage (GTDB taxonomy): Bacteria > Bacteroidota > Bacteroidia > Chitinophagales > UBA2359 > JAUHXA01. The sequence goes on along the minus strand of JAUHXA010000016.1, from coordinate 8,128 downwards.
TATTCACACCGAAACAAATGAATACAGTCAGTTTGAATTGCCGTTGGTGAAAGAAGGGGGAGCGTGTGCTTATCTGACTTTCAATGAGTTGGGCATTGCTATTTGTGGTATCCAAAAAGCGTATGAAGCGGGGGATGTGGATTGGGTCAAGCCCATTTCGTGTCACCTCTACCCTATTCGGGTGAATCAGCACGAGGATTTTACAGCAGTAAATTACAGCCGTTGGGAGATTTGCAGCCCTGCTTGTCAGAATGGCAAACAATTGAAGGTCAAACTCTACGAATTTTTGAAAGAGCCTTTGATTCGCAAGTTTGGACAAGAATTTTACGATAGATTGGCAGGTATTGAAGCAGAATGGAAGAAATGAAAAAACTCAAATTCAAACTCAAAAACCAGATCAAAATACTTGAATAAATGATTTTTGTACTTGCTTGAATTTGAGCTTTGAAATCGCATTCTACTTCTTCAATCCTATCTCTCTCAATCTTTCATCCAAATATCCCCCTGCTGTAATCGGTTCGTATTGAATCGGGTTGTCCTCTGTCACACAATTGTCCAAACAGGTCAAATCCATTTCGGAACGGGGGTGCAAAAAGAACGGAATCGAATAACGAGAAGTATTCCATTTCTCTCTTGGAGGATTTACTACTCTATGGGTAGTCGAACGCAACTTGTTGTTGGTCAGTCGTTGCAACATATCACCTACGTTCACTACGATTTCACCAGGCCCCGCATTGATGGGCAGCCATACATTTTCTTTGTTCAACAATTCCAAACCATCCGCAGAAGCGCCTACCAAAAGAGTAATCAAATTGATGTCTTCGTGCTGCTCTGCCCGAATCGCATTTTTAGGTTCTTCCGTAATCGGAGGATAATGAATTGCCCGCAAAATGCTGTTGCCATTGTGGATTTTATCATCGAAATAGTGTTCGTCCAAATCCAAGTAAATCGCAATCGCTTGCAATAAATACTTACCCGATTTTTCGAAACCCCGATAGGCTTTTTGGATTACCTCATTGAAGGCAGGTAAATCCCTAACCATCACATTATCGGGATAATGGTCCTTCGCCAATTCTTCGCCTTGAACCGTTTGTCCCCACTGATAAAACTCCTTCAAATCGGGCGCATCACTGCCCTTTGCGTGCTCTTTACCAAATGAGGTGTAGCCTCGTTGGCCTGCCAAACCTTCAATTTCACACTGCTTTTTGGCAGCTTTTGGAAGGCTAAAAAAAGTTTTCACTTGGTCGTACAGCATTTCAATCGTATCATCACTGATACCATGATTGATTACTGATACAAAACCTACATCTTCATAAGCCTTGCCCAATTTTTCTACAAAAGCTTGTTTTTGTGCTGCATTGCCGTTTACAAACTCCGACAAATCAACTCTAGGTATGTTTCGCATAAAATTTGTTTTATAGTTTTAGTAAAAAAGAAAAAATAACTTTCCGACCGATATTCCCCTTTTGAAAAGCCTGCCCCGATTTCTCGGTGGGGGTTGGGGTATGTTAGCAAAAGAAAACGGGGAGTTATTTTTTTACCGTTACTTAGTATTGCTTTGTTGTCACTTCTTAAACAGCAATATTAGAAAATTGGTTGAAATTATTGTCTTTTTCCCTACAAAAAACCCTTCATTAAGCAGCAAAACTCGTATACTTCAAGTCTTTTGGTTGTGTACAAGGCTCTCCTCCTCTCCCAAATCTCATTCAATTCTATCTTTTTTTGTATTTTTTCGTGTAGTAATTAGACATATCAATAAAATCGCCTTACAGATGAATTTAAAATTTATTTACTTAACTTCTTTTTTTCTGACCGCTTTTCTAGTTATCGTCAATCAAAGCAGTCTTTATTCTCGTTCTTTGGGAATCAACAATGACAATAGTGTTTGCAGTTCAACAGTAGAGTTTGAAGGTTTGGACTGTACGATTATCGAGTGTGTTATTTCCAATGTGATTGCAGAAGCGCATGAATGTGATAGTGATGGCAATTTTTTGGTGGACATTGATTTTGACATTGAAGATGCTGGAAGTATGGGTTTTACCATCGTAGGTAATGGCACAAACTATGGTACTTTTGAATATGGACAGACTTTTTATACCATCGGTCCTTTGGCGGGTGATGGTGAAACGATTTATGAGTTCATCGTGACAGATGTAGAAAATGGCGACTGCTCGGCTTTTACAGGATTTGAAGCACCAATAGACTGTCCTGTGATTTGCAGTATTTTTGACATCGTGGTGGATTTGGGAAGCTGCAATGACGATGGTACTTACAGTTTGACGCTCAACTTTGAACACGAAAACACGACCAACGATTTCTTTGATGTACACTTTGGAGAAATCTTTATTGGCTTTTTTGCTTATGCAGATTTACCTATTTTGATTGAATCTTTCCCAACGAATGGCGGCCCAAATGACCACATCACGATTTCGGACAATGACAACCCCGAATGTTCAGCAACGCATGAGTTTGCTGCGTTGGATTGTCCTGTTGCAGAATGTGAAATTGGCGAATTGAACGTGACGGTTTTGGACTGCAATGAGAACGGCAATTTTGCAGTGAGTATCAATTTTGAATTTGCCAATGTAGGTGATGAGGGTTTTAGAGTGCAAGGAAACGGCAACAATTATGGAAATTTTGAATACGCCAATTTACCGATTGTCATTGATGGTTTGAATGGCGACGGAGAAACCAACTATGAGTTTGTGGTGATTGATAATCAGATAGAAGGATGCGCTTCGGATATTGGCATTGGTACGGTGGATTGTGGAGGTGATTGCAGTATTTTTGACATCGTGGTGGATTTGGGAAGCTGCAATGACGATGATACTTACAGTTTGACGCTCAACTTTGAACACGAAAACACGACCAACGATTTCTTTGATGTACACTTTGGAGAAATCTTCATTGGTTTTTTTGCTTATGCAGATTTACCTATTTTGATTGAATCTTTCCCAACGAATGGCGGCCCAAATGACCACATCACTATTTCGGACAATGACAACCCCGAATGTTCATCGACGCATGAGTTTGCTGCGTTGGATTGTCCTGTTGCAGAATGTGAAATTGGCGAATTGAACGTGACGGTTTTGGACTGCAATGAGAACGGAAATTTTGCAGTGAGTATCAATTTTGAATTTGCCAATGTGGGCGATGAAGGCTTTAGGGTGCAAGGAAACGGCAACAATTACGGCAATTTCAGCTATGCCGATTTACCGATTGTCATTGACGGTTTGGTGGGTGACAATGACACCAATTATGAGTTTGTGGTGATTGACAATCAGATTGAAGGATGCTCCTTAGGTATTGGCATTGGTGAAGTGGATTGTGGCGTAACGGGTGACTGCAATATCAGCAATGTTTTTGCAGAAGCGGGCGAATGTAATGGTGATGGGAACTTCTTTGTCGATATCGAGTTTGATGTAGAATTTGGCAGCGAACAGGGCTTTACAATTGTAGGAAATGGCACGAACTACGGGAATTTTCAATACGGGCAGAATTTTTATACAATCGGGCCTTTGGTGGGTGATGGTACGACGATTTACGAATTTGTGGTTCGAGATATCCAAATGGAGTCTTGTTCAGGGGTGTTTGTTTTTGAAGAACCGATTGACTGTGGAGGAGGAGGAGAGTGTGGTTTTACAGAAATTTCGGTGCAGGTCGGCGAATGTAACGACAATGGCACTTATCCTTTGACCTTGAATTTTGAACCAAGCAATGTGACCAACAGCTTTTTTGATTTGCACTTTGGAGAAATTAGTTTGGGCTTTTTTGCGTATGCAGATTTACCGATTACGATTGAAGCTTTCCCGACAGATGGTGGTGATTTTGATAGCATTACGATTTCGGACAACGACAATCCCGATTGCAGTGTGACTTTTGAATTTGAAGCTCCAAACTGTGAAGTGGCGGATTGCGAAATTGGGGAATTGAACGTGACGGTTTTGGACTGCAATGACAACGGAAATTTTGAAGTGAGCATCAATTTTGAATTTGCCAACGTGGGTGATGAGGGTTTTAGAGTGCAAGGGAATGGCAACAATTACGGAAATTTCAGTTATGCGGATTTACCGATTGTGATTGATGGTTTGAATGGAAATGGTGAAACCAACTATGAGTTTGCGGTAATTGATAATGCCATTGAAGGTTGTTCTACTGCAATAGACATCGGCATAGTGAATTGTGAAACAGCCAATTGCGAAATAGCGAATGTAATTGCGGAAGCGCATGAATGTAACGAGAATGGGGAATTTTTGGTGGACATTGCTTTTGAAGTAGAGAATCCTACCGCCCAAACTTTCACCATCGTCGGCAATGGCAACAATTACGGCACATTTGAATACGGCGAAACCTTCTATACCATTGGGCCTTTGGTGGGTGACGGTACAACGATTTACGAATTTATCGTAACGGATACAGAGAACGACGATTGTTCGGCTTTTACTGGTTTAGACCCCATCAACTGCGATCCTCCAAGCTGCAATATTTTTGATATTGAACTGACAACCAGCGACTGTGCAGAGGATGGCACTTTCAATTTATCGGTTAATTTTGAGTTTGAAAATGTGAGTGAAGCTGGTTTTGAACTGTTGATAAATGGTGATTCACTTGGCGAATTTGGTTACAATGATTTGCCGCTTACGATTGCTTCCTTGGATGCAAATGCGGTGGAACTCTACAATATTGAAGTTCTGGATTTGGTCTTTGAGACTTGTCAAGCAATGGAAATGTTGGTATCTCCCGATTGCCCTGTGCTGTTGTGTACGGCGGATGCGGGTACGATGCCAACCGAAATGGTGATGGTTTGTGACGAAGATGCAGCGCTGATTGCAGCAGAGGGAACTGTTTTGGAGAATGAAGATGTGTTGGTGTATATTTTGCACACAAGTCCTACCGAAACATTGGGCGATATCATCGAGATTTTCTTTGCTCCACAAGTTGATAATGTGAATTTGTCGGCGAATACTAATACCACTTACTACTTCTCAGCAGTGGCAGGCCCAGAGGGCGATACAGACGATAATTTCCCCGATTTGGGTAGCGATTGTACTAAGATTGCAGTGGGTACGCCTGTTGTGTTTTTGCAGCCGATAACCTTCACTGTAGAAGAGGATTGTGATTTGGAAACAGGTATTTTGACCGTTGGAGCAAGCATTTCGGGTGGAATGCCTTCGTTTGACGAATTGGCGACTTATACAGTAAATGCGCGTGAATTGACCGAACAACAAGTGGGGTTAAATGAAGCATTTACATTCAGTGGCTCGTTTAATGGCGAAACGTACTTTATCAATGCGACGGATGAGAATGACTGTGCGACTACGTTTACGAGTGAGGTAGTTGATTGTTTATTAGACGCTATTTCTTCTCCCATTCCGATTACTTTTTCTTTGGAAACCTTGTCGCCCAATCCTGTAAGCAATTGGTTGAACCTACAAATAACAGCGACTACTCCACAAGACATTACGCTTCGGATCTATGATGTGGCTGGTCGAACTTTGGTGAATGAACTTCAATCGGTGAAAGTGGGTAAGAATGGTTTTGATTTGGATGCAAGTGCTTATCCTACGGGTGTGTATTTGCTGTATTTGCAGAACTCGGAAGGGATTGTGGTGGAACGGTTTGTAGTGGATTAAGTAGTGAAAACTTTGGCAACGGCTGCAGACCTTGCCAACAGTTGAAGCGGAAGAACAGGAAGCATTTTTTATTGAAGTGAATAAAGAAAGTGAGGCGTTGGATATTCTGAAAAGGGAATATTCAACGCCTTATTTTAACATGCAAAAGTCAAACTTCAAACTTTTGTTGATTTACAATTCGTATTTTCTGTGGAAGAATATATAGAATACCCGCTATCATCAATGATAGGGCCAACACTATCAATCCCCATTCTCCAACAGTAGGTACAACAATCTCACAAGGTTCATTAACATCAGCACCATTATTATTGCAGTTTCCCGTATTTCCAGACATATTAGAAACTCCGCCTATTATTCCTCCATTTAATATTCCAAATAACCCACAACACTCTGCTAATAAACTATTGTCCTGCACTACTAAATTATTCCCAATACTGGATAAATTAGCTAACCCATTAATATTTTGAAGCATACTGTTATCCTCAATAATGAGGTTATTACCAATACTGTTCAAATTTGTGAGGCCGTCTAAATTTGTTAAGTTTGAGTTTTCTTCAATTGCTAGCCTACCAGGTACACTCATAACCCCATTCAAACCATTTAGATTTGGTAAAGAGGGATTGTCTTCCACTATTAAATTATTACCAATTGAGGTAACTCCAGATAGCACCATGATGTCTATCAAATTTGCATTATCGTTAATTATCAAGTCATTTCCTATAGAAGTTAAATTCGTTAATCCATTTAGACTTGTCATATTGCTATTATCATCAATATTCAAATCTCCTCCAATCGAGGTGAGGTTAGAAAGTCCTATAAAATCTCCAAGATTTGGATTGTCATTCACAAAAAAGTTTCCCGTAATAGTTTGTAAATTGGATAATCCGCTGACATCATTTAGATTTTGATTTTCTAAAAACTCAAAGTTCCCTCCAATCGCAGTTAGATTAGATAAACCATTCAGATTGACAATATTGTCAACTCCATTGTCATCATCCTGAATAATTAAATTTCCGACCACATTATCACAAGGACCATAAGTAGCATGAAAATTATCTATTTGATTTTGAGTAGACAATGTAATATCATTTGGAGAGCAGTTTTGTGCAAAAATTGGATTGAAGGTGATAGTTATTAATCCAAAAAGCAAGAAAGAGTGTAATTTTTTCATATTAAGATTATTTTTTATTATTTAATTTCTCCAATTAATTCAATTTCCGTTTGTGAATCTGAGGTATCAATATCCCAACAGCCGCCCCAACAAGATAACCCACAATCACATCGGTCGGGTAGTGTTTACCGCCCCTGACTCTCAACATACCCGTCAAAGCAGGAACAATAGCCGCCGTTCCCCACACGAAAGGTCGGAGTTTGGAGTCGGGATTGAAATCACTGAACATTTTGGCAGCCATAAAATAATATCCCGCCGATAAAGAGGCATGCCCCGAATAGAACGAAGATGTAGCCGCAGGGCTTTGACGAAGTTCGTAGGGCAATTCTCTATCATATAAATAGGGTCGTTTGCGGCGCACGAGTTCTTTGGTCAATGCAGTGAGCGAATAATTAATAAATCCTACTTCCAGAAAGAAGAACCCCACTTGTCCAGCATGACTTCGGGCATCTTTGTCTGCCAACAATAACAATGGTGCGACAGGAGATGTTATGAGAAGAATATCACTTACTTGCTGTGCTTTAATGCTATTGCGTCTAACGGCCCAAGCATCAATGCCACGTAGGGTTGTGGGGTCGAGTGCATCCAACTCATCTGTATTCAAAAAAGGTTTGTTCTTGAATTTTTTTGCACTAATGAAAACGGCCAAACCACTACCCAAAGCCAATGGAATGTCCAATCCTCCTTTGATAAAATAGGGATTTTCGATTGGTTGAGCCATTGCATCAGTAGAGAATTGACACGAAAAAAACAGAAGACAACTAGTGAAAACGAGCCAGAGAGAAGTGTGTTTTAAAATTTTCATGGCATAATGATAAGACTTTTTTCTTTTTTTTACCTAAAAATTAGTCTATAAAAGAGGATATAGATTTTTCATAACTTAAAAGGATATTTTTTTTGTAGAGAAAATAGTACCTTCATAAAACAATCAGACTTTATAAATTTAATCATTTTCACATACTCAAACAAATTTTCATGAACTTTTTCACCACATTTATCCAAGAATCAATCGAATATATCCATCTCAATCTTCCTCGAATTCACAAATGTCTCACCGAAATATCAGAAGAAGAGCTTTGGCAGCGCCCCAATGAACACTCTAATAGCATCGGAAACATCCTTGTGCATTTGTGTGGAAACATTACCCAATACATACATTCGAGTTTAGGAGGAGAACCAGATATTCGAGAACGAGACTTAGAATTTAGTCGTACAGGAGGATTGAGCAGAGAGGAAGTCTATCAAAAAATTGCAGTTGTGACCGAAAAGGCTGTGGACGTACTGAAAAATATATCAGAAGAAGAATTGTTGAAAATACGGAAAG